>CAZBBA010000015.1:0-16077 GCA_964490015.1 uncultured Rikenellaceae bacterium
ATAAATATGATGTTTTTAATTGCCTTGAGGAAACGATACAACAGGTATACTCAGGAAAATTTGTGTTTCCTAGCAACCTAAAGCTATAGTGAGTGTATGAAAACTCATCAATCACATTTATCTACATATTTACGAGGAATTGTAAGCTTCCTGTTTTGCTCCAATATTCTATATATCCCACTTACTATAAATGCACAAGATCCCTTTATTCCAGATCGACCAGGTTTTAGCACTGGTACTTTTACTGTTGAACCAGGTGTCATTTACCTTGAAATTGGATTTGAATATTCATTTAGCAAAGCATCTAGCAGTAGTTCCCTTCCCGTTACCAATATCCGTTTTGGCGTTTTTGAAAAGGTTGAAACTTTTGTAGGTTGGGACGGAGTAATAATTTCTGATAATAATTTTTCATTATTCGATGCATTACCCTCTCTTGGATTTAAGTACGCTATTCTAAAGTCTTCCAACCTTAACCTTACTTTGTTGGGTGTTACAAAATTTAGCTATGAGAAACCGTCTCTTATGCTTGAGCCATTAATTGGCTTGGTTTGGGACTACGAATTATCCAAATGGCTTGAACTATTTGGTCTTAATCTAGCAGGTTTTATGGAAAATGAAGTTGAATTGGAGCTTGCATTTGGATTGGGTATTTCACTCTCTGAGAGGCTAAATGCTTATGTTGAATACTTTAACCAGAACTATCCATCATCATCACTAATAGAGCACGGCCCTGAGGTTGGACTTTCTTACCGAATTTCAAAAAATGTATATGCAGATTTATACAGTGGTTATCGATTGTGTAGAGAAGGTAGCATTTATATGGGAACAGGATTTTCAAAGCGATTTTGATATTTTCTAATGTCTAATGTATCACAAACAACCTCGAAAGGAGGCTTTAAGGGGGGCTTAAACATTAAACAACTAAAATATTATCAATTTTATTAACAATTTTAAATTTTAAAATTATGAATTTTAATAACTTAAAACTTAGAACAAAGCTTCTTTCAGGATTTTCAGCTGTTGCCATAATTGCTGCAATCATTGGTATTACAAGTTACTTTAGCTTAAAAACAATTATTGCCGATGTGCATAATATTGGTGATGGCCGCTTAGTAAGCATTGTTGAACTCCTAAAAATTAGTGAGGCTCAAACAGGAATGGAAGCTTATGAAAACGCGCTGCTCGCCACATCATTAACTTCCGAAGAAAGAAGAACTCAATATCAGCGTATGGATAGAGCAAGCGCAATTGTAGATGAAGCATGGAAGATATATGAGGCACAGCCTAAGACAGCTGAGGAAGCTATTGTTTGGCGCGAATTTATTCAAGCGTGGAATGAGTATATGAGAATGCACAATCAATTTGTTGATCTGGCCAGAGCATACGAAAGGAATTCATCCGAAGAAAACTACCTAGCAATGGAGAACTTTGCAAGTCAAACTATTCTCCCATACTTTGAAAAGGTTGATAAGTTAATAAACCAACTGGTTGAGATTAATGAGAACAATGCCAAATCAGCAATTCAAGATGCCGATGAGAATGCAGCAAGAACAACTCTTATAGTTGTTATAATGGTTGTTATTGGTGTAATTTGTGCATTATTTTTAGCAATAATGGTTACTCGTAATATTATGAGGGATGTGGGCGGTGAGCCTGCAGAGGTTGCCAAAATTGCAAGTGAAGTGGCCAATGGCAATCTAACAATTAAGCTAAACAACTCTGATGATTTAACCGGAATTTTTGCTGCAATTGTTGTTATGACAGAAAAACTAAAAGAAATCATTTCACATGTTATTGCCGGGGCAAACAATATCGCCTCCGCCACCGAGCAGATGAGCAGCACGTCGCAGGAACTTTCCCAAGGAGCTTCAGAACAGGCCTCATCGGTTGAAGAGATTTCGTCTTCGATGGAAGAAATGGCAAGCAATATACAGCAAAATACCGATAATGCGCAGCAAACCGACAAGATTGCCACATCTGCAACAGGAAGCATTTCTAAAGTAAGTGAGGCTTCTGAAGAGAGTATGGTGTCGATTAAAAATATTGCTGAAAAAATTGGGATTATTAACGATATTGCTTTTCAAACCAATATTTTAGCACTCAATGCCGCCGTTGAAGCGGCAAGAGCAGGTGAGCATGGCAAAGGATTTGCAGTTGTGGCAGCCGAAGTTCGAAAGCTTGCTGAAAGAAGTAAAATTGCTGCCGATGAGATTAATGTACTAGCAAAAAACAGTGTGAAAGTAACGGAAGAATCAGCCTTAATGCTTACCCAAATTATTCCCGAGATAGATAAAACTGCAAAGCTTGTTCAGGAAATTGCTGCTGCCAGCCTTGAGCAAACATCGGGTACCGATCAAATAAATAATGCCATTCAGCAGCTGAACCAAGTAACGCAACAAAATGCAGCTGCAAGCGAAGAACTTGCCACTAGCGCTGAGGAGATGGCAAGTCAGGCTGAACAGCTTCAGGAGATTATTAGCTACTTTAGAGTTGAAGATATAAGATCATCCTCTTACAGGGTGCATCAACATGTAGCCCCCAAAACCAAATCGAATCCTAAAGCACAAAACTTGGGTTTTGAAAAACAGCAACCAAAAGGAGTTACGCTTAAAATGGCCGATGGTGCAACCGCCAAAAAGCAAACTGCTCAGAATGTATATTCTACCAAAGCTGGACAAAATGATGATGATTTTGTGAACTACTAAATAAACCCCTGTTTTGTTACAATACCCAGAAAGTTATCCTTAAAGGGTTTTTAGGCTATTTTGCGATAGTAAAATAAACTCTATATCATAAGCCGTTGTTAATGGAGTTTAAAAATAATTCATATATTGTGTACAAACAACTTGTTTTCATACAATTAACACAACGATTAAGTAGAATGTGGAAATACAATCTTTTGTAAAAACAAAAAATAATTGATACAATGAATGAAAAACACTCAGATTTAAACAACTCATATCTCACATTCAGATTGGGTAACGAGGTTTTTGCCGTCAGCACAAACAAGGTTTTGAATATCCTTGAGATGTGTAGGATTACCGAAGTGCCAAAAGCCCCCGAGTACATGTTGGGTATCATAAATCTTAGGGGCTCTATCCTACCCGTTATCGATTTACGGAAAAAGCTCGAGTTAAGTTCAACCAGCCACACCGCAAGCACCTGCATAATAGTTATCGACTTTACCATTGATGGAGAGTCCGTTTTAGTCGGTGGTGTTGTAGATGCTGTTCAAGCTGTACTTGAATTTGAAATTTCCGAAATATTACCCCCACCCAGCATCGGGAATAAGTATCGAAACGAGTTTATTACAGGTATTTACAAGTTCAATGACTCTGTAATCATGATCCTCGATGTGGACTCAATCTTCTCTACCGATGAGCTGTCGGAGCTAAAGGGTAAGTCGGAGGGCAATTTTAAAAATGAACTTGTTTAGAGGATTTCAGATATGTTTATTCGAGCCATTTACAAGTGTTTTAATATTAACTAAGCCTATAGACCGCTATCTATAAAAACAATAATTCCAATTACATTTCTGGAGACAACCGTTCGAATACTATGAACGGTTGTCTTTTTTTTCACCAAACTCCTCGTCTTTTTTCATATATTTATAGCATCAAATTCTATTACATCAACTGTGATGATTATGGGGTATAACTCCAATTCACCACAATTTAACTTTCATATAATCTTAGATTTTAAGTGGATATATTACAATTCGAAACCCGCGGTTTTGATTCCGAGTTCAGCTTTGCCAGCTCGCGTAGCGGCGGTGCGGGTGGGCAGAATGTGAATAAGGTTAGCACTAAGGTTGAGCTGCGCTTCTCGATTGCGGATTCAAAAATCCTAACCGACGAGGAAAAAACGCTGCTCTTGCAAAAACTGGCCAACAAACTAACGCTCGAAGGGGAACTGATAATTGTTTCGCAGGTAGAGCGCACCCAGCTGGGTAATAAGGAGAGATGCATTCAAAAGTTTTACCAGCTAATAACCAAAGCGCTTACACCAGTAAAGAAGCGGATTCGAACAAAACCCTCCAGAGCATCGAAGGAGAAAAGAATCTCCGATAAAAAAGCCCATTCCGATAAAAAGGATATGCGCCGGAAACCGTTGAACTAATGGAGGATTATAGCTCGCTGGGAATGAATCCCAATATCCTAAAAGAGTTGAAGACCACTAAAATGCCCTTTGGCAAGTACAAGGGAGTTGAAATATATCGACTACCTGAACATTACTTGGTGTGGTACAACCAAAAAGGATTTCCACAGGGGAAACTTGGTGTTCTGCTAAGCACAATGTACGAGATTAAGCTCAATGGCCTTGAATATCTCCTAAAACCACTATAGAACAACCTACAATTATTGATTAATGCCTAAAGCAATGACACGAATTGATACCGAACAATTCTTCACCAAGCAGCTAACCGTAAACTCGTTCCATGCCGATTTAGGGGGGAAACTCTCAATTCCATCGCTTTTCTACTTTTTCCAGGAGATTGCCTGGGAACACGCCACATTGCATGGTTTTGGATACGAGGATCTGAAGAGCCAGAACCAGTTCTGGGTGCTATCGCGGATTCATTTGGTGGCCGAAGATCTTCCCCGCTGGACTGAGGAGTTTAGCCTATCTACCTGGCCAAGCGGTATTGATGGCGCTTTTGCGCTCAGGGATTTTGTGGTCACAAACCACCAAGGCGAACAGGTTGCGCGCGCTACATCAAGTTGGTTGATTGTTGATGCGCAAACGCGCCGTCCAAAACGTCCCGATGGGTTTAGAGACAGAATGCCTGTTTGCGAAACCATTCGCGCCACAGCCACCAACGCGCCACGAATTGATAATGTGCAAGGAGAGATAATCTGCGAAACCAATCACACCGTAGGTGTGTGCGATATTGACGTGAATGGCCATATTAACAATACCCGCTACATTGAGTGGGCAGTTAACTCAATGTCCATTGAAGACTACAGAAGCAAAACGATAAAACAGGTGGATGTTAACTTCCTGTCGGAGGGTTTTTGTAACGATGTTTGCAAACACAAAACCGAGAATTTAAGTGATAACTTCAGGAAGACAACAATAACCCGGATCTCGGATGGGAAGGATTTGGCCCTGGTACGAATAGCCGTGCATTAATCAAAAAAGGGGCTTTCGCCCCTTTTTTACTATCTTAGATCAATTACCTCAATCTTCCTGTGCTTACTGGGATCGAATGAAAAATCCTGATCCTTTACTGGAGTATTGGCTTTAAATCGGCTTACATTAATTATGTAGTTAATGCCATCTTTCCCCTGATACTTTATGGAAACAGGTTCGAGGTTTTGCTTTTTAAAGGTAATCTTGATGATGGTATACTGTACTGAGATATCCTCGGGGTAAAGTTCAACCTCGTAAAGGCTTATCCCTTTCTCAACCTTTTCGCCTACAAATTTCGATTTAAAATCCTTCTCGTAATCGCTAAAAATTTGAGTTGGATCCTCAAAAAAACCACCTTCGAGTGAGGATGGTTTAGAGATGGTAACCTCGTTGGCCTCGGGAATAAACTGCCACTTAGTTGTTCCATCGAAGTACACCTCCATTCCCATTAGGGACAGAAAGTACTTTTTTCCCTTAAAGCTTAACTTTCCTTTGTGCGTGTCGGAGATGCCCTCCTGCAGGTTCTCGAGGGTAAATGAAAAATCGGCCTGAATGGTTTGATATGATTGCATTTTCTCGGAGAAACTCTTAATCAAATCCTTTCCCAAAGGGGCTGTCTGCGAAAAAGCCATAAAACCCACACCACAAATCAATACAAATGCTGCAAAAATCTTCTTCATAATAAAACGCTATAAATTGTACTTAGTTAATTTCATTGTTGCCAGGATTGTTAAGCCCTTTAAATATATGCTCCAGCGAGAGTTCGTCCTGAATGAGAACTTGCCTTGCCTTGCTACCCTCAAAGGGGCCAACAATACCCGCTGCCTCTAGCTGATCAATAATCCTGCCAGCTCTATTGTACCCAATGGAAAACTTACGCTGAATAAGCGATGTGGATCCCTGCTGATTGGCAACAATCACACGCGCAGCATCCTCGAAAAGATCGTCGCGTTTTGTTAAATCCACATCAAGTGCCTCATCGGCCGTATCGCCAGTGTACTCAGGGAGCATAAATGCGGTGGCATATCCCCGTTGGTTTCCAATAAAATCGGTCACCCGCTCAACCTCTGGAGTATCAACAAACGCACATTGAACACGTACCATCTCGTTGCCTGTTGATAGAAGCATATCGCCCTTACCAATTAGCTGGTTAGCTCCGGGTGAATCGAGGATTGTGCGGGAATCGATCATGGAGGTTACCCTAAATGCTATACGTGCTGGGAAGTTGGCCTTAATTACGCCTGTAATAATATTTGTTGTTGGTCGCTGAGTGGCTATAATTAGGTGAATACCAATGGCACGTGCCAGCTGTGCCAAGCGTTGAATTGGGCTCTCAATCTCGCGGCCAGCAGTCATTATTAAATCGGCAAACTCATCAATTATCACTACAATATATGGAAGATATTTATGACCCTTATTAGGATTTAACCTGCGGGCAACAAACTTCTCGTTGTACTCCTTGATGGTTCGCACGTGGGCTGCTTTCAGTAGGTCGTACCGCGAATCCATCTCTATACAGAGCGAGTTTAAGGTGTTAATCACCTTTTGGGTATCGGTGATAATGGCCTCATTGCTATCGGGAAGTTTGGCCAGGAAATGACGCTCGAGCTTATTGTACAGCGTAAGCTCCACCTTTTTGGGATCGACCAGCACAAACTTGAGCTGAGCTGGGTGCTTTTTGTAAAGCAGCGATGTGATTATTGCATTTAATCCCACCGATTTTCCCTGTCCGGTTGCACCAGCAACCAGCAAGTGAGGCATTTTGGTAAGATCAACCACAAAAGTCTCGTTGGATATAGTTTTGCCTAGGGCAATGGCCAAATCGAACTTATTCTCCTGGAATTTAGCCGAGCGCAGAATGGAGTACATCGAAACCACCTCGGGACGCTGGTTGGGAACCTCAATACCTATGGTTCCCCTACCGGGGATTGGGGCAATAATTCGGATACCCAGTGCCGCAAGGCTAAGGGCGATATCGTCCTCAAGGTTCTTAATTTTGCTGATACGCACACCGGGGGCGGGAACAATTTCGTATAGGGTTACGGTTGGTCCAACCGTTGCTAAAATCCTTGATATTTGGATATTGTAATTGCCCAGCGTTTCAACAATTTTGTTCTTGTTGTTAAGCAACTCCTCATCGGAAACGGGTGCCTGACGATTCTTATGATCTTCGAGCAGCTCGAGCGGAGGACGCTGATAGGACGAGAGTTCGAGTGTTGGATCGTAAAAATCGACCTCCATTTCAGGGTTTAACTCACCCTCCTGTTCGGTTATCCGCTTTACCTCTATCTCCACATTTTCGGTTTGCAGGGTTGTAGATTCTACAATGGGTTGCGAAGTAGGCATAAAAATGTCATCAGGGGTAACTTCGTCGGCGGGTATTTCATCCACTGCAAACCCATTGCTTCCAAAGTCGATATCATCTTCATCATCCTCAAAGTAATCATCAACTTTAGCTATTGGCTTCTCCTTTTCCTTTTTTAGTGGCTCAATTACTGGATCTTTTGCAGGGGGAACCTCGCTTTTGGTATTAAGCGATTTTATGTAGTGAATTATCTCCTTAACCACTCTTTTTGAGAAAACAACAAACTTATCGCTCACAAAAAACAGGTACGAAACTGCGATCACCAGCAATAGAAATGCTGTTCCAGTTTTTCCAACAAACGCATTAAACCATTGGGTTACAAACAGACCGTGAGCACCACCCAGACCACTGCCAAGGAAACCTCCAGCCTGCTCAAACAGAAAACCAAAAATTAGGGAAAGGATAATCATGCCAACAATACCCCTAAAGAGGGTTTTGCGCAGAGGAAGGACTCTCAGCTTCAGCATCCTAAAGCCCACCACTCCTATAAGAAATGGAATTATAAACGAGGCTATGCCAAACCACCGGTTAATGAACTGTGAGGCAAATGATGCGCCTACCTTTCCTGCCCAGTTATCGACCCTAACCGATGCGCTGGAAAAAATGGACTGCCACTCAAAGCTCTGATCGGCCTGCCATTTGAAAAGGTAGGATACAAAGGCAATGACAAGGTACAATGCAAAGAGGATCGTGAAAAACCCTACGGTAAACTGAACTCTTTCGTCGCGAAAGAAACCCTTTTTTTGCTTAGCCTCACCCTTGCTGGCTGCATCGTTGCCATTCTTTTTTGCCATTGCAGTAAATCCTGTAAAAATTCATTAAAAAACCCTTACAAAGTAAGGGAATAATTCTGATTCTACGAAAATTGTACCAAAGGAACTACTTGAGTAAATCGATAACATCTTTAACCACATCGAGCCCAACCTCTTCGTAATCGCGTGGGATAACAAACTCCTCATCGGAAATACTCGCTGCTTTTATGGTAGATGCTTGCACGTTCATCTTGTGGCTAAACATTATGGCCGAAAACTTTAACATTATGCCATCAATCTCCTGGAATGGGGTATTAGCATTAGGATTGGCAATTCCTATCTCTTTTGTGTAGAGAATAGTAAATGGCTGATGTATTGAATCGTTATAGCAAGCAATTGCCCTATTACAGCTATACCCCATGTGTTCCTCAATTTCGGGGAGCTTATGCAGCGTAAATGAAGGCATATTGTTATATGCAAATGGAAATACATTGGGAATAAGATCTTCCTGATAGTATAGCTTCTTATTGAGCAACTTAATTAGAATATAGGCCTTTTGGGTTTGATTATTCTGGATAAAGGCAAACGAGAATGCGCCCGATAATCCCTCAATTTTATTGATAGTATTGCTATCCTTAAACTTTATGATCATCTTATTGGGTCGCATGCTGGCATTGAAATTCTGAGGCTGCAAAGAGTCGTCGTACTCAATGCTATACTCAATGTAACCCTCGGCAAAATTCTTTGGTTTCATAACCTGACCGCAACTAGCCATCAGAAATGTGCAAAGCAAGGCTATAGATAATTGGAAAACATTTGTGAATGAATTCCTTTGAGGGGAATAATTAGTCCTACAATCCATACAAAGTGAATATGTTACATTTAATCAATTTATAAATATAGTATTTCTGATTCATTTATTTGCATACACCTTTGATATTTTCTTCAATTTGATTCTCATTTCTGATTATCTGCAACTTATATATAGTAACCGATGTAGCCACATTCTGAAAAAAATATCTTAAAAGATTGTTCTACCTTTGCAGGAAAACGGAAAATATGTACCCTTGGGGCGATCAACGACGATTCAATAGCTATGCTGGCTATATAAAACACAAGTTTGGAGGGCGCGTTCAAAAGCTAACCATCGATGCGGGTTTTACCTGTCCAAACCGCGATGGCTCCATTAGCGTGGGAGGTTGTGCCTACTGCAACAACGACTCGTTTAACCCCAGCTACTGTACTCCCCAAAAATCGATATCGCAGCAGCTGGCCGAGGGCATCGATTTTCACATGTTTCGTTATCGTAGGGTAGAGAAATACCTCGCATACTTTCAGGCGTTTTCGAATACCTATGCCCCACTCCCAAAGCTCAAGGAGCTTTACTCCGAGGCCTTATCGCACGACAAGGTGGTTGGACTGGTAATTGGCACCCGCCCCGACTGCATTGACGAGCAAAAGCTCGATTACCTCGCTGAGCTGGCTAACAATTACTACGTGGCCGTTGAGTATGGAGTGGAATCGTGCTACAATAGCACCTTGGAAAGGATAAACCGAGGTCACAGCTTCGAAAAATCGGTGTGGGCCATTGAGCAAACGGCAAAACGTGGGCTTAATGTGGGTGCGCACTTTATTATTGGCCTTCCTGGCGAAAGTCGCAATGATTTGGTAAACCAAACCGAGGTAATTAGTAAACTCCCTTTAACTACCATAAAGTTCCATCAGCTGCAAATTGTAAGGAATACAGCCTTTGAAATGAAGTACAATAAAAACCCAGAACAGTTTAACTTCTTTTCCCTTGATGAGTACCTAGAACTGATGGTTGAGATAATAGAGAGGTTAAATCCATCAATTGTTATTGAACGGTTTACAGGTGAAGCCTCACCCGATACCCTTATCGCGCCTTTCTGGGGCAAGTACCGCACCGATCAGCTGCTTATAAAACTTGAAAAAATGTTGGAGGATCGGGATACATGGCAGGGGAGGCTATGGAGTACCTAGAGTTAATATAGTGACTAGAGTTGAAAGTGATTAAAGTTCATAGAGTCCTAAAGTCGAAAGTCAAGTCGAAAGTTTAGAATTGTGTAACGGTATTTCAATCAATCCTTCTAATAGGAACCAGCATCCAACCAATCCGGCGGTTGGAGGAATGTTCAGCGTAGCTAATCAATCAACTGAAGGTCAATCATCCAAGTCAATCAACACCAATTACCCATTTACTCATGCTTTATAATATCCACAGGGTTCTGAAGGCTAGCACGATAGGTTTGGATAAAAACTGTTAGTAGCGCTGCACTCCAACCGACAAAAACCGCCACAGCAAAAACCCAAAGCTCTATACCTTGTCGGTATGGAAAATTATTGAGCCACTCGCGGATTATAAAGTAGGCTATTGGCATGGCAACTAAACACGAGGCAATTACCAAGCGGCTAAATTCTTTAGAAATAAGTAATATAATTTGAACTGAGCGGGCACCCATCGTTTTACGAATGCCAATCTCTTTCATCCTTTGCTCCACAGTAAAAGCCGATAGGCCAAGTAGACCAAGGCAAGCCACAAAAATTGCCAAACCAGTAAATATTAAAAGAATTACCTGCAAACGCCTTTCGGTAAGGTGAAGCCTATCGAAATTTTGTGACACAAAGGAGCTGGCAAAAATTTGATTTGGAAAATGTTTTTGCCAAACCTCTTCAATTTTCTGCTTTGCTACTCCTGTGGAATTATCATCAACCCTAATGGTAATGTGGTTGTGGCCAACAAGAGATGAACTAATAACCATTGGTTTGATTATTTCGGTAAGGGGCTGAAAATGAAAATCCTCAACAACTCCAACTATTGGTCCCCAATTTCGTGTTTCGCGATTTTGTCCTGCTAGTAAACCTACCTCTTGCCCCAAGGCATCGAACTCCGACTCAAACCCAAACATTTTGCGAGCCGCATCATTAATAATGTAATACACTGAGGTATCTCCAATCATTTCTGGAGTAAAGTTTGCCCCAGCCATTATGGGGATTTGGAAGGTAGGGATAAACTCGTGATCGGCTCTATTTATAACCGGGAAAAATGGATCGGGGTTACCCCTTAGCATATGCGGATTATCGGAAAAGCCACGGGTTGCTGGTACGGTCATAGAACGGGATACACCCTGAACCTCAGGAATTGCAAGCAAATCATCCTTAAATGCGTTATACAGTCTGTAATTTGCCCTGTTATCAATACTAATGTCAATCAATCCAACCCTATTGTAGCCCAAATCCTTACTGTTGATGTACTGCAAATGCCGATATACCGAGATGGAGCAAATAATTAGGCCAATGGATATGGCAAATTGCCCAACCACCAATGCCTTGCGAAAAAACTGGCTCCCATTTGCACTTTTATTTCCTTTTAGTACGTCAATGGGTTTGTATTTCGACAGAAAGAATGCAGGATAAGCACCCGCAAAAAAGGCCAATATAAGCCATGCAGCAATTGTCAGCAGTGGGTTCCAACCCATAGCAAGTAGTTTGAGCGATATATCTTTATCGGTAAAAACAGAGAAGGCTGGCAGTGTAAATTCTACAATAAGCAGGGCAAGTACCAACGCTAAAAAGCTGAACAGAGCCGACTCGCTTAAGAACTGCCTAACCAGCTGTGCTTTGGTTGCTCCCGATGTTTTTCGAACCCCAACCTCAAGCGCTCGGCGCGATGCCCTGGCTGTAGAAAGATTCATAAAGTTGATTCCTGCAATTACCAGCAGAAGAATAGCCACCAAGGTAAAAACTAAAACTGATGTTTTGCTGCCGGGTGTTACCATCTCCCAAACCCTATCGGCATGCAAATGGATGTCAGTTACTGGTCTAATGACAAGCAGCATAAAATCACGTGGGTTATCAAAATTTAAAAATTGTTTGATATCTGGTCCAAAATATTTATCAACCACGTTCTGTAACTCGTTTTCAAACGATGATACGTCCGTATTCTTAGCTAACACTATGTACGTGTAAAGATTGCTAGCCATCCAACTGGTCATCATCATTTCATGCCTAATGCTGTATAGCGACTGAAATGAACCTATTAAATCGGTTTGAATATGGCTATTATGCGGGAAATCCTTGAAAATGGCTGTAATTTTATAAGGCTGAATCTGTCCATTATAATTAACATTAAGGGAACGACCAACACCAGATACCTCACCAAAATACTTCTTTGCGTAGTTTTCAGATATGGCCAAAGAAAAGGGATCTTTTAAGCATTCTGCCACATCACCCTCAATAACCGGAAAACTGAAAAAGGAAAAAAAACTACTATCGGCATAAATTAACGATTCCTTATTAAGGGTTTTATTCAAATCTTCAACCATAATATTATCACCAGCAATGCGCACAAAACCCTCAACGCTTGGGTAATCGTTGAGGAGCTGTGGCCCTAGGGGCGGCGAGGTAATGGAAACCATCATCCTGTCGCCCTCAAGCTCCATATCACGTTCAAGCCTATACATTCGGTCGGCATTGGCATGAAACTTATCGTAACTCAGCTCATCATAAACCCACAGGTAGATAATAATTGATGCAGCAAGGCCAATGGCCAATCCAATAATGTTGATTAGTGAGAAAAGGGAATTCTTTTTCAATACGCGAATTGCAGTAAGTAGATAATTTCGTAGCATTTGTGTTAGGTTTTTCTCATTTTTTTCAACTTCTATACCATAAAAGTTACATTTCTAGCTAATAAGGAATTAGCAACTTAGCTTTGCTTGTATATCGTACGCATTTGTAACACAATTGTTCGATACCGAACAGCTATTAGCCACAATGATTGCTAAAAAAAATCATTCTATCTTTGTGGTAAAAGTATTCCTTACACAAATATCTGGAGTAGATGACATCCTTTCTCAGCCTTGTAGCTCAAGATTTAATTAATCGATACGGCGAAAACATTTCAGTGGTAACCCTTGTCTTTCCGAGCCGCAGGGCGGGGCTATTCTTCAACACGCATCTTGCCAAATTAATCGATAAGCCCATTTGGACCCCTCCAGTTGTAACCATCAACGAGCTAATGCAGGGGATTGCCAACCTCACCCCCGACGATCCCATTAAGCTTGTCACCAAGCTTTACAATATATACAACAGCGTAAAGGGCACCAACGAACCATTCGAAAGTTTCTATTTCTGGGGCGAGGTGATGCTGGCCGATTTCGATCAGATTGATAAGTACCTGGTTGATCCAAAGCAGATATTCAGCAATATAAAAGATATTAAGGAGATTGAGGAGCAATTTGGTGGTTTAACCCCCGAGCAAACTGAGGCGTTACGTGATTACCTGGGAGTGATGACTTCAGGACAAGTATCGGAGCTTCGCGAGAATTACCTAAGCGTTTGGGGTATTCTGCTCGATATTTATCAGCAGTTCAGAAATGAACTACATTCCGAAAACATAGCTTATGAGGGGATGATCTATCGGCAGGCTGCAGAAATTCTTGCAAATCCCAATACAACCCCTATCCTACCCCAACACATCGCATTTATTGGATTTAACGCATTGAACGAGTGCGAAAAGGTACTTTTCCATCGCTGCAAGCGCGATTGTAATGCGCAATTCTACTGGGATTACGATCCGGTTTTTGTAGATAATCCTAATCACGAGGCAGGGCTGTTTATTCGGCAAAACCTGCAGAGTTTCCCAAATGCTTTGAAGCGCCAAGAATTGGAGGAAAATTCTTCCACTGTAAAGAGCATAAAGCTTATAGCAGCACCATCCAGCGTGGCGCAAACCAAACTTATTCCACGGATTTTAGGTGAGATGAGCAGCACTGGGGCAAAGTACGATGTATCATCAGCAATTGTATTTCCCAAGGAGAATATACTGCTGCCCGCCCTGCAAGCCATGCCCTCCGAGGTGGAATCGCTGAATATCACCATGGGATATCCCATAAAGGAGACCCCAGCCTATAGCCTGGCCGAGTTTCTGGTTAAGCTACAGGTAAATGGTCAGCGCAGCAGCGAGGGTGTGCTCCGGTTCTACCATCGCGATGTGATTTCGATACTAAACCATCCATATATAAGGCTCTGCGAGCCTGAACAATCGGTAAAGATTGTTTCGAACATTAAACGCAGCAACAGGATTTACCCCCGACAGGAGGAGCTAACGGGGTCGAATCTACTGGAAAAAATCTTTGAAATTCAAGAGAATCAGCAACCCATTACCAGCTATCTGCTCGATATCTGCAGCAGTATAGCCAAAGTAATGGCAAGTAAAGCTGCGGAAACCGATAACCAGCAGCTGCGCATCGATTTAGAGTTCCTGTATGCTCTACACAAAAGCTTAACTCGAATAGGTGGTGTGCTAGCGGATGTAGATTTTGAGGTTACGTACCGAGTATTCCTGCAACTTCTCCGAAAGGTTTTTGTCCAGGAACGCGTTTCGTTTAGCGGTGAACCGCTATCGGGACTCCAGGTAATGGGATTTTTGGAGACCCGCGCACTCGACTTCGAAAACCTAATTATTCTCTCGTTTAATGATGATATTCTTCCGGGAAAAAATCATCCAGTATCATTTGTTACCCCATCGCTGAGGGTTGGGTTTGGGCTACCCGATTACAAGCACCACGATGCGGTATATGCCTACTACTTTTATCGCCTGCTGAATAGGGCAAAAAACGTTTACCTAGTCTACAGCAGTAGAGCTGAGGGATTATCGAGTGGCGAGAAGAGCCGCTTTGGATTACAGCTGGAGATGGAGCAGATGGTGGGAAAAATTGAGACCATACCGGTTGGGTACAACCTGTCGCTTACCCCTGTTCAACCCATTGATGTTGAAAAATCGAATAATGTAGTTGAGAGCCTTGTAAAAAACCTTAGCCGACGGGGCAATGGGATTACGCTTTCGCCAAGTGGGCTTACTAGCTACATCACGTGTCCACTTCGCTTCTACTTCCGCTACGCGGTGGGGATCGACGAGGAGGATGAGGTAACCGAGGAGGTGGGCGCACTGGAGTTTGGACGTATTATCCACAACACCATGGAGGAACTTTACATGGAGTATAACGGTAAAGTGGTTACCAAAGAAATGGTAAAATCGATACTTAGTACTCCAAAACATCTGGAGGATACGCTTGATAAGGTTTTCTCTGAAATCTTTCTACGTGATACAAACGCCAAGGCCGAAGGCCTATCGGGACGAAACTTGCTTGCCCGCAACGCCATGCTTTACACGCTGCAGAAAATGCTTCGGCTCGACACCCAGCGGGCTCCTTTTATGCTAATTAACCACGAGCAGGAGGTATACTTCAACATAAATCTACCCAACAATTCAATATTAGATCAGGTTCGTCTTGGGGGTTTTGTAGATAGACTTGAGCAGAATAATGGTGCCATTTGGTCCATCGATTACAAAACGGGAAGAAACACATACAAAGGGAAATTTGAAACCGTAAGCGACCTATTTAACCCCGATAAGGTGGACAAATGCAAGGAGGTTTTCCAAACATTCTGTTACAGCCTTGCGCTAAATGAGCTGTATCCTAACAACGCCATAAAGCCTGCACTCTGGTTTGTTAAATCGGCTAAGAGCATCGATGATTTCAATATTAACCAGTCGCAGAAACCAAAAAACCAAGCCGTAGATGATTTCAGAATTTACCAGGATGAATTTAGCGATGGCTTATCCAAGCTGGTAGCTGAGGTTTTAGACACATCAATACCCTTTACCCAAACATCCGACATCAATAAGTGCCGTACCTGCCCGTTTGTGGGGATTTGCGGGAGGGAGTAGGAATAGTTGAAAGTTGAAAGTTTAGAGTTTAGGTTTGAGTGACAAGAGACTTGAGTGACGAGTGACTGGAGTGA
>CAZBBA010000015.1:16177-65404 GCA_964490015.1 uncultured Rikenellaceae bacterium
GTTTAGAGTTTAGGTTTGAGTGACAAGAGACTTGAGTGACGAGTGACTGGAGTGACTTTCAGACTTTATACTTTAGACTTTTAGACTTTAGACTTTAGACTTTCTAACTTTCAACTCTTGCTTCAATCACCCTTTCTCGTTATTCACCCTTACAAGCATTAAAAATCCCGCTCTCTTGCTCAGTACCCTTGCTCTTGCTGATTCTCTAGCTACTCGTACCTAAGCGCCTCAATGGGATCGAGTTTTGCAGCTTTTACCGCTGGCAGGTATCCCGATGTTAACCCTACCACAAAGCAAATTACCACGCCTAAGGCCATCCATAGCCAAGGAATAACGAAAGCGCTTCCGGTTAAAAGCGAGATAAGATTTCCCATAAGAATACCTAAAATAATTCCCAACACGCCACCCAGCTGACAAATAACTATGGCCTCAAAAAGAAACTGCTGCTTTATGGTTGATGATTTGGCCCCCATAGCCTTGCGGGTTCCAATTTCGCGGGTGCGTTCGGCAACGGCCACAAGCATAATATTCATTAGTCCTACTGCAGCACCAATTAGGGTTATAATCCCGATTAGTGTGGCGGCAATGGTGACGTACTTTATGTTTTCGAGTAGTATCTTGGCAAGGGTATCGCTCTTCTCGATATTAAAATCGGACTGATCGGATGCTTTCAGGTTTCGGACAATCCGGAAAATGCCCTCGGCCTCAGACACCGCGTACTCGAGGTGGAGTGGATTCTGCGGTTTAATATTGATGGTGTAGTTCATTTGAGGCCTCGAGAAGTAGGTGGCCACGTTGTGAACGGGCAACAAAACCGATTGGTTAGGGCCACCCCCAAAGGCATCGCCTTTCGACTTCATTACGCCAATCACCCTATACTTACCGCTACCAACGCTAATTACCTTCTCAAGCGGATCCTCGTTCTTATCAAAAAGCTGAGAGGCTATGCTTGTGCCAATTACTGCAACAGCCCAACCGTTCTCCTCCTCGTGGCTCGAAAAAATCCTGCCCTTTTCAATATCCAGCCCAGCCGTTTCGAAATAGCCATTGCTCACGCCACGAACCGAAACATTGGGATTGGTCTTTTTTGATTGATACTTGATGGTAGCAGCGCCCGAAGCCCAAACGGACATGGAGACAGTTGCTGGAAACTCAAACCGATCGATAAAATCGCGGGCTTGCTGATAGCTAATGTGAGAGTGATTTATAGTCCTATATCGTTGTCCGCCCACCTGAATGTTCATTCCTCTACTTTGGATGCTAAAAGTATTGGCCCCCATCATGGTAAACTCATCGTTTATGCTCTTCTTTATGGAATCGATGGCCGTAAGAATGCCCACCAGCGCCATAATGCCCACGGCAATAATCAGAATGGTTAAAATAGTGCGTAGAGTATTGGATCGAATGGCACCAAACGATACTCTAAGATTCTCTACCAAAAGGCTTACGCTTTTCATCCTATGATGTACTTTAATAAATATACGACCAAAGGTAATACTTTTCTATATCACTAAAACGATACTAAAGTGTTAACTTTGCTGAAAAGTGGGAAGATAAATTTGAGGTTAACATATAAATGATGGAATTACAAGACAGAATAAATGCTTTTGCTAAGCTGGGTAACGAAATACTCACTGATTCGCCTAATACAGCCAACTTTTGGCAAACGGTAAATACAGCACACCACCACAACCCCTGGTTTACACCCCAAAACTGCCAGCTTGCCATTAAGGCAATTGCTAGGGAGTGGTTGTCGGATGAAAAGCTAACGCAGTGGGTAACCAATTATCCATCGGATTTCTTTAATCCAATTAATCGAAAAAGAATTGGAGTTGTGATGGCTGGCAATGTTCCATTTGTAGGATTTCACGATATGCTTAGCGTGCTTATGGCTGGCCATCAGCTTTTGGGTAAAATATCGTCGAAGGATGGCGGGCTAATGCAGGCGCTAGTTAATCTGCTAACCACAATTGAACCACGATTTAAGGAGATAATTTCTATCACGGAGGATAAGTTTGAGCATTTCGAGGCGATTATTGCCACGGGTAGCGACAACTCGGCCAGATACTTTGAGTTCTACTTTGGAAAGTACCCAAACATTATTCGTAAGAACAGGCATAGTATTGCGATTCTTTCGGGAGATGAAACAGCCGATGAGCTGGCTGGGCTTGCCTCTGATATCTTTACCCATTTTGGGCTGGGGTGCCGGAATGTCTCCAAGCTGCTGGTTCCAAAGGATTATGACTTGCATCGTCTACTAGATGCCTTTAGCGGTTTCAGCAGCATCGTAAACCATAATAAGTACGCCAATAACTACGAGTATCACAGGGCAATTTTCCTATTGAACCAAGTTGAGCACCTCGATACGGGTTTTCTGCTCGTTAAGCCCGACGAGGGCTTGGGAAGCCCAGTGGGTACTCTTTACTACCAACATTACACCAATCTTGAGAGCGTTAAAGGGTACATAAGCGGCCATGCCGACAGTCTGCAATGCGTGGTTTCAGCAATTCCGCAAATTCCCAATAGGATACTGCCTGGAAGCACCCAAAACCCTCAACTACACGACTATGCCGATGGTATCGATACCATTAAGTTTTTGGCATCACTGTAAGGATTAGAATATTTTTGGCTAAACATTTTTTAAATCCCCATCATGTTACTTATTTTGCAGAAAACCTATTTGCCATGATTTTCAAATTTAGAATGATCTCGGGTGACGAAAAAGCATTCCTACGCGAGTACGAGATGCCATGCAACGAGACTTTCCTGAGTTTTCATAAATTTCTACAAAGCGATTTGGAGTTCGACCCATCGCAGCTGGCCTCCTTTTTTATCACCGACGAGCAATGGAACAAAGGCCTTGAGCTTACGCTGATTGATATGGAAAATGATGCCGGTCCTGCCGCCATTCCCATGGAATCGGTTAAGCTTAGCGACCTGCTTAAGAATAAAAAGGATCGCCTGCTATATGTTTTCGATATCTTTTCCGATCGCTGTTTTTTCATTGAGCTCTCCGATATAAGCCAACCCCAACCCGATGTAAAATACCCAAGGTGTAAGACAGCCGTTGGCACACCTCCGGAACAGCTATTGCTGGGTGATATCTCCATGGACAACATCTTTGAGGACGAGGAAGAGTTTGGGGAGATCACCAACGATATCTCCTCACTTGAGGGTATTGATTTTGAGTCGGAGGGTTTTTCTGAAGAGGATTTTTAATATCCCCTGAATTCCAAACTAAGTTGACAAGTAAGCATCTAATTGTACTTTTAGGCCCAACCGGTGTTGGAAAAACCAGCGCCAGCTTGGCCATATCCAAGCATTTCGATGCGCCAATTGTTTCGTGCGACTCCAGGCAGTTTTTCCGCGAGATGCGCATTGGCACGGCTGCTCCCACGCCTGATCAGCTATCTACTGTGCCGCACCATCTGGTTGGGCACAAATCGATAACAGAACGATACAGCTGCGGAATGTTTGAAATAGAAGCGCTTAGCATTCTGGAAAACATTTACCAATCGCATACCGTAGCCATGATGGTGGGCGGTTCAATGCTTTACATCGATGCGGTGTGCAATGGCATCGACGATTTTCCCACGCCCGATCCCAAGCTGCGCAAAGCGCTGGAAAGGCAGCTTAAGGAGGAGGGCATCGAAAGCCTTAGATCCCAGCTAAAACTGCTCGATCCCGAGCATTACCAAAGGGTTGATCTGAAAAACTCGCAGCGCGTGCTCAAGGCCGTGGAGGTTTGCCTGCAAACGGGCAAGCCGTACAGCAGCCTTCGCACTAATCCCCAAAGGGAAAGGCCATTCAAAATCGTAAAGATTGGCCTAAACCTACCCCGCGAGGAACTTTACGAGCGAATAAACCTCCGCGTTGATCAGATGATTGACGAGGGACTGGTTGACGAGGCAAAAAGCCTTTACCCCCATCGCCATCATAATGCGTTGAAAACGGTTGGTTACCGCGAGATATTCGATTATATCGATGGAAAAGTATCATTGGAAAAGGCCATTGAGCTAATTAAGCGCAACTCGCGCCACTACGCCAAGCGGCAGCTTACCTGGTGGGCCAGGGATAAGGCGATTGAGTGGTTTAGTCCCGGTGAAGTTGGTAAAATTCTTGATTACATCGAAACTATAACTCGCTTCGCCTAAAATCATTGGGTCACCTATTGCTAACCATAACTCCACATAGGGGCAAACCCATAGTTCCATTAGTAGAAATTGCCCATTTAAAAATATGCCTCCGTTGATCCTTGCCCACAAGTATGGGGAACGAATATACTTCAGTTTTTTGCTTGCCTAGTTTATATCTAGGTGCGTAGCATCGCTGATATTTGTAAAATAACCTCATAGGATGTAAAAAAATGTTGCAGCGCACCGATAATATTGAACTGCTAAAAAATTACTATATATTGGAGCATACAATTTTAGATGAACTATGTGCGACCCATTAAAGTCGTGGTAGAATCATTTATTTAAATGCCCGTTGTAGCCCTACAATCCCTTGCCTGAGTTTTTTAATTGCTCGTTGTAGCCCTACAATGCCATACCTGAACTTCTGGCAAGGGAAAAACTCGGGTTTCTGCCATGCCTGAGGTCGTGGGCAAGGGAAAAACTCGGATTTCTGCCATGCCTGAGGTCGTGGGCAAGAGAAAAACTCGGGTTTCTGCCATGCCTGAGGTCGTGGGCAAGGGAAAAGCTCCAGTATCTGCCATGCCTGAGGTCGTGGGCAAGGGAAAAACTCGGGTTTCTGCCATGCTTGAGGTCGTGGGCAAGGGAAAAGCTCCAGTATCTGCCATGCCCCAAAAAAAGGGTTGGCAATTTGCAGGGAACAATGCCATGCGTAAAATGGTTATGGGAGTAGATAAAGAATGTTGTAATAAAAATATCACAGTGTAACCCTGTGTACCCTCCGCGGAACTCTATGGAATCCCTAAAAAGCTATAACACAAAGGACACAGAGAAGCCACAAAGGGCCACAGAGGGAGATGGCGGGATAGAGCAACTGGTAGGAGGTCTGACTTTGATCTATAGCGAGTATAACCACCGATCCCGAAGGGATCGAATTAAAATAACCCCGCATACCATGCGGGGCGGAGGATGCGGGTATTCGCACAACCCCGGAGGGGTTGAATAGCGATATTTCCTTCATGGCAAGCATAGCGCAGCGATCTCCTAACCGCAACGTTTCTTTAAAACAGATTGCTTCATCCGCCGGCTGGCGGATGAAGCAATAACAGGAGGTTTTCGTCATTGCGAGGGAGCCGTCCTTTGGCGAGCTAAGCAATCTATTAAAACCAAATAGATTGCTTCGCTCATTAAGCTACCAATGTTAGATATCATGTTCGTCATTGCGAACACACCGTTTTTTTGGTGGGTGAAGCGATCTCTGAAATAAAGATTGCTTCGTCTCGTCAAAAATGATGACGAAACGAAGCAATGAATCTATAGGTAATAACTATTGTGTAGTAAATACCTCAAACGAGAAACCCTGAAGCTTAACGTTTAAGTTTTCACCACTTTTCGAAAACTCGTTATCGAAATTACTAATAAAGTTCAGCTGTGCAAAACGGGCGGGTAACTCCATGGCAATATCGGCAGCTGCGCTGGAATTGTTGAAAACCACCAGCACCACATTGCCCATATAAGTTCGGGCGTAGGCATATACCTTGTCGTTCACCAGTACAGGCTCAAAGGTTCCGTAATTCAACGCCATATTGGTTCGGCGTAGGTTAGTTAACTTCCTAGTGATGGCAATGGTTTGCTGCTCCTGTGGATTCAGATCGTCGAACTGCATCATCTTGCGATTGTCGGGATCGTTGCCACCAGGTTGTCCAAACTCATCGCCCTGGTAGATGGTGGGAACTCCAGGAATGGTAAGGTTAAACGCATTAAGCATTTGTAGCTTCTTGTAGCCCACAGGGTCACCCACGCCAATATGGCGAGTCCATCCGGCCTTCTTGGCATCCTCGTCGAACGACACAGCACCGCCAGCGTAGGAGATAAACCTTCCCTTGTCGTGGTTGCCAGTGATAATGCCCATCAGGTTGTTCCAACCGTAGTAGCTAAAGCCCTCAATTAGCTTGCTATGCAGATTGGTAAAGGGCACGTCAATGCGACCAAAGGTTGCCGTTGCGGCATCAAAGACATTGAAATCGAACTGGCCATTGAGCATTCCGCTGCCAATGTAGCTCGATATAAGCTCGTGGCTGCCGTAGGTCTCACCAATCTGGTAGATGGTTCTGCTGGGTTCTACATTCTCCTTTATCTTTCGTGTAAGCATTCTCCAGAAAACCTCGGGGATATGCTTGGTGGCATCGTGACGGAACCCATCGAACTTATACTGGGTTACCCAGTACAGGGCCGAGTCGGTCATAGGCTCGTACACCTCGGGGCGTTCCAAATCGAGCGTGGGCATAAACGTGTCGAACCAGGTGGTTAAGCGATGCTCGTCCCATTTCTCGGTGTTCATGGTACCATCGGGCAGGTAAAGGGGCGTTGCCCAATCGGGATGCTTCTGGTAAAGCGAATGCTCCTGGTGTACGTGGTTGGCCACGTAGTCGAGAATTATGTTGATATCGCGCTTATGCGCCTCGGCCAGCATCAGGTGCACGTCATCGGAGGTTCCAAACCTAAAATCGACTTTTGATGACGAAATGGGCCAGTACCCGTGGTAGCCCGAGAACTTAGTGCGGGGCTCAGGGTATAATCCGTAAGCTCCAAGCGGGTTCTGCGTGATGGGCGAAACCCAAATGGTGTTAATGCCCAGCTCGCCGAAGTAGCCATCGGTAATCTTTTTGGTTATCCCAGCAATATCGCCACCGTAGTAGTTGGCCTTGGGATGAATCTCGGGATCATCAACAGGGTGATCGTTATCGATATTGGCGTTATGAAAACGGTCAATCATCAGCGAG
This sequence comes from uncultured Rikenellaceae bacterium, assembly GCA_964490015.1. Taxonomy (GTDB): domain Bacteria; phylum Bacteroidota; class Bacteroidia; order Bacteroidales; family Tenuifilaceae; genus Perlabentimonas. The sequence continues at coordinate 23,094 of CAZBBA010000015.1, forward strand.
TACATTATCTGCGTATGCAGATCGGAGCGGTTCAGCTGCGCTGTGGATGTTACGGCACGGCGTCCCTCGAGGGGAATTAGCAGGTCGTTCGACTCGCCCTCGGCGTTGTAGGCCCACACCCGAATATGCGAACGCTTTAACCCATTGGCATTGGCAGGAATGGTAATCGTTGCACCCGTTTCATCGATCGTCACAAAATTATTGTCGAGACGATAGTTCTCCCAGAACACAAACAGTTCATCTACACTGTTCTCAAATCCAATAAAAATCTTTTCAGCTTCTGTATCCTTTGTATAGATAAACGGCAGCAAATTGGGGTTGCTCTCCCCTACCCGCAGCACCGAGTTTTGTCCGCCGATGTTGTTATCCTCAATCTCGGGATTGGCCGGATCGAGCATCCACTTGCCATCGATCACCACCTGGTAGTGGTACTTACCAGGGTTGAGCAGCAGCGTGGTTTTCCAAACGCCATCCACATTCTCGAGGTTGGTTTTGCTGGGGTTCCAGTCGTTGATTTGACCCGTTAGCTGCACCGATTTTGGCTGTTTTCCTTTGGGCTGATAGGTAAACTCCACGGATAACTTACGACTTTTGCGCATAAGCAGCGAGTAGCAAGCGCCGTTGGCCCACACCTTCAGCTCGGAGAGCTGCGGAATGGTCTCATTCTGCGAGACTAACTTTGCAAATTTTTTATCAGCAGCCATAAGCACATCGAAGTTGCTGGGAGCAACCACCGAATCGATTATGGATACATCTAGGAAGTAATCCTCGAGGATCACCTCGCTTTTCGCACCTGCCAATGGTACAACCGAAGCCAGTCCATGTATATCCGACTGCTTGGCGTAATGAGGAATAACCTCCCTGGCGCCACACGAGGCGAGTAGGAATGCGATGGAAATAAAAAGTAATCTTTTCATCCGTACAAAATATTTATATCGTTAATATAAAACACGTTACTGTTTTCCTTTTAGCGAACCTTATCGAGCGGATGGAACACCCAAAGTTTGGCTATGCCGAGCTCACCGCCAGCCGGCGGTTCGGTTGTTCATCGGTGTTTACCTTCGGTGAGCTCTCTCGTCATTCAGACGAGATCGGTTGTGCAAGCTACCTTACATGGGTGTTTCATATTTTCGAATTTTATGGAACGCTGATGACGCAGATTATGCAGATTTGCGCAGATAAGAAAAAATATCAGTGTCAATTCCTAAGATCTGCTTCATCAGCGGTCCAATTTCCAATGCTACTTTAATTCAATTACCATAGCCGAGCGGGGCGACAGCTGAATCTTGCCTAAATCGTTTAGCTCCTTGCCAGTAATTATATCCTTTCCAGTGCTAAATTTCGAAAGCATCTCGTTAAACCTTTCGGTTTTAAGTACCTTGGGCTGATAGCCATTATGCAGGATAACCATAACCGTTTGCTCCTGGTTGTAACGGAAGTAAACATAAACCTCGTTGTCGGGAATAAACTGCATTAGCTCACCATTGTGAATCACACTGGCATTCTTACGCCAATTGAGCAGAGTGCTCATATAATTCCAGGCTTCATTCTCCTTCTTTGTTCTGCCATCGGCAGTAAAGGCAGAGCGTTTGTGATCGGCCCAGCCACCGGGAAACTCCTGACGGAGCACTCCGTGACCATTTACATCGTCGCCATCCATTAAAATCTCAGTTCCATAGTAAATTTGAGGAATACCACGAGTGGTAAGCAGGAAAGCCATGGCCAGTTTATAGCGGCCAATAGCCATCTCCTTATCCTTCATAAAGCGCGAAATGTCGTGATTATCAGCAAAAACAAGGATGTTCAACGGATCGGGGTATAAAAAATCGTGAACTAGTATCTCGTATAAGCGCGATAATCCAGTATCCCAGCCCTGCTCCTCGTCGAATGCCTTATTCATTGCCATTTGCAGAGGAAAATCCATTACGCTACGAACGTGCGAATCGAACCCATCGCGGTTAAGAGCACCAGTTTGCCAGTAGGCACACCAAGCAGGATAGTTAAGCCATGCCTCGGCCACAATGTTAAAATTGGGGTACTCGGCCATCACCTCCTTGGCCCAGCGGGCCATAAACTCCTTGTCGGGGTAAGGATGCGTATCCATGCGAATGCCGTCCAAATCGGCCCACTCTACCCACCAAATACTATTTTGGATTAGATATTTTGCCAAGAATGGATTACGCTGATTTAGGTCGGGCATGTGAGTGTCGAACCAGCCATCGCTCATTAGCTTGCTGTCGGCCTTGGAGGCGTAGGGATCGAAGTTGGTTGGGCTACGGTAGTTCGAACGGGTAAAATCGGACCACTGGTTTACCCAATCGGCCGAGGGTAAGTCCTTCACAAACCAGTGCTCGCTGCCCGAGTGGTTAAAGATCATATCCTTAATCACCTTCATTCCTCTATCGTGCGACTCCTTTACAAAGGTTCTGTACAACTCATTAGTTCCAAGACGTTGATCGATTTTGTAAAAATCGGTAATTGCGTATCCGTGGTACGACTGCCAGGGCTGGTTGCTCTCGAAAACGGGATTTACCCAAATGGCGGTCATGCCCAACTCCTTAATGTAATCGAGATGATTAATAATCCCCTGAATATCGCCGCCGTGGCGGGCGTACAGATCCTCACGGTTAAACTTATCGGACATGCCCTTTACCTGATCGTTGGCAGGATCGCCATTGGCAAACCGATCGGGGAAAAGCAAATACATCACATCCGAGGCATCGAATCCTTTGCGTTGCGCTGAGCCATCGCGCCTCTGGTTTAGGTGATAGGTGTACTTCAAACTTTTACGTTTCGATACTTTGAAACTAATATCGAAACTACCAGCAACAGCGCTTTCGTCAATGGTAAGATTAATAAAAAGGTAGTTGGGGTTTTCCATCTTATCGATGCTTACCAGCTGCACGCCGGGGTAAGCCATTTCAACCTCGGTTTTGGCTATGTCCTTTCCGTAAACTAGGAGCTGCAACTCCTTATTCTGCATGCCAACCCACCAGTTTGGGGGCTCAACACGAATTAATTCCTGAGCAGAAGCCATAAAACTTGATATTATGAAAGCTGTTAAAAAAAGTACTCTTAGTTTTCTCATAACTATATGTTTATAAATAATTAACCTACATGAATTAATTAATAATCTTAAAATCGTTTAGCGTAGTTCGATAATCATAGCCGTTCGTGGGGCTAAATCAATCTTACTAAGATTTGTGAGCTGCTGACCAGATATGATATCGGTTCCGGCAGAAAATCGACTAAGTATTTCTTGGAGCTTACCGCCATCAATCTCCTTTTGCTCGTAACCATTATTGATAATTACCATAACGGTTTGGTTCTGGTTGTGCCGGAAGTAGGTGTATACCCCGTTGTCGGGGTTAAAATGGGTTAGTTTACCCGAATGTATGGCGCTGGCCGATTGTCGCCAATGCAGAATATTTGAAATATAATTCCAAATATCATTCTCGCTGGTTGTTCTCCCTTGGGCAGTAAAAGCTGTGCGAGAATCGGATGGCCAACCTCCGGGAAAATCGCGCCGTATATCGCCGTGGCCTCCCTTATCAACATCACCGGGCAAAAGAATTTCGGTTCCATAGTATATCTGAGGAATACCACGCGTGGTCAGCAGAAATGCAATGGCCAGCTTAAGCCTTGCAATATCCAAAGTAGTATCGCGCTGAAAGCGCCCCTTGTCATGGTTATCGACAAATATCAGCAGATTGTTGTGATTGGCGTACACAAAATCCTGCGTAAGCACATCGTACAGGCGAGCCATGCCAGTATCCCAGCCATCGGGCTCGTCGAAAGCCTTGTTTATGGCATTCATCAACGGAAAATCCATAACCGATTCCAGGTGCGAGTTGTACCCATCGGCATTACGCGCATCCTTTTGCCAGTATGAGATTGAGGCTGATGAGTTGTACCAGGTCTCCCCAACAATAGTAAAGTTGGGATACTCGGTAGCAATGGCCTTACACCACTGCGCCATAAACGTTTTATCGGCATAGGGATGGGTATCCATCCTAAAGCCATTTAGGCCAGCGTACTCAATCCACCAAATGGTATTCTGCGTGAGATATTTGGCCACAAACGGATTTTGCTGATTCAAATCGGGCATTTGGCGGGCAAACCAGCCATTGGTCATCAACTTTACATCGCGCAGCGAGGCGTGCGGATCGAAAGCTGCCGACTGCCGGTAGTTCGACTGCGTGTGCTCGGGCCACCAGTTAACCCAATCGGACATGGGCAAATCGCTCATCCACCAGTGCATATCGCCACAATGGTTAAAGATCAAATCCTTAATAACCTTCAACCCTTGTTGATGAGCAGCTTTTACCAGCTCACGGTACAGCTCGTTGGTACCCATCCGCCGATCGACCCTGTAGAAATCGGTTATTGCGTAACCGTGGTACGACTGCGAAATCTGATCGTTCTCAAGTACTGGATTTAGCCAAAGCGTTGTAACACCTAGTTTACTAAAGTATTCGAGATTATTGATAATCCCCTGGATATCGCCTCCATGCCTGCCGTAGGGGTCTAACCGATTATGCTCGTCGCGCATTCCCTGAACCTGATCGTTGGTAGGATCGCCATTGGCAAACCTATCGGGGTATAGAAGATAAATCACATCCGAGGCATCAAAACCCTTTCGATTAGCAGAGCCGGGCTCGCGCTCACGCAGCTCGAAGGTATAGGTAAGAACCTTTTTCTTTGAAAACTTGAAAAAGATATCGAACTTTCCGGGTTTAACGCCATCCTCAATTATCAAATTGATAAAAAGATAGTTTGGATTTGCCACCCTAACCACGCTCACAAGCCTTACTCCTGGATAGGAAAATTTTACCTCGGAGTTGGAAATATTAGCTCCATAGACCATAAGCTGTAACTCATTACTGTTCATTCCAACCCACCAGCTAGGTGGTTCAACACGACTAAGGGTTTGAGCAGATAATGAAACACCCAGTAGCGCAAAAAGTAACAGAAAACCAATCCTCTTCATATCAAATCGAAATAAAAACGCAGCCTACTCCAGCAAAAACAGGAGTAAGCTGCGTCAAGTAAATTATCCTCTTCCTATACAGTTAAGATCCTCGAATGAGGTTTTTAACCGCTTAATAATGCTCTCCTCGCCCTTACGAAGCCAAACGCGGGGATCGTAGTACTTCTTGTTGGGTTTATCGTCGCCCTCGGGGTTGCCAATCTGGCCTTGCAGGTAGTTGAACTTATCGGCCGAGTACTGACGGATTCCATCCCAGAATGCCCACTGAAGGTCGGTGTCGAGGTTCATTTTGATAACCCCGTAGCTAATGGCCTCCTCAATCTTCTCCTTCTCCGATCCGCTACCACCATGGAATACAAAGTTTACAGGCTTAACCTCAGTGCCAAACTTCTTTTGGATAAAATCCTGCGAATCCTTCAAGATTTTTGGGCTAAGCACCACGTTTCCGGGTTTGTATACACCGTGAACGTTGCCGAACGATGCGGCTATAGTAAAGTTAGGACTTACTTTAGATAGATGCTCGTAGGCAAAGGAAACCTCCTCGGGTTGGGTGTACAGCTTCGAACTATCAACATTGGTATTGTCAACACCATCCTCCTCGCCACCGGTTACGCCAAGCTCAATCTCCAGAGTCATGCCAATTTTGGCCATGCGCTCCAGGTACTTTGCCGAAATTTCAATATTTTCTTCAAGCGATTCTTCTGAAAGATCGAGCATATGCGAGCTGTATAAAGGTTTACCAGTCTCCTTAAAGTGCTTTTCGCCAGCATCGAGCAGGCCATCGATCCAGGGAAGAAGTTTTTTAGCAGCATGATCGGTATGCATGATAACTGACACACCATAAGCTTCGGCTAGCAGATGAACATGCTTTGCACCAGAAATTGCTCCCAGAATAGCCGATTTTTGACCATCGTTAGATAGTCCTTTACCCGCGTAGAATGAGGCTCCCCCATTTGAGAACTGAACGATAACAGGTGATCCTACCTCGCGAGCGGTTTCGAGCACTGCGTTAATGGTATCGGTTCCAGTTACGTTAACGGCTGGAATAGCCCAACCCTCGGCTTTGGCCACAGCAAAAACCTCTTGTACTTGTTTTCCGGTGAGAACACCAGCAGGGAATCTTTTCATAGTATTAAAATGTTAAGTTGATATTTACTCTGTTACTTGGTTATTATTGTTAGAATTGAATGTTCTTTTGTAGTATTGACTAAGGCGATATCGAATTCGCAAAAATCGAATCACCCCAAAAAGGGCTATAACCACACTCATTCCAAGGGTTACAAAACCTATCCACCGAATGCCTTTAAAATCCTGCAGCTGGAGGAAAGCGATTCCGCCAAGCAGCATATACACCGATGTGCGAGAGTAGGCCAACAGGGTTCGTTCATTGGCCAGCTTAGTGCGTTCAAGAGCCAAATAATCCCTTAGGATAATCTCCTCCTTGGGATTAAATAATTGACCAAAAAACATAAACTGTCTACTCATTACTATTCAATTAATTATTTCTACAGTGGCCAGAAAAGCATTATTAGTGGAATGGCAATGGCTGCTGTAATAATCGACATGGGAAGTCCCATATAAAGAAAATCGCTAAATCTATATCCTCCTGGTCCCATTACCAAAGTATTTGATTGATGCCCAATTGGCGTTAAAAATGCTGCCGAAGCCCCAATGCCAATTGTCATTAAAAATGGATCAACACAAAACCCCATTCCTTTGGCAATGCCAATTGCTATGGGCGCCATTAGCACCACCGTGGCAGCATTGTTAATCACATTCGATAGAAGCATTGTCGATACCAAAAGAATTGTAAGTGTAGCCCACGTTGGAATTGCACCAGAAATACCGAGTATTTGCTGAGCAATTAGCGATGCCCCTCCCGAGGTTTCGAGCGCTGCACCCACAGGGAGCATTGCTCCCAAAAGTACTATCACAGGCCAATCGATGCTAGTGTACATGTTCTTAACGGGTAATAACCCCAATAAAACCATGCCAGCAGCAGCCATTGGGAATGCAATATGTACAGGCAATAATCCGGTGATTATAAGCAGTACAGAAGTAACGAATATTCCAAGACTCAATGCTATCTTTCGCTCATATCCTATTCTTAAGCCCTGTCGTGCCAACGGTAGGCATCCCATAGCCACAATGGTTTCAGCAATCATGTGCTCTCGGCCCTGCAGCATCAGCACATCACCATTTCGAAAGACTACCCGATCGAGCCGGCGATGAATTTTCTCCTCGCGTCGCGACACGGCCAAAAGGTTAACACCAAAACGACTCCTCATTTTCATTCCAGCAGCTGTTCTACCCATAAGAGGCGAATCGGCCATTACAACGGCCTCCCTAATGGCTATACTTTTTGATCCCACTGCATCGCTGCGAAATTTCTTATCACCTACCAGCTTTAGGTCTGTATCCTCAATAAAGCCTTTTAGGGCTTGAGTATCGCTTTCAAGAATTATTATATCCCCATCTAGGAGCACTTCGCTCTCGTCGGGAGCATGAATGCGCTTATTCTGCCTAACTAACCCTAAAATCTGAATATCGGCTTTTGTTATCTGAGCCAAACTCGATAAAGGTTTGTTGATGATCTTTGAATTTTGGGTAACCAAAACTTCAGTTATATAATCCTCAATTCTGAAGGATTCCAATTCCGACTTCTGTGATTTTCGTTTTGGAATAAACCGCCAACCGAGCAGGGCTATAAAAAGGATACCAACAAGCATTACCCCAAATCCCACGGGTGCAAAATCGAACATGCCAAAAGGCTCGCCCATTTCTTGAGCGCGGAGCGAAGCAATTATTATGTTTGGCGGAGTTCCTATCAGGGTTGTCATACCGCCCAGCAACGAGGCAAATGCAATGGGCATAAGCAGATAGGATGGTGAGGAACCACTTTTTTTGGCAAGATTAATGGCAACGGGCATAAGAATGGCCAGTGCACCCACATTGTTCATAAATGCCGATGCCAACCCCACTACCAGAGAAAGTGTAAGGATTTGGAGGGTTCGATTGTTTCCAATTTTCGAAACCCACTTCCCAAGAATATCAATTAACCCTGAATGCTCAAGCGCACTTCCAATTATGAGAACTGCCGCAACTGTGATTACAGCAGGATGGCCAAAGCCCGAGAACGCTTTATCGGGAGGAATTAAACCGAGTATAACCAGCACAAACAGGGCGATAAGAGCCACAAAATCGTGCCTAATCTTACCCCAAACAAATAGGCCAAGAACTACTATCAACGTAATAAACACATAGATATGGTCCATACAGCTGGGGTAAGTTGAAAATCATCTCAAATTTACATAAGATTAAGAGATTCTCAAGGTGCTGAGAATCTCTTAATTCTTATTTCTTACATAAACTACTTGCTAATAATGGTCTGTGAACTTACAGGGATAGGATGATCTACTCCGAATACCTTAACGGTTAGCGATGGCCCCTCCTCGTTGGTGATGGTTATTGCGCTTCCATTCACGTTAACCTTTAACACGTTGGCCCTAAACCAAACTTTAAAGCTGTACGATTTCCATTGCTCTGGGATTAGCGGGTTAAATACAAGCATATTATTTCTTAAGCGCATTCCACCAAAACCTTCCACAATGGAGATCCACGTACCAGCCATGCTGGTAATGTGTAGACCTTCTTTCACCTCGTGGTTGTAGTCATCGAGGTCGAGGCGCGATGTACGCAGATATAGCTCGTACGCCTTTTTGATATCGCCAATTAGAGCAGCTTGTACAGAGTGAACACAGGGCGAAAGGGAAGATTCGTGCACTGTGCGAGCCTCGTAAAACTCGAAGTTACGACGAATTGTGTCAATGTCAAATCTATCCTCTAAAAAGTATAACCCCTGAAGTACATCGGCCTGCTTAATGAAGCAAGAGCGCAGAATGCGATCCCAGCTCCACTTCTGGTTGATTGGCCTTTGCTTAGGATCAAGATCCTTTACGAGGATTTGCTCCTTGTCCATATAGCCTTCTTGCTGCAGGAATACTCCAAGTTTCTCATCAACAGGGTAGAACATTTTTTCCCTAATCTCTCGCCATTTTGCCAGTTCTTTTGACTCGTCGAACGAAATTTTCTGAATCAGAGATTTATACTTTTCGGGCTCTGTTTGTTTAACGTAGCTGGCTGCCTCATCGGCATACTCCATACACCACGATGCGATAAGGTTGGTATACCAGTTGTTATTCACGTTATTCTCGTACTCGTTGGGGCCAGTAACACCTAGCATCACGTACTTACCCTTTTCGTGCGAGAAGTTTACCCTTTGCGCCCAAAAACGCGCAATGGCTATTAGGAGTTCCAAACCAAAATTGGCTAGGTACCCCTTATCGCCAGTGTAGCGAACATAGTTGTATACAGCAAAGGCGATAGCGCCGTTACGGTGAATCTCCTCAAAGGTGATTTCCCACTCGTTGTGGCACTCCTCGCCGTTCATGGTTACCATGGGGAACAATGCTGCGCCATTAGTAAAGCCTAGTTTTTGGGCATTCTCAATGGCCTTATCCAGCTGCTTGTATCTGTATAGAAGCAGTTGGCGGGCAACTTTCTGACCATGCGTAATCATGTAAAAGGGCAGGCAGTATGCCTCGGTATCCCAGTAGGTGGATCCGCCATACTTCTCCCCTGTAAAACCTTTTGGGCCAATATTCAACCGTTCGTCTTTACCCGTATAGGTTTGGCTTAGCTGGAAGATATTGAAACGGATAGCCTGCTGAGCAGCCACATCGCCCTCGATGGTGATATCGCTATGCGCCCAAACATCGGCCCAGGCCTCAGCTTGTTCCTTCAACATTGCATCAAACCCTTTAGCCGTGGCATCGTTAAGTAAGCCCTTAAGTACCTTGGAGAATGTACCCTTCTCGTGATTTAAGCTGGAGATTACTGCAGCATACTTATACACCGTAAGCTCACTTCCCGACTCCACTTCGATTTTCACACCAGAACCTACAAATAGATCCTTATCGATAATAAAGGGATGGATTTCGCAGCGCTTATCGTCAACATAAACGTTGTAGCGCATGGCGTGCCCCACGTGGAAATCGAGTTTTTTGGTTTTGGATACCAGGTAGGCCTCGTTTTCGGAGGCATAACGCTCCACCTCCTCCCAAAATTTCTCTCCGTAGTTGGAGTCTTCGTTTCGCACATCACCATCAAGGTAGGGCTTAATGCTAATTGTTGCTTTTCCTGTAAGAGGTTTAACAGAGTACCTAATGGCGCCCAACTCAGGAGAAACAATACTAACAAAGCGCTTTGCCGACACTGCAACTTTTAGCCCCGAGGGCATCTCGCAGATAAAGGTGCGCTCCAAGTACCCCTCCTTCATATTTAATACGCGGCGGAACTCATCAACAGAACACTTTGCCAAGTCGAGCGATTCGCCATTGATATCAACATCAATTCCAATCCAGTTGGTTGAGTTAATCACCTTGGCAAAGTACTCGGGGTAGCCGTTCTTCCACCATCCCACACGGGTTTTGTCGGGATAGTAAACTCCGGCAACATAGCTACCCTGCAGGGTAGCCCCGCTGTACTTCTCCTCAAAGTTGGCACGTTGACCCATTGCACCATTACCAATACTAAATAGGCTTTCAGACGCACGCGTATTCTCCGGAATAAACCCCTCTTCAATGATGCACCACTCGTCGTGCTTTAGGTATGGATTCATATTATGCTATTTAATTATCATTTATTACACACAAACACATTACCCAATACAAGTATGGTTAGGTGAAACGTTTGTGCGAGATGTTTAAACTACTTGTGTGCTATCACGTCGTCTCGGTCGGTAACAAAAAATACCATAAGCGCAGCAAAAATCATTGAAGCGCCACCCAGGATAAGTGAGTAAATTGCCTCACCACCAAACACGGTTCCCACAAAGAAACCGAGTATACTTGCGGCCAGGATTTGGGGAATCACAATAAAGAAATTGAAAATCCCCATGTAGGTTCCCATTTTGTTTGAGGGTAACGAACCAGCCAGAATTGCGTATGGCATCGACAGAATACTTGCCCACGCAAGACCAACACCCAGCATCGAAACCAGCAGCATTGTTGGATTAGTAACAAAGAAGATTGATATTAATCCTATTCCACCTGCCACCAATGATATTGCGTGGGTTACCTTACGACTGGTATACTTGGCAATTATCACCAGCAGGAATGCCATAACAGCAGCAAAACCGTTGTAGGTGGCAAAGCAAATACCTACCCAGTTTGCTCCCGTGTTGTACTCCTTAACAATAACGGTAAACCTGTTGAACAACGACTCATCAATTTGATATGCATTCTGATACTGGACCTCCTTGGTTGATTCTGATTCTCCTCCCTCTCTAAGGAATAAATTTACTAGGCGGAGGGGAACGGCAACCTCAGCTTTCCCTTTGGCAAAATGGTTTTCAATTTTCAGAATCTCCTCATCTAAAACGGTAAACCTAAAACCAGTTTCAACCGAATCGGATTGCGCCATTAACCTTTGCTGCTCCATTTTAAGTTGGTTAAGCTCGCCCTGCGAAATCTTCATATCATAGATATGACTTGTAACCCCAGCAGTGGTGTATATCCACATGGCAAAAAGGGCAAACCAGCTAAAAAACTGAACCACGGCTAGCTGTGCCATGGTTTTGGGCATATTGAATAGATCATTGATTACAACAACCAATCCTCCCTCATTCTTTCCAGCATTTTTGAGTAACCCAACTATTAGCTGGATTACACCAAAGGCCAAAACTCCAATTGTAACAATGTACAGCTTGGGATCAAGGGTAAAGTATAACACACCTAACGAAAGAACAAACCCTAGGGCAATCCAGATTAAGCTCTGCTTTAGGAAGAATTTTCCAGCTATTTCCTGATGCTGAACAATTGATTCCGAGCCAGTTTTTTGCTTAACCTCAGCTTGCTCAGCTTCTTCAAAAGCTTTCAACTCCTCGGGAGAATATTCCTTGGTTTTGATAATGGTTAGGAGTACAGCCCCAAAAAACGCTATGGCACCCAGGTAAAACGACCATTTAACCGATGGTGGTATTTGACCTTCGGGTGCTGTATTGGCTACACCTACCCACTCAGTAAGAATGTAGGGCAAGGCCGATGCTATTACTGCACCAGTGCCAATAAAGAAACTCTGCATGGCAAATCCTTTAGTTCTTTGCTCGCTGGGCAGCATATCGCCCACAAACGCCCTAAAAGGTTCCATTGAAACGTTAATTGATGCATCGAGAATCCACAGCATACCCGCAGCAACCCATAGTACTGGCGAGTTGGGCATAAAAATTAAAGCTGCCGAGGCTAAAATGGCACCAATTAAAAAGAACGGTCTACGTCTTCCCAACCGGCCCCATGTGTTGTCGCTCATATGGCCGATGATGGGTTGAATAATCAGACCTGTTACCGGAGCTGCAATCCAAAGAATAGGAATTGCATCGATATTTGCGCCAAGTGTCTCGAATATCCGACTTACGTTGGCGTTTTGCAGAGCGTACCCAAACTGGATACCCAGGAATCCGAAGCTCATATTCCATATCTGCCAAAATGATAAACGGGGTCGTTTAGTCATCACGATTATTATTAATAGTTATGATAAATCCAATAGAAAAAACTTTTCCAGAAACTGGAAAGAAGGTGGGATAAAAAATGTAGCTGGTCAAATATAAGACGAAAAATAGTGCTTTGCAAATATTTTATTGCAGTAAGTACTCTTACAGTAAGGCTTGTAATAAGTTAAACACCATTTCAAACGATTACGAGAAACGAAATATTTTTTTCTTTTTTTTCTAGCGACTTCTTGTGGTTTTACGGACTACAATTGAAGTAGGCAATATTTCGGTTCTCTGCTCCACATTCTTTTCGCTGTTGATTCTTGTAATTAGCATCTCCATGGCCTTTTCGCCCATGGTAAAACCTGGTTGCGATACAGTTGTTAAAGTGGGCTCAACCATTTCGGCCATGTAGTCGTTGCCAAAGCCAACTACCGAAATATCCTCGGGGACATGAATGCCGTTCCTTCGCAGAATTTTTAAAACACCTGCAGCCGTAAAGTCATTCACGGTGAAAATGGCATCAAACTTAATCCCACTATCGACCAACTTTTGAGTTTCTTCGAGGGCTTTCTCAAAGGTATCGCAGTTAATAATAAGGGATTCGTCTATCACCACGCCGTTTTTTCGATGGGCATCTAGATACCCTTTTAGCCTATTGCTGCCAATAAGACGTTTCTGAGGTCCCGAAAAGTGAACGATCCGTCTACGTCCCTCAACAATAAGGTACTGGGTTGCCTGAAATGCCCCCTCGTAATCGTTTATCAGCACGCGATCGGCATTAAACCCCTCGATAACCCTATCGAAGAAAACCACGGGAATGCCATCGTCGTCGAGCTGCTGCAGATGCGAAAAATCCTCAGTCTGCTTCGATACCGATATTAATAGGCCATCGATAATGCTATGCCGGAAGGTTTCGCAAACCTCTACCTCCTTCGCAAAGATCTCGCCCGACTGGCTTACGATTACGCTGTAACCATGCTCATTGGCTACCTTTTCGATTCCGCTAATTACCGAGGAGAAAAAGTAGTGTACAATTTCAGGTATCACCACACCTATCACATTGCTCTTCCTATTCCTTAAACTGAGCGCTATAGGATTTGGTCTATAATTCATCTCAGCGGCCAGTTTATTCACCTGATCCTTTGTTGACTGGCTGATATCTGGGTGATCTTTAAGAGCGCGGGATACAGTAGAAGGGCTAATGCTTAATAGCTTAGCAATATCTTTTATGGTAACGTTGGGTGATTTCATAACCTCTCAGGGAATTGTTGAAGTTGGCAATAATTAGCAAACCAAATATAGGTATTAAGTGTTACTCTAGCAAATATTATAGATGTAATGGATAAAAAATTGGCACAAAAACAAATCATTAAACACATGTTTAAATTTCAAACGTTTGCGCACTCGTTTGTGACAACGATTGCGGTTAAAAGGGGGTATTGTTAATTAAATATCATTGACTTAATGTTAAATAAAAGCTAAATTGATGCAGAATTTGGAATAAAAAAAGTAGCTAACTTTTATTTTAATCAACAAATTTAACTAATTCGAATATGAAGCAGAAAACTACTGTTTTTAAATGTGTTACGCTTTTCTTGCTGCTTGCGTTTTCCCAAAGTATGGCATGGGCGCAGGCACAGACCGTAACTGGTAAAGTAACCGATGCCTCGGATGGCTCACCTCTTATTGGAGTTACCGTGGTAGTTAAGGGCACTAATCTGGGTACCACTACCGATGGGTTTGGTAGCTACTCTATTAATGTGGAGCCTACCGCTACGCTGGTATTCTCGTACATTGGTTACCAAACATTGGAAGAGGCTGTAAACGGCAGGTCTACCATTAATGTTTCCCTTATTCAAGCGGTTGAAACCCTTGATGAGATTGTGGTAATTGGTTATGGTCAGGTTAGAAAGACCGACCTTACCGGTTCGGTTACCACCGTTAGCTCAAAGGACTTTAACCAAGGTTCCATTACTACTCCTCAGGAACTTTTAATTGGTAAATCGGCTGGTGTGGTTATTACAACCAACAGTGGAGCACCAGGTTCGGGCGCAAAGATTCGTGTAAGAGGGGGATCTTCGTTATACGCATCTAACGATCCCCTTATTATAGTAGATGGTGTTCCTCTTGACAACGCCAACGTATCGGGAAGTTCGAACTTCCTATCAATTGTTAACCCCAACGACATTGAGTCGGTAACCGTACTAAAAGATGCATCTTCAACAGCTATCTACGGTTCTCGTGCTTCGAACGGGGTTATTATTATTACAACCAAAAAAGGTAGAGAAGGTGCTCCTCTAAAGGTTAACTACAGTGTAAATACCTCAATTGCTTCGGCAATTAAACTAATGGATGTATACTCTGGCGACCAACTTAGAGAAATTGCCTACGAGCATCGCGATCTTTTTGGGTTGTCAAATCTAAGCCTTCTTGGTTCAGCCAACACCAACTGGCAAAGTGAACTCTTTAGAAATGCCTTCACTCAGGATCATAACCTAAGCTTTAATGGTGCTTATAAGGTGCTTCCTTATCAAGTTTCGGTAGGATACACCAACCAAGACGGTATTATGAAAAATACTGGCATGGAGCGTATGACCGGTGCGATTAATCTTAGCCCCTCGTTCCTAAACAAATCACTTAAGGTTAATCTTAATGCCAAAGGGATGAGCACAAACCACAACTTTGGCGATCATGGTGCTTTGGGTTCTGCTATTAATATGGATCCAACTCAAGCCATTTTTGATGGCAACACTGCTTCCGATGGATACTTCCAGTGGGAGAACTACGGCGCAAACCTGGGTACTCCAAACCCTGTTGAGCAGCTTATGGCAGCAGATAACAAATCGGTGGTTAACAGGTTTATTGGTAACATTCAGTTTGATTACAAATTACCATTTGTTGATGGATTAAGCGCCAACCTAAATTTGGCTGCCGACCTAACCGAAAGTGAAGGTCACAACAATCGCCCAACCACTTCCCCATCTACGCTAATTGCGCCACTCGACTGGGGAAAACTTACTGATTACAGCGCTAAGAACTCCAACAAACTTTTGGATTTTTACCTAAACTACAACAAGGATTTAACTAGCATCGACAGCCGTTTAGACGCAGTGGCCGGATACTCGTATCAGCACTTTGAGCGTGAAGGTAAAAGCTATACTCGCGGTATTGTTGATGAAACACATCCTTACCAAAAGTCCGATAGTTCATCGTTTATTAACGAGAATATCCTTATTTCTTTCTTTGGACGCGTTAACTTCAGCATTAAAGATCGTTACCTTATTACAGCAACGGTTAGAAACGATGGTTCATCGCGTTTTGCCGAAGGTAACCGCTGGGGTCTTTTCCCATCAGTTGCTTTTGCCTGGAAAATTAACGAGGAGTCATTCTTAAATGGCGTTGAAGCCTTATCAGATCTTAAACTACGCGCCAGCTGGGGTATCACAGGCCAACAGGATATTGGAAACAACTACCCTGCACAAGCACAGTACATAGCATCTGCTGAAGGCTCGTATTATCCAATTGGTGGAGTATTCCTTCCAACACTTAGGCCAAATGCATACGACCCCGATATTAAATGGGAAGAAACAACTACCCAAAATATTGGTCTCGACTTTGGATTCTTTAACAACAGGGTAAGTGGCTCGATTGACATTTACAAAAGGGTAACTGAAGATCTACTAAACACAATTAATATTCCCAGCGGCAGCAACTTCTCCAACACACTGCTAACAAACGTAGGAAGCCTCGAGAATAAAGGGGTTGAGATTGGACTTAACCTTATCCCCATCTCGCAAAAGGATATGAACCTAACCTTAGGTTTTAACTTTACCTACAACGAGAATAAGATCACCAAGCTACTTATGAGCGACGATCCCAATTTCATTGGAATTCCTTCGGGTGGTGATGCATTTACTGCATACAAGCAGATTACCCGCGTTGGTTACCCTGCTTACTCATTCTTCCTTAACCAACAAATCTACTATGCCAATGGTTTCCCCATCGAGGGTTTGTATGCTGATCTTTCGGGCGAAGGTGGTATAGTAAGTGGTGACGATGCCGATAAGTACATCTACAAAAATGCTAACCCCGACTATATCATGGGCTTTAACTTCCGTTACAGCTACAAGAATTTTGATATTTCTGCCTCGTCGCGTGCTAGCATTGGCAACTACGTATACAATGGTGTAGCAGCAGGTGCATCGTACGACCAGATGCAGCAGATTGGTTACTGGAAAAACTTTACCACTCAGCTAAGCGATACTCGCTTTGTGAAGCGTCAGTTTACCAGCGACTACTTTGTTGAGAACGCATCGTTCCTAAAAGTAGATTACATCGCCGCTGGTTACAACTTCAAACAGCTTATGAATACGTTTGATCTTCGCTTAAGTTTTTCAGTGCAAAATGCACTCACCATCACCAAGTACAAGGGAATGGATCCCGAGGTTGATGGAGGTATCGACAACAGTTTCTACCCCAGACCCCGCACATTCCTGCTAGGTCTTAACTTCACTTTCTAGGAATAAAAAAACAACAGATAATATGAAAAGAATAACAATAATAATTGGAGCTATCCTATCGGCACTTACGATAACCTCGTGCTTGAACGATTTGGATGTTAAACCAAAGGATCCCAACACGATCCTTGCCGGAAACCTTAGCGATGATCCCGTTTACATGAAGCAGGTACTGGGTAAAATTTATGCAAGTTTTATCATCGCTGGTCAGGGTAATGTAAGTGGTGGTGGTGCTGACATTAGCGCCTCCGACGAGAACTTCTTCACCACAACCCGTGCTCTTTGGAACCTTCAGGAAATCACCACCGACGGTGCTATTTGCGCCTGGGGTGATGTGGGTATTGCCGATTTGAATACTCAAACCTGGAGTGCACAGAACCCTTTCCTTACAGCACTTTATCAGCGTTTGGTTCTTTCGGTAACCTATGCTAACGATTTTATTCGTTTTGCAAAGAACAATGCCGATCCCGAAGTACAGCAGTACGTTGCCGAGGCTCGTTTCCTAAGGGCTTTAGCCTACTACTACCTAATGGATTTGTTTGGTAATCCTCCTTTCACTACCGAAGAGGATGGAGTAGGAAAATTCTACCCCAAGCAACTCGATCCCGATATCAATGTGGCCAGACCCATGCTTTTCAACTACATCGTATCGGAGCTTAAAGCTATTGCTCCTATTCTTGCTGCCCCAGGTGGTCCCTCGCAACAAGCCAACCGTGCTGCTGCATGGATGCTACTTGCCAGAACTTACCTAAACGGTCAAGTCTTTACCGGCACAACTTACTGGGAAGAGGCTAAAGTATACGCCGATAGCGTAATTAACCACAGCCCATACACTTTAGCTCCAAAGTACCGCCAAAACTTTAGCGCCGACAACAACTACCCTGTAAACCCCGAAATGATTTTGGCTTGGGAACAGGATGGAATTTACACACAAGGATGGGTTGGAACTTCATTTATTATTATGTCGAGCAGCGATGCAAAGTATATTAGAGCCGAAAGTTTCCATGGTCTTACCTCTAACACTAACTGGAATGGTAACCGTGCTCGAAAAGAGTTTGCCCAAACTCTTTTAGGCAGCGATACAATCGCCATTTATGGTAATAATCCTATTCCCTGGTATTCTGATAGTACATTTTCCTTGTCGCCCGATTTACGCATAATGCTAAAGGTTAAGAAGGATGTTAATATCCCCAGTCCTTCATCAAGTGGTGACTATGGAATTGGTGTGTACAAGTTTACAGCACGAAATCATGATGGTTCACAGCCTGCAAATTATAGCCCAGCTTTTGCCTGCACCGATTTCCCTGTATTCCGCTTGGCCGATGCATACCTTATGAGAGCAGAAGCAAAATTCCGCCTGGGTGACCCAACTGCACTAAATGATGTAAACTACATTAGGGATCGTGGTTACGAGGCTGGTGATTTTGGAGCAAATCCCCAAAACCACCTTGCATCCCTTACCGCTAAGGATATCCTTGATGAAAGAGCTCGTGAGTTCTACTACGAAGCTCATCGTCGTACTGATTTGGTTCGCTTTGGACAATTCACCGATGGTACTTACAAGTGGTCGTGGAAAGGTGGCGTAATTGATGGGATTAGCACTCCATCGTACCGCAATGTTTTCCCATTGCCCGCCACAGAAGTATCGACCAATCCATTCATTGAGCAGAACCCTCAATACAACTAGTACAAATATTAAAACTGCACAACAATGAAAAGAAAACTATTAACATATATGAGTATTGTGGGCTTACTTGCCTTTTTTGCCAGCTGCGAGAAGGACGAGGTAAGAATTGTAATGGACAGCGATCCCACACCCCCGGCCATTGTATCCATGCCGGAGAGTTTTATCCTACAAAGAGCTAATGCAACTCAAATAATTACCATCACTGGTACTGCGGTTGATCCAGGCTTTGCCTCCTCAACTACCTATTTCTTAGAGGCAGCAGCAGCGGGAACCGAATTTGCCAATGCAATTACTCTTTATAGTGGCACTTCTGTTGACACCATAAAGTTTCAAGTAAGTGCACTTAACTCTCTACTCCTTAAATCCTTTGAGGCGGACCAAGTATCCTCGGCCGATTTTAGGATTAGGGCGTTACTAGTAGTAGATGCTGGAACCGGTGCTCCTGGAACAGGAAGCAATCCTTTTCAGTACATCTCCGCAACCGTTACTGCCGATGTGAGCCCTTACGGGTTACCCCGTCTCGACCTGATTGGTTCTGGGGTTGACCAGAAAATTGAATCGGCTCTGGGTGATGGCGTTTACGAAGGTTTTGTTAAACTCAACAAGGATAACGCATTTACATTGCTTGATCCTGATACCGAAACTGCTTACGGGAAAGCTGCTGCTGCAGGTACACTTGTAGTGGACGGTGCCGGAATTGGTGTTGACGAAAGCGGCTGGCACATGCTTACTGCTGATGTAAATGCACTAACTTACTCTGTAGGAGCATACATGATTGGCCTTGTGGGTTCGGCTACGCCAAATGGCTGGGATTCTCCAGATCAAAAAATGGATTATAATGCCAAAACTGGAAAATGGTTCATAACTCTCGATCTTGTGGATGGTGAGATAAAATTCCGCAAAAACGATGGATGGGCATGGAACTTAGGTGGAACACCAAGCAACCTTACCCAAGGTGGTGACAATATTGCTGTAACCGCTGGCAACTATACCATTACCCTTACCATTGTAAACGATGCAACGGGTAGCTGTACTATTGTCAAAAACTAACTATTACTCAACAGTAAAAAATAAACTTTATGAAAGTTAAATCCATTCATAGAATTTTAGGACTTCTGCTTACGGCAAGCGTGTTTATGTTTGCCTGTACCGAGGAGTCGTCGGATGTAAAACTGGATCCCAAACTGGCAACATCGCGAGTACAAAACGTTACCTCTAGCTCAGCACTAGTAACGGGTTTTGTAATTGCTCATGGAAGCGGTTTTACCGAAAGAGGTGTATGCTACAATACACAGACCGGCCCAACAACAAGTGAGAGCAAAGTGATTTTTGCTGATGATGAGGCAACAGGAGCAACATTCGCTGTTGAGCTTACTGGCCTGAACTACGCCACCACCTATTATGCTCGTGCTTATGCAGTAGGTGCAAATGGAACTATTTATGGCGAGGAGGTATCTTTCACCACTCTTCCAATTGTTCCAGAACTTACTACCACTGCAATTACCGAGATAACGGGTAATTCGGCAGAAAGTGGCGGAATTGTAACTAACCATGGCGGAGCCAATGTTACAGCTCGTGGTGTTTGCTTTGCAACTCACGACAACCCAACCATTGCCGATAGCAAAACTGTTGATGGTGATGGTGTTGGTGAATTCACCAGCGACTTAACCAACCTATTGGGCAATACGCAGTACTTTGTACGCGCATACGCCACCAATAGCGCTGGAACTGGTTATGGCCCTGTTGTAGCCTTTACAACGCTTGTCGACCTGCCTAAAGTAACTACAGCAGCAGTAACTAATATCACCAAAACTTCGGCCATTACTGGTGGCGAAGTTACCTACGATGGTGGTGCCGATGTTACTGAGCGCGGTATTGTTTACAGTTTTTCAGCAAATCCAACAACTGCTGACTCCAAAATTATTGATGCAGCTGATGGAACAGGTGAATTTATAACCAACATGACCGATTTGACCCTATTCACTAAATACAATGTTAGGGCTTACGCCATTAACAGCGCCGGTACAGCTTACGGTGAGAATATTGAGTTTACTACTTTGGCCGATATCACCAAGTTCTTTGTTGTTGGCGACTACAACGGATGGAACAATAGTGCATCAGCTAAATTCATTATCTCCACAGCCACAAGTGCAGGTTTAGCCGAAGGTTACATTTACTTAACCGCAGGTGGAATTAAACTTACCATCGACCATAGTTGGGGTGATAATAGCACCTTTGGAGATAATGGTTCTGGAGGATTAACAAATCCTGGTAATAACATTTCAGTTCCTGCAAATGGTTACTATAGGATTAGGGCTAACCTGAGCGATATGACCTACTCGCTGGTATTAACTAACTGGGGTGTAATTGGTAGTGCAACTCCAGGTGGTTGGGGATCTGAAACCGCTCTAACCTACAATGCTACGCTTGGCCAATGGATCGGCGGAGTTAGCTTTGTTGATGGTGAATTTAAGTTCCGCGCAGGCGACTGGGCTTATAACTACGGAAGTTCTGCTGGCGATAATACCTTGAACCATGATGGAGCAAATATTCCAGTTGCTCAAGCCAACGATTACGCAATTACCCTCGACCTAAGCGTACCCAACGAGTACACCTACAGCGCTAACCGCTGGGGACTCATTGGTGATGCAACTCCAGGTGGTTGGAGCGACGATACTGATATGGCATGGGATGCTGTTAACAACGTATTCAAAGTTACTGTTGATTTAACTGCAAACTCATTTAAATTCAGAGCAAATGATGGTTGGGCTGTGAATCTTGGCGGAAGTCTCGATAATCTAACTCAGGATGGTAGCAACTTCTCTGTATCCGAGGCTGGTAATTACACCATTACCCTTGATCCTTGGAATATGGTTGCTACAATGACCAAAAACTAATACATTTTCATAAAAGGCTGCCCCGAAATTAGGAGCAGCCTTTTTATGTTTCTTTCCTTGTTTTATCCAAACCAAAGTACCAGACGAATGAAAAAGTTTTTTACCCTCATAATTGCCTTAACCTATACCACAATCTCCTTTGGGCAAATTACAACCGCCCCTGCCTTACCCACGGCATCCGACGAGGTGGTGATTACCTTCAATGCTACAGTTTACAATCAGGGTGATCGCAACCTGGCCGGATACACAGGCGATGTATATGCACACACAGGTGTTACCATTGAGGGAACGGGCCGGTGGCAAAGTGTTATCGGCTCGTGGGGTAACAATACAACCCAACCCAAGCTTATGCGGGTAGCGCCCGATACATACACCCTTACACTTTCACCCTCAATAATGGGGTTTTACAGTGTTGCAACTTATAAAACAGTAACCGAACTTTGCTTTGTTTTCCGGGCAAGCGATGGCAGTCGCCAAACCGAAGATATTTTTGTAACCGTGGTTAAAGAGGGGCTTACGGTTAAAATTAACTCTCCCGACAGGGACAAACCCTTTTACAGCTTTGCGACCAACCTTAATATCTCTGTACAAGCAAATAATTCAACTAGTTTATCACTTCTGGTTAATAATGCTGAGGTTTCAACATCTACTACAAATAGCATTTCTTACACATATCCAATCGACTCATACGGCCTGCAGTGGATTAAAGCAATTGCTTCCGATGGCACCAATGAAGTGAAGGATTCGGTTTACTTTTTTGTCCGCGGAAATACACCTGTTGCTGAACTTCCCGAGGGTTTAGTCCCTGGTGCTAACATTACTGGCGATAATTCTGTTACCCTTGTGCTTCACGATCCTGCAGCCAAAAAGGAGTTTGCTTTTGCCATCGGCGATTTTAGCAACTGGCAACTCGATGAGGAATTCTTTATGAACCGTACAACCGATGGTACTCACTATTGGATTACAATTACAGACTTAGAACCCACCAAGGAGTACATCTACCAGTACTGGATTGATGGAACAGTGAAGATGGCCGATCCTTACACTCATAAAACTAGTGATCCGTGGAACGATAAGTGGATAAGTGAGTCTACTTACCCCAATCTTATCCCCTATCCCGACGGGAAAACCAAGGGAATTGCATCTGTATTCCAAATTGAACAGGAGGAGTACCAGTGGCAGACCGAAAATTTTGTTGCACCCCCCAAGGGTGAGCTTATTATTTACGAACTCCATATCCGCGATTTTGTTGACGACGACTACATAATGTCGGTTCTCGAAAAGTTGGATTACCTCGAAACCCTTGGCGTAAACGCCATAGAGCTTATGCCCATTAACGAGTTTGAGGGGAACGACAGCTGGGGCTATAATCCTAGCTTCTACTTTGCCACCGATAAGGCCTACGGCACAAAGAACAACTACAAGAAATTTATCGACGAGTGCCATAAGCGTGGCATGGCCGTAATTATAGATATGGTACAAAATCACTCCTACGGCCAATCGCCATTTGTACAAATGTACTTCGATGCCAGCGCTGGCGACTGGGGTCAACCCACCGCCGATAACCCATGGTACAACCAAACTTGTCCCCACGAACCCTGGTGCTGGGGCTACGATTTCGATCATAAGAGTTCCTTCACAGTTGAGCTGATGAACAAGGTAAACGAGTTCTGGCTTACCGAGTTTAGAGTCGATGGTTTTAGATTCGACTTTACAAAAGGGTTCACCAATGTGCAAACTGGTGGACAAGGATGGGACTACGATGCTCAACGTATTGCAATCCTTAAAAACTACGCCGACCATATCTGGAGCGTAAACCCTAATGCCTACGTAATTCTAGAGCATTTCACCGCCAATCCCGAGGAAAAAGAGCTTGCTGAGTATCGCGCCAATGAGGGAATGGGAATGATGGTTTGGGGTAATATGACGGGCGCCTATGGCGACGCCAGCATGGGATGGATTCCAAACTCTAACTTTAGCCGCGTGTCGCATAAGCAAAGGGGTTGGACAGTTCCCCATTTAATTGGATACATGGAAAGCCATGACGAGGAGCGTATGATGTACAAAAACCTCAATAATGGCAATAGTACAAATCCTGCATACAACGTTAAAAGTTTTGAGGTGGCCATTGAGCGTTTAAAGCTTGCCGGAACATTTTTCTTCACCATTCCTGGCCCCAAGATGATTTGGCAGTTTGGCGAGCTGGCTTACGATTTCCCCATCAATTATAACGATCGCGTTGGTCGTAAACCTGTTCGTTGGGATTATTACGACGATGCAAACAGACGAAGCCTTTACAATCATTGGGCAGAACTACTTGCGCTTCGAAAGGCATTCCCCGTATTCAACACCAACGATTTTACCCTTTCGGTGGCCGAAGCGGGCAAACGGATTACCCTTCGACACCCGGATATGAATGTGGTGATTGTTGGCAATTTCGATGTTACGCAAAAGGGATTAACGTTCACCTTCCCTAACACTGGGCAGTGGTTCGAGTATTACTCGCAAAGCGATATCAATATTCAATCTACCAGCCAAACCTTTACGCTACAACCCGGTGAGTTTAGAATCTACACCTCGATGTATATCGATAGAAAAGACTACGCAGTTAGCTCACCTGCCATGGAGATTGATCAAAACCCATTGAGGGTTGATATTTGGCCAAATCCAGCCGCAAGCAACCTGAATATTGCCATAAACAATAGCAATAGCGAAATGGTAGATATAAAAGTTTACGATATTAATGGGCGCTTTATCTCCACAATCCATCAGGGAAAACTTATGCCCGGCGAGAACAGCATTAGCTGGGTAAAACCCAACGGCATTGGAAAGGGAGTGTACTTTGTGGTTATTCAAACCGACAGCACCCGAAAAACTCGAAGAATTATTCTCCAATAGGTTCACAACCAATCAACAGAATTAAGCAGCCCCTGAGGCTGCTTTTTTTATCGCTAAAATGCTACCTTCGCATAACCTATTAGCATTACTAATGTTCAGGATTCACTTATTGCTTATCCTTTTTTGGCTATCTGTTTACAACGCATTTTCGGAATCGCTCCCACCCGATTCGATTAAAAGGGATATTTCATTGGGAATAAACCTTTACTGGGGATATCTGCAGTACCACCATCAGGAGATGAAAATACTTCAAGAGAGTCCTGCCCAAGCGCTCGAATTCTCACTTTCAACCTGTGGTGATGGATCGAAATTATGGCACAGTTTTTACCGTAACCCTCAATACGGAATCTCCTACAAGTTAATGAATCTGGGAAGCCAATCAATTCTGGGGTATGCGCATTGTATTTTCCCATTTATCGAGATCCCAATTACTAAGCAAAACAACACCTTCGCATTAGATTTTAGAACTGCAGCTGGTATTGGGTACATGAGAAAAGTCTATAACCCGCAAACCAACAATCAGAATTCAGCCATATCGACCCACCTAAATGCCTACATCAATTTAGGGCTTAATACAAAATTTAGGGTAACAAATTACGCTTGGATTACCGGAGGTGTAAACCTGACCCATTTTTCCAATGGAAGCGTAAAAAAGCCCAATTATGGGCTTAACTACACTCTGGTTTCAATTGGGTTGTTGTATAAAGATTTGGAGCATATTCCGCCTAAAAATGGCCAATACGCCCACTCGTACGAAAAGGGTCGACTGCTATTCACCGGAGCTACCTCGCGAAAAGAGGCTGTGGGTATTGGCGGAGCAAAATTCTGGGTTGCCTCCACGCAGCTAGAATACAGCATACCAGTAGCAACGCCACTTTTCCGAGCTGGAGTTTCCTTGGATTTTATGTACGACAAATCCAATTCACTTATCCTTGATAATAACAATATTTCATGGGAATCGAATTGGGATATTGCCAAGCTGGGAGCGGCTATTAGCACGGAGTTTATACTTGAGAAAACATCGCTTGTTCTCTACCTAGGAGGTTACTACCATAACCTAAGCCGAAATACCAGTAATCAGTGGATTTACCAGCGCATTGCGCTACGATATAGATTTACCGAAAGATTTTGGGGGCATATCGCCCTTAAAACCCATTGGAATATTGCCGATTACCTTGAGTTTGGAGTTGGCTACAAGGTGATTGGTTTAAACTAATATGAACTCGACCTTATCGATTAACACTGAGACACGACTTGCCCCGCCGAAGGCGGGGGAGACACTGGGATATGACTTTCCTCGCCAGATGCGCAGGAGAGACAGACCTGTCTTATCGGCAGGCAGGGACACAACTTACCCCGCCATAGACGGTTAATAAACTGAGACTTAGCCTTTGGCCCTTGGCTTTTAGGATTTTGCTATTAACTTTTAACTTATGCCTTATGACTCTAAACTCTAGGCACTTTATAAACTTTAAACTCTAAACTCTTTAAACTCTATGAACTTTATGAACTCTAGTTACTCGTCACTAAATAAAACACATAGAAACATAGGTAACTCATAGGTAGATATAGATGTAGCGCCCTAGTTACTTCGACTGGCAAAGTAACAGTCTCAGCTCTATGCCCTTTGCTCTATGCACTATGCTTTTGACTTATGCCTTTTAACTTATGCCTTATGACTTATGCCTTATGACTTATGCCTTATGACTTATGCCTTATGACTCTATACTCTAGGCACTTTATAAACTCGATGAACTTAATGACCTTTAGTCACTTGTCAGCAACCTTACCCTACTGAATTCTCCTATCCAAAAACCCCTTTAGCTTGCGCGATAACGAATCGAGCATCAGTGCATTCTGTGGATTATTGGGATCGTAAACAACCCGTTCCAGCTCATCGTCCTCGAGCCAGTAGGTTTTGTAGGTTTTGCATATTGTGGTATACTTCTGCTTATCGCTCGCGGTAAACTGGAAATGCATTTTATAAACTATCTGGTTGTTCACCATGGCCGATGTTTCCTCCTTCTTTACCAGTTTTGCCAGGGTTACCTCCCCAATTCTTAAAAGGTAGAAGGTTTTAAGCGATTTTCGAATTCCAATAGCCGCAATTATGGAACCCGCAATAACGAATGGTAAGAATATCAACGAAATCCAAATACCAATTTCACCCGACCGCATTCCCCGAATGCGTGAAATGCTGGGATCGGAAATGGAGTACTGAACATCAACCGTATCACCGGGTTCAAAGTACACGGTTTCGCTATACGACTTTGCGCTATACTTCTCACCCGAGGGCAAAGTATATGAAAAATCGAAGGCGTAAACCCGCAAATCGTTAACAGAACTCTTTGTGGCAATTACACTATCCACAACACCAACAGTTATTGGCGAATCATCTGTTAACTTCTCTATACCAGTGACTGGGCTTAATAGGATGATAAACAACAACCCAAAACCCATAAATATTAAACCGAAATTTGTGGCAAACTTGCCAAATATCAATAGAAAGTTAACCCAGAAGGGAATCTCTCGCTTATTATAGTTTCGATTGTAGGGCATAGAGTCAAGTAATTAACTAAATGATTTCAATGCATTAATAAATCTGGGTTGAAGCGAGTCTATTAGCATATTTCTGTTGGGATTTTTAGGATCGTACAGTAAGCCACTGGTAGAATCAAAGTTAAAACGCTCAGGATTTCTGGTTTTGCAGTAAGACATGTACGATTTCCCATCGGATGCATTGAAACTAAAGGCCAATATGTACACTTTTTTACCCAAAACCTCAGCTGCTGTAGCCTTATGGCTGGTTAGTGTGGCCTGAGCCATTACTCCAACCTCTAGCACTTTTAAATCGATAAATGAACGCCATACGCCAAATAAAAATAATCCAATACCTACAATTGCAACTGGCAAGAATGGGAGAATAGTCCAGGTGGGTATAAGTCCTGAGTCCATCCCATCGATAATTGAGACATGTGGTCTCTTTTTGGAATGAATCACATTAACAGTATCGCCCACAGCAACACGACTTTTGCTTGAATATGATTTGCCCTCAAATTCATTTTGGTTAAGGGTAGTATACTTGTAGCTGAAGGCTAAAATGCCTCTTTTTTTATCCATGACTCTTGTAAACTCAACCTTAGTGACTATTCCATTCACATACTGCGGATTTGAGCCAATTCGCTGAGGGTTGGCACCGATGTACATAAAATAAAGAAGTGGGACTGATATCACCATCATCAAAAAGCCGAATAAGCTGGAAAAACGTGTGAATATCAACTTCAGTTTAAAGCCAAGGGGAATATATCGTCTATTTAAATCCATATCGATTGCCATTTACTATTTCAAACTAGTCACAAATTACAAAAAAATGGAGATCAGCATGCACTAAACTCCATTTTTCAGCGTAAACTGCAAAAAGCTACTTGATCTGCTTAACTACTGTTTTGGAGGTGATAACCATGGGTATATCGAGCTTTTGCCCCATCATATCACCAGCAATATTTCCATTTATATTCTGCTCCATATTAGACTCAGTTACCATACCCGTTTTGGGATTTACCGTAAGACTCCCCGAGGTTGTGCCAAACAGGTTATAGGTTACCTGCATGCCCATTAAATTGCTTGAGTTTCCGGGAATAGTGCTCATGGTAGCCGAAAGCGAAAGTTTCACCTCATTTGCATCCATCGAGAGTACAGAGTAGGTATTAATCATATTCAGCGTAAACTGATTATCGATGGTCTGGTTCTCTGTCCAAGTACTTTTTGCCTTAAGTCCCTTCTCGGGGTAGCTGATAAACGCTCCGCCAAACATCTGCTTAATGGCATCCTGACTAATGGCAGCGCCAATGGTTTGCTCAATTTGAGCCTGGCCAACGGTTTCGGCAAGCATTTGCTTACGCAGCTCCTCTATTCCACTAACCTCAGCAATATTTCCTAAAGGAGTTACTGTAGCGGTTACGCTTTTATTAATCATTGCACCAAAAACCAGAAATTGTGGATTGGCCACTGGCCCATCATCCTGCTTATCGGAGTCAAATTTCATGCTCATTCCCTGGGTCTCCATGTCCACAGCAATACGGGTAAAAGTAATTTTTGCCTGTAAATTCCCATTGGGCAACTTACTGGTAACCGTAATTTTATATTCAAAAACCTGTTTCTGATTGATTACCTGTTTCATGGCACCAACGGTTTGGGTTATCACCTGGTTGGTAGTAGACTGATACTTAACCTCAGCACCTTTATCGAGTTTTACTCGTAATGAGGCCTCGGAGGCGGCATTTGTGGTTACAGGTATGGCAACTGCTAGGAGGATTAATGCCACCAGTGCTTTTAACTTTGAAATTTTCATTTTTTGGGGGGGTGTTAGATATTATAAAAAATTTGGATACTAAATTGAAAAAATGGTTTAAGCGGCAATCGAAAACCTATTTTACTTTAGCTTTTACGGGATATTTTAACCCTTCCATTCCCGTGATAACGGCTTTTACAGAACCAACCAAAATTTTGGCCTCCACCTGCACAGGTACCCGGTTTTGGTCGTCGGTAACCCAAACCTCGAGATCCTCACCGCCCTTAAAAATTGTACCCTCAACCAGCAGCGCCG
Organism: uncultured Rikenellaceae bacterium; assembly: GCA_964490015.1. Taxonomy (GTDB): domain Bacteria; phylum Bacteroidota; class Bacteroidia; order Bacteroidales; family Tenuifilaceae; genus Perlabentimonas. The sequence goes on from CAZBBA010000015.1 coordinate 52,241, forward strand.
AGAAACGGATAGTATTAAAAACCTCGCCGTCGCGAGTTTTAAGCTGTTCTTTCCCCTTGTATCTCAGGAAGAGGTCGTAAACGCCATCGTCAACTGCCATGGTGATGGGGATTTTATCGCCTGGCTTATACTTATCAAAATCGAGCGTACGACAGTAGTAAATGGCGCTTAGCACATCAAACACACAATCCTTAAGGGGCAAAATATCGCGTTTAAAGGGTCTATTAGAGGTTTGGCTTATGATATCGAGCGTTTTCTCGGAGTGCTTAAAGATATAGCGGTTAAAAGCCGTGTAGCCTCCCTCATAGGTGTCGCGTTCAAACCAGTAGGGTTGAAGAGTAGTTGGGTGAACAATTGATTCGAACCTGTCGCGAACCTTAAAAATCCAGTCGTACTTTTTCAAACTCCAGCCTGTTGATTTGAGATGTAACGCGGATTTGCCCATGAATAGGGTATCGGAGACTCTAAAATCTACATCGCCAGCATTTACCCAAATAAAGCCCCAGTTGTACACTGCGCGGTAGGTAACCACCTCACCTGCCTTAAAATTAAGAGTTTTCACATCACAGGCCTGAGCTCCTGCATATAACGAGCAGAGTATTGAAAACGAAACCGATAAAAGCCTATTTATCTGCATTAGTACAAATTTACTGAGATGCAAAAATACTATTTTATTTTTGCCAATCGGGCGGTTACCTTAGCAGTACGCTTAGAGTAGAAGAAAGGAATAATATACTTTTTCACCTCATACTGAGGATACACAACTACATCGTAGCCGGGATTCTCCGCCATTAGGTTATGCAGAGCATACGAACGGACTCCGCCCTTTATCTGATCGCCAATTACAGGAATAACAGCGGATATCACTCCCACAACGGGATCTACAGGTACAGTTGATCCAACTGAAACATTGAAGTTTTGTGGTGAATTTTCGGTTGAGTTTGAGATATTGGCCGAGTTCCAGCTGAATAGTCGGGACCAGTCAATCCCCAGAACTCTAACTACAGTTGCTTCGCCGGTAACCTGAGGTGAATACTCAAAATCGGCCTTGTAAAACTCGATGTGGTAGTTGGGCGTTTGCATCGCCCTATTGGTTACCGAGCAGCTGCTAATTAAAAGAACAAATGGGGCGAGGAGTAGAAAAACCTTTTTCATGGAATTGAATTTCTAGGGTGATTAAAGAGGTTTATATAACGACAAAGTGTTAAACAATAATTATGCCTCTTTGTGGCCACTGGCGTACTTTTCCATAAGGGCAATGGTAATATAACCGATGGCGGCAAGAGCAAGCGCAATAATAACCTCTAGATTCATACTTTCGGGAATAAAAAGATCGTAGCCCTGTACAATTTCTTTCCCATCCTTTAGTAGAACATTCCCCAACCCATCCACACGGTAAACCTCATTTTTCCAGGGCCAAAGAATACTCAGCGACCCCAGAATAAAGCCTGTTAACAGGGCTATAGTTTGATCCTTAAACTTTTTGTAAACCCACGATAGTGCATGCGAAAGAGCAATAATACCGATAATTCCACCCAGAATAACGGGCGCTAATACCGAAATATTTCCCTGGCTCACCGCATCGATCATCACCAGCTCGTAGTTTCCCATCAGTATTAGCACAAAAGATCCTGATAGCCCAGGTAAAATCATACTACAAACGGCTACAACACCACAAATAACTAGGTATCCAAAGGAATCGTTCTGCGTAGCAGGATTCATAAACGATATCCAAACGGCAATAGCTGCGCCAATGGCAAATGTTATAAACACGCCAAGCCTCCACCTTTCAATGGTCTTCCCCACGTAGTAAACCGAGGCTAGGATTAGTCCAAAGAAAAAAGCCCAGATATAGATTGGATAAGCCGCAAACAGGAATTTTAACACCTTTGCCAAGCTCACAATGCTAATCACCATTCCGCTGCCAAGTGCTAGCAGAAAGTAAAAATCGACGTATTCCAAAAGATCTCTGATTTTTCCCTTGAATAGCAATTGGATTGCCTTACCATCGAACGATTTGATGGCGTTGATTATTCGCTCAAACACACCTGTTATAAGCGCAACGGTTCCGCCCGAAACGCCGGGAATTACATTTGCTGCACCCATTCCCATGCCCTTTAGGGCATACTGAAGGTGCTGTAATAATGTTTGTCTCATGAATTAAGAAAATTGATCGCCTGTGAACTAAGATTACTTGCGGGGTAAATACTGAAAAAAGGTATCGCCTCTAAGCCCTATGCGTAGGGTTTCAAGTGCAATAACCTCGTTGGGTGCAATATTTCCAAGATTAACATTGGCGCCTAAAAGATTAATAAACCAAGCCTGCTGATTTTTCAGTGGAGCTTCCCAAATCACATCATCCATGCTGATGCTCTTTCTAATATCATCAATTAGCTCTGTATTGGCTGAGTGATCGGACTTATAAATACCAATATTGCCACCCTCACGCGCCTCGGCAATCACCTTCCACGATCCGGCTTCGAGCTCGCTTTTCATCATCCGTACCCAATCTGTATTGGGGATAATAACACCAGCCTGCTTTGATCCCACCTCCGATATTACAGTGACTTGCTTTGCAAGTGTTTTTATGTAGTTACACTTGTCGTGGTGGTTCATTTCCAGAGTGCCATCAGATACCTCAGCCATTTCGAGCCCAAGCGCATCAACCAGCTTCCGGTACTCATCGAAAATTCCTCGGGCTACGTATGCCTCAAATAGGGTTCCACCCAGATATGGCTTAATCCCATTCCTCTTTAAAAAATCTACTTTTGCCTTAATATTTGGCGTTACAAGTGCAGTACCAAACCCAAATTTCACCAAATCGATATAATCTCCCGATACGGTAACCATATCCTCTAGTTCACGGAAACTGAGGCCTTTATCCATTATCATGGTTAATCCTTTGCTACGCAGTTTTACATCCCGCTCGGGGATATGGGGAATTGATTTAAGCATAAGAGTATGATTTTATTAGGATATTTAAAATCCTAGAGTGAATTAAGTTGATTAAGAAACTTGGGGTCGTCAATTACTGATACAACGGCAAGAAACTCCTCTACGGCAAATAGATTAATCTTTTTAGCCTGGCGTAATAGTGTAAGGGCAACGCTGGGTTTTCCCTGCAGGTATAGGGCAGCTGCATTCAGAATCTTTAGTGCTGGGTAATCGGCAAACTTCTCGCCCACCTCCATATAGAGTTCCTCCACCTCTGCAAATCGCTCCTCAAATAGTAAAAGTTCTGCAATGCCAATATAAGCATCAACCTCATCGGGGTTAAGGGTTGTAGCCTCTTTGTACGCATCCATGGCCTCCTTATCGGAGCCCATCTCGAATAACACCTTGGCGAGGCCAAGCCAGTAATCGTAATTCTCGGGCTCCAGGGCAATTGCTCTTTGGATATTGGTTAGCGCCAAATCGAACTTATCCTGCTTAAAGTAGGTAATACCCTTGCCAAAGTAGGCATCGGGGAAAAGCGCGTCGATTTCCAGACACTTATTGAATGTTTCAAAAGCTTTATCGAAGTTACCCAACTTCTCGTAGCACTCGCCAATTGAAGCGTATATTCGAGGATTTTCGGGCTCGTAGGTTAACAGTTCGGTGAATGATTCTGCGGCCTCGGCATACTTCTCGATAGTGGCGTAGGTATTGGCCTGATTGTGCATAGCCGATGCGTTGGCGGGATCGACAGCCAGTGCGTAGTCGTATGCCTCCAGGGCCTTGGCGAATTCACCCTTGCGGGTGTGAACAATCCCCAAATTATACCAAACGCTGGTAGAGAAAGCGTTTTGATCGAGGTACAGGTTGTAGTAGTGCTCGCTCTTGTTTAGTTCGCCCAGCCGCTCGTAGCAATAACCCAATTCGAACAGAATATTGAGAGAGTACCTATCGAGGCTAAATCCATAAAGCAGATACCGCAAAGCGAAATTTGGCTCATCAATATCCTGATAAAGTCCTGCAATCCGATAGAGCAGATCTACCTTATCGTCGGTTGGACAATGGGTAGAGTACCAGAATGCCTCATGAGCCTTGCTAAAATCTCGAAAGGCTAAATGTGCCTGGCCTTTCAGGAAGAATAACTCGCCATTGTCGGGCTCAATCTTAGCCAGTACATTTAAAATCTCAAGAGCCTCATCGTACTGTTTATCAATAATCAGCAATTCGGCCCGTTTCATCTGAATTTCGCTGGAGTGAGGGTGCATGTTATAGGCAATATTTACTGCCTCCGATGCACGCTGCGAGTTATCGGAATTGAGGTAATAATCGATTATATTTTCAAAATCTACCACATCGAAAAAGAAGCTGCGGTTGTGCTTAAGCATATCCTCGTACTTCTGCACAATCTCAAGGGTTTCCTCCTCGCTGTAAAAGAATTCGTTCTCTTCGCGCATATAATAGTGTAATACTTTTACGGTGCGAATTTACATAATATTAAGGGGATAAACGAAGTAAGTGATTTAAATTATATTAACAACCCCTAAAACATATCAACAATAGGCCGGTTTTCCAAGGTATTCTGATTGAATAGATAGCCGCTAAAACACAAAGTTAAACCGTGGAAAACTGTTAATGAGTATCCAATTGGCCAACTCAATTCATTATAAACATATAACGATACTGCAAACAAAACACGGATTAGGCTCTTAAGTCAAGGAAAACTCCTTGCCTTAGCCTAATCCGTGAAGAAAAATTGAGAAAAAATATCGAAAAATTACCTGTTCTTTTCGGAGAACTCGCGTCCAGCGCGAAGCGCTTTAAGGTTAACCTCAACCACATCCTCGCCCTTGCGGCCAAAGAGTTGACGGATGCCATCCACTAGCTTCGAGAACTCGATATCGATAAAGGGCGATGCAGCACCCAGCATCACAATATTCGATGAGCGCGATGAGCCAGCCTCCTTGGCAATGGCATCGGCATCGAGGGCTATATGGTTTGGAATCTTTTTAATCTCCTTAAGGATATCGTCAACCTCGGGGTAATCGGTTATGTTGTTAAAGGGCGTGATATTGGTAACCAACCAACCTTCCTTGCTAAGGAAAGGCAAGTAACGTAGTGCCTCCATGGGCTCAACCGATAGGATGAGGTGGGCTTTGCCCTGAGGGATTAAATCCGAAGCGATGGGTTTATCGGATATCCTAAGGTGCGACTGTACATCGCCACCCCGCTGGCTCATGCCGTGAACCTCGGCCTGCTTAATGTAAAGGTTACTCTTAACGGCGGCGAGACCAATTCCAGCGGCAATGGAAAGAATTCCCTGTCCGCCAACGCCTGCAAGTATTATATCTGTTTTCATGTTTGTCGATTTTTGTAGGTGAACCAATTAGTCTTTGCCGGCTGCTTTCCGCTCCTCCTTTTTCCTGCGAGCAAAAGTTTGAATACACTCGCGCTGAGGAATTAGAACCGAAACGCCCTGGTATGCCAACTCCTGCTTCATAATCCGTACATTCTCCTCGTGGAATTTCTTTAGAGGATTCATCACATGGATATGATCGGGATCGACGCCAATTCCCTTGCAAATCTCCACAATACGACCAAAGGCCGAGGAGGTTTGTCCTCCAGTCATACCGGTTGTTGAATTATCGGAGATAATAACGGTTATGGGCGAGTTCTCGTTAACGGCATCGAGCAAACCAGTCATACCACTATGGGTAAAGGTGGAATCGCCAATTACGGCCACTGCAGGAACCAAACCAGCATCGGCAGCGCCTTTGGCCATGGTTATTGAGGCTCCCATATCGACACAGGAGTTAATGGCGTTGAATGGCGCTAGAGCGCCAAGGGTGTAGCAGCCAATATCGGCAAAAACACGACCAGTTCCGTACTCCTCCAACGCCTCGTTAAGGGCAAGGTACACATCGCGGTGACCACAGCCCACGCAAAGCGATGGGGGACGTTTTCTCACCACCTCGGGGATTGGCATTCCCTCATACGTTTCCATACCCAGTGCCTTAGCAACAATGGCGGGGTTTAGCTCGCCATCGCGGGGAACTGTTCCATCGAGCCTTCCATGAACTGGTTTACCATTATTTAGGAAACCACGAACCATCTCCTCGATAATTGGATAGCCATCCTCTAGAATAAGCAGCTCATCGCACTGTTCGTATAGCTCGCGAACCTGCTTGGGAGGGATGGGGTACTGAGTTAACTTTAGAATATGGTACTCATCGCCGGTGATATTCTCCAGCAAGTAGTTGTAGGCAATACCTGCTGCAATAATCCCAAGACGATTGCTCTTCCCCTTAGTATAAGTATTAAAACTCGACTCCTCCGACAGGGTATCCATCAAAGGCTGAGTATTCAACAACTTCTTATAATTTACTCTGGCTATGGCAGGCAGCAACACAAACTGGCGAGGATCGTTGGGCAGCTTCATAGCATTCTGCTGTTTTACCACCTTACGCGAAACCCCCGAGCGGGAGTGTGCCAAACGGGTTGTAATACGAATCATTACCGGAACATTGAGCCTTTCGGAAAGCTCGAATGCAGAGTATGTCATATCGTAAGCCTCCTGCTGGTTCGATGGCTCAAGAATGGGAATCATGGCAAACTTGGCGTAAAACCTTGAATCCTGCTCGTTCTGCGAGGAGTGCATCGAGGGATCATCGGCACTAAGCACCACCAGCCCTCCATTAACACCTGTTATAGATGCGTTGATAAACGCATCGGCAGCCACGTTTAGCCCCACATGCTTAAAGCACACCAAAGCGCGCTTGCCGGCATACGACATACCAATGGCCGATTCCATGGCCGTTTTCTCGTTGGCCGACCATTGGCGATGAATCTCGAGCTCGGAGGCCTGTTTCGAGGCCTGCACGTACTCCATAATTTCGGTTGATGGCGTGCCGGGGTAAGCGTAAACACCCGAAAGCCCACCATCGATGGCGCCCTGCGCAATGGCCTCGTCGCCAAGTAGAAGAAGTTTATCCATACCTAGTTGTTTTGTATCAAATGGAAGTTATTATTTTTTCAGAAATCATCAATTTGTCGTAAATATTGAAAGCAAAAATACGATATTTTTTAAATAATCACAACCAGATATTCTATTTTGCTTCAATATTGAAACTACGATACAATTGTGGCGAGTACACGGCGGGCGCCTCCCCTATTGCGGAACTCACACAGGTATATTCCCTGCCAGGTTCCTAAATTTAACTCGCCGTTTGTAATGGGTATGGTGATATTAAAGCCAACCAATGAGGCCTTTAGGTGAGCAGGCATATCATCGGCTCCTTCTATAGTATGCCGGAACCACGGCTGCCGCTCCTGCACCAGCCTATCGAAAAACTCGTTGAAATCGGCCCTAACGGTGGGATCGGCATTCTCGTTAATGGTTAACCCTGCCGATGTGTGCTGAATAAATAGGTTAAGTACTCCCGCTTGCGGTAACTCGGGGAGCTGATTAAATATCGTCTCTGTAACCAGATGAACACCTCTTGGGTATGGAGGTAGTACTATTTGCACCTGCTGAACCATTGATTAACGTTACATTAACGGTTTAACCTTTTGGTGAATAAAATCGAAACAGAAGTTCTCCAACTCGTCGCGAAGCTCGGCATAGGCTTTCTTTTTGGCCTCATCTTCTAAATCGAGGGCAACCACATCGGGGAATGGATACACGTATACACGGGGATTTCCCTTAAAAACGGGCAGCACCTGCTTAATATCGGCCGATAGAACTATAACGTATTTATACTCGTTGTCGATAACCTGTGCAATTCCCTTCGATTTGTATGCGCTAATATCGAGAATAGCCTCGGTCATGGCATTGGCGGCATACAGGTCGAGTTCGGTGGGCACAATCCCTGCGCTATCAACAATTACCTCGCCCTTACCGTAGTAGCTTAGCCAGCCCTCGGCCATCTGCGATCGGCAGGAATTCCGCTGCGAAACCACTAGTATTCTCTTCATAGGTTATGGTTTAATATTGCTAAATGTAATCAAAAATCGGAAAAAGCAAAAGGATTTGTTGGAAAAGTTATGGGGGCAGAGGGCAAAGGGCAAAAGGCGACGAAAGCAAAGAGTAGTGAGTCGTTTTTGATTGATTGGGTGACCTGCCTGCAGGCTGGTTGGTTGTTCTGTCAAAGGCAAACAGGTTGGATGATTGAGTTTTAATCTCGAAGGAGTTAGGACGCTAGGCTTTTGTGAATGAGAATGAGACTTTAAACTTTACAACTGAGGGTCCGATATCTCTCGAAAATAACAATCAGATTTAGGATGGCTAGGGAATCAACAAACCCACAATGAATTTGCAGAAGTTACTTTTTGTTAGTTCTGGGTTTTACTTTTGTCAATATTTACGGCAGGAAGTGAAACAATAAAAGTACTTCCTATTCCTAACTCGCTATTAACCCAAATTTCTCCACCATGTTTTTCGACAAACTCTTTGCATAGGATTAACCCTAATCCTGAACCTTTCTCGTCTGCTGTTCCCAGGGTTGTAATATGTGCGTCAATTTCAAATAGTTTATTTCGGGTTTCATCGTTCATACCAACTCCATTGTCAGAAACCATAATTTCGACAGCATTTAAACCTTGTTCTGCAGAAATAGTGATTTCTCCGTTTGTGTGAGTGTATTTTATGGCATTGGAGATAAGATTCCGTAAAATAGTTTTTAACATATTTACATCCGCATGCACTTCAAGGTCTTCTGTTTGGATATAATTTATGGAGATGTTCTTAATCTTTGCGATTGATTGAGAACCATTTAATATTTCACTGACAATTGCATGTAAACTTGATTTTTCTGGTTTACATACATTTTTCCCGGTTTGAGAGTTTGCCCATGCCAGCAAATTATCAAGAAGAACCAGCGTATTCTTGGCCGATGAATTGATAATACCCAAGTACTTCTCTAGTACCGATACATCAGTGTCTTTAGTTTTATTAATTAACAGCTCGGATAAGCCCAATATGGCATTAAACGGGCTTCTTAAATCGTGAGCTATTATTGAAAATAGCCTATCTTTTGTGGAGTTCAGCTCTCTTAGCTGGCTTTGCTGTTCTTTAAGTAGGAGTTCTGCTTTTTTCCTTTCCGTAATATCTCTCGATACTCCATGAAAACCAGAAATTTTACCATCCCGATCGTAGAATGCCTCTGCAGTAGCTTCAACCCAAACCCAACTGCCATCCTTGCAAATTTGTTCGAGTTCATAAATTGCGGGAGCAGATTTGATAGCCTTGCTCAGGTTGATCAATCGTTGTTTATTCGCTTCCTTAAGCATTTCGATACCCTCGGGCTTTAAGACTGTAAACAGGGATTTGCCAATGACCTCTTCCTTTTTAAAACCCCTTACCCTTTCATCGGCTGGGCTAATATAGGTTAGTATAAAATTGCTATCCAAGTGCCAAATTATGTCGCTCGAGTTTTCAGTAATGATTCTAAATTTCTCCTCGCTTTTTTGTAACTCTTGATTTTTGAGATGCAAGCTATCTGTCTTTTTCTTAATCTGCACGCGTAGCGACCATACCCATATGAAAACGATAATTAGTAAATCAACAGCTATAATGAAAACAATTGCAATATTTTCCGCTATTCGCTTGTATTGAAAATCATCTCTTTCATATACTTTCCATTTTTCCTGAATTTCTGTAAGCTTACCATTTCTGCGTAACTCGGTGATTCCATCGTTCAGAATATTCAATAATTGGATGTTCCCTTTTCTTACAGCCATGCAGTAAATGCTAGGAATTATTGGCGGTCCTTTTATGTCAATGTTTTTATACTTATTGCTTTCAATCACATTCAAGCCAAGTAGATTTGGAGCCAACACATAATCGGCCAAACCCAATTCAATTTTTGAGAGTGCTTCGGGTAAAGATTGTGCCAAAACATAATCCTTGAATAGCCCCATGGGTATAAGATACTTGTCAATTGATATGTCCTTATCCAAAACCACTAGGTTGTAGTCATACAGGCTTGATAGATCTTTAAATGGCAGATCCTTACGAATAAAAACCGAATAGTATTCTGTATGAATAGGAATAGTAAAATCAAGAAATGCTGATCTTTCTTCGGAATATATTATTCCAACAATAATATCGGTTTCTCCGGATTGGATATTGGCTAATGCATTATCCCACCGGCTGAGTTCAAAGCTAAACTTATTGCCACTAGAAGCGGAAATTGCCTTTAAAACATCAATATCCAATCCGCTGGCAGTACCTGTTTTATCAATAAATGAAAAAGGAGCATAGTCAAAATCGCCACCAACAACATAATTCTGAGCAACTACATTACCAGGTTGAAATAAAACCACAAAAAGAGCAAAAACGAAATAAAATCTTTTATCCATGAAAAAGCTGAATTTTGTAATTATTCTTTTAACAGTTCACTTTTTTAATGTTCTAATTTGTCCAAAAGTAAGGAATACCATCATTAATCAACTATGCTAAACAAGAAATCGATTAACATGGTTAATCTAATTTACTTTTTTTTCTCAATATTGGTTGTTTGTTATACCATATTTATTACCTGACTACAGATCTAGGTTGGTTGATTGGTTGATTGGTTGATTGAGGTTTAAACGCTAAGGCGCTAACACGCGAATATGATTTCGATAAACTTAGCGCCTTTGCGAGTTAGCGTTCAAATCTTGGATGTTCAGTAGTTTTTCGCAGTGACTAGGAATAAAAAAAGCCGAGGGTGTGCCTCGGCTTTGCTGTTTTTAGCTGCGGGAGTTTCATTGATGCTCCTTGAGATTTACTTATTAATACCCAAAAGTTTTAACATAAAGGCGTAATCGAAGGCCACATCGCGGAGTGACTTGAACCTACCCGAGGCGCCTCCATGACCAGCCTCCATATCGATCCTAAATAACAACAAATTGTTATCGGTCTTAGTCTCGCGAAGTTTGGCCACCCACTTGGCGGGCTCAAAGTACTGCACTTGCGAGTCGTGATAACCTGTTGTAACCAGCATGTTGGGGTAGGCCTGTGCCTTTACCTGATCGTAGGGGGAGTATGATTTCATGTACTCATAGTACACAGGATCGGTGGGGTTGCCCCACTCGTCGAACTCGCCTGTTGTGAGCGGAATGGATGTGTCGAGCATGGTGGTAACCACATCAACAAAGGGAACCTGGGCAATTATGCCCTTGTACAGATTGGGTTGCAGGTTGGCGATAACACCCATTAGCAAACCGCCTGCGCTTCCGCCCATGGCGAATAGCTTGTCGGGATTCGTATACTTGCTATCGATAAGGAACTGAGAACAGTCGATAAAATCGGTAAAGGTGTTCATCTTGCGGAGCAACTTGCCGTCCTCGTACCACTCGCGGCCCAACTCCTCTCCGCCCCTGATATGGGCGATGGCATAAACAAATCCCCTGTCGAGCAGGCTTAGACGTGCTGAGCTGAAGTAGGGATCCATTGAAGCACCATAGGAACCATAGCCATAAACTAGCGCAGGATTATTGCCGTTTTGCTCAATCCCTTTGCGGTAAACTATCGACAAAGGAATTTTTTTACCATCGCGAGCCTGCACCCAGTAGCGTTTGGTTTGATAGTTCTCGGGCGAGAAATCGCCTAATACCTCGGTTTGCTTAAGCAGAACCTTCTCGCCAGTCTCCATATTATAGTCGAAGGTGGAGAATGGGGTTGTCATCGATGTGTAGGAATATCGTAGTAATGGCGTATCGTACTCGGGATTAACCGAAATCCAGGCGCTGTAAACCTCCTCGCCAAAGTTAAGGTAGTGCTCCTTTTTGCTTTTCTGGTCGATAATTCGCAGCTGCTTCAAACCATCCTTACGCTCGTCGATAACGAGGAAATTTCGGAATACCTCTATACCCGACATAAGCACATCCTGACGATGTGGGATTACCTCTTTCCAAAACCTCTTCTCGGTTTTACCCACGGGGGTTTCCATGAGCCTAAAGTTTTTAGCATCGAGGTTTGTGGTGATATAGAACTTATCGCCATAGTGAGTTACGGAGTACTCCAAACCCTTTTCGCGTGGTTGAATAACCTTTAGCTTTCCGTTGGGGTCGCTTGCCTTTAGGTAGCTATACTCTGTGCTGAGTGTGCTACCCGATCCGAAGAAGATATACTCCTTTGATTTGGAGTTGAAGACAAAGGCCCGGAAAGTTTCGTCGGTCTCCTCGTAAACCAATACATCATTATCAATTCCCTGATGTGTGATGGAATGCTTAAACACCCTGTAAGGGCGAAGTGACTCATCAATTATTGTGTAAAACACGGTTTTGTTATCGTTGGCCCAAGCCACGGAACCAGTGGTATTGGGGATCTTGCTATCGAGCAATTGGCCTGTGGTAAGATCCTTAAAGTAGATGGAGTACTGTCTACGGCTCACTGTATCTACCCCAAAAGCCAGCAGCTGGTTGTTGGGCGAAACTCGTACCCCTTGCACGGCAAAGTAGGCATACCCCTCGGCCATTTCGTTTACATCGAGCATTATCTCCTCATCGGCCTCGAGCGACGTTTTCTTTCGGCAGTAGATAGGATACTCCTTACCTTCGTCGTAGCGAGAGTAGTAGTAATACCCATTCTCAAAGTAAGGCACGGACTCATCCTGTTCCTTTATTCTTCCTTTAATCTCCTGAAAAAGGGATTCCTGTAGCTGTTCAGTGCCCTTCATCACCGCCTGGGTGTAGTCGTTCTCGGCATTTAGATACTGCAGAACCTCTTCGGTATCGCGCTGATTCATCCAGTAGTAGGGATCAACGCGGGTATCGCCATGCATTACCAGCTCATGGGGATGCTTGGGTGCAACGGGCGGAACCGGGTTAGATATACAGCCACTGAGTAGTTGTGATCCAATCATGGCAGTAAGGATAAAAATGTTATACGTAAGTTTCATAGGGTAAAATACTTTAGGAATATTAAACTATAATAAAAATCAGCGAATTGGTTATCAAAGGTATTATAAAAAGTGTTAATAGTTAAACAAACTACTTAAGATTTTGTTACAAAAAGGTATTTCTACAATAGAACAGGTGTTGAATTTAACACGTAAACTATGTCACGTTTAATTACGCTAGTTATTATTGCTGCCGTTGCCTTTGCCTGCTCATCCAGTACACTAAAATCCGAAGAAAAGGATGTGGCTTCAAAGCCAATTCCCATAGTTAATTTCGATTATGTAAAGCCACTTCTGAACCGGAGCACCGATTCGGTCTACGTAATCAACTTTTGGGCAACCTGGTGCG
>CAZBBA010000016.1:0-21537 GCA_964490015.1 uncultured Rikenellaceae bacterium
AAATTCGGTTGAGCAGGGTCGATTTGCCAACATTGGGTTTGCCCGCAATGGCAACGGGAATTCCCGTTTTTATTACGTTTCCATATTTAAACGATTCGAGCAGCTTGCTGGTTTGATCTGCAATACGCTCAATAAGGTTGTATAGCTGTTTGCGATCGGCAAATTCCACATCCTCCTCGCTAAAATCGAGTTCAAGCTCAATTAGGGAGATAAAGTTAAGCAGCTGAGTGCGCAGGTCGTGCAGCTGATTCGAAAAACCACCCCGCATCTGCTCTATTGCTACCCTACGCGCGGCCTCGCTACTTGAGGCTATTAGATCGGCAACCGCTTCGGCTTGCGAGAGATCCATCTTCCCATTTAGAAAGGCTCTTAGCGTAAACTCACCAGCTTGAGCATGGGTAGCCCCGTTTCGAATTAAAAGCTCAAGAATTTGCTTTTGGATAAGGGTTGATCCGTGGCACGAAATCTCAACCACATCCTCACCGGAATAGGAGTTGGGGGCGCGAAAAAGGCTTACCAGTACTTGATCGATGGTAGTTGCCTGATCCACAATCTTACCGTAGTGGATGGTGTAGGGGGCTTGCTCCGATAGCTTTTTACCCTTTTTAGTTGGGACAAATACTTTTTCGCAGATAGATATGGCATTGGCTCCGCTTAGCCTCAATACAGCAATGGCGCCCATTCCGGCAGGGGTAGCAATGGCGGCTATAGTGGAATCATTTATCATTATTTTGTTGATTTTTTAATACTACCACAATAGTTAATAAAGTGGTTGAAAGAATTAGTACTCAGTCTTCCCATCAAATTCTTCCCACTTTTTAAATCCCGATAAGGCTTCATTGTGCAGCAACTGATGCGTTTCGATGGCGCGTTTTTCAACGGGTTTTTCTATCTCGTCGTAGATGAATGAGTCGTCGAAACCGATGTTTTTCGCGTCGCTTTTGGTGTTGCCGTAGTATATCTTATCGATGCGAGCCCAGTATATTGCCGACAGGCACATGGGGCAAGGCTCACACGATGTGTAGATGGTGCAACCGGTTAGGTTAAAATCGTTTAGTTTTTGAGCCGCTTCGCGAATGGCCATTACCTCGGCGTGGGCTGTGGGGTCGTTATTTGAGGTAACCCTATTCACTCCGGTTGCAACAATTTTCCCATCCTTTACGATAACTGCTCCAAAGGGACCACCCTGATTTTCGACATTCTGAATTGAAAGCTCAATGGCCTTCCGCATAAAAAGTTCGTCGTTCACTGTCATTCTTTTTTGTGGTTCAAAATACCTACAAAAATCGGAATAATTCTTATTACGCGCAACGTCTTGTCAATAATTGATGGGAAATAGTAGCAATGTTATCCTAATTTTAATAAATTGCACAGAAATTTTTCGCATTGGTGTTGGGGAATGTTGAAATACTTAATTCGAAAAAGATGAGAAAAATTGCTTTTGTTATCTGTTTTTTCAGTTTTGGTATACTCTGGGCTCAACAACCGGAAGATTCACCTGTTAACAGCGGTGAAGATCTAATTAGGATAATGTACAATACATACTCAGCCAACTGGTATCATCACCTAACTTTTAAGCAGAATATTTTCCGCTATAGGGAGGATAGCCTTATTCAAAATGAGATTTGGCTTGTAGCCTACAGCGCACCGGGGAAACTCCACATCCGGTACAAGGATTTTGACTCGGGTAGGGGATGGCTGGTGGTTAACGACACGCTTTACTCCTTTAACCACAACAAGCTTATTGGCCAAAGGCCAAGGTTACACGAGCAGATAACGTTAGGATTTGATGCATACATAGTGTCACCAGAGCAGGTTTTACCCAAACTAATGGGGATGAGTTTTGACCTGTCGCAATTATCTATTACAACTATTAACGGGAAAAGCGTTTATCAGGTGGGTGATCCCCAAAAGCATTGTTTTTGGGTTAAATCCGATGACCTTTTGTTCTATGGAATTAGGCGAGTTACCGAATTGGGAGTTTACGATATGTATTTCAACAATTACAAGTTTTTCTATGGAAAACCCGTTGCTACAGAAATACAGTACTTCAACAATGGGAAATTAACTCTATTCGAAAAATACATCGATATAAGACTTCCAACAAGCTTGCCTCAGGAGTTTTTTGATATCACCCGTTTTACCGAAACCCGTTGGTAGATATAGGGCTAGTAGGCTTCCTTGGCAAATTTTTTGGCGTTTATTTCTACTTTAAGGATAAAAAAGAAGTTCTCGTTATCGAGTTGGAGAAACTGGTAGTTAAGGGTCTCGCCAGTTTTTCGGGCAATGTCAATTAAACCAAGGCCAGCGCCTCCCTTCGAAGAAAGTTTTCCCTCTTTTATCTGCTTCTTGTACATCTCCTTTAACTCCTCCTTATTGGCATTGTTAACGGCAATAAGCGATTGCTCAAGGGCATCCTTATGCCTGCTGGCCACCATATTTGAGGTGATGATGTAGTACGTGTCGGCTTTTTTGCCGATGATAAATAGGCCACTACCGATTTTTCCTTCCTTAATCTCGTCGGAGTGCTTATTCATGTTCTGAAGGGTTTCAACCATTACATGGTACACCTTTCGCTGCACCGAGCGCTCCTCGCTCTGTTTCTCCATATCCGATTCGGCCATTGAGGTGAACATCTTGGTAATTTCATGGCTAAATTCGCCCAGGTAGATTAAGGAGAATCCGTTCTCAATCATCTCGTCGTAGATATTCGACACGGATTTGATAAAGTTGAAGGTTAAATACATGGTAAGCCGATTTAATTATAAGCCAAAAGTAATGAATATTTGATTTAGTGGGGTATGTAATGTTTTAAAAAGGTCATAAAATAAAGTGACCGGATTATTTCCGGTCACTTTTTGTTGCGTGTTTAAAGGCCTAACATTCCTAAACCTTGTTTAAATCTTATATCAACAGGAATATTCGACTGGTTAATTCTATTCAAATCAGCCTGTAGCTCTTCCTTAATGTATCCCATTTCCTCGAGTACCTTTTTTGCTCCAGCGTAGTCGCCATTGCCTTGGGTAACCAGAATGCTTTCGGCTAGCGAGTTCATAGCTTTTGTCATCTTCTCAAAGTCTACCTTGTATGTTCCAGTCTCAGGATTACGTGTAAAAGCCTCGTGCTCCTGGAAGTAGTAGAACCGCATCATGTTGGCTTTGCCATGAGCCGAAGCTGCGCCAAAACGAACTGATCTGAAAATTCCTGCCATAAAGGTAACGTAGTTATCCATAAGATCCTTTTCGCCAAGTTCGCCCATTTCGGCAAGCTTTGTTACCATAAACAGGCCAAGGATATCGGCTTTATTTTCCTCAATTGGGCTATAGGTTTCCTTAAGAGCCTCTCTTACTGTCCCCATATTGTTGATGGTATTCTTGATGCCAAGTCCGTGGGCAACTTCGTGGAACATGGTGTTTTCAAAGAAAGCATCGAAGGTTACGTGCTTGCGCTGCTCCTTATCGATTACAATTTTGCTTATGGGTACAAGGATTTTGTCGAATTTATACTTCATCGAGTTTTTAAGTTGAAGCTTGCGGCTACCCTTTTCGATGTGAACAATGGGATCGTTGGGGAGGTTGATGGCTATGGTTTTACTTCCAGCATTGCAATCGCCAGCGTAGAAAACAGCCTCGTATACTCCTAAGTCGCTGTCGCTGCCAGGTACTTCGGCTTTGTACTCTGCGGCTACGGGTAAACTTTCCTGTAAAGCAGGAAGTAATGCAGCAAAGCGCGATAGTTTTTGGCTCCACTCGTTATCCTTTATCAGGATAAAAGCCTCATGAGCGGCCTTGTAGTTGAATAGCCTGTCTTCGTAGTTCTCAATGGGGCCAGCAATAAAATCGATATTGTTGGTTTTCATGTCCATCCACGCCATGTCGCTATCAAGGTAGTCGTCGGTTAATAGCGCTTCGGCTCGTAGGTTTAGATAGTTTCTAAGACCTTGGTCCTCGGCCAGCTCAGCAGCTTTACGTATAAGCATTGCGGCTTTCTCGTGTTGCTCCTTGTAGGCTTGGCTGTAGGGAATCGATTCCAACGAACCATCGGCCTTACGACGTATAATGGTGTACAGGCTTGTTTTGTCCTTACAGTCGAATGCCTCAAACTCTTCGAGGGTCATGTCGGTAGGATAGAAGTTAGCCCCTAGAGGTTTTTCACCATAACCATGAATAAAGGGTTTGTTGTTGTTAAGTCTTTCCCATGGGCCATAGTTTAGATTCACAAAGGCCAGGGTTGCATCATCTTTTATTATGGAGATTAGCGCATCTTTATCCCCGTAGGCTTGTTGCCAGAAGATGTCGTCCATAATTTGAGCGGCCTCAAAAAGCAGAGGGAGCATTTGCTTCTCATTGGCCGATAAATGGCTAATGTCAGCTGTTAGCTCAACCTCGATAAAAGCATCTACTTTCGATTTCATATCATCTTTGCAGGAGCTGGTTAGCATAATACCAGCGGCTAGTAAAAGGATTGATAATTTTTTCATGGTGGTAGTATTTGTGATTATGTTTTAATGTGCAGTAAGTTATGGGGTTAACCTATGATTCTTCTAAAACATCATCGGAGTTAAACTTAAAGCCCAGGCGTTTACCAGTTTGTAGTTTAGAGCTATCAATTTTGCTATTCATTTGGGCAACCGTAGCAATTTTAACCATATCGTAGGGTGGTACTAGCAAGTCGAACTCCAAGGAGTAAAGCATGGAGGTTTCCACTATGCGCTTGATCGATTCCTTGCTAACTATTGCTTGCCCAAAGTTATTGTAAAGAAATCCCATTTGGCGTTTCCCTTCTACAAAGTAGTGGTTCTCCCTGTTTACAAAGAGTCGTCCGATAAGGTACCCCAGGTCATCAAGCCTGTTGTACTTGAATGAATCGGTAAGGAAGTTGTAGATATTAATAACCCCACAGTACGAGTTAAGTTTATCGGCCTGAACGTATGGTAGTTTCCATATGCTGTGGTCGCGATCGAACTCAAAAACGTTTGTATGCATGCTGAAAATAAGAATATCACCAGCAACCCTTATTTCGGCTTCGAATTTTCCCCTATCGCGATATTCGAGCCTAATCCTACGGTCGTTGTTTTTAATGTTTCCATTAAGCTCTAGAGACAACTCATGTAGAACGCCTTTGATGAGATTAAAGGTTTCAAGAGTGTTCTCATATACTTGTTGTTTCATCCCCGATTTTTCAATAAGGGTGTCAACTATCAGGTTCTGAGCGTTTTGTTTTTTATCTTCACTTTGCATGGTGAGAAAGTTTAGAATTTAATTTTAGTACGATCGGGCAAACACAACGCGTCTTTTTGAGGATTTCCCGGTAAATATACAAGTTCCGGGTTGATCGTCACCTTCAAGGGGGATGCAACGGATAGTAGCTTTAGTTTCATCCTTAACGCGCTCTTCGGTTTCGCTTGTACCATCCCAATGCGCTAGCACAAAGCCTGGTTTTTCGTCGAGGATACGCTTAAACTCTTCGTACGAGTCCACCGTAGTTGTGCTCTCTTCTCTGAATTTTAGAGCTTTGTTAAAGATGTTGCTCTGAATTTCATCCAACAGATTTGCCACATACTCAGCAACGCCATCTTGAGGAACAAACTCTTTAGTTAGCATATCTCTCCGGGCAATTTCCACTGTTCCTTTCTCCAAATCTTTTGGACCCAGGGCAATACGAATTGGATATCCCTTCAACTCGTATTCGGCAAATTTAAAGCCTGGTTTCACGGTGTCGCGGTTATCAAAATGGGTTGTAATCCCTTTAGCCTCTAGCTGTTTTTTAAGTTCTTGAACCTTTTCTGATATCAAGGAAAGTTCCTCATCGGTTTTGTATATTGGCACAAATACGACTTGAGTAGGAGCGAGTTTGGGAGGTAGAACCAGTCCGTTATCATCGGAGTGCGCCATTACCAAAGCGCCCATTAATCGTGTTGAAACACCCCATGAAGTGGCCCAAACGTAATCGAGAACACCCTCTTTTGTTTGATACTTCACGTCGAATGCTTTGGCAAAATTTTGTCCAAGGAAGTGTGAGGTGCCAGCTTGCAACGCTTTACCATCCTGCATTAGCGCTTCAATACAGTACGTTTCAATTGCACCAGCAAAGCGTTCGTTCTCCGATTTTGTGCCAATAAGCACTGGCATCCCCATCCAGTTTTGGGCAAAATCGGCGTAAACATTGACCATTTTAAGAGTTTCTTCAACTGCCTCTTCACGGGTGGCATGAGCTGTATGACCTTCCTGCCAAAGAAATTCGGTGGTGCGAAGGAAAAGGCGGGTTCGCATCTCCCACCGCACAACGTTTGCCCACTGATTGATTAGAATTGGTAAATCACGATAGGATTGAATCCAACCCTTATAGGTGTTCCAAATTATGGTTTCTGAGGTAGGTCGTACAATTAGCTCTTCCTCAAGTTTTGCGTCCTCATCCACCGTAACCCCTTTGCCAGCGGGGTCATTTTTTAAACGATAATGCGTTACAATGGCACACTCTTTGGCGAATCCCTCCACATGATCGGCTTCCTTGCTGAAAAACGATTTTGGAATAAACAACGGGAAATATGCATTTTGGTGGCCAGTGGCCTTAAACATATCGTCGAGTTGACGCTGAATTTTTTCCCAAATGGCATAGCCATAGGGCTTTATTACCATACATCCTCTAACAGCGGAGTAATCGGCCAATCCGGCCTTAATAACTATGTCGTTATACCACTGAGAATAATTCTCACTTCTGCTTGTAATTCCTTTTGCCATCGGCTTCTTTGGTATGAATTTTGTTACTATTTAGATGATTATTCAAAGATGCAAAGTAAAGAAATTAAACTATATTTTTTAAATAAAATGGAGGTTGTTATGAAAACTACAATTAAAATTATCGCCCTTGCTTTTTCTGCGGCCATGCTTGGAGCTTGCTCCACCAGCATGCAGATGAGCAAAACCAGTAGGTATCAAAGCGATGATCTCTACTACAACCCAAATACCTCCTACACTGCTACAGCACAAAGCGATGACCAGCAGAGTAGCACCAACCTTAAGTTCGCTGAGCTTGAGAAGAAGTATATGGAAATCCTCGCAAATGACACTACTGGGAGTGTCGACACAGTAATATATAGGAACACCGAAAAGACCAATCCTTGGGAAAGGGTACTTTCCGATAGTTATCAGGATTCATACGAGCGTAGGCTCCGTGGCTACTCTAATCCTCGCTATGGATTTAACGATTGGTCGTACCACTACTCCGACGATTACTGGTACGCATCGGGTTACGACCCTGCCTTCTACAACATTGTAGTAATGGGTTCCGATGTGTGGGTTGAACCCCGCTACATTTCGGCCATGTTTGGCTGGCCCTACTCTCGCCGAAATATTTACTACAATCCTTTGTACGGCAGTGCCTACTGGGGCATGGGGTTTGGATACTATAGTCCTTATTACGCCTGGAACTATGGTAGCTGGTATTCGCCTTGGAACAGCTACACATGGGGATATAATGCCGGATTCTATTCGGGTTATTACCACGGTTCAAATCCACCAGCAGTTAGTAACCATTTTGGTAGAAGACCTGGTGGTGTTGTAAACTATGGAAATCTTCCCTCGACCAATACATATAGTGTAGGGATTAACGATAGGATGAGGGATATGTCGAATCGTCAGGTTACCCTACAGGGTTCAAACGAGGCAACCAACCGGGTTAGAACACCTGAAGTTTATACAACTGAAAATCGCCCTTCGAAAGGCGACGGCACAAATGAGGTTATATCGTCTAGGCCAAGTAGGCAGGATCCTCAGAACAGGGAGACCGTTACGCGCCCTGGACGAGTGGAAGGTGTTGTTGAACCTGTACGCGATAAGGACAATAATATTGTTAGCCGACCATCGCGTGAGAGCCTAAATGTGAATCCTACAAGGGTTAACCCGAATACCGAGAGTAGTGTTACGCGCCCCAATAGGGAGCATAATCCAAGTTACACTCGACCAAATACTGGTAGTAGCAAAGAGTTTAATAGGCCTACCCGTGGGTATCCATCAACCGAAGCCGTTCGTGGTGTTAGTAAACCAACCGATGCAACAGCATCGCCAACCAGAACGCCCGCGGGGCCATCGCGTGAGTACAACCCACCGCCAAGGACTACTTCGCCCGCTAGCACAAGGCCAACTAGGAGTACTGATTCTGGATCATCCGTTTCCAGACCATCTTCAACTAGTAGCGGTTCAAGCAGTGGGGTATCCCGTTCGTCGGGGAGTTCAATGAGTTCTGGAAGTAGTTCCACTGGTTCTAGTAGCTCGTCATCGTCATCATCATCATCCAGCGGATCATCGTCGAGCCGTCAACGTTAGTAATTTAGACCTTTTATACAAAGAGGTTGCTTGGGAGAAATAAATGCATCTTCATCGCGTTGTAATAGTTAAGTTCAATATTGGATTTAATTTTTATAACATCCTCCGAACACCAAGCAACCTCTTTTGTTCTTTATATAATTAACCGTATAATTATGAGAAAGCTTCTTTTAGTATCGCTACTCCTTATGGGATCGCTGGCTTATTCACAGGATCCTGGTGATGTGTTAAGGCTGTCGCAGACATTTAATAATGGTACTGCCCGTTTTGTAAGTATGGGAGGTGCTTTTGGAGCACTTGGCGCTGATTTCACATCACTTAGCTATAACCCTGCCGGACTTGGGGTTTATCGGTCTTCGGAGTTTATCATAACACCTAGTTTAAAGATTAGAAATGATAATACAAATTATCTAAGTTCTTCATTTACCGATAAACGTACCCGGGTTTTACTCGATAATATTGGTTTTGTTGCCTCTATGCAAAATTCAAATGAGGAGGGAAGTGGTTTGGTTATGCTTAACTTTGGCATTGGGTATAACCGAATTCTAGATCTTTACAGCGAGACATCGGCCATTGGGGCAAACGCATCGAACTCAATTATGGATTACTTTGCATGGGTTGCCAATGGTTCGCTTTACGATGGGATGACAATAAGGGATAATAACGATCCTTTTAAAGTGAGCAATGCACCTTGGGATGCCATTTTAGCATGGAATAATTTTTTGATTGATACAATACCCGGACAGGCTTCGGAGTACTGGGCTGCATTAAACGAGAACGATGGAGTAAATCAGGATCAAGCTATTTCGACCAAGGGGGGTGTTGGGGAGTATGTTTTTTCTATGGCAGCCAATATCTCCAACAAGTTTTACTTGGGTGCAACTTTGGGTTTGCAGGATGTTTTCTTCACTCAAAACACCTACTATTCCGAGTCGGCATTTAGCTCTAACCAGCCTCTTCCCAATGGCGATCGGTTTAACTCTCTGAACTATAATCAACGATTATCAGTAAATGGGTATGGCATTAACCTTAAGATTGGCGCAATTTATAGGCCCATCCCCGAATTACGACTTGGAATAGCAGCTCATACTCCAACATACTACATGTTAAATGAGGAGTACGATGCCAGTATGAATTCAGACTTCCTATTTGGTACATCGTCTGCAAACACTCCCATAAACACATATGGCTACCGTATAGAATCACCCTATAAGTTTATTGGATCGGTGGCCTACACATTTGGCACTAAAGGGTTGTTAAGTGTAGACTATGAGCATGTAGATTACTCATCAATGCGATTTGGTAAAGGCGATGATGGGTATCGCTTTACTGAAGAGAACTCAACTATTTCGGAAAGCTTTAAAAGTACTTTCAACATAAAAGCCGGAGGCGAGATTTGGTTCGATAGGCTTGCCCTAAGAGCGGGTTATGCTTTGTATGGTAGCCCATACAATCCCGATACTGATTATGCCAGCTCATCAACCAATGTTTTTTCCGGAGGATTTGGTCTCCGTTTCGATAGTATGTACTTAGATTGGGCATACCAAAGGGTAGTGTTTAGCGATAAGTACTCTCCATATCAATTTGCTCCAATTGTAAATCGCGATGTGGTTCAAAATCGATTTATGCTTACCGTTGGTTTCAAGTTTTAGCAATTCGTATTGAAATCTAATAGCAAAAGGCTGCATTTTTGCAGCCTTTTGCTATTCTGCTTTTAGGTACAGAATGCTCTCCATTCCACAATTACAAAGCAGATCAAGTATAGATAGGTTGGGTACAAATCCAAACCTTGAGCCAAATACCTGATAGTACTGTTTTGTATTTTGACGATAATCCTCAGTGCGCTTAGTTTTTGGGCTAATCGCATTGCGAAGATCTGCGTATCCTTCGTATGAAGGACTGTAAAATTCTGTCTCTTTTAGGTTTAGGTTAATTTCAAGTATATCCGATATCGTGTTGATAATACTCAGGTTATAATCCCAAAGAAATTCCCATTCCTTACTGTAGTAGGGCATAAGGAAATCGAGAATGTACTCAAAGAAGGGCGAGGATCGATAAGCCGATTCAATGGCTCTCCAGTGTTCCATTCGCCATTTCACCGAGTTATCAATTTTAATATCTTTTACAAGGGTTCTATTTCCATTTGGTTTTACAACGGGTATCGTAAGCGCCAGTGGTCCATTGGCAGCTAGTATGATACACCTATTTCTATAGGTTTGCTTGGGGTAGGTCTCAAATTTTTCGAGCAAAACATCATCCTCACTTCTTAACACTTTAAAAAAATAAATAGGAGGGAGGTATGCTGTTGATATGATTGCAGGCATATTGTGACTTATCAGTTTAGTGACATTGGTAGAAGTAGAATAAAGTTCAAATTTAGAACTTATAAAATAAAGATTTGAATAGTTGAAATTGATTTTGCCGTTAATCTGGGTCTACATCTCTTATGGTATTGAAATTTTGATTACTTAATAATTCTCTCGTTGCCCAAAAAATCAGATTATTGCTAAGTGATGAGTTAGTTTAGAAGTACCATCTTTTTTCCCTATCTTTGCGCCCCGAAAATTGAGCACAGATGATACTTAACACTGAAGTAAAACGGCGAAGAACCTTTGCCATTATTAGCCATCCCGATGCAGGAAAAACAACCTTAACCGAAAAACTATTGCTTTTTGGGGGAGCCATTCATGTTGCCGGTGCGGTAAAGAGCAACAAGATAAAGAAGGGTGCTACATCGGATTTTATGGAGATTGAGCGCCAGAGGGGAATTTCCGTTGCTACTTCGGTAATGGGATTTGAGTATAAGGATATAAAGATCAATATTCTAGATACTCCTGGTCACGAAGACTTTGCTGAGGATACTTTTAGAACGCTTACCGCCGTTGACAGCGTTATAATTGTTATTGACTGTGCCAAAGGGGTTGAGGCGCAAACCCGTAAGCTCATGAACGTGTGCCGAATGCGCAACACACCCGTAATTGTGTTTATCAATAAACTCGACCGGAACGGAAAGGATCCTTTTGATTTGCTCGATGAGATTGAGACCGAACTTGACATAAAGGTACGCCCGTTGAGTTGGCCAATTAGCATGGGGCCAACATTTCAAGGGGTGTATAACATGTTTGAGCAGAAGCTAAACCTGTTTTTCTCCGATGATAAGCAAACCGTTGCCGACGATGTGGTGGAGATAGCAGATGTTAACTCAGAGATTCTTGACAAGCATGTTGGTAAGTATGCAAGTGCATTACGCGAGGATTTAGAGCTGATTAATGGCGTCTATCCTTCTTTTAATATCGAAACCTACCTGGAGGGTAAAGTTGCCCCAGTGTTTTTTGGGAGTGCTTTGAATAATTTCGGTGTTAGGGAACTGCTTGATTGTTTTATCGAAATTGCTCCTTTTCCCCGACCAACTACTACCGAAACACGCGAGGTATCGCCCTTTGAGGAGAACCTGACCGGGTTTATCTTTAAAATCCATGCCAACATGGATCCAAACCATCGCGATAGGATTGCCTTCCTCAAGATTTGCTCTGGGGTATTTGAAAGGAATAAGCCCTTTTTGCATGTTAGGAGCGGGAAGAAGGTTAAGTTTTCGAGCCCTACAGCTTTTATGGCCGATAAGAAATCGATTGTAGATTTTGCCTATCCTGGCGATATTGTGGGCTTACACGATACGGGTAACTTTAAAATTGGCGATACGCTCACTCTGGGTGAGGAGTTAAAGTTTAAGGGTATACCCAGCTTCTCACCAGAGTTATTTCGATATATCGAGAATGCCGATCCCATGAAGTTTAAACAGCTGGCCAAAGGCGTTGACCAGCTAATGGATGAGGGCGTAGCCCAGCTTTTCACCTCAAAATCGAACGGTAGAAAGATCATTGGAACCGTTGGTGCGCTTCAGTTCGATGTAATTCAGTATCGCCTTGAGCATGAGTATTCGGCGCTTTGCCGGTACGAACCTTTAAGCCTTTACAAGGCTTGCTGGATTGAGTCCAGTAACATGGAGCAGCTAAAAGATTTTAGGGTCAGGAAGTATGCAAACCTAGCCACCGATAAGCATGGACGTGAAGTATTCCTGGCTGAATCGCCCTATGCATTGCAGATGGCACAGGACAAGTTTACCGATATCAAGTTTCATTTCACCTCTGAGTTTTAGCCTTTTTTTGCACAATAAATTTTTAAACGAGCATTTAATTTCATAACTTTATATGAAATTGAATGTTTATGCGAAAAACCAAAGGGGTATTCATTGGTTTTTTTATTGTACTCCTTAACCTAGCCACCGCTAAGGGGGAAGGAGTTGTAGCCTTTTTTTATCAGCAAAGATTTGTATTTACCACCTTGGTTAGACCAAAAGTCTCTGTTAGCCTTACTCCGCAAACTAGCATTGCAAATCATCATCATAATATTAAATTCATAACAATTACATCGGCTCAATTAACTCCACGAAGAGATTCCTTTTTGAAGTGTCTTGAACTTAAATGGATATCGTATAGTGATTTGCATGATAAGGGAGAGGGCTCAACAAAATTGTTTGATTTCCATGAAGTGGAAAGTAAACTCAAATTGCAGCGAATACAATCCTTTATGAACCTAGGGGTTCTTGCCCTACTTCTAATAGTCCTAATAATGCTTTACAAGCAGTTTAGGGAGAAACGAGCATCAAATGCCATTCTACAAGCCCAAAATGCGGAAATATTAGAGCAAAATGCGGAGATTCTTTATCAAAAGGAGAAGATTGAGAAACAGCGAAATGAACTCGAAAATCAGAAGAAAGAACTAAAGGAGAAAAATGAACAGCTCGAGAGGTTTAACTGGTTGATTATCGATAGCATCGATTACGCATCGAGCATTCAGGCTGCCTTTCTGCCTACAATGGATGTTTTTTCGCCCTTTTTCGAAGATCAGCTTGTTATATACTTTCCCAAGGATGTGGTGAGCGGCGATTTTTACTGGGCTTACACCCACGACAATACAATCGTTTTTGCAGTGGCCGACTGCACTGGTCATGGTGTACCCGGAGGATTTATGAGCATGTTAGGAATGTCGGCATTAACCGAGCTGATGGGACGCCATGTGCTTGAGCCGGCCGATATTCTCAATAACCTCAGGAAGTTAGTAATTCAATCACTTAAGCAAACAGGAAGAATAGGAGAGCATCAGGAGGGTTTAGAAATATCTATTGTAACTTACACAAAGGGTAGTGACTACGTTGAATTTGCTGGCGCCAACCAGCCAATATGGCTTGTAAAAAAGAATAATCATTCCTATCAGCTTTTCGAGTACAGGGGCGATAGGATGCCCATATCGTACATTGCCAAAATGGATAAGTTCACCTCGCAGAGGATTCCAGTATCGGCTGGGGATCAGCTATACCTTTTTTCTGATGGATATTACCATCAGCTGGGAGGCGATAACTTCGCCCAAAAATTTTCCAAACGACGCTTTAAAGGCTTAATCATTCAAAATGCTCATCTGAGTATGGATCAGCAAAAGAACATTCTTGAGGATGAGTTTTTCCAGTGGGTGAGCGGTTGCGATCAGGTTGACGACATTTCCATATTAGGTTTAAAGTTTTAGATAATCTAAGCTTTTTACGCGTAAAACTTGCCTTGTTTTTCATAACTTTGGCACATACTGTAAATTTTATTCTCAAGCCAATGAGTGATACATCTGTTAATCCTGTAATTGAGGATAGCTGGAGGGAGGTTTTGTCCAGCGAATTTTCCCAGGATTACTTTGCAAACCTTAAAGCGTTTTTACTGGAAGAGAAAAGGCAGCATACAGTATATCCGTCGGGTGCAAATATTTTTAATGCATTTAATTTAACCCCATTTCAAAACGTTCGAGTGATAATTCTTGGGCAGGATCCATATCATGGGCATGGACAAGCCCACGGACTTTGCTTTTCCGTTCCCAGGGGCATTCCACAACCACCCTCGTTGGTAAATATCTTTAAGGAGCTTAATTCCGATTTGGGTTTGGCCATCCCACAGCACGGGAACCTCGAGAAATGGGCAAAGCAAGGTGTTCTATTGCTAAATGCCACCCTAACGGTAAGAGCAAATCAGGCTGGTTCGCACCAGAACAAGGGCTGGGAGCGGTTCACCGATTCGGCAATAAGTGCGCTATCGAAAAACCGCGAGCATCTAGTTTTTCTACTGTGGGGTGCATACGCACAGGCTAAGGTTAGCCTTATTGATGTGCAAAAGCATAAGGTGCTTAAGGCACCTCATCCGTCGCCCTTATCGGTTTACCGGGGCTTTTTTGGCTGTAAGCACTTTTCGCTTACTAATAAGTACCTAAAAGAACATGGATTACCTGAAATAAGCTGGGCAATTGAGTAAACCATGCCAAAACATTATTGTTGATAATCATAAACTAATCACCATGACAACTTTCCTTAGATTCCTTGTTCGTAGTATTATAGTTCTGATATCTGCTTTATTAATTGCCTCGTGTACAAAGGATGACGAGGATTATACACCCGATTATCTGGTTAGCTCCGAGGAGATTGTTTCTCTATCTGTTACCCAGATATCGGGAAAGCTCTCGGGATCGAACACATTACCAGCCGAAATAGCATTCCTAATCCGTTATGGCGTGAAGGGAATACGAATTGTTTACGAAACGGTTGATGTGAACGGCGAACCAATCCTGGCATCTGGTGCATTACTTGTACCTCAAAACAGCAACCCCATGGCGCTTATCAGCTTTCAGCATGGTACAATTACCAGTGAGAGCAGCGCGCCATCAAATTTCGATTCCGAAGCTAATATGCTTGCATCAATTTTTGCATCAACAGGTTACATAATTGCTATGCCCGATTATCTAGGGTATGGCGAGTCGAAGAATATTCCACATCCTTACGAGCATAGAGCAAGCCTTGCTACCGCAACACGCGATATGATAAGGGCTGCTTACGAATACTTTAAGGTTAAAAAGATAAATCAACCTAGCAGCAAGTTGTTTCTTACCGGTTACTCCGAGGGCGGATTTGCCACCATGGCCACGCTTAAGTTGCTGCAGGAGCAGCACGCAAAGGAGTTTAATGTATCGGCTGCATCACTTGGCGCTGGGGCTTACAACAAGACAGCATTTGTGGAATGGGTGGTTAACTCAACCGATGAGTTGGAGTATATCAACTCCTTTGTTTGGGTACTGGATGTTTATAATAGCCTTTACCCAGCGCTTAGGAGATCCTACGATTCATATTTCAACCAACCGTGGGCCGATGCCATTGAAAGTGGTGGGGTTTTTATTGATATGGAATCCAATCCATCGCTTCTCTTCAAAAACACGTTTACCGATGGAGTTCGCAATGGAACCGATACGCACTTTATTTCAGTAATAGCCGATAATAACTGCTATAGCTGGCTGCCCAAAATGCCCATGCAGTTATACCACGGCACCAACGATACCTATGTTCCCTACTTTAACTCCGAGTCGGCTTACAATGCGATGATTGGACTAGGTGCTACCACTGTTGAACTTATAACCATTGAGGGTGGTACTCACGCAACTTCAATTATGGATTACGCTGCAGGAACCTATGCCTTTTTCTTGAAGTATTTGCAATAACTACTAAAGTGTATACTGAAAATGGATTGTAGAAGTATGTCTTCTGCAATCCTTTATATGGGGGACAGTGTTAGTATCCAATTACCCATAGGGTTCTTTCCTCGTCAATACATTTATCGATTAGTTTAATCAAATCGCGATTAATTAAGGTTAGTCGTCGAAGATAGAATTTCCAGCATTGTTCCCAAAGTGGGTCGGCTTGGGCTAAATCGGTAAGTAGATCGCGACCCAGAAAAATTCCTGAAACATATCGTTTAAACTCGTCGATGGTCTCGATAAGGGTTAATCTCTCCAAATTTTTATCGAGGGCGTTACGCAGGGGTACTATCTTGCGCGCATTGTACATGGTTTGTCCGATAAACTCGAACAGGTGGTTGCTCTGCTCGAAACATCCGGCAAAAATGTTAAATACGTTACTGTTAAGGAATAGTGATTCCTGATCGCATTTATTATAGTTCTCGCTATCGCCGGTAATATTGAATTCAATAAAATCAATACACTCGCTCTTGGTCATCATCCCAAGCTTCATAGTCTCATTTTTTACCAAAAATAGCTATTCAGTCCTTATAATGCAAGTAGCTTTTCAAAAAGTAATCCAGTTGAAGATTGGGCGCTTGTTCTTTAAAAAGGAGTTGACTATATAAAAAACGATAATTAGTCTTACTTAGGAATATACTTTGCTATACGCTTGGCCAGCCTACGGAACTTGAACCGTTCAAGGTAACTATTTATACTTCTAAATACATTAGTGAGAAGGGTGATGTAGAATAAACCCGACATTATCCAAAGCACCAAAACATTGAACCAAAGGGTATCAACTTTTACTGGCCCAACCCGTTTGAAGGGGGCAAACATATGCGCTCTTCCATTGGTGGCCGTGGGTGCAGCAAAAGCAGGATGGTATTTTCGAATTAGTATTTTGTCCTTTACCAAAATTTTTTCAATCTCGTTTTTACTGAGCACCAGATCTTCGAGAGCGTTGTTATGAAATTTACGCTTAATAGCAAATACCGCTTCTGGACTACCCAGTCGCCTCACCAATGCATTGTAAATTGAGTCCTTACTCTCATTAAGCGAACGGTTTTGGGTAAGCAGTTCGTTGCGAAGGGACGTAAAAAACTCTTTAACTTCGTCAACCTCCTTTAGGGTAATCGTTTCGGGATTAAGCAACGAGGTATCGGGGAAAAGAAACGAGTTTGAGGGAACAAATTCTTTTAATCGTACTAACTCATTCTGCACCAGATATAAGTCTTTGTGGGTAACATTAGTTATGCGATGCGATGCGATGCTTTTTGAGGATTCATCAAGTTTAATTGTCAGTCGAGGAATAAGAAATGTGGCTATGAATGTGTTATTACTAATCTGGCTATCGATATGGTAAAAATGACGGTTAAACCGGTTATACTTAAACTGATGAATGCACAGCGCCTCGTAGGCCCAACGAACTGGGTTGATATCGCCAATTATAGGCACAAACTCGGGGTTTAGTATCTTTTTATGCAACTTATTGTAATTAACTACCACACCACTCAAAAGTAACATTGGGATTATGATAAGCGGAATAGTGACGTAGATTGTTACAACGGTATTGAGAGCCGCCGAGATATTCAGGCCTATAAGGTTAGCGCACACTGCGGTAGAGAATAGGATAAGCCATGTGCTTAAAAAATGCCCATTAATCTCCAGAATATAGTTGCCAATGGCTGTGAAAAGCAGTGTTTGAATTGCAGAGAATAGGAGTAGGGTTATAATCTTTGAGTTGATGTAGCTGAAGTAGCTAAGATTCAGAAATTTTTCGCGTTGTCGTACTTTCTGATCACGAATTATCTCCTCGGCGCTAATGGTTAGCCCCATAAAAATTGCCGCCACAACGCTCATAAATAGGAAACTCGAAATGTTGTCGTTATTACTGTAAATGTAGGCTTCGGGGTTGTTAAGCGTACCGCTGCTAAACTTGCTGAAAAATCCAAGAACAAGTGCTAGGATAGGTGCTTCAAACAGTGCCATAAGCATAAATTGCCTGTTGGCTAATTTACTCAGCAGATTTCGCCGAAAGAATAGCCAACTTTGCTGCCTTCTGCTGGGTGCATTAAAGCTGTTCTCGGGAAGATTAAGCTTAGTTGTATGGGTGCGGGGTTTGATGGAATTCTGTATTTTACTCCGGTACAAATCGTACCATTCGGTTGCCGATCGTTTTCGTTTTCGTGTAAGTTTCCCGTACTCGTTTACAACCCTAGCTTCAATAATTCTAAGAATTTGCTCAGTATTCACGTTTCCGCAGCAAAGGCACTCGCTCTCGTCGGCCTTCAGAAATTGGCCTTCATGCTTAAAGTACACCACTGCATCCATGGGGTTACCTTGGTATATGATTCTTCCCCCTTGGTCCATCACCAACAACCTATCGAACAGCTTATAAATATCCGAAGAGGGTTGATGTACATTGGCAATTACTATTTTTCCCTTAAACGTTTGTCTTTTAAGGATCAGGATAATCCGCTCCGAGTCGAACGACGATAACCCCGATGTGGGCTCATCAACAAATAGAATTGCTGGTTCACGGATTAGTTCCATGGCAATATTTAGACGCTTGCGCTGGCCTCCACTTATAAATTTGTTTATGGGGTTTCCAACCTTTAGATCGCGAGCTTCATTCAGATCGAAATCCTTAAGGGTTTCGTTTACAAGTTCTTCTATGGCACTTTTCGTTTTATTGCGGAAGCAGAATCGAGCGCCAAAGTACAGATTCTGGTATACAGTTAGGTCCTCTACCAGCAAATCATCTTGTGGAACATATCCAATAACTCCTTTTAGCGCTTCCTGATCCTTGTGCAAATCGTAACCGTTTATGAGGATTCGGCCATGGGCCGGTTTAAGATTCCCGTTAAGAAGGTTGATAAGGGTTGATTTGCCAACGCCACTTCCTCCCATTATGGCAATAAACTGTCCCGAATGCGCATCAAACGTGAATGGGTGAACCCCATTGGTGCTTCCCTTATGGCGATACTGGATATTCTCGCCAGTAATTCGGATATTGGTCTTGCTCCACGATTGAAAGAAAACGCCTGCAATTTTACTGTAGTAAATTGGTTCAACTCTTGGACTTCGGATTACGCCCCCAACCCCAAAAATATACGAACGACCTGGCTTTAGCGCCTTACTATTCATAAACAGGTTACTCTCGCCAAAGTACTTTACCAAAAAAGTATTGGTGCTGGGAATATGAATAAAGAAGAGTTTGCCTTGTAGGTTAGGTAAATATATATGATTAGGCTCATAGATGGTAGAATCATTACCATCAACCTGAATAATAATACTGCTAAGTGATATGTCTTTGGGCGTTTTTGCTACAATAAAATCTTTGCCACTCTCGTACTCATCAAGAGGAATGTTAAATCGCTGAGCAATGGATTCGATAAAATTCAATTGATTTTCGGAAATATAACCCGTGTCCAATGTGAATTCCACGAGCTGAAGCACCAGCCAAACTTTTTGGTGCTGTTCAAACTCCGAGTTAATCTCGTCGCACATCAGTTCAATACGCTGATCGAGCGTAAACTCTACGCTTTGCTTGCTTCTCTTCTTGGGAACAGGCGGATTGAAAAATCCCACGGCGCTCAGGTACTCATCAACCTGCTCACGGCTAATATCCTTGCTTAGGAAGTCGGCAATTACCCTATGAGCCGATTCGGACACGGTGCCCTCCTCGGTTTCGACCACTACGGCAAACAGCTTGATTAGCGATTTGAGAAGAGATTCGTTCATCTGTTAGAAAAAGGCGGCGCTTTTACAAGGTGATTTTTGGTGATATTCTAGAAGAGGTTAAAGGGATCCACAATCGATTCAACCATACTCTCCTTGTCATCGGGGATAGTAGGAGTGAGGCTCAGCACAGGAATCTCCGACTCATTAATTACATGATGGGCAAATGCACCTATATAGTAGTCGCGAACACGACCCTCTTGGTGTGTCATTATCATTATAAGGTCAGCATTTACATCGTTGGAGTAGTTAAGCACGTATTCATAGTCGGGAAGTTTCCCTCTTTTAAACATCTTGTGAGTACATTTAATGCCATTGTTGTGGAAAATACGTTCAATCTTTGATATTCTGTTGTACAAGTTAGTTGCCTGATAGATGATACCCACGGAGTGAACGGTTACAATATGGATGTGTGAGCCGAAAAACTTGCTGAACGAGATGGCGCTTGCCACCTTCTCCTTGGTGCTTTTCGACAGGTCGAGGGGCAGCACAATATTCTTATACCCAATGCTGTGAGAACCCTTAATTGAAATAACCGGGAAATCGGACTCGCTGATAACCTTGGTAGTGTTTGACCCTAAGAATTTCTTCATCCCCTTGGTTGAGCCATTTTTGCCCATAATGATAAACCGGGCGTTAATCTCTTTAGCCGTCTCGATTATGCACTCCGAAACCTTTCCTACCTTAATGATATGGCTAAAGTTGAGCTGCGAACTGGTGCACTCCTTCTCGATAAGCTGCTCAAGTCTCTCTTTGACCTCTTTCTTGGTCTCATCAATGTTAGTCGAAAAAAACTTGGAGAAAAGGTCGGTCGATTCAATCACGTATAGGAGAACCACCTCGGCTTTCAGAAAACGGGAAATATCGTAACACTGATGAAGAGCAGCGAGGGATTGTTCCTGAAAATCGATGCAGACTAGTATTTTGTTGGTTTTCATGGTTAATCGCTATTACTGACGCAGATTTTTATGCTTGGTGTAAAAATACTAAAGTTTTTTTTGATATGAGAGACTGAATTGTGTCATTGCCCCATATTTATCCTGTTCGGTGATCAATATCATCTTTTTTGGTGATACACCCTGCATCCCTTACAAAACCTTGTAAATTGTTAAAAAGATTTAGCTTTAAATATTTGCAAACCTATTGTTAATATAATAACAGTCAGTTTGCAATTAATCTACTAGCCCTCAGTTTTATAGTTGATACTGTAAATTGGGCGGGTTTTTATAACCTGAGCGTTTGCATTGTAAGAAATGAGAATTATCACATTGTCAAACCCTAAAAATAAGTTATTTTTGTTTGCGGTAAAATGGAATAATATTGAATTTAAGCAACGAATTATCATAACTTATAATAAATAAATTAAACAAATCAGGAGGACAAGCTATGCAAAACAAGCTCCAAGAGCTCACCGAGAAAATATACATGGAGGGCTTAAATAAGGGTACAGAGGAGGCTAACCAGCTGGTGAGAAAGGCCAAAGACGATGCAGCAAAAATTGTTGCCGATGCCAAGAAGCAGGCCGAGCAAATTATGGCCCAAGCTAAAAAGGAGGCCGAAGACCTTAAGAAGAATGTTGAAACCGAGGCAGGTATATCGGCCAGGCAGGTTGTGAGTGGCCTTAAACAAGAGCTCTCGAACCTATTGGAAGCTAAGGTAATTCAGACACCTCTCATAGACGCCCTAAAGGACGTTAACTTTATTAAGATGGTGATTGAATCGGCACTTAAGAGCTGGAATCCCAACTCAACCGAGAAAATTTCGCTCAAGTTGCTACTCCCCGAGGCTACCGAGAATGAGCTAAAGCAACATCTCACAAGTAAGGTTTTAGCAACCCTTAATCAGGAACTTGAGGTAGTGGCCGATCGTAACC
>CAZBBA010000016.1:21637-64493 GCA_964490015.1 uncultured Rikenellaceae bacterium
ACGCTAACCCGAAGTCAAGCCCCCGATTTTGGCCTAAAAAAGGAGATCGACTACATTGAGAACCTACTTCAAATTGCCGAAATAAACGATATCATTGAGCGCGAGCGCCGCCTCGATCTGCTTAAATGGGAGATGGTGGACGAGTTTACAACCTTCGATTACTTCACTATTGAGCGAATTCTTGCCTTTTTCGTTAAGGCCGGAATGGTTTACCGTTGGACAAAGCTCGACCCCAAAATAGGTGTAGAAATGTTCCAAAAACTGGTGAAGGATCTCCGCGAAACCTACGAGCTTCCCAAAGAATTTGCAAAATAGTAAAGAACGATAATAATTCAAATTGTGAAATAAATGAAAACCAAAGGAAAAGTAACAGGCATTATCGCCAACCTTGTAACCGTTGAGGTTGATGGCCCCGTTGCGCAGAACGAGATATGTTACATTTACCGCGGTGAAACCAAGCTGATGGCCGAGGTTATTAAGGTTATCGGCAAGTACGCCTACGTGCAGGTGTTCGAGAGCACCCGTGGGCTAAAGGTTAGCGACACCGTTGAATTTGAGGGACATATGCTTGAAGCAACGCTTGGCCCTGGCCTTCTGTCGAAAAACTACGACGGACTGCAGCACGACCTTGCCAAGATGGACGGAGTATTCCTTAAGGCAGGCGACTACACCGAGGCGCTCGACTACGATGTTGATTGGGAGTTCACCCCGCTCGCCAAGGCCGGCGACGAGGTGCAGGCCGGTGACTGGCTGGGCGAGGTTCCCGAAAACTGGGTAAATCATAAAATTATGGTACCCTTTAAGTTAAAGGGTACGTTCACCGTAAAATCGATAGTTGACAAGGGCAAGTTCAAGGTTAACGAAACCATTGCAGTGATTACCGATAACGAAAACAACGATGTTAACGTTACCATGGAACAAAAATGGCCTGTTAAAATGGCTATTACTGCTTACAAGAATAAACCCCGGCCATTTAAAATTATGGAAACTG
Organism: uncultured Rikenellaceae bacterium; assembly: GCA_964490015.1. GTDB lineage: Bacteria > Bacteroidota > Bacteroidia > Bacteroidales > Tenuifilaceae > Perlabentimonas. The sequence goes on from CAZBBA010000016.1 coordinate 22,629, forward strand.
GGGTAAGAGCGATTGACACGTTTAACCCAATTGCCGAGGGTGGAACAGGATTTATTCCCGGTCCGTTCGGTTGCGGTAAAACCGTACTACAGCATGCCATATCGAAGCAGGCCGAGGCCGACCTGATTGTAATTGCCGCCTGCGGTGAGCGTGCCAACGAGGTGGTTGAAATCTTCACAGAATTCCCTCATCTCGACGACCCCCGCACAGGTCGTAAGCTAATGGAACGTACTACCATCATCGCAAACACATCCAACATGCCGGTGGCAGCAAGGGAGGCTTCGGTGTATACAGCAATGACCATTGCTGAGTACTATCGTTCGATGGGAGTTAAGGTGCTACTCCTGGCCGACTCAACCTCACGTTGGGCTCAAGCTCTTCGCGAGATGAGTAACCGACTTGAGGAGCTACCAGGGCCCGATGCATTCCCAATGGATCTTCCAGCTGTTATTGCCAACTTCTACTCTAGAGCAGGTTTGGTTTACCTGAACAATGGCGAAACCGGTTCGGTAACTTTTATTGGTACAGTGTCGCCCGCAGGTGGAAACCTTAAAGAGCCTGTAACGGAATCGACCAAGAAGGCCGCTCGCTGTTTCTACGCGCTTTCGCAGCAGCGTGCCGATAGCAAGCGTTATCCAGCCATCGATCCCATGGACTCGTACTCAAAATACTTAGAGTATCCCGAAATCATTGATTATTTAAATAAAACAATTGATGAGAATTGGGTTCCAGCAGTACTCAGAGCCAAAAACTTTGTTCAGCGTGGGAAAGAAGCTTACGAGCAGATTAATATCCTTGGCGATGATGGCGTTCCCGTTGAGTACCACGACAGGTTCTGGAAGGCCGAACTTATCGACTTTATCATCCTGCAACAGGATGCCTTCGATAAGATTGACTCATCGTGTCCTCTCAACCGACAGAAGTACATGCTTGAAAAGGTTATCGGCATTTGCGATATGACCTTTAACTTCGAGCATTTTGAGGATTGCTCCAAATTCTACAAAGGTGTAATTAACCTGCTAAGGCAGATGAACTACTCTGTTTTTGAGAGCGATGAGTTTAATAAGTACGAGAAAGAAATTGATACATTACTTAACGAAAGAAAGGCCGAATAATGGAAACAAAAGCTTTTCAGAAAATATACACACAGCTAGTTGGAATCACTAAAGCGACCTGCACCCTTAAGGCGCAGGGCGTTTCCAACGAGGAGTTGGCCATGGTACATGGTAGGCTTGCTCAGGTAGTTAAGATTTACGGCGATTTGGTAACCCTTCAGGTTTTTGGTGGTACCGAGGGTATTCCTACAAATGCCGAGGTTATCTTCTATGGGGAGCCTCCTAAACTTAAGGTTGGCGATGATCTTGCGGGCCGTTTCTTCAATGCATATGGGCAACCGCTTTTTGGTGGAACCGAGATAGAGGGCATTGAACGTGAGATTGGTGGCCCATCGGTAAATCCGCTAAAGCGAAAGCAGCCATCGGAACTAATTGCCACAGGAATTGCGGGTATCGACCTCAACAATACGCTGGTAACGGGGCAAAAGATTCCCTTCTTTGCCGACCCCGACCAACCCTTTAACCAGGTTATGGCTATGGTTGCGCTTCGCGCAAAGGCCGATAAGATTATTCTTGGCGGTATGGGTCTTACCAACGACGACTTCCTTTTCTTTAAGAATGTATTCGAGAACGCTGGTGCACTCGATCGAATTATCTGCTTTGTTAATACCACCGAGCAGCCACCAGTTGAGCGTCTGCTTGTTCCTGATATGGCGCTTACCGCAGCCGAGTATTTTGCAACAGAAAAGAACGAAAAGGTTCTGGTGCTTCTAACGGATATGACCCTTTATGCCGATGCGTTGAGTATTGTATCGAACCGTATGGATCAGATTCCATCGAAGGACTCGATGCCGGGTTCGCTATACTCCGATTTAGCAAAACTTTACGAGAAAGCCGTGCAGTTTCCCGATGGTGGCTCAATTACCATTGTGGCTGTAACAACCCTTTCGGGTGGCGATATTACTCACGCAATTCCCGATAACACTGGTTACATCACCGAGGGGCAGCTTTTCCTAAGGAAAGATTCCGATACCAATAAGGTTATTGTTGACCCATTCCGAAGCCTATCGCGCTTAAAGCAGCTGGTTATTGGAAAGAAAACCCGCGAAGATCACCCACAGGTTATGAACGCAGCCGTTCGTCTATACGCCGATGCGGCCAACGCCAAAACCAAGCTCGAGAACGGTTTCGACCTGTCGGATTACGATGAGCGCTGCCTAAAATTTGCTCACGATTACTCAGTTAAGCTACTGGCCATTGATGTGAACATCGACATTGAAACGATGCTTAACCAAGGCTGGGAACTGTTTGCCAAGTATTTTACCAAGGCAGAGGTTGCCATCCGTCAGGAGCTGGTTAACAAGTATTGGCCAAAGGAGCAGTAAAAACCTAAACTATGGCAATTAAATTTCAATTCAATAAAACTTCGCTTAACGACCTCAACAAGCAGTTAAAGGTTCGTCAACGCGCGTTGCCCACCCTAAAGAATAAGGAGTCGGCACTTCGTGCCGAGGTGAAACGAGCCAAAGACCAAGCCAAGGAGTTGGAGGAGAAGTTGCAGCAGAAAATGCGCGACTTCGACTACATGGTGAGCCTGTGGGGGGAGTTTGAACACGACCTCATCAGCGTTGATGACGTTAAGCTAAGCATAGTGAAAATTGCCGGGGTTCGCATTCCTGTTTTAGAGGAAGTTATCTTTAGAGTAAAGGAGTATAGCCTTTTTGCCCGGCCCTTCTGGTATCCCGCGGGAGTACAAATTCTGAAGGAGTTGGCAAGCATTGGTATCGAGAGCGTTTTCTTTAGCGAGAAGATGCGATTACTGGACCATGCGCGAAAGAAAACCACCCAGAAGGTGAATCTTTACGAAAAGGTGCAAATTCCAGGATACGAAACCGCCATAAGAAAGATTAAACGCTTTATGGAGGACGAAGAGAACCTCGCCAAGTCGGCTATGAAGATTGTGAAAACCCGTCAGCAGAATATGGAGGTAGAGGTATGATAGTACCCATGATTAAATACGGATTCCTAGTATATCACCGCGATTTTGGTGAGTTCCTCGCCAAGCTGCAGGAGTTGGGAATGGTTGATATTATCAAGCAAACCCATACACCTACGGAGCAGGAGAGGGGTATGCTGGGACTGGTAACCCGCTACACCGCTGCTATAAACGCATTAACCTCAAAACTCGTTAAGGAGAAAGCCATATCCACGGGTAATGCCCAGGAGATTGTAGCCGAGTATGAGGATTTGCTCAAGGAGCAAGAGCAGCTGGAGGTTGCCATTCGCAAGGCTCAAAAAGACCTTGCTGACGCACGACCCTGGGGTGAATTTAACCCCAACACGATAAAGGCTATTGAGGATCAGGGCATCGAGATGCACTTTCTTATCGCTACGGAGAAGGGCTTTAATCAGCAATGGGCCGATGAGAATGCCGTTGAGGTGATAAATCGCTCAAGTGGAAATGTTTACTTTGTGCTGTTACAGAAGGACGAAAGTGTTGAAATTCCCTTCGAAGTGCAGGAAGTAAAGTTGCCCTCATTCTCATTTCAGCAGAAAGAGAAGGAGATAGAGGGTTTCCGCAGTAGGATAGATGTCATTGAAGCCCGTGTGGTTGACATAGCGCAACTAATCCCAGCCATAGAGGATGCCAAGCGTAAGATTATGAACGAGCTTAACTTTATTGCTGTTCAGTCGAGCGCCGACAGGCAGGCCGAAGATACCCTGATGATTTTGCAGGGATGGATTCCCGAATCGAAGAACGATAAACTGGTTGAATTCCTCGACAAGGAAGGAGTTGCTTACGTTTGGGATAAACCCCAACTAGAGGATGATGTGCCAATTTTGTTGAAAAACAACAAGTTTGCCAAGTTCTTCGAACCCATTGGCGATTTTTACGAGCTGCCCAACTATAAGGAGATGGACTTAGTGCCATTCTTTGCACCATTCTACATGATGTTCTTTGGCTTCTGCCTTGGAGATGCTGGCTATGGTTTGCTAATTGTGTTGCTTACCACACTGGCTAAGTTTAAATTACCAAAGATGAAACCGTTGCTTACTTTGGCTCAGTTCCTGGGTTTGTCAACCGTAATTTTTGGCATTCTAACCGGAACCTTCTTTGGCATTAAGCTAACCGAGGTATCGTGGTTGCTAGGAGTAAAGGACTTTATGATTGATGAGATGCAGATGTTCTACCTGGCGATTATTCTGGGAGTAATTCAAATTGTTTTCGGAATGGTGCTAAAGGTTGTGAATATCTCGAAAGTATTTGGGTTTCTGTACTCTCTTTCAACAATAGGATGGCTAACTCTTATTGTAGGAGGGGGTGGACTTTACGGCCTTAAAATGGCAGAGATAATAGATGGAGGATTGTTCACTATCCTTTTCTATGTTATTCTTGCCATTTCGGGGCTGTTAATTTTCATCTTTAATCATCCTAAACGTAATGTTTTCATCAACTTTGGTCTGGGCATTTGGGATACCTACGGTATGCTAACCGGATTACTTGGCGATTTGCTGTCGTACCTACGACTGTTTGCACTAGGAGTTTCGAGCGCAATTCTGGGTATGGTATTCAACAGCATGGCCATGAACATGAAGCCCGACCATATTATTTTTGGCCCATTGGTTATGATTCTTATCCTAATATTTGGGCATTCAATTACCCTTTTCATGTCGGCGTTGGGCGCATTTGTTCACCCCATCCGATTAACCTTTGTTGAATTCTACAAGAATGCGGGATTTGCTGGAGGAGGAAAGAGGTACGAACCTTTTAGAAAAATTTCTTAACTAATAATGTTTCACTTAAACTAAATTAACTATGGAACCTATTGTTTTAGCTTACATTGGTGTTGGATTAATGGTGGGCCTTGCAGGAGTTGGAAGTGCATTTGGTACAACTATATCGGGTAGTGCCGCCGTGGGCGCTATGAAAAAGAACGACAAAGCGTTTGGGAGCTATATTCTGCTAACCGCTCTTCCCGGAAGTCAGGGTCTTTATGGCTTTGCTGGTTACTTCCTGCTCAACATGTTTGGGCTTCTTCAACCTGGAATTGGCTGGGCTGAGGCTGGAGCCGTTTTTGGAGCTGGTATTGCACTAGGACTTGCTGGTCTACTTTCAGCCATCCGTCAGGGACAGGTATGTGCAAATGGTATTGCAGCGGTAGGAGCTGGTTACGATGTGGCTAACAAAACCCTTATTCTAGCTGTATTCCCCGAACTTTACGCCATTATCGCCCTTGCAGCAACCTTCTTTATTGGTAGCGCATTTGCATAAGTAATTGTTTTTTACATACTTTCTTACATTTTTTTAAAATAAAGCCCTAGATTAACTAGGGCTTTATTTTTATGTATATTTGCGTATAGATTTTAGGGTTTTTATTTAAAACGAAACCACAACTTATGGAAAAAGGGCTTTTTGAAATATTGGGAATACTGCTATTGGGTTTACCAATAGGATTATTCACTATACGATTTTTTTTTAAAGGTTCAATTCTGCACAGAATTACTGGACTTTGGATATTTTCTCTGGCATTATATGTTGCTTTAGCAAATATTAAATGGGTATATCCCAAAGTATTCCCTCCCTATATTACCCTCCCGTTTGGTATTATTGTGGTAATACTTATTTTCAGACATGTAGCCCAAAATATTCTAAAACCACTTGAAAATTCCATAACAGATATTAAGCAGATTAGTGAGGGAGATCTTCGCGTTCGCATAAACTCTGAGTATATGCAAAGGCCAGATGAACTTGGGCGTTTAACTAGGGCAATTGATGAATTAACACATAAACTCTCGAATGTGATTGAAGGTATTTCTTCCGTTTCTAACCAACTTGATACGGCAAGCAACATCCTCAGGAATAGTTCCCATTCTTTGTCAGAATCTGTAAATACCCAAGCCTCTTCTATTGAGGAGATCTCCTCAACAATGGAGCAAATTGTATCGAGCATTCAGCACAATGCCGATAACTCCAGGGAGACTGAGAGTATTGTGATTCATGCCAACCGTAGCTTGGAGGAGGGTAATAAATCGACAAATATTGCGCTAGATTCCATGAAGGAGATAGCCGAGAAGATAGGCGTTATTAACGATATAGCCTTCCAAACCAATATTTTAGCGCTAAATGCCGCCGTTGAAGCAGCACGTGCTGGCGATCAGGGTAAAGGATTTGCGGTTGTTGCTGCCGAGGTTAGACGGTTGGCCGAGCGTAGCAGCAAAGCTGCAAATGAGATTATTGTTGCATCGCAGAAAGGATCACAGATATCGGAACAGGCCCGCGAGCTGATGAACAAAAATCTTCCCGAAATTCGTAAGTCATCGCAGCTTATTCAGGAGATATCGGCATCCAGCCTCGAGCAGAAAACGGGTTCCATGCAGGTAAACGAGTCGGTACAACAGCTAAACTCCATTACCCAGCAGAATGCCGCCTCGGCCGAGGAGCTGGCCAGCAATGCTGAACTGCTTACCGAAAAATCGAAACACCTCCGCGATTTAATCTCATATTTTAGAGTGTAGATTATGGTTTTGTTAAATTTTGGTTTGAAAACTCATCAACAAGGCATTCGTTTTTCTCTTTATAACCCACTTTTTTAGTATCATGAGAATATCACTCCTTGCTATTGTTATAGCCTTTTCTGTCAATTCTTTTGCGCAGGACAAGGACACTCTTTTAAAAGCCGATATTGATGGTGTTGTTGAACTGCTCGAGTTTATATACGAGTACGACCAAACCCTTAGGGAGTACACGGTTTTTAGAACCTTCGATAAAAGTGAAACCAACCGAATTGAGGCTTTGCCCGATAGCCTGAAAAGGCTAGAGAAGCAACATCGGAAATTCAAATCGGACACTCTTAGTAATTTCATATGGAGAAACTATATAAACCCAATGGATTCAATTCATACAAGAATTCTTATAGGGTTAACCCAAAAGTATGGTTTTCCATCCACTGCAAGGATTAAGAAGTTCTACAGCGGGCATATAGCCAACCCAGAGTTTAACCCGTTTTTAATATTTGCCCATGCCCCAAAGTACTACTGGAAGCAAATTGAGGAGCTGATAACAATTGAACTTAACGAAGGCCGAATTAACAGCTGTTCCTATGGTTGGATTAAATGGCACGTGAACGGGCGAAACGATATGCGCCATTTCCTCGAGAATGGATATCAACTAGTTGAGGATGAAAATGGACGAAGGGTATTAAGAGGAGTGGACTGCGATTAGAACCAACCTAAGTTCCCGTATAAAGTTGTTACGATATACCCTGCGTGTCATAATGACGTATTCTATGTGTGCTGCAATGACATGTTGACTTGTTTTTTGCATTGGCACAGCTATTGAAATACTCTTCCACGAAGTTTAATCTTATAATAATTATATGTTTAACTAAAATATGGAGGGTATAGCTATGATACCAATGTTAAGACCTAGAGGAAGCAATATCCCCAATCTTGTGGATGCATTTTTTGGGGATGATTTTTTGTCGAACTTTTTCGATAACACTAATGTGGGCACAGTTCCCGCAGTAAACATCATCGAGAGTAAGGATGAGTTTGCCATTGAGGTAGCTGCTCCAGGACTCGAGAAGAAGGATTTTAACGTCGATTTTCACAACAATGTGTTGTCTATCTCGTGCCAGAAGGAGCAGAAAAGCGAGCAGAAGGACGAGAAGATTATGCGGCGCGAGTTCAGTTACACCGCATTTAAGCGCAGCTTTTCGCTGCCCGAGGGTGCCGATAGCGACAAGATTAAGGCAATTTACAAGGAGGGAATTCTCACGGTTTCGATTCCCAAAAAGGAGGAGGCTAAAGAAAAACCCGCACGTCAGATTTCCATTTCGTAAATTGTTTAGGTTATAGGATGATTAAAGGGCTGCATGTATTGGTGCAGCCCTTTTTTTTTATTATCGAATTGACCAGCGCACAAAATATCTTTGCAAATAGGATTTTATTGCATCAGCAATTACTATTTGCGTAAAAAACTGCTAAGTTTGTTATTAATATCTTTTAAATAATGCATTTACTAATGGAAACCATTACCTGGGTTGGTTTTTCGCAAGGGCTGTTTGCCGCTATTATAATGCTAGCAAAGCGAAATCGAAGCGTATCGGACAAACTACTAACGGCTTGGCTATCGTTGCTGGCCATTGAATTCTTGACCTGCGCGCTCGATTACACTTTTTTTGGTTACCCCTTGCTTTCCAGCTCATTTTTGCTATTCAACCCGGCATTCTACTTATATGTTCAGTCGCTGATTGATGTAAAGTTCCGATTAAAGTGGATTCAGCTGTTGCACTTAGCGCCATTCATTTTCTTCGAATCATTTGCTTACATCCTGCATGAGCCTTTTATGCTGGAGAACTTTCTCGATTTTAATACAACCTTTTGGTTTCGTTGGTTATTCTCGTTGGCATCGATTCTGTCGTGGATCACATACAACTTTGTTACAGCCCTTACACTATACCGGCACCGAAAGAGACTTGTGGACGAGTTTTCAAATATTGAGAGCAACAAGCGGGTAGGGTGGTTGCTATTTGTGGTCTTCTTCTACAATTTATACTGTTTTGCGGCTATCGCCATAGCCATAGCCTCGGTTTTTGTTGATATTGGAATACCCTTATCACCCATTTATAACTACTCGGCGATGCTGCTTATGGTTTACATCCTTGGTTTTTATGGGTTACAGCAGCAGATTATTTTCCGTGAGCCAGAAGTTGAATATGAAAAATTGGAGAAATACAGCCAATCCATTCTGTCGGCTGAGCGAAAGGTTGAAATAAAGGAGAGCCTTGAAAAGTTTTTTACGCTTAAGAAACCCTACTTGAATCCTGAGCTGAGTATGGATATGATTTCCGAAACCTTAGGTTACCCAAAGTATCAGATCACCGAGGTGCTTAATATGGAGATTGGCAAGAATTTTTTCCAGTATGTGAATGAGTACCGAGTGGAGGAGGTGAAGAGGATGCTTAAGAAGCCCAAAAATCCATATTCCATAGAGGCAATTGGCTACGAGTGTGGGTTTAGCAGTAAATCATCTTTTTTCACCGTTTTTAAGCGGATTACTGGCCTTACCCCGCAGCAGTATAGGAATGCTTAGGGTAGTTGGGAGTTCATAGAGTGACTAGAGTTGAAAGTCTAAAGTTGAAAGTTTCAAGTCAAAAGTCAAAGGTTTAAGGTTCAAGGTTTAAGGTTCAACATCCCTAAACTCTAAACCTTGAATCTTAAACTCTAAACCCAAAAACCCATAACCTCAGTTCCTAGCCTATACCTCTTCAGTTCAACTTTAAAAACTCCCACCACAACCATCAGTTCGGGTTTTAAAATGCGAACCAATTTTACTTTGGACTCGCCATAATTTTGCAGCATAGGTTAAACTTATCTGCATAAATATGAAAACATACGTTTCCTCAACAGTAATAGTGCTGTTTACAGCATTTAGCTCATTTGGTCAAGGAGTATTCGATAGCCTAACGGCTGATTCACCAGAAGAGAGCAAATCCAAGCTCGAACTTAGCGGTTTTACCCGTGGTGTGGCCTACGGCATGGCCAAGGATTACGATTACACCAATGCCTTTGGTGAGTTTGCGCTAAAAACCAAGTTTGATAGTAAGAAAGCGTTCCTGGTGGCCGATGTTCGTGTCCGCGAGGGAGTATTCTTCGACAATAGGGAGTTGCAGCTGCAGCTTAAGGAGATCTATGCAGGTTATAAAGGCGAAATGGTTGACCTTTTTCTTGGGAATCAGATAGTAAGCTGGGGACGCACCGATGGCTTTAATCCAACCAACAACATCACGCCCAACGACTACTTTTTCCTTACCTACGAGCTCGACGATCAGAAGCTGTCGAACTTTATGCTACGCACAAAATTTAAACCCACCCATAGCATCGATTTCGAGCTGATCGCCATTCCCTTCTACAGGCCATCGGTTTACCGTTACGATCTTTTTAAAACCGAACAACCCGCAACGTTTGGTGCTATTGCTAGTCCTGAGATGAAATTCGACAATGGTGCTCTGGCCATTCGAGCAAATTTGGAACATTCACTCGTGGGTGCATCTTTATCGTATTTTGTTGGGCATAACCCATTCTATGGTTTCTCGTTGGTTAATTTCTCCTTAAACCCTTTAGGAGTTGAGTATAGCCCAAAACCATACTTTATGCAGGCCATTGGAGCCGATTTTGCTATTCCCATTAAAACGTGGATAGTACGGGGAGAGGCTGCGCTAAATCTTACTGATGACTACGAGCTGGAAATGCATATTCCAAATCCTGATATATCATACGTTGTTGGTTTAGAGCGAAGTTTTTGGGGAACCACAACAATCTTTCAGTATATTGGTAGGTATACGCTCAACTTCTCAGAGCTTACCGAACCAAGCCTAACGGGGCTAACACCCGAGGCCATGATGCAGTATGCTGCCGATATGATTCAGTATGAATCGAAGATGTACAATCGACGAATCTTCAATCAGCAGGAGCAAACCAACCATATGCTTTTCCTGTCGCTCAACCGATCATTCTTTTACGAGCAGCTTAATATTGAGCTCTCTGGGGCATACAACCTCACCACCGAGGAGCAAATGGTAAGGGCGAAAGCGAAGTGGAGCATCACCGATGCCGTATCGGCAAACCTTGGCTGCAACTTTATGTTTGGCCCCGATGAATCAATTTACAAGATGGCTGGCAATGTGATGAATGGAGTATTTCTGGGACTTGAGGTAGGTTTTTAGAGTGACTAGAGTGATCTCGTTAGCTTGGAAAAATTGCCAATCTCCAGAGACAGGCTAGTGACTAGAGTTTAAAGTTTAAAGTTTAAAGTCGAAAGTTGGATAGTTAAAAAGAATAAGAGTTGTGGGTTGTCAGTTGTCAGTTGTGGGTTGTGGGTTGTTGGTTGTCAGTTGTCAGTTGTCAGTTGTGGGTTGTTGGTTGTCAGTTGTCAGTTGTCAGTTGTGGGTTGTTGGTTGTGGGTTGTTGGTTGTCTGTCTCAGAGTGGCTATAAAACAGTAGTTGACGGGTAGCTCAATCATTCAACCAGCCTGCGGCAGGCAGGTCAATCAATCAACCTCAACCTCTGCCTTCAATCATCGTAAAGTTGGCAGTTGGCAGGGCCTGTCTCGGGAACCGCTGTTCTTTAGCGGTTAACGAGAGCAGTTGGCAAAGCAGGGAGAATCAATCAATCAACCAGCCTGCGGCAGGCAGGTCATTCATTCACTCAATCATTCAATCATTCTAAACCTCAACCAAAAATATCCACATAATATCAATAAAACCATGAACACAAACAAATTTATTTCCCGATACTGGCGGTGGCTGATAATTGTGCCCATTGTTATCACCCTGCTAATGCTTTTGCCACTTACCAAGGCCCGCATCAACCCCAACTTAATGGACTACCTGCCCGATGACATTGAGGCGAGGCTCGATAACGAGAAGCTGGAGAATGTTTTTGGGAAATACGATCCCATTCTACTTATCTTCAAATCCGACGATGTGCTCTCCACCCAAACCCTTGAAAGGATTGAGGCAATAAATAATGAGTTGAAGTATTCCGACTTGGTTGATGAGGTGCTTTCGCTCTTCGAGACAAAATACATTAGGGGTGAGGATGGCGCCATGCTGGTCGATCCGGCGGTGCGATATATTCCACAAACGGATGAGGAGAGGGAACAGCTCCGGCAGGAGCTTAGGGGAAATCCCTTGGCATTCAAGTTAATGGTTTCCGATGATTTTAGATATACTTCTATAATCCTTAATGCCAACGAGGGTGTTTCGGATGACGAAATCTTTGATTTTATCTACAGCACGTTGGATAGTAATCAGGGTAACGAACCCGTTTATATAAATGGCTTGCCTTTTCTTCGATTCGAGATTCAGCGAAAAGCCATTCGCGATTTGGCTATCCTTATGCCCATTGGGCTTATTGTTATGCTGGTGTTCTTGTTCCTATCGTTCAAGGAGCGTAGGGGTGTGCTGCTGCCATTTATGGTGGTTCTTATGTCCATTGCGCTGGCCATGGGGCTAATGCCCCTGTTGGGTTACGATTTGAGCATAATAGCAGTAATTGTGCCCATAATGATGATTGCCATCGCCAACAACTATGGCGTGCATTTAGTGGCACGCTATCAGGAGTTAAACGCTAAGAATTCCACCTGGTCCATGGCTCAGATTGTTGAGGAGAGCATTACCCAGCTGGCTAAGCCTATTGTTCTAACAGGATTAACCACCATTATTGGGATAATGGGCTTAGTGGCTCATATTCTGCTGCCGGCCAAGCAAATGGGTATTGTTAGCTCGGTAGCCATTGGTTTCTCCTTACTTCTAAGCCTGCTCTTTATTCCAGCCATAATGTTGCGAATGCAGAAGGGGAAACCCAAGGCGTTTAAGTCCGACAAGGGTTCGCTGGTTGGCCATTTCCTAAACTGGGCGGGACGCATTTCAACTAAATACCCATTGAGGGTTGTGTATGCGTTTGTTAGCTTTATGATAATTGCAGGGATTGGTATCAGCAAGCTCCAGGTTAGCATCAACTTTGAGCGGATGTTGCCCAGCGATCACTCGTTGCGCATTTCAACCGATATTGCCAATGCCGAATTTGGCGGCACTAAGAATATCAATATTCTTTTTGAGGGCGATATTATGGATCCCGCAGTGATGCAAACCATGGACAGGTTTGAGGCCGAGTTGGAGCAGGATTCCAGCGTGGGCAGCGCCACATCGCTAGCCTCGGTTGTGCGAATTATTAGCCGCTCGCTTAACGAGCCCGACAGCGAGTTCTACGATGTGATACCCGATAACCGCCAGGCTATTGCCCAGTACATCGAGTTTTACAGCATGAGTGGCGATCCCGAGGATTTTGAGAAGTTGGTGGATTTTGATTACACAAAAGCGATTATGAGCGTTCAGTTTGTGGCGAACGATATGAGGGAGCTAAATAGGGTGGAGGCTAAAATACGCGATTTGGTGAGCCAAACGCCATATGCAAAAGTGGTCGCGGGTCAGTGCCTAATCGAGAAGCAGATGGGAACCTCCATAGTGCGCGGACAGGTGTACTCGCTGATCTTTGCCTTACTGGCCATAGCGTTACTGTTGGGGATTATTTTCAGGGCCTTCTCGGCTGGTTTAATGGGAAGTATTCCGCTGCTGTTAACCCTTATCTGTAATTTTGGATTAATGGGCTGGTTTGGTCTGCACCTCGATATTGGTAACTCGCTCCTTTCGTCCATTGCCATTGGTATTGGGGTCGACTATACCATTCACCTATTCTGGCGACTAAAGTATGAGCTAAGCCTGGGCCGCGATTACCAAGATGCAATCATCAACACGCTTACCACCACAGGTCGCGGTATAGCCATAAACGCTTTCTCGGTGATGTTAGGGTTTGCGGTTCTTTTCCTATCTGGTATTGTACTCCTTAAAACCTTTGCGTTCCTAATTATCTTCTCGCTTCTGCTGTGCTTGCTATGTGCGCTGATACTTGTTCCTTCCATAGCATTGCTTACTAAACCCAAGTTTTTGGAGCGGAATGGTGCTAGCACCAAATTTATTAGGGAGTAATTTAATCGTCAACCTAAATACTGATATTTTATCATATCATAAAAACCATAAAAATTTGAAATATGAGAACTCTATTTTTATCATTCCTTGCACTAATGACCCTATCTGCCGTTGCTCAGGATGCACGGGAGATATCGAAGAAATCGTCCGATGCCATTGAGTTCACCTCCATGGAGATGGCCACTACGCTTTACATCTTCGATAACAAGGGAAACTCCCGCGAACGACAGGTTGCCGTTGCAACGGGCACATTTAATGGGGTAACCAAAACCCTTATGCGATTCCTTGCGCCAGCTGATGTGCAGGGAACATCCATACTTATTTACGACTACAACGATAAGGCCGACGATATGTGGGTTTACCTGCCATCGCTGCGCCGCTCACGGCGCATTGTAAGCACCGAGCGGGGTAAAAGCTTTATGGGTTCCGAGTTCTCCAATGCCGATATGAGTCGCCCCAATATCGACGATTTTGAGTACAAGCTGCTGGGCGAGGAGAAGTTTAACGGAAAGGATTGCTGGAAGATTGAGGCCGTGGCCAAGAATCGTGATGTGGAGACAGAGTATGGTTTCCGCAAGCGGGTATCGTACATCGAAAAGGCAACAAATCTGGTGCAACAGAGCGAAATGTACGACAAAAATGATAAGCTGATGAAGGTTCAGGTGTTTAGCGATTACCGAAAACAGCCCAACGGCAAGTACTTCTCCTTTGCCATGGAGATGAAAAACGTGCAGAATAGCCGTCGTTCCGAGATGAAGATTACAAAGTTTCAGCTGGGTTCTAGCCTTAATGAGGCCAGCTTTGCTGTGGCTAATCTTGAAAAATAGTTTCCTTCTTGGCTGATTTGACTGGGGCTGGGGGATTTTCTCTGGCTCCAGTTTTTATTGGAGAGTTGAAAGTTGAAAGTTGAAAGTTGAAAGTCGAAAAGTTGAAAGTCGAAAGTCATAAAGTTGAAAGTTGAAAGACGAAAGACTCGTACTAGTTCAGCGCATCGCCACAACCATCTCTAATCATTCAATCAATTCCACAAATATTGACGCTACCATGACCTTCGGACGATGGCATGTCAATCTATCAGCCAATCAGCCAATCAACCAGCCTGCGGCAGGCAGGTCAATCAATCAATCCCCTATCACCAAATTTTATAAACTCCAAACTCCATGTACTTTCCTCATTTTTCAACTGTCGTTTAATTTTCCAATCTTTTTTTACCTTTGTAGCCGAAATCAACTTTACAAATTATGAAACTACTCGAAGGAAAAACAGGTTTAGTTACTGGCGGTGCACGCGGAATTGGTCGTGCCATAGCCATTGCATTTGCCAAGCAGGGTGCCAACGTGGCATTTTCCGATATGAATGCCGATGAAAACTTCCATAATCTTGAGAAGGAGCTGAACGCCATGGGCGTAAAAGCTAAAGGGTACGTATCCGATGCCAGCAATTTTGAGGCATCACAAACCCTTGTTGATGAGATTGTGAAGGATTTTGGCAGTCTCGATATACTGGTAAACAACGCTGGCATTACCCGCGATACGCTGCTAATGCGTATGACCGAGGAGCAGTGGGATTTGGTTATGAACGTTAACCTTAAGTCGGTTTTTAACCTAACCAAGGCGGCTCAGAAGTATATGCTTAAGCAGAAGTCGGGTTCAATTATTAACATGAGTTCTGTTGTTGGCGTATCGGGCAATGCTGGTCAGGCTAACTACTCAGCTTCCAAGGCGGGTATTATTGGTTTCACCAAATCGATTGCCCGCGAATTGGGCTCACGCAATATCCGTTGCAACGCCATCGCCCCTGGGTTTATTATCACTGAGATGACTCACAAGCTACCCGAGGAGGTGCGCAATGAGTGGGTTGAGAAGATTCCTCTAAAGCGTGGTGGTACTCCCGATGATGTTGCCGATGTTTGCGTTTTCCTTGGATCGGAGATGTCGAGCTATATCAGCGGACAGGTAATCAGCGTTTGTGGTGCGATGAACACCTAGAGTAATGATAAATTAGAATATTGTACAAGAGCGCGGCCTGCGGCCGCGCTCTTCGTGTTTAATCGAGTTTATTGTACAGATGCTCAAGCATTCGGATTAGTTCCTTTACCTCAATGGGGTTTAATCCGGAAGTGGCTTTCGCTAGCGTCGATTCCTCAATGCATTTTAGCTTTTCGATAATGCTTTTCGCGTACTTGGTTAGTACAATTTGGTACGAGCGTTTGTCGGTGGGGCTGGCAACACGGTTTACTAAATCGTTGCGCTCCATGCCATCGATAATCCTCGATAGGGCTGCATTGTCCTTGCTGGTGCGCTTGGCCAGCTGGCCTATGGAGATATTATCCTCTTCCCAGAGCCACTCCATCACTATCCAGTAGTCGGGGGTAACATCGGCAAATCCTTGGGCAGCAAAACGCTGAGCCAGCTCAGTCCTATAGCGCGACGAAACACGCGTAAGGGTGTAAACAAACGATTTTGAGGTTGGAAACATGATTACGGTTAGGTTTTATATCAGCAAAAATACGAAAAAACTGTAGCCTAGTACCCAGATTATTCCAAAACCCAAAATCTACCTATCTTTGCCATATGAGAGGCATCCTAACCATACCTATAAAAAACACTGAACGCTTTGCCGACCAGCTTTGTCGCTGGAGCCGAAAGGAACGATACGCCCTGGTGCTAAGGAGTAACTCCAGTAAGGTAAGCTGCGGTGCGTATTCGCCACATAGCCAGTACGAGGTGCTGGCTGCTTTTGGTGCCGAAAGCCTTGTTGTGCCCGGTAAGAATTATTTTGATGAGCTACGTGAAGCGACTGCGCAAAACGATTGGCTTTTTGGCTACTTGGGTTACGATTTAAAGAATGAGGTGGAGAAGTTAACCTCTAATAATTACGATAAACTATACTTTCCCGAGATGCTTTTCTTCCGGCCTTCCATAGTATTTGCAGTGCAGGAGGATGTTCTCAATATTTATTACTCCAAGGATAAATACAATAGGCAAACAGCGGGCAGCCTGTTCGATGCCATTATGGACGAGCCTGCTGTTACTGGTCATAATGATAAGGATTTATTAATACAGGCGCGTTTTACAAAGGATGAGTATATCGAAACCGTTAATGGCGTGCTAAAGCATATCCAGAGGGGCGATATCTACGAGATGAATCTTTGTCAGGAATTCTTTGTATCGCCCTATAGGATTAATCCGTATGAGACCTACTTAAGGCTTAACCAAATATCACCAACGCCTTTTTCCGCTTTTGGAAAGTTTCACGAGAATTTCTTGTTATGTGCCAGCCCCGAGAGGTACCTGCAAAAGGTGGGCGAAAGGGTGATCTCGCAGCCCATCAAGGGAACGTGTCATCGAGGTAAAACAGAGGAGGAGGATAAGCTGCTGGCCGAAATGCTAAAGAATGATCCAAAGGAGCGGGCCGAGAATGTGATGATTGTGGACTTGGTGCGTAACGACCTCTCGCGGGTTGCTCAACGCGGCAGCGTAAGGGTTGACGAGCTTTGTGGGGTTTACCCGTTTTCGCAGGTTCATCAATTGATTTCAACCATATCGTGCCAACTTGCTGGTAAATACGATATTGTCGATTTGCTCAAATCAACCTTCCCGATGGGATCGATGACTGGCGCCCCCAAGGTAAGCGCCATGCAGATAATAGAGGAGTTTGAGCGCACCAAGCGAGGACTGTACTCAGGAGCCGTTGGCTACATCGACCCGCTGGGTAATTTCGATTTTAATGTGGTTATTCGAAGCTTACTGTATAGTAAAACCAAGCGTTACCTCTCGTACTCGGTTGGTGGAGCCATAACCAGCAAATCGAACCCCGAGCAGGAGTACAACGAGTGCCTGCTGAAGGCAAAGGCAATTAATCAGGTACTAGAAAATGTTTCACGATGAAGTTCACCTGCAGTCATATTACAAGTAAAATTACCCAGGTTAGAATGGATGTGATTGATGATTGTAAAACAAATTCGTTTGCAATTAGGGGAGTAAAGGCTAACTACATTATTGATACTGGTTTTGGGTCTGAAACCTCTCAAATCCTATCAAATTTTATTAATCCGAACCTTGAAACAATTATTATTAACACCCATTTTCATTGGGATCATATTTGGGGCAATGCGTATTTTGAAAATAAACAAGTAATACAACATAGAAAATGTTCTTACTAAATTGACCTTTATTGGGATGAAATGTATTTAAAGTATTTAAATTACCAATGTGGAAGTGTCACAAAACAACGCGCCGATACGCTAATTGATTCAGAATTAAATCTTAATGATGAAATTCTATTATTCCATAGTCCTGGTCATACTGATGATTGTATAAGTGCATTTTTTTTAGGAGATAAAGCACTATTTGTTGGCGATAACTTTGGCGACAACGATACTGACATAATTCCTGTTTTAGAGTGTGACAAGAGTGTCTTTTTGTCGAGTTTAAAATCTTATCAGGAATTAAGCCCTGCTCTAATTCTATCTGGTCATAATGATGTAAGGGATATGGCATTATTAAATAGATTGGTTTATGAAGTAGAACGAAACTTAGCTGATGAGAAAAAGGTTTAAGCGATATATTGAGGAGCATTCATTGATATCTCCTAAAAGTCGAATTTTGCTTGCAGTTAGCGGTGGAGTCGACTCAATGGTGATGCTCCATCTTTTTCAATCCTGTGGATATAGCTTTGCAGTGGCACACTGCAACTTTAACCTCCGAGGTGCCGAATCGGATGCCGATGAGGCTCTGGTTCGCAAAACCTGCAAAACGCTTGGCGTGGAACTTTTCGTAAAGCAGTTCCAAACCGTTAATTATGCTGCTGATAATAGTATTTCCATTCAGGTTGCCGCACGTGATCTACGGTACCAGTGGTTCGCAAATCTATGTAACGAGAAAGGATTTGCCTCAGTGGCCATTGCCCACAACAAGAATGATGTGGCCGAAACAGTTCTCCTTAATCTCGCTAGGGGTACAGGATTAAAAGGGCTCACAGGGATTAAATCCAGCACTAATGGTGTAATTCGACCTCTGCTTTTTGCATTTCGGTGCGAGATAGATGCTTACGCAAAGGAAAACGAAATACAATACCGAGTTGACTCATCAAACGCTCAAACCAAGTATGCGCGCAACCGAATTCGACATAACGTACTGCCTGAGCTGGAAACGATTAACGCCGGAGCCATTGATAATATCTACAGCACATCGCTTTACCTTTCTGATACTTGGCAAGCTATAGAGGCTATGAATGCCGAATTTAGGCCAAAAGTTAGGAGTGAAGTGGCTAATGAAATTCACTACTCCATTGCGGAGCTTATTAGCTACCCATTCAGGCAGCTATTTCTAATTGAGGAGCTAGTGGGCTTTGGCTTTACACCTGCAACAATTATTGAAATCGAGAAATCGCTACACGCTCAACCCGGAAAGATTTTTTACTCACCAAGCCACCATCTTGTCCGCGATAGGGAGATGCTTATTGTTTCTTATGCAGATATATCAGAAGAAGTAAAGGAGTTTAAAATTGAAAAGGGTGTAGCCCAAATTACAAAACCAATAGCGTTAGCTTTTAGTGTTGTTGATAATGATAGCGGTTTTACCATCCCAAAATCGGCAAATGTTGCTGCATTAGATTACGATAAGTTAGAGTTTCCTCTAGTTTTACGCCTTTCGCGAGAGGGCGATTGGTTTATCCCGTTTGGCATGAAGGGTCGCAAGAAGATCAGTGATTTTTTGGTGGACCAAAAGGTTCCATTGCACCGTAAGGAATCGATTAACGTGCTGGAGTCGAACGGCGAAATTGTTTGGGTAGTGGGTTATCGGATTGATAATCGGTATCGCCTAGAAGCTAATTCCAAACGGGTGTTTTTGGTGAAAAAGGTTTAATTTTCTGGATGTTGATACCTGTTATTAGTTGTGGGGCGTCACTTTTTACAATCACCCAATCACCCAATCACCTCTACCTGCCGGAAACGCCAGTCAGTCAGGCAATCATCAAAACGTCAATTCACTCGCATTGCCACAGCATTAATTGTTGCTAGTCACCTCAAACACCACAATCTCCGGCCTATTCCCAATTCTTACCGGTGGCCCCCAGGTACCAAATCCGGTGGAAACGTA
This sequence comes from uncultured Rikenellaceae bacterium, assembly GCA_964490015.1. Classification (GTDB taxonomy): domain Bacteria; phylum Bacteroidota; class Bacteroidia; order Bacteroidales; family Tenuifilaceae; genus Perlabentimonas. The sequence goes on from CAZBBA010000016.1 coordinate 42,340, forward strand.
AAAGTGTGTATTCGCAATTTGCTTGTAACCACGACTAACCTCAAACATCGCTTTGGTGATAAGGTTAAGCGGGAACATTTGCCCGTGGTGCGTATGCCCCGAAATCTGAAGATCAATTCCATTCTCCACCGCCTCGTTCAGATGGTAGGGCTGGTGATCGAGCATCACAGTAAATAGATTCTTATCGATTTCCTGAACCAATTTCGCTAGGGGCATGCGTGCATTACCTCCCATCATTTTTGCTTGCCTATCGTCGCGACCAACAACATTTATCAGCCCATTTGGGGTTATAACCGAATCGCGAACCACTTTTACTCCGTGATCCTCAAGGTACTTAACCGCTGGATCAACACCGCCAATATACTCGTGATTTCCAGTAACAGCATACACACCCAGCGGGGCGTTAAGCTGACTAAGCTGATCGCCCATATTATTCTGAATAACCGGTCCTAAATCCTCATCAAAAATATCACCTGCCAAGAGGATAATATCGGGATTTTGATCGTTCATCATACGAACAAAGCGTTCCAATCGTCCATTCGATATTATGGTGCCCAAATGGATATCCGATGCGGCAGCAATCTTAAAATTTGAATAGCCCTGTATTGGCTTATCGGTTTTTAACTGGATCGTGTTTACTCTTGGGTACAGAGCATTCAGATACCCTCCAAAAAGTATAATTGCCGTTAAAGCGTAAATGCCAATTGAAATCTTTTGAAGGAGTGCCAAACTATCATTTCCCGATGATAGAGAAGTGGAGCCAATCCACCCACTTATCAACTTGACAATTATAAGAACCAGAAAGAATAAAGTTAGGTACAGCATGGCTGCAAGCCAAAACGATCCAATTTTGGCAACAAGTTCCGATGCGCCCGAGGGAATTGCGCGCTCTAAAAACCGACCTAGTGGGTACGACAAAGCTAGAAACCAGAAAAATATACGCAGCGCTGTCTCATATTTACCAACCATTCCAAAAATCGGACTTGTTTGTCTGTATATAAAGTAGTTTACGCCAATGGTTATAAGGAGAACTATTGAGAAGAAGATTAGCATGGCCATATTCCGTTTCATTTTTTTCTGATAGAAAAGTGTTTTGCGAAAGAATTCGATTATTTATGGGATGTCGAATTTACGAATTAAACAAGATAATTGTACTTTTGTTACAGGTCTCTAATTTGAATTAACATAATTTGGGACTATGCACTAGTGCGCAACACATCTTTCTGGACTATTATGCTACCTTCGGATTTACACCAAGATAATTCCAATCAACCTGACTCTGTACCCGCAGTTATGTCGGAGGTTTCAGAAAGTAACATTTTTAAAGCAGTTGTTGATAGCTGTGCAGGTAGTATTTATATTGTTCAGGATAATCGCATTGTTTTTCATAACTCACAATTTGAGCAGCTTACGGGGTATACCACGGCCGAAATTAAGCGAATGGAGTTTTTAGATCTGGTTCATCCAAAGGACAAGAAACTGATAAATCTACTCTTCTCGAACAATTTTAAGGAGATAAGCCAAAAAACTTCCCGATCGTTCACTTTCCGTGCACAGCACCAGAGCGGGGAGATGCGATGGTTCAAATCGAACGTATCCATTATACCCTGGAATAATCGTCCTGCTCTGCTCGATAACTGCTTCGATATAACACAGCAAAAGGAGTTTGAACGCAAGCTGGTGGAGGAGGAACAGAATTTCCGCCTGCTGGTGAATGGCTTTGAGGATATGGTGTTTATCATCAGCAAAAGGGGTGTGGTAGTGCAGGCCAACCGAAGCGTATACAATAGGCTGGGCTTAAGTGAGCATGAGGTGGTACTCCGAAATTTCTGGAGCTTCTTTAGCCAGGCACACCGCGAGGAAGCCAAGCATGCCGTTTCGGACGTTTTTTTTGGCAAAAGAAAAATATTTACTGCCGATTTGGAGAAGCAAGCAGGGATTACAATACCCGTTGAAATAAGACTTTTTAAGGGCAACTGGAGTCAAAAGGAGGTGATCTTTGCCATTTGCCAGGATATTTCCCTGCGAATTGAGTCGGAGCGCATAATAAAGTTATCGGAGGAGAAATTTAGCAAGGCCTTCGATAACAACGCTGTAATGATGGTTATTAGCACCTTCGAGGAGGGACGGTTTATTGATGTGAACGAAACCTTTATCCAAGCAACTGGGCTAAACCGCGATCAAATTATTGGAGTTACTTCGCGTGATCTAGAAATTTTTCCCGATATCGCCCTGTGCGAAAAGCTTAAAAATATTGTGCGTAAGAATGGCCGAATACGCGATGCAGAAACAACCCTTATTAGAGCCGATGGGCAACCAATTATCTGTAGCTTCTCGGCCGAACTTATCGATATTCAGGGGGAGCTCTGCTTGCTATTTGTAATCAACGATATTACCGAGCGCAAGCGTGCACAGGAACGAATTATGTTGAGCGAACAGCGGTTTAGGCAGCTGGCCGAGCTGCTGCCCGAGAAAGTTTTTGAGGCCGACTCCAATGGATTTCTAACCTTTGCCAATAATTATCTCCAGAGTTTCTTCGGATTCCAATCCGGTGATATTGAGGGTAAAATCCACATTGCCGACCTATTTAATCGTAAAAGCCGCACTGTACTTCGCAGCTATTTAAAGCAAAGTAAAAGTAAGCACGAGTTACCATCAGTTGAGCTTATTGCTCAGAAACGCGATGGAACTACATTTCCTGCACTTACCCATATTACTGCAGTAATCGAAAAGAAAAAGGTTAGCCGCTACATGGGGGTTATGGTTGATATTACTGCCCGAAAAATTCAGGAAATGGAGCTGGTAAAGGCTAAGGATCAGGCCGAGGAGGCATCGCGGGCCAAGGAGCGATTCCTATCCACCATGAGCCACGAGATCCGTACCCCCATGAATGCTGTGATTGGTATGGCCAATATCCTGCTACAGGATAATCCCATGGATTATCAAATGAATCACCTACAAACCCTAAAATTATCGGCAGAGGGACTAATGGCCCTGCTCAACGATATTCTGGATTTTAGCAAGATTGAGGCAGGAAAGCTGGTTATTAATAAGAACCCCACAAACCTTAAACAGCTAACCGAGGGCGTTTACAATATCTATAAGCATACAGCTCATAAGAAGGGTGTAGATATTAAGCTGGATTTTGATAGTTCTATCCCCGAAACCGTTTTATGCGATTCGGGTCGATTGAACCAAATCCTCACTAATCTTACATCCAATGCCATAAAGTTTACCATTAAGGGTACAGTTACCCTAATGGTTAAAAAGGTAAAGGAAACTAGCGCGTCGGTATCGGTGAGGTTTTCGGTTGTGGATACGGGTATTGGTATTCCGGCCGACAAGCATAAGCTGATTTTCCAGGAGTTTACGCAGGCAAATCCCCATACTACTCGGAAATTTGGTGGAACAGGATTGGGTTTGGCAATCTCAAAAAAGTTGGTGTCGTTGTTAAAGGGTGAACTTGTGGTAAAAAGTCAAATTGGAAAGGGATCGGAGTTCATTTTTACATTATGTCTGCGAAAATCAAAGAAACTCAATGAACGATCCATTAAGCCATCAACATTTAAAGCTATTGAGGGAAGGCGAGGAAAGCCTTTAAGGGTTTTGATTGTTGAGGATAACGAGATAAACTCGTTTATTGCTAATAAGTTTTTGAAGGATTGGGGATTCGAAACTACTCTTGCCGAGAATGGCGCCGAGGCAATAGATATTATCAAAACTAATGATTTTGATATAATCCTTATGGATTTAGAGATGCCTGTTATGAGTGGTTACGAGGCCACCGAGCTTATCCGAAAATTACCCGATCCACGCAAACGCTGTATTCCCATTATAGCTCTTACCGCATCAGCAATGCTCGATGTTCAGGCAAAAATATTTAGCTTGGGAATGAATGGGTTTATTCTCAAGCCATTTAATCCCAGCGATTTGAGGGCAAAGATTGCGGAACTTGTAAAAGTTCCTAAACCAAAAGGGAAATTGTAGCGTTTGTATGTTGAAATACTTTGTAAAAGCAAAATAAAACTCGAATATGAAATTTTCTGGCCTATTGGTTTTTCTCTTTTTACTTCTTTTCAACTCTTTAGTTCATTCCCAGGAGGTTGAAATAAATGTCACTGTTGTTCAGGCATTTTCACCGCAAGCAAAGCTGTTACGATATAATGGCCAGCAGTTTACTGTGGTCGACTCATCAAAGCAGTTCAGTCAAGGTATGTATCGATTTGTTCTTAGGGAAGGATACAGTAAAGGGGTGTATAGGGTCGAAGTTGGAAAAAGCATCAACTTCAACTTTGTGGTGAACAACGAGCCCATAATTGATTTACAGACCGTTGTTTTTGCTCCCGATGATAGTCTTAAATCCCCTAATTCAGCCGAAAACAACCTGTTTTGGCAATATCAAAGAGAGAAGAAACGGTATGGACAGCAGATTTGGCTATTACGGTCGTTAAAAGATTTTTATCCCGAAGGCTCATCGTTTCTTCAAAATTTAAACGACGAGGAGATTCGCTTACAGCGCGAGCTATACTCAAAGGCTAGCATTTTGGCAGCATCTAATCAAAAGTTATTATCATCTAAATATATATTGCTGGAGCAGCATCCCGTCGATTCGGCCAACACTCTTTTACTTGCAGAACTCTGGTGGGGACAAATCGACCTTAATAATTCGTTGATACTGATGTCGCCTGCTTTCAAGGAGCGACTTTGGGCCTACATGGAGAATTTCTTTAGCGACAATTTTGATAAGGAGGAGCAGGATATGGCCTTTATTAAGGGCATCCATCAGCTTATGGCTATTCCTAAAAGCACAGAGATTTTGACTGCACTCCGCGAGATGCTTATTGCTGGCTTTGCCGATACCGATTATGTGGATGTTTACGATTACCTGCACTACACCTCGTTTGGAGAGTTAAAACCAATCTCTCAGCCTACAAAGAGCGTAATCAGAAAAGCTCCAAAAACAAAGGTTGGGCAAAAAGCCTACAACTTTACATCTTGTACCTATAAGGGAGAACCGGTAACCCTTGGAAAGGTAGATGCCGATTTTAAGCTGGTGCTATTCTGGTCGTCGTGGTGTCCACATTGTGTCGAAGCTCTGCCTCGGCTAAGGAGTTTATACGAGGAGTATCGGAGTAAGGGATTAGAGGTAATTGCCATCTCGCTCGATGATGAACCCCTTGTTTGGCAGCACTATATAAAGGATATGAGGTTGGATTGGGTAAACGTTCGTGAACCATACTCTCCCGATCATCAGATCTATAAACTTTACGATGTGCACGAAACACCCCGCATGTTCCTTCTTTCGCGCGATTTAACAATAATATCAAGACCTTCAACCGTTCGACAGCTCGAGGTATGGCTTAGGCGCGATATGAAGTAAAACCATTTATAAGCAACAAAATCAATTAAAAAGATTTGAAAAATGCTCACAAAGATTTCTTTAACCAGATACGCTTTACTTTTCGCACTTATTTTAGCTTTGACATTAAGTTCCTGTGTTCAATATAAGTTTATTAATATTCAGGTACTTAAGCCCTCAGATCTTTCCATATCAAAAGATTTTGTGCAACCAGTTATTGTTGCTGGAATATATAAGGGGGTTTCAGGATCGCCCGAGAGTTTAGCCCAGGCGGCTCTCGATAGCCTAGCTGCCATGGAAGCCTGCATGGTACTGGCCGAAAATCTGGCGGAATCTCCGTGGTTTCAAGGATTAAATCTACCGGTTAAGCAGTACTACAGGGACGACTCATCGCACCTTATCCTTCCTTATCCATGGGAAAAGGTGGAGTCGATGGCTGCTTCGGAGAATGCCGATCTGGTGATTTCGCTGGAGTATATTAAGGTTACGCCGCAATCCGATGCTTATCCCTTTTGGGATGGGGCTACCCGTGCTTACTATGGCTACTTGTCGATGAACGTTTACGCATACTGGCGGGTTTACAACTTGTACGATCGAAAGGTGATGGCCGATTACCTTCATCGCGATACGTTAGTTTGGGAAAAAACCGATTACTACCGTGTGCGTGTGGGCGACCAGCTGCCAGGCTTTTTCTCGGCTGCATCGTATAGCGGATATGTTGTAGGTAGTGAGTATGCAAAAAAAATCGCCCCTTCGTGGATGGACGACCAACGATTGCTTTTTACCAAAGGCCCAAAGCAAATGGCTGTAGCAGCCCAATTTGCTAGCAGTAACCAATGGCTCGATGCCGCATCGCAGTGGCAAACAGTGCTCCAAAACCCCAAACCCCGGGCAAAGGATGCCGCTAAGGCGGCATTTAACATGGCTCTTGCCAACGAAATGTTAGGCAAGTTTGATATTGCCCTCGAGTGGCTCAATAAATCGGACGAGTTTTTTCCGTTACCCGAAACCGAGTGGTATAGGAGAATAATTCAGCATCGAATAAAGCTTATGGAGCGGTTGTAGCAAATCATTTTTTTATAGATCTTACAATTTAAAAATGAACACTTTACTTGTAATTATCCTGGTAATCATTGTTTTCGATTACCTTTTCGATTTATCCCTCGACATTCTGAATCTCAAATCCCGGAATAATCCAATACCCAGTATTCTTGCCGATGTTTATCCACCCGAGCGGTACTCGTTGCAGCAACAATACGAATCCGAAACAACACAGTTTAACTTTATTCACAGTACCATCAATATTGTAGCACTATTCGTTGTTCTGTACTTTGGATGGCTGGGCAAACTCCACCTTTGGATTACCACTTTCAGCTTTGCTGATATCCTTACTACGCTTATTTTCTTTGCTATACTTGGAATTATTGGATTAGTTGGTTCACTGCCTTTTTCCATTTGGAGCACATTTGTAATTGAGGCAAAGTATGGTTTCAACCTTACAACCCCACGAATATTCGTAACTGATACAATTAAATCATTGTTGGTAAGCGCACTTGTTGGAGGATCATTATTGGCAATTATCACCTGGGTATTCCATGCAACCGGCGATTGGTTTTGGGTAATCGCCCTTGGAGTAATGTTAACCTTTTCGTTACTGGCTAACGCGCTATACTCAAGGGTAATTGTCCCGCTTTTCAATAAACAGGAGCCATTGCAGGAGGGGGAAATACTCGATAAGATAAAGGAATTTGGAACCAGGGTTGATTTTCCCGTGAGTAAGGTTTTTGTTATCGATGGCTCTAAGCGGTCAACCAAGGCGAATGCCTATTTCTCGGGTTTTGGAAAAAACCGTAGGGTCGTGTTATACGATACGCTTATGGAGAAGATGAGCAACGGGGAGATTCTTGCCGTGTTGGCCCACGAGATTGGTCATTACAGGAAACGGCATATTTGGATCAATTTTGGCTTAGGTGCTCTTCAATCGGCAATTGTTCTATTCGTCTTTAGTCGGATTGCACAGAGTGTAGAGTTGTCGGTAGCTTTAGGTTACCATGATGCTAGTATGCCGGTGTTTCATTTAAGCCTGTTGGCTTTCGGTTTGCTCTTTTCGCCTATCGAGAATATCATTGGACTTATTACTAATGCTTTAAGCCGTAAAATGGAGTTTCAGGCCGATGAATTTGCCCGAAGCAATGGCTATGGTCCTGAATTAGTTAGCGGATTAAAGAAATTATCGGCCGAGAATCTTTCCAATCTTACTCCACATCCGGCCTATGTGTTTGTAAACTATTCGCATCCTACACTTTTAAGTAGGGTTACTAAAATTTTATCGCAGTAGAAATTTTATGGTTTTTTGGATTACATCCCGCAGAAAAATTATCTAATTTTGCCACGTTTTAAAAGCCTCTTTAGCTCAGCTGGTAGAGCAGCTCATTCGTAATGAGCAGGTCGTGGGTTCGAGTCCCATGAGAGGCTCAATTCACTAGGTAGCCAAAGGCTACCTTTATAATTTTTTGGTTATGGACGCTGCACTACTTACCATTGGCGAGGAGATTCTTATTGGCCAAATAGTCGATACAAATTCAGCCTGGATGGCCAGTGAACTGAACCGGATTGGGGTTCGTGTTCGCCAAATCGTTTCCATTTCCGATAGAGGTGATGAAATTAAAAGTTCTATAAACCAACTTCTTAACAATTTTGATATTGTTCTAGCTACAGGTGGTTTAGGCCCAACCAGCGACGATATAACAAAGCAAACCCTTTGCGAATTGTTTGACGCCAAGCTAGTTTCGCATAGTAGTACGCTAGATCATATTCGCACCATATTCGCTACGCGAGGTTTACCATTAACAGATTTGAATGCTAAGCAAGCCGAGGTGCCCGATAATTGCGAGGTGCTGTTTAACCGCTTGGGTACTGCACCGGGGATGTGGTTTAATATTAATGGTAAGATACTCGTTTCCATGCCTGGTGTACCCTTCGAGATGAAGGGGATAATGGAGGAGCATGTTTTACCTCGTTTAAGTTCATTTTCAGGGAGCGATAGCATTGTTCATAGAACAGTTCACACTTTTGGGTTACCTGAATCGTTCTTGGCTCAAAAGCTCGCCGAATGGGAGAGTTGTTTGCCTCCCAGTATTAGTTTGGCCTACCTACCAAGTCCTTTGTCTATTCGCTTAAGGTTATCATCTTCAGGGAAAAACAAGGAACCAATAGAACAAAGAATTGAGGAGCAAATAAGAAAGTTGAACCAAATTGTACCTGAGAGTATTTTTGGTTACGATAATGATTCCATGGCATCGGTGGTTGCCGATTTGCTTGTTGGGTTGGGGGCAACTCTTTCGATTGCCGAAAGTTGTACGGGTGGAACCATTGCACACCTAATAACCCAGTTGCCAGGCTCATCGGCATATTTTACGGGTGGTGTTGTGGCTTACTCAAATGAGGTTAAGGTTGCACAGCTGGGAGTGAACCCTGATTTGATATCAAACTATGGCGCTGTTAGCCAACCAGTGGTTGAGGCGATGGCAAACGGTATTAGAACCAGGTTAAATACCGATTACGCCATTGCCACTTCGGGCATTGCTGGCCCCTCTGGGGCAACCCCAGGAAAACCGGTTGGCACAGTTTGGATTTCAGTAGCTTCTTCAACAGTTACTGCTAGTCAGCAGTTTAGTCTGGGTGGCGACCGCGAGAGGGTAATCCTTCGCAGCTCAATATCGGCGCTTAATATGTTAAGGCTAATGATACTTAATGAGAAAAAAAATGCACGAAATGGCTAATTTTTTTTCGAAATACTTTGGATATTTCAATAAAAATAGCGTCCTTTGCGCACTGTTTTGAAAATCATACAAATCCAAAATACACAGGAGAGATGTCACGAATTTGTCAGGTTACCGGAAAGCGATTAATGGTTGGGAATAACGTTTCTCACTCTAATAGGAAGACTAAGAGAAGATTCTACCCAAACGTAATGAATAAAAGATTCTTCCTCGAGGAGGAGAACCGCTGGGTTACCCTAAAGGTTTCCGCAGCAGGAATTCGCACAATTAACAAGAAAGGACTAAAGAACGCCCTTAAGGAAGCTCAGGGTAAAGGTCTAATTAACATCTACTAAAGCATACTGCAATGGCAAAGAAAGGTAATAGAGTACAGGTGATTATGGAGTGCACAGAGCACAAGGATTCTGGTATGCCTGGAACTTCTAGGTACATCACAACCAAGAACAAGAAAAATACTCCCGATAGGCTTGAGCGCAAGAAATTTAATCCCATCCTGCGCAAGGTAACTGTTCATCGTGAAATTAAATAAACTAAATAGTTATGGCAAAGAAAGTAGTTGCATCGCTGCAAAAAGGTGAGGGTAGGACTAATACCAAGTGCATTAAGATGGTAAAATCCCCCAAAACTGGTGCCTATGCTTTCCGTGAGGAGATGGTACCCAACGCTCAAATTAAGGACTTTTTCGACGGGAAAATCTAGGTTTTCCTCTGAAGATATTTATTTGGCACAAAAGCTTCCTGATTATTTGGGAAGCTTTTACTATTTTTACAGAATTCATCTCAAAATTACGGTATGAGCGTTTTTGGACTTTTTTCGGGAAGTAAAAAGGAATCTCTTGACAAGGGTCTGGAGAAGACCAAGGAGAGCCTTTTTTCTAAGCTCTCCAGAATTGTGGTGGGCAAATCGACCATCGACGACGATGTGCTCGATAACCTTGAGGAGGTGCTTATCTCATCAGACGTGGGTGTTGAAACTACCCTGCGGATAATTGAACGAATCCAAGCTCGAGCCTCGCGCGAAAAGTATATGAACACCAGCGAGCTTAACCAAATCCTGAAATCGGAAATCGCTGAGCTGCTCGCGCAGAACGACTCGGGTGATGTCAATACATCAATCGAAACACCCGATGGTTCTCCCTATGTTATTATGGTAGTTGGGGTTAATGGTGTTGGTAAAACTACAACCATAGGGAAATTAGCCTACTTATACAAGAGTATAGGTAAACGGGTTTATCTGGGTGCGGCCGATACCTTTAGAGCAGCGGCGGTTGATCAGCTCACCATTTGGGCCGAGAGGGTAGATGTACCCATTGTGAAACAGGCCATGGGATCCGATCCTGCGTCGGTGGCTTTCGATGCCCTTTCGTCGGCCAAGGCCAATAATGCCGATGTGGTAATTATCGATACTGCCGGGCGCCTCCATAATAAGGTAAACCTTATGAGCGAGCTGTCCAAAATAAAACGAGTAATGCAGAAGGTAATTCCCAATGCTCCGCACGAGGTTTTGCTAATACTCGATGGTAGTACCGGACAAAATGCCTTTGAGCAGGCCAAACAGTTTACCTTAGCCACCGAGGTAACCGCATTAGCACTTACAAAACTCGATGGGACTGCAAAGGGTGGTGTTGTGCTCGGCATTTCTGATCAATTCAAAATTCCCGTTAAGTACATCGGTGTAGGTGAAAAAATGACCGATATACAGGTTTTCGATCGCTTTGCCTTTGTCGACTCGTTGTTTTCATAGCGTTTCTTCAATTTTCACGCATCAATACTTTTACTAGGGGCAATAATGTTGCCCTTTTTTTGTAGCTTTGAGATAAGATTTATTATCCTTCGTTTTCAATAATTTGTTAATTATCAACTCATATAGTATGAAAAAGGTTTTGCCTCTCACTACTCGTACACCCATATATCGCGATACTGGCTTTCACTTGGTTGATATTCCAACCATGCAGCAGGCATTTGCCAATGAGTTGAACTATTCGCGTAATCCAGAATTATACATTTATGGGCGATACCGAAATCCGAACGTTGCTGCAGCAGAGGAGATGATTATGGAAATTGAGGATTGCGGTTGGTCAATTCTTGCCCAATCGGGACTTGCAGCGCTCGATATCGCGCTCTCAATTTTTCAGGAGAGTAGCAAACCAGCAAAGTGGCTCTTTTTCTCGGAGATATATGGGGGAACCAACCATTTTATCGATAACGTACTGGTAAAAAGACGAGGCTTCGATGTCCATCGGTTTTATCCCGATGGTGATAGCTATTCAATCGAAAAGTTCGAGGCGATGATGCGCGAGCTAAAACCAAATGTTGTGCTATTCGAAGCGGTTTCGAACCCCATGCTAATCACTCTCGATGGTGATTTATTTATTCAAGTAGCCAAAAAATATGGTGCAAGGGTTATTGTTGATAACACATTTGCTACGCCTTACCTCTGGAAGCCTCTTAAAAGCGATGCCGATATTGTAATTCATAGCGTTACAAAGTATTTAGCCGGACATGGATCAATTTCGGCTGGAGTTCTTTCGGGTAATTGTCCCGAGCTTGAGAAAGCTGCATTAGAATACAGGAAGTTAGTTGGTCATATGCTTTCGCCCGATGACTCGGCCAGACTTTGCGAGCAGCTAAAAACCTTTGAACTACGTTTTAAGAATCATTGCGATAATGCATTTGCATTGGCAAAGTTTCTGAATAAACATGATAAGATTGAGCAGGTGCATTACCCTGGACTTGAGGAACATTCCACTCACTCAAATGCTGTGAAATTATTTGAACGCAAGGGATATGGATCCATAATAACTTTCGATATTGCTGGAAAGAATAGGGAAGAGAAGCAGAAGCGTTGTAATCAGTTTATAAATCTTGTGAAGGATAAAATTCCTCTGGTTCCCACGCTGGGCGATGCCGACACAATTCTAATGCCCATTGAGCCCGTTTGGGGCGATAGGTACCCATTTCCAGGGATGATTCGCTTATCGGTTGGTATTGAACCCACCGACAAACTTCTAGGTTTTGTGGGACAGGCACTCGATATGCTAGAGTAATCAATTTTTTATGGCTACAGTTAAGGGTTTTATCTTCGATTATAGCAAATGTGTTGGATGTCATGCTTGCATGGTGGCTTGCTATGCCGAGAACAATACTAAGCCACCCCTTAGCTGGCGGCAAGTAAAACATTTTAATAAGCAAAAGCTTCCCCTGCTTGGCTTTGTTCACCTTTCGATAGCCTGTAATCATTGTAAAGATGCTCCCTGCGTTAAATCCTGTCCAAGTGGCGCATATACATTTGATACTGATACTAGTGCCGTAATTCACAATCTCGAAAAGTGCTTAGGCTGTAAGTACTGTACATGGGCATGCCCATTCGACGCTCCTAAGTACAATCCAGAGATTGGACTAGTTGAAAAGTGTAACTTTTGTAACCATCGGTTAAAGGAAGGTCAAATACCCGCCTGTGCTCTTAACTGTCCAACTGGCGCCTTATCGTTTGGTGATATTGATGAGCAGGAAACCCCAAATGCATTTGGTCTTTCGCAAAGGACAATATACCCAAGGATCAGAATTATTGGATCAGAAGTAAAAGATTTGGTGCCCCAAATGGATAATAGTGTGGTAGTTGAGGATGCAAGTCGGGTACGACAAATGGACGTTTCAAAATCATACGTAAATCCCCTTGCTGAGTGGCCTTTGGTTCTATTCACTTTCATTGGGGCGTTCCTAACAGGATGGCTAATATCCTCAATCTTTGAAAATGGTATTAGTTTATCGCCCTGGTTATTTGCTTTGTTAGGCACTATTGGTATGGTTGTTAGCACTTTTCACCTGGGTAAGCCACTAAGGGCGTACTTGTCAATTGTAAATATTAAAACAAGCTGGCTCTCGCGCGAGATTTTGCTATTTGGGCTATTTTTGATTAGCGGCTTTATTGCTCTTCTATCCGATGTTTGGTTTTTATCAGTTTCAGCGGCGCTCCTTGGCCTTTTGTTTATGATTGCGGTTGAAATGCTGTATAGCGTTACCAGTAAGAAAACAGGACACTTAATTCATTGTGGAAATACAATTGCCATTGCATTAGTTTTTGCATCACTTTTTTCGATGCAATGGGATTTACTGATAGCATTAATGGCGCTAAAGGTTGCTGTTTATGCAGTAACGATAGGCACGAAACCAAAAGGTTTAAGTTCGCGAATAGCATTAATCTCATTTGCGCGCTTTGTCTTGGGATTTGTTATACCTTTCGGCCTTATTGCTTTTTCAGAAATAGGATTCACGGCTATTTTAGTGATGCTAATTATACTTGGTGAGCTGATTGATCGTTTTATGTTCTATTACGATTTTGAGCCCGAAAGGCCATTTAGTGTTAGTACAAGCTAGAAATGGGTGATAAGTAACATCTATAAATAGTATAAAGGGCGAATCCTTTATGGTAACTAAACATATTTTTTTAACGTAGAATACTTTACTTTTTAAACCTCAAGAATTGGTAAATCAACTACCCATATCTATTATCTCAATGCAAATAAAGTACGTTTGCTTTCGCATATTATCCCTGCTAATTATATTTATAGGACTTGGTGCAATGGAATCATATGGCCAGCAAGGATTGGATGTGTATGGTCGCATTGTTATCAAAAGAGGTAACTCCGAAGGCGCTAGGGTGGTGGTGTATAAAAATGGATCGGAGGTAGAAAAGCAGAATGTTGGACGTAATGGCCGATTCGATATCCGGTTAAGCTACGATGCCGATTACAACCTCTCCTTCGAAAAGGAGGGTTTTGTATCGAAAAAGATCAATATAAATGCGAACATTCCTGCTGATCTTCGCAATAAGAACAATATTATAGAATTTGAAGTAGAGCTAGAACCCCAAACCGGAACAACGGCAATAAAGGTTTACGATAATCCGGTTGCTAAAATCAAATTTGACGAAAGACGAAACGATTTTAGCTGGGATACCGATTACTCATCAAGTTTCCAGCGCGATGTGGCTGCTGAGGAGCGCAAGATGGCCGAGGAGGCCAAAAAGAAAGCCGTTGAGGAGGAGAAGGCTAGAATTGCACAGGAAGCAGAAAAACGACGCTTAGAAGAAGACGCTCGCAAGCAGGCTGCTGAAGCAGCGCGACTGGCCGAGCTAGAACGCCAAAAAAAGGAGGCCGAAGCCCGAGCGCTAGCCCAAGCCCAAGCCCGTGAAGAAGCCCGAAAATTAGCGGAGGAAACTAAACGTAAGGCCGATGAGGAGGCCAAACGCAAGGCGGAGGAAGAGGCTAAGCGTAGGGAGGAGGAGCGCTTGCGCCAGGAGGAGATACGTAGACAGGAAGCCGAACGGATTCGGTTGGCCGAGGAAGCTCGCCGAAAGGCCGAAGAGCAAGCCCGTTTGGCTGAACAGGAGAGAATTCGTAAGGAGGCCGAGGACAGGCGATTAGCCGAGGAAGCTCGCCGCAAAGTTGAAGAGGAAACTCGCCGAAAGGCCGAGGAGGAAGCACGCAAGGAAGCCGAGAGAATTCGGTTAGTCGAGGAAGCCCGTCGTAAAGCCGAAGAGCAAGCCCGTTTGGCTGAGTTGGAGCGTCAGCGCAAGGAGGCTGATGCCCGTGCTCTTGCCGAAGCTCAGGCTCGGGAGGAGGCGAGGAAAAAAGCCGAGGAGGAAGCTCGCAAAGAGGCAGAAAGGATTCGATTAGCCGACGAGGCTCGACGCAAAGCCGAAGAGCAAGCCCGGTTAGCCGAGCAGGAAAGGGTTCGTAAAGAGGCCGAGGAGCGGCGATTAGCCGAAGAAGCGCGCCGCAAAGCCGAGGAACAGGCTCGATTATCGGAGCAGGAACGTCTAAAAAAAGAGGCCGAATCCCGTTCTGTTGCCGAAGCACAGGCAAAAGAGGAGGCTCGCAAGCGTGCTGAGGAGGAAGCCCGCAAGGAGGCCGAACGTATTAGATTGGCCGAGGAGGCTCGTCGTAAAGCCAGTGAAGATGCTCGTTTGGCGGAACAAGAACGGGTTCGAAAAGAAGCTGAGCAACGTAGTATGGCCGAGGAAGCCCGTCGAAAAGTTGAAGAGGAGGCCAGGCAAACAGAACAGCAACGGCTCCAAAGTGAAGCAGAAGCGCGACGACTAGCCTTGGAAAATCAACGCAAATCCGAAGAGCAGGCTCGTCTTGCTGAGCAAGAGCGCCGACGTAAAGAATTAGAAACTTTAGCTTTAGCCGATGCTCAGGCCAAAGAAGCAGCACTACTAAAGGCAGAGCAGGAACGATTACTAGCTCAGCAAGAACAGCAGCGCCAGGCCGAACAAGATTCTAAGAGAAGGGAAGAGGAACGTAGACTCGAAGAGGAGCGAATTCGTAAAGAAACCGAACGCATTAGAGAGCAGGAGGAACGTTTGCGTCAGCAACTTATGGAGGAGCAGCTTCGCAAGCAAGCCGAACTGGCTAAACAGGCCGAGGAGCGCAAACGCCAAACAATGGCTCAGATGAGCACCAATAGGGGCAATCCTATTCCTGTTGAGAATATTGCCGAGAGATATGGTGAAGACACAACGATTGAGAAAATTCAGCTAAACAAGATTCTTGTTACCCGTTCCGTTCTAAATCGTGATGGCGTTATCACTTTCTATACTAGGGTTGAGCACGATAATGGTTCGGTTTATCACTTTAAGAATGGTGAGTATATCTCGGCTTGGCA
Organism: uncultured Rikenellaceae bacterium; assembly: GCA_964490015.1. Taxonomy (GTDB): domain Bacteria; phylum Bacteroidota; class Bacteroidia; order Bacteroidales; family Tenuifilaceae; genus Perlabentimonas. The sequence goes on from CAZBBA010000016.1 coordinate 58,149, forward strand.
ATATAATCACGAGACAAAATAGAGTTTAATCACTCGATCATTGTACAATGCAAGTATTTACCACCGCCTGCCCACGCAATTGTTACAGCACCTGTACTTTTAATGTGTATGTTGATAAAGGTAGGGTGGTAAATATCTCTCCAAATCCTTTAAATAAGGCAACACCCGAAGGAATCTGCCTAAAAGGACTTAGCTACGTGGAGCGGGCAAACTCCCCCGACAGAATTATTTTTCCCCACCGAAAGGATAGCAAGGGCAAGTTTCGTCGCATTAGCTGGGACGAGGCATTCGATTCAATATCGGGCCGCCTGAAGCATTATAAGGAGCAGTATGGGTCGCAGAGCGTGATGTACTATGCTGCCAGCGGAATGTCGGGTTTAATCAACGAACTTAGCGGCAAGTTTTGGCGCGATATATATGGCGGAGCCACGACCGTATATGGCAACCTATGCTGGCCTGCTGGCCTTGAGGCCACTCGTTTAACCCTTGGCGAGAACAAGCATAACGTTCCCTGGGACTTGGAGAATGCCAAGCTAGTTGTGCTGTGGGGAAAAAACCCAGCGGAGAGCAATATTCAGGAGATGATACCACTGGGCAAGGCGATCGATAATGGGGCGCAGCTAATCGCCATTGATCCTCGCCGAACCGATTCCACCCAAAGGGCATCGTTACTCATTCAGCCTGTTCCCGGAACCGATGCTGCCTTAGCGCTTGCCGTTGCCAATTTATTGATCCTAAATAATTGGATTGATAAGGATTTTATTGATAAAAATGTATTGGGTTTCGATCAGTTTAAAGAGCACCTTAAAGACTATACATCGCTTTGGGCCTCTGAAATAACGGGTGTGCCCGAAGAATTAATCTATAAGCTAGCTTGGAGCATAGGCAATATTAAGCCAATGACTCTAATTCCCGGTTACGGGATGCAGCGATACAGCAACGGTGGACAAACCGTTCGATGCCTGCTAGCATTGTCGGTTCTTACCGGAAATATTGGTAAGCCCGGAGCTTGCTGGCACTACGCAAATTTACAGAGTTACGTTTTCGACGATGTGTTGGAGCCGTTATGTTACTACCCCCCAGTTCAACCCGATGGCATTACCCGCCGTTCAATAGCAACTGCTCGGCTGGGAGCCGATATGCTAGCCACAAAAAATCCCACTTTAAAGATGATTTGGGTTGAGAGGGGAAATCCACTGGCTCAAAATCCCGATACTAATAGCGTTCTTAAGGCTTTCCGTAAACTCGATTTTAGGGTAGTGGTGGAGCAATTTTTTACCGATACGGCCTTAGAGGCCGACATAGTACTACCAGCCAAAAATATGTTCGAGCAGAGCGATATCATTGGCTCTTACTGGAATCCTTACGTGCAGCTTAAGCAAAAGGTGGTGGAACCGGCAGGCGAGGTGATGCCCGAGAACGAAATCTACTATCATTTAGCCCTAAGGCTTGGCCATACAAAGGATGAGGTTGAGAAGGTGTTAATTCCTCCCGGAGATGCGGGGGTTGAAAAATTTCTCAGCGAAAAGCTTAGCCAATTTCCAGAACTATCTATGGAACAACTCAAAAAAGGTCCAGTTTTAGCCCCAGGACTAGAGGAAATTCCATATTCGGACAGTATTTTCAGAACCCCAAGCGGTATAATTGAACTATACTCCCAACAGGCTCAAAAGTTGTGGGGCGTAAGCCCATTGCCCACATTCGAGAGGCCAGTAGAAGGCTATTCAAAAGATAAGGAACTGAAGGAATACCCATTGCATTTAATGAGCCCCAATACTAAAAATAGAATCCATTCGCAGTTTGGAAACTTGCAAGTAATTAAAATGCTAAGCCCTGAGCCATTTGTGGAGATAAACCCTGTTGATGCCGAGTTGCGCCGCATTAAGGATGGCAGTAAGGTGAGGGTTTACAACTCCAGGGGTGAGGTTACCGTTACGGCACAGCTAACCTACTCACTCCGCAAGGGGTGCGTAGTTATTCATAATGGCTGGTGGGGTGCCCATGGATGTCCGCTTAACGTGCTATCCTACGGTCGCGAAACCGATATGGGTCACGGCACTGCTTTCCATGATAATATGGTGGAGATAGAAAGGATATAGCTATTTATCAAATAGTTATCTGTAACATGTTATTCTGGTTAAGCTTTGCAAAAATCATAGGCGAGTTTTTAGTTGTTTATTGCGTTAACGCTAAGCCCAAATCATTTTTTCGATGAAAAAGGTATTACTTTTTTTACCCAGCGGATTTGAGGTGCTGGAGGCCAGCGCTTTTATTGATGTTATTGGGTGGAATCATCTTGAGGGAGATGGATCCACATTGCTTTACACCTGTGGATTATGTAAGGAAATTGTAAGTTCCTTTAACCAACGATTTATCGTCGATTATTTAATTGACGAAGTTGATGTTGATTCGTTTGATGCACTGGCAATCCCCGGTGGATTTGAGGAGTATAATTACTATATCGATGCATACGACGAACGTGTTCTAAACCTGATCAGAGATTTTAACACTAAAAGTAAGATTATTGCTTCAATATGCGTTGCTGCGTTACCATTGGGTAGGAGCGGAGTGTTAAAAGGCAAGAATGGCACAACCTACAATTCTCCTAAAAGACGAGAGACATTGCTAGACTTTGGAGTAACCCTTATTGACAAGCCCATTGTTCAAACAGGTAATATTATTACCTCTCACGGTCCGTCCACAGCAATTGATGTAGCCTTTCTGCTCTTAGAGCTACTAACCACACAGAGCAATACCGATGCTGTTGCTAAACTTATGGGTTTTAAAAGATAATGGGGAAGAAAAGTGACTAGAGTGCCTAAAGTTAAAAGTGCCTAAAGTTCTTAAAGAAACTATTAGTGATTTTTTTTTTCTATGTGGCTATGTCAAGTTCTATGTCCTCTATGTGTTATGTTAGTTTGAACATCGAACGTTAAAAGGTAGATAGTCAGAAGATATCTTAAAACCTTAATCATTTCAAAAAGCCATTAATTCACTGAATAATACAGGGGAGCAGCTTTTTCCCTAATCAATCAATCAAATTACCTACCGAAGCTCAGACCGATAGGTCAATCAATCAATCAATCAATCAATCAATCTGAATAACCTACAACATACCGTATACCCAAAACTATAGGCACTCTATGAACTCTAATCTTTAAACTTTCCTACAAGCCCACCCGAACAATTTTTTCACTTCGATGTTTCCTATTTAGAATAAATATAAACAAATAGGATCATGTTCGAAATAAAGATGCCCAAGCTGGGCGAAAGCGTTGAGCAAGCAACAATTACCAAGTGGTTTGTAAAGGTTGGCGACACAGTGGAGGAGGACGATAATCTCCTCGAGATTGCCACCGATAAGGTCGATTCCGAGATTCCCTCACCGGTTGCAGGTAAGGTTCATAAAATACTTTTTAAGGAGAACGATCTTGTCCCTGTGGGAGAGGTTATTGCCATTATCAACACAGACGATGAGGTTTCGGAAGAAACCGCCTCAGCAGGTAAACCCCCCGAAGAATCGAAAGAGAAAGAACAAGAGAAAACCGACTCGAAGGATTCGGAAACCAGCATAAACTCATCAAGCAGTCGATTCTACAGCCCACTGGTTAAAAGTATTGCCAAGCAGGAGGGCATAAGTCAACAGGAACTCGATTCCATTGCGGGAACAGGCAAGGATGGCCGTGTGCGCAAGGACGATTTGCTAAGCTACATCAGCAGTAGAGGTGACAAAAAGACTAGTTCAGCCCAACAGGATGCTTACGAGCCAAAACCTGCTCCAAAGGATCAAAAGGTTCACATTTCGGTAAGTGCTGGTGACGAGATTATCGAGATGGATCGTATGCGCAAGCTTATTGCCGAGCACATGGTGATGTCGAAGCAGGTTTCGCCTCACGTTACCAATATGGTGGAGGCTGATGTTACTACGCTGGTTAAGTGGCGCGAGATGATGAAGGATACCTACCAGAAAAAGTATAAAACCAAACTCACCTTTATGCCCCTTTTCACGGAGGCAGCAGCTCGTGCACTCCGCGATTTCCCAATGGTGAACTCATCGGTTGATGGCGATAAAATTATTGTGAAGGGTAGCGTAAATATTGGCATAGCCGTGGCAAAACCCGATGGTAATCTAATAGTTCCAGTGATTCGCGAAGCCGATAAGCTTAACATCCCAGGACTGGCCAGCGCAATCAACAATTTGGCCGAAGCGGCCCGTACCAATAAGCTCTCACCCGATGATATTCAGAACGGAACATTCTCCATTACAAACTTTGGAACATTCCGAAATGTAATGGGAACGCCCATAATCTCACAGCCTCAGGTGGCCATTTTGGCCACTGGAACCATCGAAAAGAAACCCGCCGTGGTGGAGACCGAGCATGGTGATATTATTGTACCCCGGCACAAGATGTTCCTTAGCCTATCGTACGATCATCGCATAATTGATGGGGCGCTGGGTGGAGCATTCCTCCGTCGGGTGGCCGATTACCTCGAGCAGTTCGATGCCAACAGAGAAGTTTAGGAGTTGAAAGGCAGAAGGAAGAATTAATTCCTATCGCAAGGTAAATTATTAAATCAATCAATCAATCAATCAATCAATCAACAAGACAATAACATGTCCTACATAAAAAGAAACAATAAGCCTTACGGCATAAAGCAAACATCAAAGGAAACCCTTGAGAAGTGGTATAAACTGATGACGTTGGGTCGTGCTCTCGATGAGCGAGCGCCAAACTACCTGAAGCAGGCAATTGGATGGAGCTATCACGCCCCGTACGCTGGTCACGATGGCATACAGCTGGCCATAGGTCAGGTTTTTGATAAGGAAACAGATCACCTGTTTCCATACTACCGCGATATGCTCACCGTGCTATCGGCCGGAATGAGCGCCGAGGAGATTATACTAAATGGTATTTCTAAAGATACCGACCCCTCAAGTGGTGGTCGACATATGAGCAACCATTTTGCCAAGGCAGAATTTAATATCCACAACTCATCGAGTTGCACTGGAAACCATACGCAGCAGGCATCGGGGCTTGGAAGAGCTTTTAAGCGCTACAATCACAAGGGCGTTGTGTTCAGCTCGCAGGGCGAATCGTCGGTATCCGAGGGGTATGTGTACGAGGCAATTAATGGTGCATCAAACGAGCGCTTGCCCGTTGTGTTTGTATTCCAGGATAATGGATACGGAATCTCAGTTCCAAAGGAGGATCAAACAGCCAACCGGAAGGTGGCAAATAATTTCTCGGGATTTAAAAACCTACGGATATTCCATTGCAATGGCAAGGATGTGTTCGACTCGATGAATACCCTTAAGGAGGCAAAGGAGTGGGTATTGGAGAACCAGATGCCTGCTATTGTGCAGGCCAACTGTGTGCGTATTCATTCGCATTCTAACTCCGATAGGCATGAACTTTATCGCGACGAATTCGAAATGGGTTATGTGGAAAAAGCCGACCCATTGGCCAAGTATCGTCGTATGCTACTTAGGTACAACCGATTCACAGAGGATGAGCTAAAAGCCATTGAGGAGCAGGTGAAGCAAATTGTTAAGGATGCTCACAAGGCAGCCATGGCCGCACCCGATCCCAAACCCGAATCGATTTACGATTACGTACTACCAGAACCCTATCCCGCAAAAAAATATCTACAGGGAACTCACGACTATAAAGGAGAGCCCAAGAAGCTAATCGAGGGTATAAACGAAACGCTTAAGGCCGAATTTAGGCATAATCCCGATACCTTTATCTGGGGACAGGATATGGCCAACAAGGAGAAAGGCGGTATCTTTAATGTGTCCAAGGGGATGCAGCAGGAATTTGGCAAGGATCGGGTTTTCAATGGCCCCATTGCCGAGGATTATATCCTAGGTACTGCAAATGGAATGAGTCGATTTAACGATAAAATTAGGGTTGTGGTGGAAGGTGCCGAATTTGCCGACTACTTTTGGCCGGCTATGGAGCAGTACGTCGACTCATCGCACGATTACTGGCGCTCAAACGGTAAGTTTGTGCCTAACATCACCATACGACTTGCGAGTGGCGGGTACATTGGTGGAGGTCTATACCATTCGCAAACCATCGAGGGAGCCTTGGCTTCCATACCCGGAGTGCGCATTGTATACCCATCGTTTGCCGACGATGCGGCTGGTCTGCTTCGCACCAGTATTCGCTCAAGGGGTATGACAGTTTTCCTTGAGCCCAAAGCATTGTATAACTCACCCAAAGCAGCAACGTCAATCCCCGACGATTTTGAGGTGCCGTTTGGCAAGGCTCGGGTTAGGAGAGAGGGAACCGATATTTCGATGATTACCTTTGGAAACACTACCCACATGTGCCTTGAGGC
>CAZBBA010000017.1:0-64244 GCA_964490015.1 uncultured Rikenellaceae bacterium
TCAAGCGAATTACATCCTGAACTTTCCTGCTTAAAATGGCAAACAGCACAATTGCAATTATGATAATTCCAACTAAGACTATCAACTTGTTGAATAAAAGCACTGCAACGAAAAGGCCAATAAAAAAGGCTATCAATCCCATCACCCAGTGTGGCATTCCCTCGCGATAAAAAACAAACACAAACGAAGAGTAAACCAACGCCGTTCCAGCGTCATTTTGCATCAAAATAAGCACTACGGGAAGGAATACAAGCAGTGCAGTTTTAATGTACGATCCTGCCGATTTGAGCTTAAAGCCATAGGAACTCATATACTTTGCCAATGCAAGAGCTGTAGCAAACTTGGCAAATTCTGCAGGTTGAATCCGAACACCCCCAAGCTGTATCCACGATTTTGAGGCATTAACCTCAACCCCAAAAAAGACTACAAAAACAAGAATAATTATAATAAAGATGTAGAAGTAGTTCGCAAAAACCACATAAAACCTTGAGTCGATTAGCAGGATTACTGTTGCAATACCAATGGCAAATACTATCCAAATAAGCTGCATCCCATAGCGTTGCGATGTGTCGAAAATACTGATGTGTTCCTCGGAGAAAACAGCTGCATAAATATTAACCCACCCCATAATCATTAGGGTAAGATATAGAATAACAGTAGGCCAATCGAGCCACCTCAGAAAGTTGCTACTTCTTCTCACTGCGATCTAGTAAAACTGCATTTAAAATTCGTTGTTCCACCCAGGTGCGTTTCACTTCACCCGTTAAATATTTCTCAATCATCAAACTAGCAATTGGAGCTGCCCATGTTGAGCCAAATCCAGCATTCTCAATGTAAGCCGCAATGGCAATTTGGGGATTATCCTTGGGCGCAAAGGCAACAAAAACTGAGTGATCCTTGCCATGTGGATTCTGCGAGGTACCTGTTTTCCCACAAACTGTAATGCCGGGAATTGCTGCAGCACGAGCTGTTCCACCATCGGCATGAACAGCCTTATCCATCCCCTCGATCACGTACGAAAACCAAACCGAATCGACTGTAGTGTAATTCTGTAAGCCAAACCTTGCCTCTTTAGCATCTCCCCCTCCAACCCCCTTTACCAAATGGGGAGTATAGTAGTAGCCTCTATTGGCAATTGCAGCCGTCATGTTGGCCATTTGCAGAGGAGTTGTACCTAACTCTCCCTGTCCAATGGCTAGCGATATAATAGTTAAAGAACTCCAGCCTCCTTTTCTAAAATATCGATCGTAAAAGCTAATACTAGGAACGATCCCTGCCAGCTCGTTGGGCTGATCAATGTTCAGCTTTTTACCAAAACCAAACGACTCAACATGGTTTTTCCACGTGGTAAAACCACCCTCAACGCCTCCCAAACCGGGCTTATCGATTATATTTCGAAACACATGACAGTAGTATGTATTACACGAAACCTGTATGGACTGCACCAAATCGGTGGGCGAAACATGGTGTCTGCAGCCAACACCACGACCAACCCTGTATCCACCGTCGCACGAGTACCTAGTTTGGGGCAAAACCACACCCTCCTGCAGGCCAATAAGCGCATTTACAATTTTAAAGGTTGATCCAGGTGGATATAATGCCATTAACGATCGGTTAAACAAAGGACTAAGGGTATCGGAATCCAACATTCTGAAATTTGAAGTACGTGGTCGTCCCACAAGCAAATTGGGATCATAGTTAGGGCTAGAAATCATGGCCAGAATCTCACCTGTTGAAGGCTCAATAGCAACCACAGAGCCTATCTTATTCTGCATAAGCAACTCGCCATACTCCTGCAGGCTTGCGTCGATGGTAGTGGTAATATCTTTCCCGAGCACTGCTAGGGTGTCAAATCGTCCTTCGGCATATGATCCTTTGATGTGGTTGTGTACATCAACAAGATAGACATTCACCCCTTTCTTTCCGCGTAACTCCTCCTCGTATGATCGTTCTAAACCACTCACACCTATGTAATCGCCCATCCGGTAGTAAGGGTTGTTGGCAATAATTCTGTCGTCAACCTCACCAACATACCCAAGAAGGTGAGCAGCAATATTACGAGGATAAGCCCTTAAGGTTCGAGGCTGTACGTAAAAACCAGGGTACTTAAAGAGTTTTTCCTGAAGCACCGCATAGGTTTCGGCCGAGAGCTGTTTAAGGAAAATGGATGGTCGGAACGAGGAGTGCCTCCGAGCTTCGCGAAGAGTAGTCTCAAGCTGTTGCCTTGGGATATCAAGAATGCTGCAAAACTCCAGGGTATCGAATGGTTTTACCTGACGGGGAATCACCATTAGGTCGTACGCAGCCTGGTTGTAAACCAACAACTCATTGTTTCTATCGTAAATTAATCCTCGAGCGGGATACTGTGTTACGTATCTAAGCACATTATTACTTGCCGACATTCGATACGAGTGTTCAACTACTTGCAGATAGAAGAGACGAATAATAATAACGACAAAAGCCAGAACCATTATTCCAGTAATGATGTATCGCTTATCGGTACTTACGGTTTGCACAGTTCGATGATTAAATGCTATTTGCGTAGGGTAAAATAAATCCCTAGAACAATAAAAGTAGTAGTGGCCATTGTGCTAACAATGGCTCGCCATAACGATGAAAAAAAGGTGGAAAGGGTAAACGATTCTATCATAAAGAGAAGAATGTGATGCGCCAGCACTAGGAATACAGTGTACTTTATAAGCCATACAAAACCACTACTTACCCTTACGGGACTCCCTTTTCTTTCGGTGTCGTCTCTATCTGTTATCAGGTTTAACATGTAAGGCCGCAAAAATGCCAGCAACAGGGTTGCCGATGAATGCATCCCGAAGGTGTTCATAAATGTATCTACGATAAAACCTGTCGCAAAACCCAAAAAAAGCAATAGCCAACCAGGGGTCGTGTAAGGTAATACTAGGATAAATAGCACATAAATATAAGGGTTTATAAAACCACTTAGCTGAATATTATTAAACAGAAACAACTGAAGGAAAATAAGGAGCACAAAAAGTCCAACGTATTTTATTAAGTCCTTTCCCATCACCTAGTTTTTAATGCATTTTCAAGCACATCTCTTTCGTCATCGTGTTTGTGAGACACAACCCATACAGTGTTCAATTGCTTAAAGTCGTTAAAGAGTTTTACCGTGATTGAATGAAAATTCACTCCCCGGCTTTCGATGGATTTTATAGTACCTAAATCTATACCGGCCGGGAAAATGGAAGAGAAACCGCTGGTTACCACCGTATCACCTACATTTACCTCAACGTGCTGAGGGATATCGCTTAACGTAACATCACGGTAATTTTTTCCATCCCAGTACAACGAACCAAAATGGTTCGATCGCTTTAACTTGGCGGAAATTTTAAGTTCCACATTTAAGAGCGATATTACAGTGCAATAGTGCTCCGATACTCCTGCAACGATTCCCACAATTCCCTGAGCTGAAACTACCCCCATCTCGCGCTCAATCCCATCTTTTGAACCCAAATCGAGTGTTAGATAGTTGTACTGTTTATTTACCGAATTATTAACAACACGAGCTAACTTATAGGTATACAAGGGATCGACCAGTGTATCCCCTAACTTAATCTTTAATAAATCGTACTTGGTAGACAAAATGGCTAGCTGACGCTTTAACTCCAAATTTTCCTGCGAAAGAGTAGAGTTGGTCTGTGCCAATTTCAAGTACTGAGTTACTTTGCTTATCCGATTACTCGTAATACCTGTAATGGTTCTGCTAATGCCCTCAAACTTTGACTGCTGATAGTACGAGTGTCTACTGAGCAACCAAAATGAGAACACTTCTAAAACAAGGAACAGTAAAAAGAATTGGTATCGGAGTAATAACCTGATTAAGCTGTTCATAGTTCTAGAACCATAGGGTAAAAGTGAAACAAAGGAAAATTAGCGCATTAGGAACTGGAACCTTTCAACGTTCTTCAGCGCTATTCCTGTTCCTCTTGCCACGGCGTGAAGAGGATCTTCGGCCACATGGAAGGGTATGTTAATTTTCTCTGTCAAACGCTTATCTAACCCGCGAAGTAGTGCACCTCCACCTGCCAGATAGATCCCCGACTGAACAATATCAGCATAAAGTTCGGGAGGAGTTTGCTCTAGCACGCTCAGAATAGCTGTTTCAACTTTGGAGATGGACTTATCGAGGCAGTGGGCTATCTCCTGATACGAAATGGGAATTTCGATGGGTAATGCGGTCATAAGGTTTGGCCCACGCACAATAAAATCGGCTGGAGGGTTCTCCAGGTCGGGAAGCGCTGAGCCCACGGCAATCTTGATATCCTCGGCTGTTTTATCTCCAATTTTTATATTATGCTGATGCCTCATGTAGGCCTGAATATCGGCAGTAAAGGCATCGCCAGCAATACGCACCGACTTGTTGCACACAATTCCTCCAAGCGCGATTACGGCAATCTCTGAAGTTCCTCCTCCTATATCAACTACCATATTACCTGTGGGAGCCTCCACGTCAAGACCAATACCAATTGAAGCAGCCATGGGCTCGTAGATCATGTATACATCTCTACCACCCGCATGCTCGGCCGAGTCGCGAACTGCACGAATTTCCACCTCGGTACTGCCACTGGGAATGCAAACTACCATTCGGAGCGATGGGGTAAAAAGTTTGTTCTTTGTGTTGATCATCTTGATCATTCCCCTGATCATCTGCTCGGCAGCGTTAAAGTCGGCAATAACACCATCGCGCAGCGGCCGAATGGTTCTAATATTCTCATGGGTTTTACCATGCATTTGGCGTGCCTTTTCGCCAATTGCTATTAGCTTGCCTGTTGCATGATCAATGGCAACAATAGAGGGTTCATCAACAACAATCTTATCGTTATAAATAATGATTGTATTGGCGGTGCCAAGGTCAATGGCCAACTCCTGAGTGAAAAGTGAAAATAGTCCCATTTGGTGTTTTTATGAATAGGTTGTTGATATTTAATGTTTAAAATGTCTTACTCCTGTAAAAACCATTGCAACCCCGTTATTGTTGCAAAAATCGATTGTCTCCTGATCGCGAACAGAACCGCCTGGCTGAACCACAGCACTTACTCCTGCTTTTGCGGCAATTTCAACCGAATCGGCAAAAGGGAAAAAGGCGTCCGAGGCCATTACAGCGCCATTCAAATCGAACTTAAAACTTTGGGCTTTCTCAATGGCCTGCTTTAGCGCATCGACCCTGGATGTTTGTCCAACCCCGCTGGCTATAAGCTGCTGGTTCTTTGCCAGCACAATGGCGTTTGATTTAGAATGCTTAACTATCTTATTGGCAAAAACCAAATCGAGCAATTCTGCATCGGTTGGCTTATTGCTTGTAACGGGTTTCATGTCGTTCGCACCCTCTGTATTAATATCCTTATCTTGCACAAGAACTCCATTAAGTATACTTCTAAACTGAGTTGAAGGTGCAACAAAATCGTTTAGTTTAAGGATAATTCTGTTCTTTTTCGATCTCAACGTTCGGAGGGCTTCCTCATCAAAATCGGGAGCGATAACAACCTCAAAAAAGAGCTTATCCATTTCGGCTGCAGTTGCAGAATCAATCGCACGGTTTGCCACAATTACACCTCCAAAGGCGGATACTGGATCGCCAGCCAATGCATCAATCCACGCTTGAACTAGCTCCGACCGCGTAGCTAAACCACATGCATTGTTATGCTTAAGAATGGCTATTGTAGGCTCAATAAACTCACCAATAAGATTTACTGCTGCCTCAATATCGAGAAGATTATTGTACGACACCTCCTTGCCGTGCAGCTGTTTAAAGCAGCTACCTAAATCGCCATAGAATACCCCTTTTTGATGAGGATTTTCGCCGTAGCGTAGGATTGTATTGTGTTGTTCGCTCTGCTTAAATGCTGGTGGAGTATTCTTATCGCAGAAATACTTAAAGATTGCTGTATCGTAATGACTCGACATGTTAAAAGCCTGCATGGCAAACTGCTTTCGCTCGTCGAGCGATGTGCAGCCATTATTGGTATCAAGTATATCGATAAACAATTTATACTGCTCACGCGATGAGATGATGGTTACATCGCGATAGTTCTTGGCAGCCGCGCGAATCAGGGTTATTCCACCTATATCAATCTTCTCAATTACTTCCTGTTCCGATGCACCGCGAGCCACAGTATCCTCAAATGGGTACAAATCGACAATTACAAGATCTATCTCGGGAATATCATACTCTTGCAGTTGAAACAGATCGTTCTCGTTGTTACGACGAGCCAGTATCCCTCCAAAAATCTTTGGGTGCAAGGTTTTAACTCGGCCACCCAGAATTGACGGGTAGGTTGTAAGCGATTCAACTGTTTCCACAGGCACACCAGAGTCCTCAATATACTTAAGCGTACCACCTGTTGAGTAAATTTTAGCACCATACTTGTTAAGTAGATGAACAATATCATCAAGCCCGTCCTTGTGGTATACAGAAATCAGTGCCGTTTTGATTGGTTTCATTTACCTGTTTTTTAGTGTTATACAGCCAAAGCATGGCTAAGTGGAAAAAAGTACCTCTTACTGGGTTACAAAAATGGCTAAAACCTTCGAATTTATCACTCTTAAATGGGCTTAAAATAATAAAAATGTTAGCGTTTTTTTAATTATGCTTTTTACCTTTGACTTTTGAAATAATTTATGTATCGTACCTCATCCACAATCGACAAAAGCCATGAAACCCCTTAAACCCTTAATAATACTTGTAAAACTCACCCGCGAAAGCATGTCCTTTGCGTATCAATCGATTACGGTTAATAAAATGCGGACATTCCTTTCACTCTTCGGGATTACCATAGGGATTTTTGCCATTATCGCTGTTTTCACCATTCTCGATTCGCTAGAAAAGAATGTTAGGCAAAGTCTCGAATCGCTTGGCGATAATGTGGTGTATGTACAAAAGTGGCCTTGGTCCATGGGCGGAGAATACCCTTGGTGGAAATACATGAACCGGCCACAGCCTTCGCTTGAGGATTTGGCAGAGATAAGAAATCGAAGCAATTTTGCTGAGGTTACCTCTTTTATGGTTTCATTTCAATCGCTGATTGCGTACAACCGCAACTCGGCGCCTCGCACAAATGTACTGGCGGTTGCCGACAGGTACGAGGAGATTAGATCGTTTGAGATTGAAGAGGGCAGGTACTTTTCACCATTTGATCTAAACTCAGGCCGACAAGTTGTACTCCTTGGCAGCGAGCTGGCCTCGGAGCTATTCGAGGGACGAAGCGCATTGGGGCATACGGTTAAGCTAAGCGGCAACAAAGTCGAAGTAATTGGTATTCTGAAAAAGGAAGGCCAATCGGCCTTGGGCGACGATAGTCACGACAACCTTGCCATTATCCCAGCCAATTTTGGACGCAACATTATCGACTTTAGACGTGTTGGGCCAACCATTATGGTTAAGGCAAAACAGGGGATTCCTACAGAGGAACTCAACGATGAGCTAAGAGGAATATTAAGATCTTTCCGAAGGCTGAAGCCAATTGAGGATGATGATTTTGCCCTTAATCAGGTTAGCCTACTAAAAGATGGAATTGACAATATTTTCAGGATGATAAACCTAGCAGGCTGGATTATTGGGGGTTTTGCTATTTTGGTGGGAGGCTTTGGGATCGCCAATATCATGTTTGTTTCCGTAAAAGAGCGAACAAACATAATAGGTATCCAGAAAGCACTGGGTGCAAAAAATTCGTTTATCCTTGTTCAATTCCTTTACGAGTCGGTTCTACTCTCGATTTTGGGAGGCGCTATTGGACTTATGCTGATCTTTATTGGAACAACCCTAGTATCGAACTTTACTGAATTTTCAATATCGCTAACGGGCAACAACATTGTACTTGGACTAATGGTTTCGGCAATAATTGGTATACTTTCGGGTTATGCCCCTGCCTGGAAGGCGTCGAGATTAAGCCCCGTTGAGGCCATCAACACAAAAGCTTAAGAACCCTGTGCTGCAATATGGTTTGTTAACTCAACAAAATCGCTAACGCCAAGCTGTTCTGGGCGCTTATCGAGTAATGGGTGATCGCTAACTGAACCACCAAATCCCGATTTTATTGAATTCCGCAGCGTTTTGCGACGCTGATTAAACCCCGCTTTCACAACTCGAACAAACAGCTGCTCATCGCAGTCAAGTTTTTTTACATTGTTTCGGGTAAGTCGGATTACAGCCGATTTAACTTTTGGTGGTGGGGTAAAAACACCCTCGCTAACAGTAAACAGATATTTAATATCGAAGTAAGCTTGAAGAAAAACGCTCAAAATCCCATACGTTTTTGACCCGGGAGGTTCGCATATTCGTTGAGCCACCTCACGCTGAAGCATTCCCACCACCTCGGTAATGGAGTTACGATTCTCGATTACTCGGAAAAAAATCTGCGAGGATATATTATAGGGAAAATTGCCAATTATTGCTAGGTTTCCGGTGGTAATTCTTGACAAATCGTACTGCAAAAAATCGGCAAGAAGTAATCGCTCGTTTAGAGAGGGCAATGTAACCCTTAGGTATTCTACTGACTCATCATCAATGTCGGCAGCAAAAAACCTATCGCCAAAACGGTTTAGCAGCGAAGCTGTTAAAACACCCATTCCGGGTCCAATTTCCAAAACCGCATCCGCATTTATGGCCGTTAGGCTATCCACAATTCGCTGGGCTATATTCTTATCGTTAAGGAAATGCTGGCCAAGCTGCTTTTTGGGCCTAACTTTCTGCATAGTATGTTCGATTAAAGTGTAGTCATTGACCACAAAAAATCTCTAGTTTTTAATGTGTACAACTCGCTGAGGAAATGGTATCTCGATGCCCGCCTCATCAAACTTGTGCTTAATATTCTTGAACATATCGAAGCGTACTGCAAAGCTGTCATCGGGGTTAGCTGTCCATATCCAGGCTCTAAGCATCACCGCCGAATCGGTAAGATTAACCACTCTAACCTTTACTTTGGGCAATCCTTCCTCGATCGCCTCAGGAGTACGAGCGTCGATACACAGGGGATGCTCGGAGGCTAAGCGCTGGAGAATATCGAGCGCCTTATCCATATCGGACGAGTAGGAAATGCCAACCTCAAACCGGAGACACACTCGCTCGTCGCTAATATTAGAGTTTTCAATCACCTCGTTATTCATAATGGCATTGGGGACAACAATGCGTCTATTCTCAAAATCCCGGATTACTGTATGTCTCAAGGTAATATCCTCAACTGTTCCCATGTGCAGGGTTCCAATCTTTATCAAATCGCCTACCCTAAAGGGGCGAAACATAACTATAAAAACGCCACCCACAATATTCGACAAGGCCTGCTGCGATGCAAAACCTATTACAGCTGTTAGCACTCCAGCGCCAGCAAAAATGGGTACACCCAGCTTTCGGAGTTCTGGTATTAGCTGAAAAACAACTACCACACCTAACCCAATAATCAGAACGCTAACCGTATTCTTAAGAAAGGTATATTTTGTTGGATCAACCTTTAGTATTGCCGAAGCTTTTCTTATGCTTCTATTCATTATACGTCTGATTATCCTAATTAGAACAAGGCAGGCAACACTTGTACTTACTATTATCAGTGGGTAAAGAAAAACCTTATGTTCCAGAATAGTTGAGGACCAATCCATAATTATGCTGCTTTTCTAAAATTTGTAACGAATCTGAAGACGTGCATCGGTTCGTGTTGGGCCATCAATCAAGTCTAGGCCAGAACCCAGCGACTTTTGTCCCACAAAATAGGTTTGGGCAACTCGGAACCATAAGTCGAGGTTGCGCCCTATAGAATACTGAGCAAGCAGATATGCCCTAGATCCCCTGGAGTAGTATGCAGGGATGGAGAAAAAGTAGAGCACATCGTTCTCGTATGCGTAAATTCGAGTATTCCACGAGTCGGTTTCGAAAACGGCAAACCGGGCAGTTAGGACAAGAGGCAACTTACGGGGGCGATAAGAGATATCCTGGTATACCATAATCCCAGATTCCTGAGGAAGATTCTCCTCATCGTACCACGAGAGTTCAATACGGCTTCTAAGCTGTATCTCGCGAGTGGGATTATAGCCCATATGAAATCGCAGAGCCTGTTGGGTATAGGGAACTACCCAACGAGTTGGCTCACCCTCAACCAGTTGATTTTTATCTTTCTGCTTAAGCCGATATCGAAGCATGAAGTTAAGCCGCGAGCGGGGACTGTATGTTGCTTCCATAAGGTAATCGCGCCCTCGTGATGGGGCGTTAATACCAAACCTGAGCCACGATGACTGAAATGCATCAACATAGCCTCCAATTTGCCAGTGGCGGTATGGAAGAAACCTAAAACCAATCAAAACCCCACTCTCATTGGCAGGTGCAGATCCATCGGAAATTGCTCCTGTGTAATAAGTGCTGTAATCTTTCTCATAGTACCTCCCCAATACCGATAGTGTAAGCAATGAGTGCACCCTAAACAACCCTCCTGAAACTAATCCGCTCCCGTACCCTGCAGTGGTTGATGCTTCTCCGAATAAAAGGTGATTCCCAAGGCCATAGGTAAAATCGAAACCTATGTTTGCTCTATTCTCCAGCGGAGGTTCAAAGAACCGATACGGCTGAGCAGAACCTTCGTAAACTCCGTTTAGGTTAACAACAGACCCGGTTATTCCTGCCTTGAGCCCCTTCCAGGTAAGGTTAAGGTTACCGCCAGCCACAAACTCACCCAAGGTTTTCTTATTCCGAAGCTCCGAGGGGGTTCGATGCAAGCCACTGGTCGGACGCGAGGAAAACACATAAGTTCCGTCAGTGAGTGTATCAGTAATATTGGCATCTATCATCTTGTAGGAACCGAACGCCGAAAACTCTAGACTTCCAAAGTCAATTGTGGCTCCAACTCCACGTAGAAACTGGTTTTCGTTAGTGGAACTTGACCTATTGATTCCCCGCGCACGTTTTCTCACACCCATGGGATCGGACGATTTTCCAAATGCTGCGCTGGTCCAAAGTGTAAGTCCCTGACCAAAATCGGCATTAAAATCGCCAACAACCAAATTCTTTAACTTACCAATATTGCCAAACTGCATGTGGGCAGTATAGTGATCGAAACCATAGGGGTTAGATCCCTGGAAGAATTCCTCGCCTGGATCCTTCTCCCCCACAAATCCCATCTGAAAACCACCTCGTGTTGAGTATGAATATCGGGTGTACAAACCCAATTGATTGCCAGCGTACCTTGTAGCACTAGGATTGTCGATGGGTGGCGGAGTATAACCTTGCTGGGTTTCGATAAGCGATCGCACCCTAACAATTAGGTCACTCCTACCATTTCGGAAAAGCGGGTGCTTTCTGGCTGTGCCATCAAGTGGTTCAACGGTAACAAAGGGTAGCAAACGGTTTACATCCGAAAAATCGAAACCCATAACAAACTGTAACTCGTAAATAGTTTTCATCGCCCTTTGGTTTTTCACATAATCAAGAAGGGCTTGAATCTGAAAATCGGACAGAAAGATTAGTCTTTCCAACTCTTCGGGAGTTGCAGTGTTGATATTTATTGGGTTATCGAAAAAGAAGATCAAATCCTCAACAAGAACATCCAGGTCCACATCATCTTCACTGGCTGAAACTATGTCCTCAATGATGTTAGCAATTATGCTTTGGGGATCGACTTCGCGACCTTGACCACAAAGAATTGCAATCCCAAGGGCAAGCATCATTAGGGTTGATATCAGCCTTTTACCAATCATTAGGGGTTGTTTTCTTCGGCAGTAGAACTCTTCTGCTTATTACTGCCAAAAAGGTATGATAATGAAAAATGTGGGGTATAGCCCAGTATCTCGTGACGCGTAAACGCCAAATCCATCTGGATTGATGCAACCTGATATCCTACCCCAAAACTAATAAGCGATGGTTTAGAGGCCATACCGGTTCTAAAAGCCAAATTTTTAATGGGCATAAACTCCACACCCGCTTTAAACGAGAATGGATCATCAAGGCTTTTCTCAACGCCGGATGTAACAAGAACCATTTCGCTAATCTGATAGGCTAGCCCAAGATTAAACATTGTGGGTATTCGCGGCTCCTCAAGCAACTTGCTTCGGGTAGGGTTCACTATGTGAACGCCGATGTTTAGTCTATCGCTAGGACTATAAATAATCCCACCCTCGGCCGACATAACCGTGGCGCTCCCATACTCACCGGCAATAAACACATGATGAGCGTTTAGCTGAACCCCTGCACTAAAAGTAGGGGCCAGCTTCATACCGTATGCTAATCCAAACTTTGTTTGACCAAACTGACTAAATCCAAGGCGCTTAACCGAAACACCAAGTGTTCCAACCCGTACTGGCAAAATGACTCCAATGGCGCTAAAGTTTAATTCAGGAGTAATAAACCTATTCTCGTGATGCACGCCAACCCATGAGTGCTCTGCAAAACCCAATCCCGCCTGATTGTAAAACAACGACCAGCTGTCGGTTAGTGCAGCAGCGCTATAGCTAAGCGATGCAGCCCTGCTACCGGGCTGCTCCTGGGGAAAGTCGGCAAGGGTAATGCTTGGATTAAGAGTACAAGCTGATGCAAGCATCAGAAATACAAGCTTTGCCCTAATTCTAAAAAAGTAATATGTTGATGTGCTTTTTATCATTTACCATTAGTTCTGTATTCAAACTGCACCTTGGCGAGCTCGGCATTTGCCGACACAACTTTCTGTGCCAATTCGGTTTTGAATGCTGAAACCCTATCGAAAAGATCACTTTCGCCTGTTGCAATAATCTGCGCAGCAAGTATACCTGCATTTCGTGCACCATTCAATGCAACAGTGGCAACAGGAATTCCCGCAGGCATTTGCAAAATGGAGAGGATGGAATCCCAGCCATCAATGGATATGGATGCCTTAATTGGCACACCAATAACTGGAAGCGCCGTAAAAGCAGCCACCACACCCGGTAAGTGCGCAGCTCCTCCCGCTCCAGCAATGAACACCTTAACACCTCGCTTATGGGCATTTCGCGCAAGCTCGGCTACCTGATCGGGAGTACGATGTGCCGATAGGGCATTTACCTCAAAGGGAACCTTAAGCTCGTTAAGAATTTTGCAGGCCTCTTCCATAATCGACATATCGGAGGCGCTACCCATAATAATGCTAACCTTTGGATTCATATTATTTTATTTAAGAAATTTTCTTGTCAAGATACCACAATTTTCTTAATCTTATGGGATTGCTGCAAGAGTTATGGATAAACTAAAGGTAATACTCAGGAGCCATTCCCTTATGTTCCTTCGACATAATTATCTGTACATCACGTATCAACTCATCAATATCCTTCCCTTCGTATTCTGCAGGATAAATGGCGGGAAGTATTTTCATCTTAAAGGTTTGAGCCCCTTTTAGGGTATACCCATACTTTGGAAATACCTCCTTGCTCCCATTTATTACAACAGGTAGAATTGGAATACCTGTTTTCTTGGCCAGCACAAAAGCGCCATCCTTAAACTTTTTAATAGCGCCATCGAGACTACGAGTGCCTTCAGGAAAGATTAGCACTGAGTTTCCTATTGAAAGATTTTTTTGGGCATCGACCAACATCTTTTTTGCTCCACGCACGCTGGTTCTATCGATAACAATATGCCGATTAAGCCACAGGTTCCAGCCTATAAAGGGAACACGAAAGATCTCGCGTTTAGCCACCCATTTAAAATGCATCCACAAGCGGTATAACAATACAATATCGAAAGCACTCTGGTGGTTCGATACAATTATATAGGTTTGGCCTTTACGAGCATTTTCACGCCCCTCAAAGATTATCTTCCAAAATGGATTAACCCAAATATAGAATAGAGCCCAAACTGCAGAATACCTATGCAGCAACCACAACCGCTTATCCCACCAGAAGGTAAGGAGCCAAACCACAACATCACCTACAAAGAAAACAAAGCAGGTTAAAGCCACTAACAACCAAACAACTGGCATCACAAGGTAGTTAATAATTACTTTTTCCATCGCAGGGATAAATAGGTGGATAATTAAAGTACAAAAATAGTGTATAGATTGGTTTAGGCAAACTGCTGAAAAGGGTTTTGGAAAGCCCAATCGCCGAGGACAGAAGAAGCATTGAATCTGCCCTAGCCAACCTAAAGACTCATCTTGTGTTTAGGCCTAAATTACAGATTGTTACAATTGATAACAGACCTTAATCGCTCCACAAATGGGACTGTAATTATAAACAAATAAACAAATTTTGTATCTTTGTGGCGCAATAAGATATAGACATTGCCTGTTTGTTTCTGGCATTACCTTTGTATCTTAGTGAATCGAGCGAGAGTTTTAGCTTTCTTATTAGCTAATCAAATTAATGTTGAGATATGAGAAAGGGAATAGTGTTGTTAGGGCTGATTTTGCTTTTCGCCCCAAGCTTTGCACAGAATGGAAATAGTGAGGCTTCCGATACAATTATGTTAATCAGTGGCCGCAAAGTAGCCGCAATGGTTCAGGGTGTATCGGCTAGCAAAATCTCATACATTGCTACTGGAAAAACCGACATGCAGGAGATTGATCGCAAACAGGTTCACAAGATTTTTTATCGCAACGGGCGGGTCGAAAGTTTTAGCAGCCTTGCCGTTCAGATGGTTGATGAGGGAGATTGGAAAACAGTTATTCTTACCGATAAGCAGGATGATGTGGAAGGGTTCTTCGCCCTGGGCGAAGTTGAAGCGCAATCATCTCCCAAAAGTCGTAATGCCAAAGCAGCTCAGCAAAGTGCCGATATCCGGCTTAAGAAACGTGCTGTGAATATGGGCGGAATTGTGGTTCTTATCACCAGCCGCGAGTCGAAAGGTGGATACGGTGAGGTTCCCACGCATAGAGTGAAAGGTGTTGTATACGGGTTTGAACCTCCTACAGAATAACAGTTAATTCACCTAAAATAAACAAGGCCTGCATCTATTGCAGGCCTTTATTAATTCCAATCGGTTTAGTTCAGCATAAAAATTACGGGGACATTAAATGAAACCCTCACAGGTCTTCCTCGCTGTTTCCCTGGATTCCACAAAGGGCTCGACTCAATAACCCTTACCGCCTCCTTATCCAACTGCGGATCAACACCTCGTAAAACTTTCACGTTGGATACCTTTCCTGTAGGTTCAACTACAAACGACAGAATTACCCTACCCTGAATTCCGCTCTCGGCAGCAGCCTCTGGATACTTCAGATTCTCGTTGATATAATCCCTGAATTTACTTAAATCGCCACCCTTAAATGTGGGCATCTCCTCAACAATAACAAATATTTCTTCCTCATTTACCTCCTCCTCATCATTGGCGAAGGCAATTATTTTCACCGCTATATCCTCCCTAAATTCTGAATCAAACACCGCTAAATCATCCTCATTATTAGACTCCAATATAATATCATTATTTCTAATACTTAGAATTTCTGTGGGTTTGAGTGGAGGAGGTGCTCCTGCTTTAGATTTGAGGCGAGCCGATGCCAAAGGCCGTTCCATTGCCTGCTCCGATAATCGATCCACATCCTCATCAACAACTTCAAATGCTGAATCCTTTTGGTTTTCTTCAGTTACAACCTCCTCCTCGTGGATTAACTCCTGCATTTTTTCGTCACCCTCTAAATCGATATGCTCGGAGAGAATCGCTGAAGGTGTATTTAGCGTTGATGTGAGGTAGATTAGACCCGACAAGGCAACAAGTATGGTTACCGAAGCAGCAATTCGAAACGGTGTACTTAGCCAAAATTTCTTTCTATCTCCAGAAATGCTCTTATCAACTCTATCGTTTAGTGTTTCCGATATGGCCAATATCGATTCTGGATTATCAAGCAAGCCAAGTCCCTCCATCTCATCGGCGCACATGGGGCAGGTTGACAGATGCCGCTCAACGGAGTTCATCTCCGCTCCAGTTAACTCACCCTTAATGTAGCTAACCAAGAGTTCCTGCGGAACGCATCCCTTGCCCTTATATTCTATGTTGATTTTGCTACTCATTGCCCGATAGGCTTATCTTTAAATTCCGTTTGCCGTTTTGAATATAGCTTTTTACCTGTCCCAGCGTGTATCCCGTGATGCTCGACACCTCGCTATAACTCTTCTGCTTTAGGTAAAAAAGTTCAATGCATATTCGTTGCTCCTCCGACAGGTTATGGAGTTCCTGCTCCAAATTCCCAATACGCTGCTCTAGCAAGTCCTCATTATCGTGATACGTAATTGGGGTTATTTCCATAAGATGAGGATGATTATTTTTCACAATATCCTCAACCACCATCTCCTTCTTTTTATCTCGGATAATGTGGAGACAATGATTTTTGGCTACAGTGTAAAGCCACGACTTAAAATGTTGTATCGAGTGCCTTTGTAGTTCATCGAAAAGTTTCTCAAATATTTGCATCACTGCGTCCTCGCTTTCGGTGTGGGAGCGCAAGTACTTAAGACAAACCGCAAACACAAACCCTGTGTATCGCTTATACAGAACACCAACCAGCTGCTTGTCGCCAGTTTTCTGGTAGCGAGCAACAATTTCCATATCGGAAAGGCTATCGGGTTTGGGTCTGAATATCAATACTGTGAAATTAAACTGTTCAAATGTAGAAAAATATTTTGAATTGAATTTATGGAAAATGTCATCCAGCTGCATCTGCATAGTAAACGCGATTATGTTCAACTTAATACTATGCACCATGAAAAAACTACTTACAATTGCTTGGATACTTATCCTAAGCTCATTTACCACAGCAAATTCCGAAACCGGAATACTTACTGGGATCGTAACCGATTCTCAGTCCAATGCACCCGTTGGCAAGGCCAAAATAACTGCATTCCAGCAGGGCAAAAAGGTTACCGAAACAATATCAAAAGCCAACGGGCAATTCCACCTTTCGCTTAAATCGGGCAGTTACAAAATTGGAATTTCTGCAAAGGGATACCAAGCCCAAGAGGCGAATGTCTACATCCAAAACGGTAAGGATACAAAAATCTCCATTACCCTTGACCCGAGTATTCGCATTGATGAAAACCTAAAGGAAAAGGTAATCCTTTACGATGTTGAGCTGGATGCTGTTGCTCCAACCAAAATGCGCGATCGCTATACCATGGCCATTGGCCGACCAGTGGAGTATACCATGCAAACTAACGATTACATTGGTATTGAGCATAACACCGAGGAATATTCACCCATTAGCGAGAATATTTTCAGGGATGCGCTTAGCAATCCGCTCTCAACCTTTTCGGTTGATGTTGACAAGGCCTCGTATGCCAATGTGCGTCGGTTTTTGAGCCAAAGCCAAAAACCCTACCGCGATGCGGTTCGCGTGGAGGAGTTGATAAATTACTTCGACTACAACTATCCTCAGCCCACAAACGGCCACCCATTCTCGGTTACGCTGGAGGCTGGCAAATGCCCTTGGAACGAAAAAAACCAGCTGGTTCTGGTTGGGCTAAAGGGCGAAAATGTAAACGAGCAACAAATACCGCCAAACAATCTGGTATTCCTTATCGATGTTTCGGGTTCCATGAATCCTGCCAACAGGCTACCTCTTCTTAAACAGGCATTTAAACATCTGGTTAATCAACTCCGCCCACAGGACAAGGTTGCCATTGTGGTGTACGCTGGAGCCGCTGGCCTGGTTCTGGAATCGACTCCCGGAAGTGAAAAGGCAAAAATCACGAGCGCCATCGACATGTTACAGGCAGGAGGATCAACTGCAGGAGGAGCCGGTATCCGATTGGCTTACAAAGTGGCGCAGGAAAATTACATTCACGGAGGTAATAACCGTGTAATTATTGGAACCGATGGCGATTTTAACGTGGGCGTAAGCAGCACATCGGAGCTTAAAACTTTAATCGAGCAGAAACGCGAGAGCGGCGTTTACCTTACCATCTTAGGTTTTGGAATGGGTAACTATAAGGATGGCCGGATGAAGGAGCTGTCCATGGCAGGCAATGGAAATTACGCCTACATCGACAATATTATGGAGGCCAAAAAAGTATTTGGCACCGAGCTTTGGGGCACTCTTTACACCATTGCTAACGATGTAAAAATTCAGGTTGAGTTTAATCCCGCCAGGGTTAAGGAGTATCGGCTTATTGGATACGAAAAACGAATGCTTAACAGCGAGGATTTTAACAACGACAAGAAGGATGCTGGCGATATTGGCTGTGGACACACTGTTACCGCTCTTTACGAAATTAACCTTGCTGATGGAAATGAAAATGGCATACGTATCGATCCATTGAAGTATACTCAGCAAACACTCACCAATAGTAAGGATCTGCTAACTGTAAAAATCAGGTATAAAAAACCTGGGGAGGAAACAAGCAACCTGCTAAGTCACAGCCTGGAATCGGGCAAGATGAAATCGACCAGCAATCTCCAGTTTGCCTCGGCTGTAGCCGAGTTTGGAATGCTGCTTCGCGAATCGGAATTCAAGGGTAGCGCCTCGTTTACCAGCGCTCTAGCTCGTGCCCAAAAGGCAAAGGGGAGTGATGAATTTGGTTACAAATCGGATTTTATTAAAATGATAGAGATGGCTGAGATGATCTACAGGTAAACACTTTAACTGTTTTTACTATCTACGGGATTTGATTGACTTCAAATCCCGTGTTTTTTTTACTGGTAGATTTGCCAAATTGTTGTAACTTTCATTGCAATTACTGCAAACCGCAACCTAACACCATTTGGCCATGGCAGCAAAAGACAAAGAGAGCAAATCGGCAAAGGGGGAGAAAACCAAACCCAAAGAAACCCAAGCAACCGAAGCCTTAAACTACGAAGCCGTAGAGGACAAGAAAAATATCAAGCAAAAGGTTTACGAGAAGGAACTATACAAGCTGCAGATTGAACTTATTAAGCTCCAGGAGTGGATTAAGCATAACAAGCTAAAAGTGGTGGTGATATTCGAGGGTCGCGATGCCGCTGGAAAAGGTGGCGTAATTAAAACCATTACCGAGCGTCTAAATCCGCGCTACTGCCGTGTGGTTGCCCTTGGCGTACCCACCGAGCGCGAAAAAACGCAGTGGTACTTCCAGCGTTATGTTCCACACCTGCCTGCAGGTGGCGAAATGGTGCTTTTCGACCGCAGCTGGTATAACCGCGCCGGCGTGGAGCGTGTAATGGGCTTCTGCTCCGAGGATGAGTACATTGAGTTCCTCCGCTCCTGCCCCGAGTTTGAGCGAATGCTGGTGCGCTCCAACATCATCCTAATAAAATACTGGTTCTCGGTTAGCGATGCCGAGCAGGAGAAACGTTTCAAGGCTCGCAACGAGGATCCTGTGAAACGCTGGAAGTTGAGTCCAATGGATATTGAATCGCGCAGCAAGTGGGTACAGTACTCCATGGCCAAGGATAAGATGTTTGCCCATACTGATATAAAGCAAGCGCCCTGGTACGTGGTTCATGCCGACGACAAGAAACGGGCGCGGCTAAACTGCATTCATCATCTTTTAGAACTTTTGCCCTACAAGGATCTGGCGCCTGGACCAATAGAATTACCCGAACGCAAAGACGATTTTTCCTATATTCGTCCACCCATTACCGATCAGAACTTTGTGCCAGATGTTTACTAGCGAGGGTTCGGTTCTGAATTAAAAACATTAGTCAAGGTTTACTATCACCCCGAAAACTCCATAGTGAAACATGGAATAGGTGTACACCGAAGCGTTATCGGCACCACCCTCGAGTAACCTGTAGCCTGCCTTAAGGGTAAATTTATCGGTAAGTTTAAGCGTGGCAGCCACAAGCACATCCTCGGCCCTGCCCTGCGGGGCGGCCAGCGCATCGCCATCGAGCAGCAAACCGAAACGGTTGGTGGGTTTCCAGTGCAGGTAGAAGTTGATCAGCGGAACTACCCCCAAATCGGTTTTCACCGCTTCCTGCTCGGGCAAGCCCCTGAGCCCAATATTGGCATCGCGCACCTTTAGCGTAACCCCAGCGGCAAAATGAAACTTAGGATTTTTATCCCAATGATATCGATACGACATCCTGTAGGAGTTGAACTTGTATGTGGCGTTGATATCCGTTCCAGCCAAAAAAGTTTCGCCCTGAAAAGCGATATCTCTATCCACAGCACCCCTGTACGAAAACTCCAGCGGAGCAAAAAGTGCCAGCACCTCGTGCCGCTCACCAAAACGATAACCGACCTTAAGCCTTGAAAAGAGTTTGGCACTTGAGCTAAGCTCATCGGAAAGCGAGAGAAATGTGCCCGCATCGCCCGGAATGCGCACATCGTTGTAAGCCGTTGACACAACGCCTGCCTCAACATCGAAACTAATCTGTGCTTGAACACTGGTAATACAAGCAAACATGGCAATTAATACTGCTGATAAATAGCGGTGATTTTTTTTCTGCATCGAGATAATGTTTTTACAATAACTTTAAGGCAAAGATACCCATATTTACAAAGATACGCTTTATAATCCGCAGCCAAGTGTTTACCTTTGAATCGTCAACAATTCTTTAATAAACATGAATGGACAAGCACCCAAACCGCAGGGTTCATACATAAGCTACTTTAGCAATCTGGTAAAGCAAAACGGAGGCATTAACCTAGCGCAGGGCATTCCCGGCTTTCAGCCCCCGGCTGAACTTCGCAAGGCGCTTGAGGAATTGGCACAACGCAATGTCCATCAGTATGCACCGGGGCTGGGCAACTTTAGGCTGATTAACCAAATTCACAGCCATTACTCCATTAACTCTAAGGTTGATATCGAAAACTTTTTGGTTGTACAGGGCGCCACTGAGGGGATCTCGCTTATCTATACCTATCTTAACAGAAAGTTAGGCGGAGACTTTAGCGTGCTTAGCTTCGATCCTGCCTACGAGAGTTACAGTCAACTTCCCAAAATATTTGGACAAAAATTCGTTAGCTATCCGCTAAACCATAATTTCTCAATCGATTTTATTGGTTTAAAGAAAACAATTTCCGAAAGTCAAGTTAAAATCCTTTTCCTCTCCTCTCCGGGAAACCCCTTTGGCAAAACGTGGACTAAAAATGAGGTTAACCAACTTGTCGATTTAGCCGAGGAGTTGGATTTCTATCTGGTTTTTGATGCGGTGTATAAGGATTTGTATTTCGATAATCCCCCCTACCTTCCGCTTGAACACAATTCGCCCAACGTGTTTTACGTGAACAGCTTTTCAAAAATGCTGTGCATCACCGGGTGGCGTATTGGTTACCTCTACGCACACGAGCAGCATCGCAAAGGGCTACGCTCAATTCACGATTACATTGGGCTTTGCGCACCTTCGATACTGCAAGATGCCCTGGCAACCTATCTTGAAGAAAATGAGTTTGGGAATAGGTTTGTTCATCAATTTAGGAGCGATGTAAAAGCCAATTTCGAATTTCTAGCACCCAAACTGGCAAAATTGGGCTTCACCATTCCACCAACCAATGGCGGATGCTTTATTTGGACAAAACTTCCCAGGCACATTCACGATGGTTTTGATTTTGCCAGCAAGCTATACAGCCAAACGGGCGTGGCCACAATACCTGGCGAGCATTTTAGCAAGAGCTGCGCAAATTGGCTGCGAATAAACATTGCCCGACCAGCCCAAGAAGTAGAGAAAGCGGCAGGGTTAATTGAAAAATACCTTTCTTTATAGTAGTTTATGAACATTGCTCAACTCCTACTTTTCGCCATTGGATTACCATATATTTTAGCAATTTTACTGTTTGCGACAGGGCTAATTATTCGCCGAAAGAATGAATCGCCAAATTCTCAAACCATTCCCCTTTCAATTGTTGTGGCTGTTCGTAACGAGGAGTCAGAAATAGATAACCTACTGGAATCGCTACTCAATCAGGACTACCCAGCAGAGGACTTTGAGATACTTATAATTAACGACCACTCAACCGACAACACTTGGCCTGTGGCCAAAAGCTGGGCTGTTAAGCACTCAAACATTCAGCTAGCCGAACTCCCTGACAATGCAAAGGGGAAAAAGCAGGCGGTTGCCTTGGGGGTAACACTGGCTAAAAACGATACAATTGTGCTAACAGATGCCGACTGTATTCATCCAAAAAATTGGCTTAGCACCATATCATCGAATTACCAAACGCTAAAAGCAGATATGCTGATTGGTCCGGTGATGATATGGCCAACAAAAACATTTTACGAGAAGATTCAAGCCTTAGAACATGCAAGCCTTACCGCCAGCAGCATTGGAGCCTGCGGCATTGGCGTTCCCATTATGGCCAGCGCAGCAAATTTATCTTTCAACAGAAACAAACTTGTTTTTGATGAGCAGATGCTAAATCCAAAATACACCTCGGGCGACGATGTGTTTCTGCTGCATAGTGCTAAGCAAAAGCTTGGTTTCAAAATTTCGCCCCTACAGGGCGAGGGCATATTGGTACTCACCAAGCCTGTTAATTCGGTTGGCAAATTTCTGAATCAACGTGCCCGCTGGGCTTCAAAATCAACTGGATACACCGATCTGGCTGCCATTACCGTTGGATTTATCGTGCTTCTTTTCAATATTTTACTGGTTGTTCTACTATCACTATCATTCTGGAATATCATTTACCTTAAGATACTCGCATTAGCATATACAGTAAAATCTATAGCCGATCTAATGTTGCTTTTCCCCTACCTTATGCAACACAAAAAGTTATCGCTACTTTATGTTTTTATACCTTTGCAGCTGGTTTACCCAATCTACATAGTTGTGGCATTTGGCATGGCGATGCTAACAAAGAATAGGTGGAAAAGAGGAAGGGGAAAATGATGAATATCGAACACTGATTTTTTAATGATGAACAGAAACAACAGGGAGGGGTCGCCATGGCAAGTGGCATTTCGAAAGTTTTTTCGAAATAAACTCTCGTTAATCTCATCAATATTTGTTGGGCTGGTTGCTCTACTTGCCATACTGGGTTACATCGTTGCTCCCGACTCAAGCCCCTGGGCTAACAACCAGCATCTGGAGATTGCCACCAAAAAGCCAGGTTTTAAATCAACATTCTTCCTTGTACCTAGAGATGTGGTGGCCGAGAAGAAAAATCTACTGGAAAGAGTTGTTGGTGGGCAACAAAACCAGTATCGCGAGATCCCAATATTGGGCTATCGTATCGAGAACGCGAATATTGTTATTACCGAATATACCGAGCCCGAGGATAGCCTCACCATCGAGAGTGTTTACCCTGTCACCGGTGTTCTATTCCCTAATCGCTTCCCTGCAAATATAGGAACAACAAAAGAAATCGTAACACTATTTGATGGGGATGAGCATATTGAATATTCCAAAGACAAAATTTTATCGGAAATCGAAAAAAACCACATAAAAACCCGCCGTTTTTGGCTAGGAACCGACAGGGTTGGGCGCGATATGCTTAGTCGGCTGATTATTGGCGCCCGCATTTCGCTGGCTGTTGGGTTTATCGCCGTGGCCATATCGCTGCTTATTGGCATTACCCTTGGAGCTACTGCCGGTTACATTAGAGGTTGGTACGACGACCTCGTAATGTGGCTAATTAACGTGGTCTGGTCAATCCCCACGCTGCTTATGGTGATTGCCCTAACCATGGTGCTGGGCAAGGGTTTTTGGCAGATTTTTGTGGCCGTTGGCCTTACCATGTGGGTGGAGGTAGCCCGTGTGGTTCGCGGACAGGTTATGAGTCTTAGGGAGAAAGAGTTTGTTGAGGCAGCCAAGGTGCTGGGTTTTGGCACCCGAAGAATCGTGTTTAGGCATATTCTGCCCAATGTTATGGGTCCAGTTGCAATTATCTCGGCAGGGAATTTTGCCACGGCCATTCTACTTGAGGCTGGACTAAGTTTCTTAGGCATAGGCGTTCAGCCGCCTATACCATCGTGGGGCACAATGATTAAGGATCATTATGGGTACCTGATAATGGACAAGGCATTTTTGGCCATAATTCCGGGTGTGGCCATAATGTTACTGGTGCTAGCCTTTACGCTAATTGGGAATGGACTGCGCGATGCGCTCGACACCAAGGAAATGGACAAGCCATAGATTATAGCTGTCAAAAACCTAAGCGATACTGCCTGAAAAGAAGTTGGCTATAAATTGACTCCCACTACTCCTTGCTACCGTAAGCCAAATCGCCCGCATCGCCTAAACCGGGAACGATATACGACTTCACAGTAAGCTCATCATCCACAGCACCTAGCCACAGGGTCACATTCTTGTTCATCAGGTTTTTACGGGTATATTCAACGCCCTCCTTCGATGCAATAATAGAAACTATATGGGTATGCTTTGGCGTTCCTCTCTCGAGCAATGCCTTGTAGGCCAAAACCATGGATGCTCCAGTAGCAAGCATTGGATCCACAAGGATAAGCACTTTTCCATCCATTGCTGGGCACGACAAATGCTCGAACTGGATGTTAAATGTACCGTCTTTGCTGTACTTTCGGTAGGCTGATATAAAAGCGTTTTCAGCACCATCAAAATAATTCAAAACACCATTATGCATGGGCAAACCAGCACGTAGAATTGATCCAACAACCACCGTGTCGCTAGGAATAGACATTTCAGCAATGCCAAGTGGGGTTTGTGCCTGAATTGGCTTATACTCCAGATGCTTGCTGATTTCGTATGCAAAAATCTCGCTTATGCGCTCCAGATTTTGCCTGAAACGCATGCTGTCGGTTTGCACCGAGGTGCTTCGAATCTCATAAATGAAGCGGTTGAGAATTGAGTTGGTATCGCCCAGTAGCCTAACCATAGGATAAATATAATAGGTTGAACACTTTATAAATGCTGCGCAAATTACGTATTTTGAACCAAATACCAGTAGATTTGCCCAATAATTTACTCACTTATTGCTCTACAACACGGAATTGTCGGCCATGGAGTAGCACTTATGGCCTGTAACAATAACATGATCAAGCAAACTAATATCGAGTGTTGCCGATGCTTGCTTAAGCTTTTGGGTGATCTTCAGGTCATCGTCGCTCGGGTTGTGATTCCCCGATGGGTGATTATGGCACAGAATAATGCCAATAGCCTGATGATCTAAAGCGGTGCGCATAATCTTTCGCACATCAACAATTGTTGCCGTAAACCCACCCTCGCTAATTCTTACCCGTTCAATAACCCTATTCGCCCTATTGAGCAGCAGCACCCAAAACTCCTCGTGGGGTAAATCGGCCAGTAATGGCTGAAATATCTCGATCACATCGGCACTCGAGGAAATCTGCTTTCGGTTTACCGCCTCTGCTATTTTCCTTCTGCGGCCCAACTCCAGCGCAGCCATTATGGTAACCCCCTTTGCATCTCCAATACCCTTAATCTTCTTGAAATCTTTTAAAGCAAACTTTCCCAACTCGTTGAGATTGTTGTTTGCGGCACCAAGTATTCGCTGAGCGATGGCCACTGCGGTTTCGTTCCTTGTGCCCGAACCAATAAGGATTGCCATGAGTTCAGCATCGCTGAGGGCAGCAACGCCCTTGCCGATCATCTTTTCCCTAGGCCGATCGTCTTCGGCCCACTCCTTAATGGTGAGTGGCTTGCTGACTTCTTCCATAAGAGTGGTATTTTACTACAGCAAGTTATGAAAATATTAGCACTACATTACTACTGTTTTCTCGTATTTTTTTGCTCAACCATCAGGCAAAAAAAAAGCTCGCCAAAAGCGAGCTAAACCCTAAATCTACCTTAAAACTATTGCAGTGCGTTAACGTGAAGCGTAAGTGAACTCTTCAGGTTTGCAGCCTTATTCTTGTGAATGATATTCCTCTTGGCCAACTTATCAAGCATTGACGAAACTTTGGGTAGCATATCTTGCGCCTCAGTCTTATCGGTTGTTCCTCTTAATGCTTTAACCGCATTACGAGTAGTACGAGCGTAATACTTGTTATGAACCCTTTTGGTTTCGGCCCGACGAATTCTCTTAATTGCTGACTTATGATTTGCCATGATACTTGTAATTAATAAAGTGGTAGCCCGTAGGGGAATCGAACCCCTGTTACCAGGATGAAAACCTGGCGTCCTAACCCCTAGACGAACGGGCCATTATTTCAATCATCAATTGCCTTACCATCGTAAAGCGGGTGCAAAGGTAATTGAAAAAAAATTCCCTGCAAAAAAAAATTAATTTTTTTGCAAAATTATTTGAAAGTGTACCTAATCGACAAGCCCGTATTGAACCACACTCCAATTTCAGTCACCAGGTTAAGGATTGGAAGAATGTCGAGGCTAACAGAGATTGGTGCTTCGGCAAATACATACTCGAGACCAACAATGCCATCAACCCCGAGGTAAACTTCACCTCCCATGCCTCCGGCAAAAGGGCTATTCTTTCCGGATTTGGCCGTGGCAAAGTGTGCTCCCCCGCCATAGTACCAAACCAGCCCTGACAAATCGGGAACAGGATTATGCAGCTGATATAATCCGGTAACACCAATTCCTCCCCAGCCAAACGAGAGCACTCCCTCGGCAGCAATGTTACCCGAAAGGAATTGCTTAAATGTAATTCCAGATGGATATCCACCTCGTAACCCAAGCGCTGTATGGTATTTTTGCTGTGCAAAAGACGAAAAGGTTTGTGTGGCCAAAAAGAGAAAAACAAAAAAAGAAAAAAACTTTCTACTCATAACTAAAGATTTAATTACAAAAATGCCTGATATTACTAATCAAAATCCATATCCTCGTCTAGGGCTTCTGGGTTTACCAATTTAAGATAGTACTTTGTAGATGTAAATTCCGATTCCACATCATCGGGAAGAACCGGTTTAAATCCTAACTTTTTTAACGAGGCCATGGCCGCTTTATTGTCAAAATCGGCTTCAATTAGGAATTTCCTAATTAGTCCCGACTCCTTTGCCCAGCCAATTACGCCCTGCATTACCTCAAAGGCATAGCCTTTGCGCCGATAGGGCTCCTCGATACTGAAGAAGACCTCAATTTCGCCATCGGCATTGGGTTTAGCGTTGAACGAAAATTGACCTATAATAATTTTTGTCTCCCTGCAGATCATCACCCAAAGGGTATAAAACAGGTAATCGTTAGGATTCTCCTTCCATTTACTCCTGTTTTGCTCAAGCATCTCGGAAAGCTCCTCACAGTATACTGGAGGTAACTCTACCCCTGATGGACAACAATCCGAAATCTTTTCGAATTCAGCTCTCGATTTGATTATGAGCTCTAGCTCCTGGAGGCACAGGGGCACAATGTCGATCCTAGCAGTTGAAATCTTCATGGTTGTTGGTTTTGTTTTGTTAAACATCCAGATATCGTCGTGGAAATTGATCGTCGTCTGTTATCTCATCTGCCAATGCACTAATATCGAGCCCCGAAAAGTTGCCCGACGACATAAACAGCAGATTTGTGTTATCCCAAAATTGGGACTTCAGAAACTTTGATAATTCCAGAGAATCGGTAAAAACCAAAAGATTTTCATTATTAAAACAAGACTGAATAACCTTCGGGGTTAGAGGAGGTAGTTTTTTGTGTTCTAGGGTTTTAGGGTTAAAAAAAACTATTGGCAAGTCGGCCCTGCCGAGAGATCCGCTATACTGATCGAGAAACGCTGGGTTTAAGCTGCTGAAAGTATGTAATTCAAGACACGCAACTAACTTGCGGAATGGATATGCTTCGCTAACCGCATCAACGGTTGCAATTACCTTTGAGGGTGCATGCGCAAAGTCTAAAAACACATCGGTGGTTTCGGCACTCTTTACTAGCTGTAGTCTTTTGGCTGCACCGCTAAAGGTTGACATAGCCCTGTAAAAGTCGGCCTCTTTTACACCAAGTATTCTACAAACCTCCTTTGCCGCCGAGATGTTTTCCATATTATGGTGGCCAAAAATCTTTAACTCAACATCTCCTGAATCAGTGATCAGGTATGTTTTCTCGAGATTTATCCGAGAGGGATGAGCATGATAATCTACTTGTACAACAGATTTTGGAGCATCTTTGGCCACTTGGCAAACCTCTTTATCGGAGGCGCAGTACACCAGAAGGCCATTGGGCTCGATGGTTTGAACAAAATGCTCAAACTGGCTACGATAAATCTCGAAGGTTGGGAAAACGTTGATATGATCCCATGCAATGCCCGATATCACTGCAATATGGGGTCGGTAAAGGTGAAACTTGGGCCTAGGATCGATGGGTGAAGTAAGGTACTCATCGCCCTCGAAAACGGCTATCGTTGACTTTTCGGAAAGCCCAACCATATTGTCGAAACCTTCGATCTGTGCACCCACCATGTAATCAAATGCAAATCCAACCGACCTAAGCACATGCATCACCATTGATGTAATGGTAGTTTTACCATGGCTTCCGCCAATCACCACACGCGTTTTACTCTTTGTTTGCTCGAAAAGATACTCGGGGTATGAGTAAATTTTCACTCCCAATTCCTTGGCTCTTAAAAGTTCGGGGTTATCGGCGCGGGCATGCATTCCAAGCACAACGGCATCGAGCTGAGGGGTGATCTTCTCTGGAAACCAACCAATTTCGCTGGGGAGCAGCCCGTGTGTTGCCAACCTACTGCGCGAGGGCTCAAAAATTTCATCATCGGAACCGGAAATGACATAACTTTTTTGCTTTAAGGCAATGGCCAAATTGTGCATTGCACTTCCCCCTATGGCGATGAAATGTATTCTCATGGTTTGCGTTTGCTGCAAAGTTAGGTAAAAATGTATTGCATCCGATTATGGGAAGCCAAAGGATTGCGATGACACAAAGTAAAAACTAGATGCCTTTAACTTGTAAAGTGAAAACGGTTTCGCCAACAAGGGATTTGCTCAGGGTTAACGATCCGCCCTGCGCATTGGCCAGCTGACGGGAAAGGCTAAGGCCTATGCCCGTTCCACTCTTGCGTGTAGTAAAAAAAGGAACAAATATTTTGCTCTGCAGTTCTGCTGGAATACCAATGCCGTTATCGCTGATTTCAATGTAAATATTGCTAACCCAATCCTTCCACGCCGAGATTTTTATTCTGGCAGGATTTGAATCTAAAGTAGCCTCAATTGCATTCTTTACTAAGTTTATTAGAATCTGCTCAAGCATGCTCCTATCGGCGCTGGCATTGATATTCCCTGACACTATGGTGCTGAAAACAACATTATGGTTACTCAATTCATCCTTAAGTAGTAGGCCAATACTGTCGAGTAGACTTTTGATATTGACTTCGCTTGGCTTTGCTACTGGAATAAGCGTGAGGTTTCGGAAACGAGTTACAAAATCGACCATCCCTCGGCTTCGATCCTCCACAATTCTTAATCCCTGCTTTACATCGGCAATCACATCCGAATGATGAATCACTTGACCAGTTGATGAAATCTCCTCCTCGGAAAGCAGATCGAGCAATGTTGATATAGTTGAATTTATTGGCCCAGCAGAGTTCATAAGTTCGTGAGTAAGTATTCGAATCAATTTCTGCCAACCCTCCATCTCGCTCTCATCTAACTCGTTCTTAATGTTCTGGAAGGAAACTATTTTTACTTCCCCACTCTTGAATTTGATCTTAGATGCCCGAACCGAAAGCTGCATTAGGCTTCCCGAGCGGAAAACGCTTATCAGTTTTGGCTCATTTGGTTCAACCGTTTTTAGAATATTCGAAAGCGTGACATCAATCTTTTCGAGGGCATCCAAACTCTTCAAGCTGCTAACTCCAAGAAGGTTCTTGGCAGCAGAGTTGACAATCGAAAAAGTGCCATCGGCGTTAACGGATACAATCCCGATATTAATATGCTCAACCAGCGCTGTGAGGTAATCGTTTTGTTGTTGGTTTTCAATTCGCACAGTTTGAAAGCTCTCTAAAATTTGGTCTAATTTCCTGTAAATCTCATCGAACCCTTTACCTTGAATCCGATTGGTAAACTTTGAGGTTGAATCAAAACTTTTTAGACCATCAAAGAAGAGTTCCAACTCACGGTTTAGGGTATTCTGACTTCGAACAAACAAGAATACCTGAGCAATTAATAGAACGAGAAGATTTGCAAGCACTAACCAGTCGGTTTTTACAACAGAAAAGTACGCCAATGCCAAACAGTTGAGGGTAATCCCCACAACTCTTAGCCAAATATTCCGGTGATGTCTCTTTAGTAGCATACTTTACCCAGGTGTCTTCTTTGAAAATTTCAGAAAGATTATCGAAAAACGCACAAAATTATTGATAACAAAATCACTAATGCCAAAAGAGTGATTCAAGAGTTTACTAAATTCCATACTCCCTGATCTTCCTGTAAAGCGTTTGCCGTCCAATCCCCAACTCCTTAGCCACTGCCGACAGGTTTCCCTTATTTCGACTTAAGGAGTTGGTTATTAGCATAACCTCGGCTTCGCTTAAACTAATAGGCTTATCACCAAAGCTTTTACTCTCGTTAGTTTTTTGAATTAGAAGATCATTGGGTGAAATGGTGATACCCTCGCACATAATTACAGCGCGTTCCACCGCATGGCTTAACTCTCTCACATTACCAGGCCAGCTATAGGATGATATCATTTCGCATACACTAGGACTAAACGATAGTTTGGGCTTGCCATATTTCTCGGCAAACCTTTTTAAATAGTAATTTGCGATTTGAATAATATCATCACCCCTTACTCTCAGAGAGGGCAATTCGATCTGGATGGTGTTTATCCTGTAAAGCAGATCCTCACGAAACTGACCACTCGCAACCATCTCACTAACGCTCCGATTGGTTGCACAAATTAGACGAACATCGATTGGTATCGCTTTGGTATCGCCAACTGGCGTGAATTCGCGATTTTGAAGAACAGTCAACAGTTTTGCCTGCATGGGTTGAGAGAGATTTCCGATCTCATCGAGGAATAGAGTACCGCCATTCGCCAGAGCAATCCTACCTATTTTATCCTCCTTTGCATCGGTGAAAGCGCCCTTTCTGTGACCAAACAGCTCGCTTTCGAACAAGGTTTCGGTAATTGTGCCCATATCGATGGTTAGAAAAATTTCATCGGCACGACCCGAAAGCCGATGAATTTCCCTTGCCACCAACTCTTTACCGGTGCCATTTTCCCCAAGAATCAGAATGTTAGCATCAGTAGGTGCAACTTTTCTGATGATTTGAAAAACCTCCTGCATGGGTGACGATTGCCCAATAATTGCCTGATAATTCCTGTTAATGCTCTGCTTTAGCTCAACTTGTTGAGTCCGGAGGTGACTCACCTCGCGTTTAGATCGGCTCAACTCCACTGCGCTATTGAGTGTTGCAAGTAGTTTTTGATTGTCCCAAGGCTTTAAAATAAAATCGGATGCGCCCTCCTTTAATGCTTCTACTGCAATGTTCACATCTCCATAAGCAGTTATCATAATCACTACCTGATTTGGATCCACCCTCTTTATCTCCCTAAGCCAGTGAATTCCCTCCTGCCCTGTATTCTCCGACGAATCAAAATTCATATCGAGAATTATTACATCAATCTGCTGCTTACTTAGGATGGGGAGTATTTCATTGGGATTTACACTTGAGATAACCCTAGCCACCTTCCGCTTTAGAAACAGGGTAAGAGAATCAATAACGCTTGGATTATCGTCAACAATAAGAATTGTACTTTGTATTGCCATACCGTGTGCTATTAAGCTAAGTTCAAAAGTAGATATTTTGTTATTCGCAAACAAAATAATTGGATGATTTTGGTACAGCCACTGGATGATTTTAGCACAGTCAAAGGGAAAACATGTGAGAAGAAAAAATAGTTAAACAACAGTTTATTTGAATATTACACCACATGGCATACAGTTTGGAACAGATACGATATTCAACATGAGTTAAACTTAACACCATACTACTATGCTCAGCAAAAACATTAAAATATTCATTAAGCAACTGCTACGCAACAGGGCATTTTCGCTAATAACCCTATTCGGGTTTTCCTTTGCCCTTATGTTTGTAATTCTGCTTAGCCTGTACATTAAGCAGGAAACCTCGGTGGACAAGTTTCACGAGAAAGGCGATAGAATATACAGGTTGGTATGGGAGAAGGGGTCGAGTTTTGCACCACCTGTAGGCGACTGGATTAAGGGCCTATATCCGGAGATTGAAACCTTTACTCGTTTCCACACTGGAAGAGGCATAATTAGCCAGAGCAAGGAGGAGGTCTTAACCTTTAATAATCTTTTTGTTGACTCCACCTTTTTTACCATGTTTAGCTTTAAGGTAATTGAAGGAAATCCTCAATCAATTTTTGCGGATAGAAGTTCGGTTGTACTGTTCGAATCGTTTGCACGCAAGCTCTTTGGCAATGAGAGTCCCATAGGGCACGAAGTGATAATTAACCAAACCCATAAATTTATTGTAACTGGGGTTATTGAGGACTTTAAGCTAAAT
Source organism: uncultured Rikenellaceae bacterium (assembly GCA_964490015.1). Lineage (GTDB taxonomy): Bacteria > Bacteroidota > Bacteroidia > Bacteroidales > Tenuifilaceae > Perlabentimonas. Next base: position 32,230 of record CAZBBA010000017.1, read on the forward strand.
ACTCAATTCGAAAAGGCAGATATTATACTCAATTTCACATCCATATCTACCCTGTGGGGGGCTAAGAACTTGATGACGGAATTCGGCAACAGCTCATTTGGATTATATCTTTTGGAGCAGGAAAATGCAAATTTACAAGCGAAGCTTCCTGAAATTTTTGAATTATTCAGCAAGGATTACTGGATATTTAGGGGAGGATTTGCTAAAGAGCTAAAACTCGAAAAGCTCGATGAGGTATACTTCGGGGGGAAATCGGGTATGGGCATAAGGGGAAACAGCAAACTAATTGTTACCGTTTTTACATCTATTGTTGTGCTAATACTAATCCTGGCAATAATAAACTACGTAAACCTATCATTGGCACAATCAAGTTTTAGAAGTCGTGAGGTAGCAATAAAAAAACTATTCGGAAGTTCCCGGCTCAACATTTTTGGCCAGTTTGTAATAGAATCGGTTTTGCTGTGCCTAATGGCTTTCAACTTTGGACTTCTATTGGCTAAAGTTGCTGAACCAACATTTAACAGCCTTTTAAATACAGAGTTGATTCTCTCACAAGCTCTTACCCTTTCAAATGTAATAATTTCAATAATTGGCATTACAGTAATTGGCGCAATTTCGGGTATAATACCTGCATTTTTAATGTCAAAATTTCAGGCATTAGACGTTCTAAAAGGAGCGTTTAGGTACAAGTCGAAAGGTGTGTTGAGCAAAATCTTAATCTCTTTTCAGTACTGCACAGCCATAGCGCTTATAGCCTGCACATGGATTGTTGCGAGACAAACCAGCTATTTACGCAATTACGATTTAGGTTTTTCCAAAGACAATATAGTATACTTCCAAAATGCTATTAGCCCAATGCAGAAGAATGCCTATAGGAACGAGTTACTAAAAGTACCTGGAGTTAAAGCAGTATCGTATACCGCAGGCAGCCCTATTGACGGAGGTAATAACAACTCATTTAGCCACGAGGGTAAATCCTACAGCTTTCAGGACTTTAGGGTTGACACTGCATTTTTTAGCATATTCCAGATTGAATCTACCCCTACGGGAGCAGCCTACTCAAAAGGATCATACTGGCTGAATGAAACGGCAGTTAAAGAATTAGGAGTAGATAACACCACAACGGAAGTTGTATTTACCGACAATTGGAAGATCCCAGTGTACGGAGTAGTAAAGGATTTTCACTTTAGAAACCTTTACCAGCCCATTGGTCCAGCATATGTTCGTATTCTTCCCGAGGAGGGTTATCCATGGGTGGTGTTTGTTAAGATTGGTTCCGAAAACCAGCAAGAGATAGTAAATAACATAAAGAGCGTTCACAGCCAGTTTACTAATGGGTTACCTCTGGACGTTAGCTTTGTTGATGAGACCATAAACGGCTGGTACGCAAAGGAGGAACGTAATGCAAAGCTAATTGGTTTCTTCTCAGTGCTAGCAATAGTAATCTCGGCTATGGGCATCTTTGGCATGGCAGCATTCTACATAACCCAAAGGATAAAGGAAATTGGTATTCGAAAAGTTAATGGAGCAACTGACATACAGATTATGGGAATGTTGAATATTGGGTTTGTAAAATGGGTTGTAATAGCAATGGCTGTAGCCATACCTATAGCCTACTATACAATGGATAAATGGCTACAAGCATTCCCTTACAAAACCACTCTAAACTGGTGGATATTTGCCATTTCTGGCATTGGTGCAATAACAATAGCCCTAGTAACTGTAAGTGGATTAAGTTTTAAAGCATCAACGAGCAATCCAGTTAAAGCCCTTAGGTACGAGTAGATATTTGGTACCTGTCCCACTATAATGGAAAAAACAAGCGAGGTGACTCCATCAAGGAATCACCTCGCTTTGTACTATTTTAAACTATTTAGCCTAGAAACTTATAGCCGTTTTAAAGCTAATTGTTTTGAAAGTTTCATCATCGCCCCTAATCAAGCCATCCCCATCAATATCCTGGAATGTGTAGCGGTAGTCTATGCCCATAATGGCGCCCTTGTAGTTGTATCCTACTGTTGCTCCCATAATGGTACTAGGTGTTTTCCACTCCCTAAAGTCCTGAACGTTGTTTTGAACATAGTAACCCTTAACATCGGCAAAGCTAACTATCTTTTTAAAGGCCTCGCCTAGCTTAACCTCGCCATGCAACGAGCGCAGGTGAGTTTGGGTTCCCCCCATCAAGTCCTGATAGCTAAGGTAACCCACAACGTAGTTGAACAGATTTAGCTCAGCGCTGGCGTAAATACCGTTTAACTCATCCTGAATTGCCAACAGCGACTGCTGTTTGGTGATCACAGTTTTGCGATCGCCCACAAACTGAGCCCGCTCCAACTCGTAGGTGTTGTTGAAGTATCCGAACATGAACTGAGATGATGAGCGACGATACTCAGCCTTGATGGTAAGGAAATCCTGAACGCCTCTCGATCCAATAATAAACCGAACACCAGGAAGGGCAACACCCCAGCCATACTTGTTGTTATCGCCCCAAAGTTGGGTTATGTGCGAGTAGATATCGAACTTAAGGTTTTCGCGTTCGATAATGGGAATTCCAACGTCGAAGCTGGCCGCATACATTTTTGATGCCTGATTGTGGAGATTAAACAAGTCGGCCATACGAGTAGTATCGGAAGGGGCTAAACCTTGATCAAGAAGCCTGTTGTAGGCAGCAGCTCTGTCTATACCCCAGTAAGCAGAGTAAGAATCAAGTAAGAAGTTCCAATCGTTAATATTAACTCTATCCATATCGGTTGCCCAGCTAGCATCATTTGGGTAAGTGTCGATCAGGTTAGGCACACCATCACCATCCTTGTCGAGGAAAGCATTGTACTCGTTAAGGTCACCGGCAAACGAAACGCCCACCTCAAAGAAACGCAAGGGACGATAGAACGCTCTTGTACCGAAAACAATACCAGGTTTTGCAGGCTCCTTAATGAAGGCTTCCTTCATATCGTTAAAGAAAAGTTCGCCTCCGGCAAGGGGTTTTCCCCTGTACTTAGTGGATGGGATGTAAAAGGACATCTCGCCACCGTAGCGCTTACGGGTTGGGTACTGAACCATGTTGGAGTACCCGTTAATGATATTGGAGTAGCCGATGTAGCTGTAGTCGAGACCACCCACCTTAATGTAGAAAGGATCGCTCTTCTTCCCGAAGCGGATGTAGTAGATCTTATCGAGGTAATCGTGCCACTCATCCCAGTCGTCGGTACGAATCTGACCTGTCTCATCGAATAGCATCTGGATATCCAATCCAAACCCAAACTTACCGATTGGAACATCGGCTCTTAGAGAGAATTGTTGATAAACCTTGCCATCAACGGTAACGCTACCCAGAACAACACCCCCAGAAAATTTCGAACTATCGGCGGGTGGTGTGGTTTCTTCGTCCTGAGCAAAAACCACCTGCATGCTCAGCAACAGACTGATAAAAAGAAGAATACTGATTTTTGGTTTCATAGGAATAAAGATTTATTGAGGATTATTAACAAACATAATATTTGGTGCAAATAAGAAAACTAAAGTATAGAAATATATTATAGGTAGAGTCCATAATATCACTTTTTTTCACTTAAAACTAATTTCGACTGTCAAAGGATGCCAAAGAACAACATCAGCTACAGGAAACACATTCAGCTTGCCGCGTCAAATGATATGCCAAAAGTAATAACTAGAATTCAGAATCTGCCTAAACAATGAAGGTGTAAGTAAAATTTGGAATAAACTCCGTTTTGATCAACCATTTAAACAAAGCGTAAAGGTTGTTTCTTTATTGGGTATAGACTTAACCCTTAGTGTTCCATTGTTTAACCGAAGTATTTGGCGCGAAACGCTAAGTCCTATACCATTCCCATTGGTTCGAGTAGTAAAAAAGGGGACAAAAATTTCATCAATCAAATCGGATGGTACACCAGGGCCATTGTCACAAACCGTAAGCTCTACCTGGCCGCTGGAGTTCTTCCTGCTCGTTAACACAATTCTACCATTTTGCGATTCGGATAGAGCCTCAGCAGCATTATTCAATAGATTGGTGAGAACCTGTGAAATCTGGTTCTCATCAGCAAAAACTGTTTGGTTGTCATCATCTAGATCCATCGAAACGGTTATTCTCTCAGAAAAAGCATTAGATTTAAAGAGCAAAAGGGCCTTTTCGAAAAGATACTTTACCACCACTTGCGTGGGTTCGGGTTTGGGAAGGCGGGTTAACTTACGGTAATTATCAACAAAGCGGGTTAAGCCTTCTCCCTGCTCACGAATCACCTTTAACCCGACAATCGTTCGCTGTATAAGGGAATCGTCAACATCGTCAATATGTATGGGCTCTCCATTCTTTGAGTATAATCCGCAGAGATTCTCCGACAGGGAGGTAACCGGGGCAATGGAATTCATAATCTCGTGAGTTAACACCCTAATTAGCTTTAACCACGAGTCGAGTTCTTTCTCGTCGAGTTCCTTTCGAATATCCTGCATCGAGATAAGCATGAGCTGCTGATTCTTACTTGCAAACATTGAAGATTTTATCAGAAGCGTTACAGTTCCCGATTTGCCATTGATTCTAATAGATTTCTCCTGATTTGTTCCCATTGTACTCAAGAGGGAAACCAAGCGATTATCGACCCGCTGGAGCTGGCGGATATGTGTAAACTGCTTAAGACCAAGCAACCGCTTTAAGCTGCTATTGGAGTGTATTACAAACCCTTCGGGATTTACTGACATTATTCCCACGCTAACGTGTTCAATCATAGCCTCAAAATACTTCTCCTGTTGCTGGTTCTCTAAATGAATCTGCTCTATCTGGTTTACAATTCTAGTAAGGTTGCCGCTAAGTTTATTCAGCAACTTATCGCCTTGATGTTGGGGAAACGACAGGGTATAGTCCTCGTTTGTTACCGCATCAAAGAAATATGTAATCTTTCTATTAACCTGATTAACATACCAAACAAGGCTAACAACCATTATAACAACCAATACCCCCCATGCAATTATATTATATACTGGCTGTCCACTGCTACAAGCCCATCCGGTGTATAGACTAATCGCGACCAGCAAAACTATTCGGAGAATGATATTAATCTGAAACGACTTTATCATAGCTTATTTTTCAATTGGTATGTATAAGGTTTCACAAAATATGACACTAATCAAGGCCATACTTTTTCATCTTATTGTAAAGAGTTTGTCGGGTTATTCCCAGCTGCTGAGCAGCAGCTTTAATATTACCCTTACTCCCTTCAATGGCTAGGGTTATCATTTTTCGCTCCATTTCATCGAGTTTTACTAGGCTTGGTTCGGACTTAACTCCTATGGATGAAACCGAGAAAAAATCGCTAACCTTTAATTTCCCCGATTCGCTCAGGATTACCGCCTTCTCGATGGTGTGCTCCAGCTCACGGACATTCCCTGGCCATGGATAGCTAACCAATCTCTCCATTGCCTGTGCAGCAATATCGATTGAGTGTTTGCCATACTTTTCGGCATACTTCTTCAGAAAATACTCAGCCATTGGCAAAATATCATCCTTGCGGGCTCGCAACGGGGGAACCTCAATATGAATGGTATTAACGCGATACAACAAATCCTCGCGAAAGGCACCCCGATCCACCATCTCGCGCAAATTCCGGTTAGTGGCGCAAACAAGTCGTATGTCGACTGGTGCTGGCTGGTTTGCTCCAACTGGCGTAACCTGCCTGCTTTGCAGTGCAACAAGCAGCTTCGACTGAAGATTAATGGGCAGATTGGCAATCTCGTCGAGGAACAGGGTTCCCCGATTGGCCAACTCGAACTTTCCGGTTCTATTCTCGCGTGCATCGGTAAAGGCGCCCTTTACATGTCCAAAGAGTTCGCTCTCGAAGAGCGTTTCGCTAACGGCTCCCATATCAACGGTTACCATTATCTCGTTGCTCCTACCCGAAAGTTGATGAATACGACGCGCAACCAGCTCCTTTCCAGTTCCATTCTCCCCAGTTATAAGAACATTGGTATCGGTTCGGGCAACCTTGTCGATGGTTTTCAGAACTGTGATCATTGCTGATGAGGAACCAATAATGCTCTTATCGGTTTTATTGATATTCTGAATTAAATCCCGCTCTTTCTGCTTTAAGGTGCTAACCTCTAACCGAGAAAGACTCAGCTGAACAGCCGATTTTACTGTGGCCAACAGTTTTGCATTATCCCAAGGTTTAAGCACAAAATCGGTGGCACCAGACTTTAGCGCTTTAACTGCCAACTCAACATCGCCATAGGCGGTAAACATCACCACCGAGATATCGGGATAAGTCTCGCGAATACGCTGTAACCAATATATCCCCTCGTTCCCCGTGTTGACACCCGAGGTAAAGTTCATATCGAGAAGCACCAGATTGTATCGAGTGCTCTCTAACTCCGAAAGCAACTGATTAGGACTGGGAATACACTGAATCCTATCGAATTCGGCCGACAGGAGCATATCGAGAGCTAGTAGAACGTTTTTGTTATCGTCTACAATAAGGACACTTCCTTTGGGCATTCTAAACTTTTTCTGTTAATAATATACCAAATAAACTTGAGGGAGATTTAAAAACAAATATAGATTGAAGTCTATTTAATTACAAAACAGTGTCTATTATTTTTACACCACTATGTAAATTTTTTTTACAACAATGCAAACTCGAAATACTATATAAGTCTGTTTATCATTACTTTTAGCGCTTTGGCACGTCATTAGCAATAAAAGTAGAAAAAAATATTATTAAAATCGACATTAATTAACTAATATAAACAATCGCACTATGATCGAAACAGTAAATCTCAACAAAATCTTCCGCACCGACGAGGTGGAAACACTAGCCCTAAACAGCGTAAATTTTTCTGTAAAAAAAGGCGAGTTTGTTGCCGTTATGGGCCCATCGGGCTGTGGTAAATCGACCCTGCTAAACATTATTGGCATGCTCGACAACCCCACTTCGGGGCAATACCTTTTTGATGGCAAAGAGGTTGGCAACCTGAGCGAGAACAAGCGAACCGATATCCGCAAGGGCAATATTGGCTTCGTTTTCCAAAGCTTTAACCTAGTTGATGAGCTTAACGTGCACGAGAACGTGGAGTTGCCCCTTGTGTACATGCGCATAAAGGCGCAGAGACGTAAGGAAATGGTGAACGCTGTGCTGGAACGCATGAAGATTAGCCATCGTCGTAACCACTACCCACAGCAGCTGTCGGGAGGTCAGCAGCAACGCGTGGCCATTGCCCGTGCGGTAGTAGCCAACCCCAAGCTAATACTTGCTGATGAGCCCACCGGAAACCTCGACTCTAAGAACGGCCTTGAGGTGATGAACCTACTAACCGAGCTTAACCGCGAGGGTGCAACCATTGTAATGGTAACCCATTCGATGCATGATTCAGAATTTGCGCATCGGGTAGTGAACCTGTTCGATGGAAAAATTGTAACTGAGAATATGAAGCGTGAGATTGAGGTGGTGTAATAATATAGTACGCGGATGAACTGATTGAACAGATTCACGCTGATATGATTAAAAAGAAACGCTGATTATCTTAGTAAATGAAAATATCGAGTGCTTTATACTCTGAGAAATCAGTGAAAATTTTTTAAACCTGCCCACAGCAGGCGGGTCTGCGTCATCAGCGTTCTAAAAAAATCAAAAATATGATACAACTAAAACATCTTTTCAAAACAATACTAAGGTACAGGCTTTCGTCGGGGCTTACGCTTTTAAGCGTTGTGGTTGCCTTCCTAGGTATAATAATGCTAACGCTATACATTACCTACGAGCGCAGCTTCGACAACTTCCATAAGAACAAGAACGACATCTACTTACTCTCATTTAATAATCGCGACTTTTGGCTTCCCGCTTTGCTGTCGGATGAGCTGAAGAACAATATCCCTGAGGCCGAACATTCAATAGTGGTAACTAAATGGTGGATGAACCCTGTGTACAAGGATGGAAGCAGCATCCAAGATGGTGTACAGGGTGATTTTTGGGCGGTTGGTGCCGATTTCCTCCAGATGTTCGATTTTGAGCTGCTAAGTGGCGACAAGGCAACCGCTCTGTTGGATCCCAAAAGCGTAGTGCTTACCGAAGAATTTGCCAGCAAGGTCTTTGGCAATCAAAACCCCATTGGCGAATATGTGAGCTTTGGCAATAGAACATCGTACAAGGTAACTGGAGTAATGGCCAACATGCCCAACAACACAGCCTTTGGGGGCGATGGTTTGATTTCGTTTGCCTCGTTTATGCAACCTGGCGATGACTGGTACGGAGCCCAGCAATGGAGCGAATGGAGTTTTCACATATTTGTTCAGCTTACAAAAGGAACGTCCAAAGAATCGGTTGAAGCAAAGATTGAGGAGCATGAGCAAATCCAGAACTGGCTCCAAATTATGGAGCAACGAAGCGGTGTAAAAGCCTTTATCTACCTACTCCCGCTTGCCGATTTGCACTACACCAGTGGCATGAATTTTCCCTCAATCAACAGGCAGGTTATTGACATTCTCCTTATTTTGGCAGTGATTATTGGTATTATGGGGATTGTGAACTTTATCAACTTTTCCACCTCGCAGGCACCATTAAGGGCAAAATCGCTATCCATTCAGCAGATAATGGGCGAAAAGAAGTGGCGCTCGCGAATGCAGATTATCGGCGAGTCGGTTGCACTTTCGCTACTTGGACTTTTAGTGGCTCTGGCAATTCACAACTCTACCTTCACCTACATTCAAAATATTTTCGAGATAAGGGGATTGGCATTTACCGACAGGTATATATACATTCTATGGTTAGTAATATTTGCCTCGGTTTTTGGGATTATTGCAGGTGCGTACCCTTCACGATACATCACCTCGGCACCTATTAGCCAAGCGGTTAAGGGCAAGATGTTTTTCTCGGGCAAGGGTCGTGGGTTTCGACAAGGCCTGGTTACTATTCAGTTTGTATTTACCATTGCCATGGTAATTGGGGCTCTAACCATCGAGAAACAGCTAAACTACTGGAGCAACTTCGATTTGGGGATCGACAAGGAAAACGTTGTATATATCTACACAACCGAAAAGCTACAGCAGAGCCATAGTGCGTTTGCCGAGGAGATGATGAAAAACGCCGAAATTAGCAACTACTCCTACACCCAATTTATCCCCGGGCAGGTGGGCATGGGCTGGGGTCGCGAGGTGGATGGTCAGAATATACATCTTAAGAGCTGGCCCATCGACGATCGTTTTTTTGATTTTTTTGATATCGAACTAACCGAAGGGCGGAAATTCCTTACAGGCGATGGCGATATCAACAACTTTATTCTTAACGAGAAAGCTGTTGAGAAATTCGGCTGGGAGAAACCGTTGGAGAAACGATTCCCTGGATTTGATTTTGTGGGCGATATTGTTGGCGTAGCCAAAAACTTCAATTTCTCCTCGCTAAGGGAGGATATTGAGCCCATGCTCTTCTGGCGAACCGAGACGCGCAAAAACGTGCTTCTCCTAAGAGTGAAGACCGGAAACTACACTCAGCTCAGGAAGTTTATGGTAGAAACTATTCATAAATTCGATCCCGAAGCAAAAGTGGAGCCCCTGTTCCTCGATGATTTCCTAAATAAGATGTACGACAAGGAGGTGAAATTAGCCCGATTTATTGAGTACATTGCCCTATGGTGCGTGCTTCTTGCTCTGACCGGACTGCTCGGTCTAACCATATTCATTACCCGCGATCGGATTAAAGAGATCGGCATCCGGAAGGTAAATGGGGCTACATCGCTGCAGATAGTGAATATGCTCAATAGAACCACTGTTAGATGGGTAAGCGTTGCGTTTATTATTGCTGCTCCAGTTGGCTACTACTTTATGGATAAATGGCTCCAGAATTTTGTGTACCGTACCCAGCTAAGCTGGTGGGTGTTTGCTCTGGCAGGATTACTGGCTCTGATAATTGCAATAACCACAGTAACCTTACTTTCTTGGGGAACAGCAAGACGCAATCCGGTGGAGGCTCTCCGATACGAGTAGCGAGGAGAGCGGACATCCCGATGCATTTTTCGTAAACGTTGAGGTACGAAAGGCTACAGAAAAAACAATCGAGATTGAGGCCTTGAGATATGAGTAGTTTCTCAAGGCCGAAATCCCGATGTTATTTAGCAAGTTCCTCTGGGTCGATAAACCGCAAAAAAAATCGGGAGTTGGGTGCTTTGAAATGAATAAACTTAACCCTAAACCATGACATGGTTTGAAACGCAAACAGCGGTTAAGTATAAGATTAGTACTTGCACTTGGATGAAAACTAGGCTTAATGGAGTAAAGGCAGATGGGATTTAATTTAATAAATGTAAAAAAGATTAAAACAAGTGGATTATGGTGCATTATTATTTTAAAACGGCTATCAAAAGTATATCTAGAAATCTCAGGTTTTCTTTAATTAATGTTTGGGGCTTTGCCTTTGGGCTTTCGGTGTGCATGGGCATCACGCTTTTCCTGGTTCAAGAATTATCCTACGATAGATATAATGAGCACTACAAAAGCATTATAAGATTAACTGACTCAAAAAGTAATTATAGCAAGATTGACTATAGGGTAAAAGATATCATTGTTGAAAATTTTCCACAGGCTACCAATGCCTGCCTCTATCAGCGAATTGGCAGACCCGTGGCAATAAAGGTTAAAGATCAAGGATATTATGTTGATGATATAATGTCGATTGATAATCAGTTCTTTGAACTATTTACCATTCGGTTTAAATCCGGGAACCCTAACAAACCTTTTGATAATAATAATTCAGCAATCATTACGGCCAGCACAGCAGAAATGCTATTTGGCTCAACCGATGTTTTAGGTGAGGAAATAGTACTTGGTGAAGAATCGGTATTTATTTCTGGAGTAATTCAAAATTTCCCAACAACGTCAAGCATATCGGCAGGTTTAATAGTTAATGCAGCAAATGATAGGTTTAAGTTTTCAATGTCAATGAAGAGTAACGATGACCTTAGTTCGTATAGATGGCCATTCGAGATATTTCTGCAGGTTCGGCAGGATGTAAATCCCAGGGAGCTGATCGAGAACATAAACTCGCAGATCCAAATCCTTAACCCCTATGTTGAGGAAGTTGATTTTATTAGATTAAAAAATCTATATCTATTCGACACGGCTGTGGGCAGTGGAACAAAAAAGGGAAATCCTGAACTGCTTAAAATCCTGGCGGTAATTGCCATAATAATTCTTTTGCTGGCTGTAATTAACTATGTTAACCTTACCATCTCGCAGCAAATTAAGAAGAATAAGGATGTGGGCATTCGTAAAACCATAGGAGCAAAACGGAATGAGATAGTTAGCCAGCTGCTTTTCGAATCAATCCTAATTACAGCTATTTCCTTTGTTGTGGGCTTATTCTTTCTGATGCTTATGCTGCCATATTACAACTCCATTTTTAACTCAAGCCTCAATCCTGAAATAATCTTCTCTTTCCTTGGAGTTTTAATAATGGCTCTCGTAGTTCTTGTGATAGGTATTGCGAGCGGGATAGGGCCAGCCCTTTTGCTTACAAGAGTATCTCCTGTAAAGGCTTTGAGTGGGAGCTTTACAATTCGAAATACAAAGTTTTCCCTCCGAAATTATTTAACTGTATTTCAGTTTGCAGTTTCTATTATACTCATTTTCTGTGTAATGATTGTTTACAAGCAGGTTCACTATGTTAAGCACACTAATCCGGGTTTTGCTGCTGAGCATCTTATGCATCTTAGCATACCCAGAATGTCAAAGCTAAGCGACGCAAAGATGCAGACTCTATTGGATGAGCTAAGAAAATCACCATTCGTTACCCATGTGTCTCCTTCCAATGGAGTGCCTGGGATGATAAACTATCGTATGGGAACTAATATGGAAAATTCCGACAAGAACTTTAATGCACCGGCACTTATTGTAGATACCTCTTTTCTGGAAACCTTCAAACTTAATGTAACTAAAGGACGTAATTTGCAGCCTGGCGACTATGGTAGGGTTTGTTTTATTAATGAAGCAGCCTACAAACACTTTGAGTTTGAAAACCTTGATGGGAAGCGTTTTAATAATTTTTCTAAAGACGGATTCGAGATAATTGGAGTAGTTAACGATTTTCATTTTGGTTCGCTCCATAGTATGATTGACCCAATTTTTATCATTGTCTCCCCAAATCTTCAAGTGTCGGCAATCAACATTCGATTCGACGGTAAAAACATTGCCTCTGTTATGGATTACATAAAAAGCACTTGGAGGCAAGTAATGCCCGATAGTCCCCTGAAATACTCATTTTTCGATGAGTGGTTTGCTTCGATGTACCAAAAGGAGGAGCGTTTTGCCAAGACCATAGCGCTTTTCGCATTACTTGCGGTGGCTATTTCATGCATAGGCATACTTGGCTTAGCAATTTTTATGTCGGAACAGAAAACTAAACAAATTGGTATCCGCAAGGTAAATGGTGCTACTACTTGGCAAGTAATGCTAATGCTTAATATTGATTTTGTGAAGTGGGTAGCCATAGCCTTTGTAATTGCCACACCCATAGCCTACTACGCTATGGATAAGTGGCTACAAAACTTTGCCTACCGCACCCAGCTTAGCTGGTGGGTATTTGCCTTGGCGGGTTTGCTGGCGCTGGTTATTGCATTGCTAACCGTTAGCTGGCAAAGCTGGCTGGCAGCTAGGAGGAATCCGGTGGAAGCTCTCCGATACGAGTAGTGAGGAGAGCGGACATCCCGATGCATTTTTCGTAGGCTTCGAGGCACGAGAAGCCCCAGAAAAAGCAATCGGGATTGGGGCATTGCGGTATGAATAAAGTTTTAACCCCTGACAGGGGTTAAGTAGTTGGTTTCTCCGTGAAATATTAAAATCAGATTTTATTTCTCAGATAAAAAAATTAGTGAGTTAATAACATTTACAATATGGAACTAATAAGAATTATCCGTTCGCAATGGCTTTGGTTTACAACCAACACCCTTGGTTGGGCTGTTGCCATTGCCAGTGTTTTAACCATATCTGTTTTTGCGCTAAACGAGCTTAGCTACGATAGATTTCATTCCAATGCAGATCAAATTTATAGGGTAACCCTCGAATACTTCGATGGCTCAACCACTATGCATCCAGCACGCGTGGTGGGCGAATGGCCCCTTGAACTACAAAAGGAGTACCCTGCAATCGAAAAAACAGTTAGGCTAGTGCCATTTCGCAAATCGGTTGTAAAGATTGAAGACAATAAGTTTTACGTAACGCAGGCATTCTCAACCGATAGTACTTTTTTTGATGTTTTCGAAGCAAAAATTTTAGCTGGGAATAAGTCAAAATCGTTTCTGGTTCAACCCAATATGGTTATGCTTAGTAAGGGCATTGCGATTAAATATTTTGGGAGCATTGACGTGATTGGCAAAACGGTAAGCATACTTAATCAGCAGCTTTCGGAACCCTTGATATATACTGTTGAAGGGGTTTATGAAGATTTCCCAAAAAATTCGCACTTCCATCCCGACCTGCTAACATCTTTCACCGAGGTGAACAATCAAACCACCTGGGCATACACATATTACCTAGTAGCCAAAGGGACAGATATCGACAAACTGCTCCAAACCATCCACCAAAAGTGGAGGGATGAGACCCCAGCGGATAGAACCATCCCCACTCTTCATCTTCAAAAACTTACCGACATCCACCTATACAGCAACAAAACGAGGGAGATTGAAAGCAACGGGAATATCAGATCGCTGATTATGCTAGGTAGTGCAGCATTAATTATACTGCTTATTGCACTAGTAAACTTTATCAATCTTTGCCGCGTGAAATTCATTTACGACACAAAGCGGATTTCAATAAAAATGATAAATGGTGCAAAAAAGATTGATATTGCAATAGATTCGTTAATAGAAACTCTTGCTTTAGCTATTCTTTCTGTGCTAGTGGCACTGTTTTTTGCCGACAAACTTTCGGTTGTTTTAGGAATTTCGGTTTTATCGAGCAAACATACTCCAATTATTATTGCAATATGCCTTGCAATTACAGTATTAATTACCATTGTTGCTACACTCCCAATTGTTTCTTCAAAAGTTTATATCGATTTTAAAACACGAATTAGAGGATCAAAGGCTTATACCATTCCGCTTCTACTTCAATTCACCCTTTCGATAATTGCCATTGTTTGCACCATTATTCTGGCTAAGCAGATAAGATTTTTAAACGATTTGCATCCCGAATCCCGAAGTTCAAGCACAATTGTTATGGCCGATAATCCTTGGGAACCGGTACAGAGATTCGATCTATTTAAGGATGAGTTGCTGAAAAATCCTGAGATTGAGAGCGTATCGGGTGCAATGGAAGAGCCCGGTGGTGATATCCTCGATGCTGTAACATTCGAGATGGAGGGGCTTGTTATGGAAAAGCCAAGGACTATTAACATATTTACAACCGATTCAAACTTTTTCAAGGTAATGGGGGTTGACCCACTGGCTGGCACAACCGATTTAGGCTTTACCCCAAACCGACAATGGGAAGCTGCCGCTATGGAGCTAAGCATTTTAAAAAATAATAACATAAACAGCAAAGAAAAGATTGCGGAGTTGGAACAGCAAGTGGGGAACTACCGCGAAAAGTACATCGTGAATCGCAGTGCCCTTAAACTACTGGAAATTGCTAATCCCGAAGATGCTATAGGGAAACGATTCAGGCTCAACTTTCACCTACCCTACCTTTTCCCCGAGGGAGAAATTGTGGGTGTTGTGCCCGATTTTCACTACACCAACCTGCATAGCGAGGAGAAGCCACTGGTTATAGTATCGCGTAAAGCGTTTATGCATTGCTTCATTGTTAAGGTTAGCCCGAGTCAGTTCGATAAAGCAATTCAAAGTATTGAGAAAGTATGGAATAAAATCAACCCCGATTACCCTTTTCAGTACCAGCTAATCGCCGACTCGTACCAGATGGCGTATCGTAATGAATACTCGCAAATTCGAATGCTATCATTATTTACAGTAATTTCGGTTTTCCTTTCCTCTTTGGGAATTTTTGCCATGTCGTCGTTTAATATGCAGCGAAGGGTTAAGGAGGTAGGTATCCGCAAGGTGAATGGTGCAAAGATTTGGGAGGTTATGGCATTGCTTAACCTTACTTTTATTAAATGGGTAGCCATTGCTTTGATATTATCTACCCCAATTGCCTACTACGCCATGGATAGGTGGCTGCAAAACTTTGCCTACCGCACACCGCTTAGCTGGTGGGTGTTTGCGCTGGCGGGATTGCTGGCGTTGGCTATTGCATTGCTCACTGTTAGTTGGCAGAGCTGGCTGGCGGCTAGGAGGAATCCGGTGGAAGCTCTCCGATACGAGTAGTGAGGAGAGCGGACGTCCCAATGCATTTTTTGTAGGCTTCGAGGCACGAGAAGCCCCAGAAAAAGCAATCGGGATGGAAGCCCTACAATATGAATAGAACCAATACTAGTCAAGGTTTCACTTAAAGTGAAACCTTGACTAAGTAATAAGCGCTAGAAACCTAGCTTAATCCCCGCAAACATATGGCGGGGCAAACCTGGGTAGTAGTAGCGGGGCTCATTCCCTCCAAACCCAATGGCATTGGGTATAATCATTGCTGCATAGCTGGAATTGGTAAAATTGTTTAGTCCGGCATATACAGCAAGCTTGGCATTCTTTCTTAGGCTCAAAGGTATTCTCAATCTTATATTTCCTAGGCTATAAGCTGCACTTTCAAGAGTATTCTCGTCGTTCAGGTACTGCTTACCTAAATGCTGAAGATGAATACCAAGGGCAATGTAGCCAGCAGGTTCCCAACTGATTTGAAGTTGCACCGACCTGCTAGGTATCCCAGGCAAATGGTTGCCATCGTGGGTTATGCCATCATCGGTAAAATCAATAAACCGATTTATTGACTGGTAGTAGCTAAGGGTAGTGCTGAGCTTACCCGGAAAGCCAGCGCTATTCAACAACCGACTAGTTGCCAAAAGTTCAATGCCCTGATGGCGCGACTTTCCTGCGTTTATTCCCGTAAAAATATCCTCGGTCACCCTTTTGGTTAGAATTAGATCGTTTAGCTCAATCCAATATAGGGTAAAATCAAAATTGAAACGTTGATTTCTGCTGGTAAAGCGAGAGCCAACTTCTACCTGCACTCCCTGTTCAGGCTTAATGCTTGGGTTCACATCGCCTTCCGGTAAAAGGGTCTCTTCGGGCGAAGGAAGTGAAAACCCGTGACCAGCCGATGCGTAAATGGCCAGCAAATTATTTGGGGTGTAGTTTAACCCTATGCGGGGGGATATAATTAAGGGGAAGTTTCTGCTTCCCGATCTGTCACCATCTGCCAAGTATAGGTCGGTTAACCTATAACTGATATGGTTTGCTGCTAGGGCAAATGAAAAGGTTAGGTCATCTTTAAACCTGTGGTGAACCAGACTAAAAATATTGATCTGATTTCGATTTTCCCTGTTTCTATTCAGCAGGGTTTCATCAATATCTAGCTCCCAGTGGTAGGAATCGGTAGTTAACTCCGTGCCAAGTACCCAGTCGGTTTTTGGTGCGTGAAAACTTAGCTTGTTCCGAATTCCAACACCTGCTGAGTAGTCGTTGAGGTTATTGAATGGTCGCTTTTCGTAGCTATCAACCAAACTACCAAAAAGTGTCAGCCTATTTACAAGATGCTCTGCTAGTCGCCCCGTAATGGTTACTCCCAGTAGCCCTTTTTGGTATTCCTTAAAGCCACCAATGGCATTCCAGTTAGGGGCTGCAAGCTGGGGCGACTCGTTAAACATCGTTTTGCCCAGCGAGCTGGGTATTCCAGCTTCCAAACCCAGCAGATGAAGCGTAGTGCTCACATTCCAATTTTGACCTTGCCATTGTGCTGTGGACAGCATTGACGTGCGGCTATAATTGTTGTTCTCTCGATATCCATTGGATTGGATATGGCTAAGGCCTCCCCAAATACTTGTGTTATTGCTTTGTAAATTGCCGTTGGCATTAGCATACATAGTTTGAAATGCACCATATTGCAAAAGCACATTGCCCTCACTCGACCTGCTTGTTGGGGTATATAGATTTATGCTCCCACCTAAGCCCGAGCCGAATAGAGCCGATGCTGGCCCCTTAACAACCTCGATCCGCCCAAGGCTATACAAATCTATTTCCTCAGGTGTTGATATCCCATCGGATGAGGTTATGGGAATGTCGTTGAGGTATGCTTTAATTCGGTTTGTGTTGTAAGGAGTTCGGCTTCCCATTCCCCTAATCACTATTCTACTGGTGGCATAGGTTCCGCTTTGCATTGTGACTCCGGGCAGGGTATTAATGGCTGTCCCAAAACTTAATCCATCGGATTGCTTTAACCCATCCCCAACCAGAACCGCAATGCTTCCGGGTATGGTTCTTAATCCACCGCTCACCTGATAGGCATCGACGGTAACTGCATCAATCAAAATGATTGTGTCTGTTTTATGGGTGCGAGGTAGGGTGTCCCTTTTGTTTTGCGAAAAAAGAATAAGGGGTGATACAAGTACAGCAAGGACCACAAATACTCTACAGAATGCAGCCATAAACAGTAAACGTTATTACTAATCCTTTAAGAATTACCTAAAACAAATACGTCAAAAAAAAATCCTTGGCAGACAGCTGTTCTTTGCTATTGTCCGCCAAGGATTATACAATCAAACTTTCAAATTGTTTATGTGGTTACCAACAAACTTTACCCCTCGCTATTCTATGGGAATAAGTCTTAGAATGACACCCGGGTTTTCAACCGCAACATATACGTATCCATCGGTGCTCATCACCACATTCCTAACACGGCCAATCCCTTCGAGTAGCTTTTCGCGATGAGTTACGGAATGCCCTTCCAAAACGACCCTTTCCAGGTACTGAAAGCTTAGTGAACCAACAAGAAGATTGTTTTCCCAGTTCTTAAATCGGTCGCCCGTAACAAAGGTCATCCCGCAGGGTGCAATGGAGGGTGTCCACTCGAAAACAGGCTGCTCCATTCCTTCCTTCTCTGTAAGTTCTGTAAAAATTGTTCCGTCGTAATTTATTCCGTAGCTAATAACGGGCCAGCCGTAATTAAGCCCCGGTTCCACCAAGTTTAGCTCGTCGCCACCTTTGGGGCCATGCTCCGAAACCCAAAGTTCTCCTGTAACAGGATGTATACAATTTCCCTGCGGGTTGCGGTGCCCAAAGCTGTATATCGAGGGCATGGCATTGGGATCGTTCACAAAAGGATTGTCCTGTGGAATGGTTCCATCATCCATAATTCGATGTATCTTTCCGTTGTGATTATCCAACTTCTGAGGAAAGTCGTCGCGCTGCCCCCTGTCGCCTATGCCAAAGAAAAGATGCCCTTTACCATCGAACTCCAGTTTGCATCCAAAGTGATACTGAAGTGGAGTATGGGGCAGCCCTTTGAATATCACCTCCTGATCCACCAGTTGGTTTCCATTGAGCCTTGCCCTTAGGATGGCGGTGTTTCCAATTGGTCTTTCGCTTTCGGGATTTAAAGCGGAGTAGGCCAAATAGATCCATCCATTGTTCTTGTAATCTGGATGAAGAGCCAGGTCGAGCAGACCACCTTGTCCAATGGCCATAATGGGCGGAAGCCCTTTGATGGGATCGGATAGAATTCCGTTGGAGTAACGATGGAGCGTTCCCGCGCGTTCCGATATCAGCAGATCGCCATTGGGAAGGAACGCCAAGCCCCACGGTACGCTTAGGCCCGAAACAACTGTGTCGATAGCAAAACTATGAACCTCGGAGCTAATAATACCATCAGCTGTAAAGGCATGTTTTAGGGTTGATCTATCCCTCGGAATCTTTTCCTTTACATAAGCTGCAAGTTTCTCAATCTCTTTATCGGTAAAAGTTTGCTCAAAGGCAGGCATGCCAATATCCACAATTCCAAACTTAATGCTTTCGAAGGCGAGATCTATTCCCTCCTCATCCATCCAAGGCTTTACAGCAAACCTCTCGAGGTTTAAACCATGACAGCCAGCGCAATAGTTTTTATAGTTGGTTTCTATCGAACTTAGGCTGCCGCTCTTATTGTCTAATGATAGGCAGCCTGACAGGGTTAAACTGACAGAAAAAAGGGTAAATAGCAAAATACTAGGGCGGATTTGGTAATCATCGATGTTTTTCATGGCTGAAATTTTTGTGTAACATTAATTACAACTTTAAAATTTCTGTGATTCGATACCAAGTTACGAAATATATGAAAATGGGTATTTGTTTATAGATTATTTGGATAAAAGGCTGTCTGGTTTGCCTATCCATAGTTTACATTTCTTGCAATTTTCAAACCGGCGTTGAATAGCGAATCGAAAGTGCGATGAAACATAAAAAAAGCCGAAGCTTTTGTAATGCGCTTCGACTTTTTTATAGAAGGTTGTTTACAAATCCTTCACCATCATATTTGAGGGCAACGAGACAATGCTCTCGCCAAACTCCTTATGTATGGAATAAATTTTCTCCAATCGGGCGTTGTTTAGGTTGATGTTTGCTCCATCGTTATCGAGTTTGCTGATTATAAACGAAACGGTGTATTTATCGATATGCTGAGCAGGCATAAAGGCCGGAGTTTTTGGTTGCTCGGTGTAGCTCTTGGCAAGAATGTTACTGCTCACCAGAGTATCGAGCAGGCTACGAACCAGTCGAATGGGCAACTTAAGCTCCTTGGAAATCTCCTGAGCCGTGTATGGTTTTTCGCCATCGATAAATCGTAAAACGATCCTGTTAAGAAGGAGCAACGACAAAGCCTGAAGCGATCGGTGGCTCAGGTTTTCGGTTTCGGCCTCAAACTCGTAGAAATTCTCGTTCTGATGTGCAAACGACACCTCGGCTCCAAAGAGCACCACAAGCCAGCTAATCTGCAACCAGGCCAAAAACAGGGGAAGCGCTGCAAAGCTGCCATAGATGGCATTATACTTGGAAACTCCTACCTGAAAATCGATATAAAGCCACTGGATTATCATAAATGCTGTTCCTGCAATTACTCCCGCTATAACACCCGACAATACCTTAACCCTAGTGTTGGGCATAACTACATACATCAAAGTGAAAACCACCCAAATGATAAAGTATGGCAAAAACTTTAACGAAAAAAATATGGCAGGACTCACCAAACTTACAACCTCCATCTTTTGCGATAGGGTCTCGAGCTGAGTAACCACAAACACGTTTATACCGCTAGCGGCAATCAGAAGTACAGGAGCAATTACCATCATCGAGAGGTAATCGGCAAATTTGCGGGTAAATGGGCGAGCTTGCTTTATCTGCCAGATATCGTTGAACGAGTGTTCGATGTGACCAAAGACCTTTAGAACCGAGTAGAAGAGGACAGCCACACCAATTCCTGCAATCAACCCACCGCCTGTCCGCTCGAGGAGCGAACCCGAAAATTCAATTAGCTTGTTCATCACCTCCTGCTGACCTTGAAAGTTATCGAGAATTTGTTTCTCCAAGTACTTATCCACACCAAAGCCCTTGGCAATACCAAATCCCATGGCAAAAACTGGCACAATGGCCATAAGCGTAAAGTAGGTGAGCGCCGATGCGCGCAGCAAAACCCTATCCTCCACAAATCCCCGCAAAGCCAGAAGAATCACCCTTAGGTAACGAAACAAAAATCGGCGAATTGGAGGATAATCATCGAGCTGAATACTCCAAATTTCCCTGGTTAAGAAATTTAAAACCTGCTGATAATAGAACATTGGATTCCGGATAATGAGTAGTATCCTTTTCATTGGGTTTGCTTGTTATGGGGTTAATTGTTATACTATTCTGCTGGGATAAATCTTGAAAAGTTTATTCCGTCGGGTTGTTTTCCTGTTGGGAAGTGACGTACAATCTCGTAGGTCTCGAGGTTAACCTCGCTGACCAAATCGGCATTGGTATTGGCCACGTATGCTGTTGAGTTGTGGGGCACAACCAAGCCAATTGGGATAGAACTTCCCTTAAACTCTTTGGAAAAAAAACGCTCATCATCTACCTCCTCGGGCAGTGGAACAGTTAGCCTAACCTTGGCAAGAAGCGTTTTTTGGAAAGCATCAAAAATGGCCACATCGGCCGACTGGGCATTGCTCACCAGCACCTTACTCCCATTGGGAGTAAACTTAATGCGGATAGGAAAATCTCCACATTCAAGGGTTTGGATTGCTGTAAAAGTTTTGGTATCGAAAACTGTAATCGTGTTATCGGCCCTATTGGTAACCCACAACTCAGCGCCGTTTGGTGAAACGGCAGCACCTTCGGCACCTTTTCCTGAGTAAACTTGGGCGATTATGCTGTCGCCTACCAAATCGATAATTGTAACATTACCTGTACGAATGCTAGGCACAAATGCAACCGTAAAATCGATGTTTGCAGCCACCATGTGCGAAACGGGTTGATCGGTCCCAATAACGCGCTCCACCTGGCCTTTGGCCACATCAACCACCAGCAGGTTGTTGGTGCTCTCGGCGGTAACCAGCATCTTCTGCGTACCAGTAATCCACTGCATTCCATGCGGACGGGTATGCTCGCCCAGATCAATGGTTTTAAGCAGAGTGCCTGCCTTAATATCGTAAACCGAAAGTGTATTCCCCACCACCTCGCGGTTGCCATAGTTGCAAACCACAGCAATAGTTCCATCGTCCGACACTTCAACCTCATGGGGTTCTAATCCCGTTTCAAGAACTTTCACAGTATAGCCTGTTTCGCGACTAATAAAGTGAACCGTGTTGTCGGTTTTATGCGAAACAATTAGTACTCCACCAAAGTCGTCTGTCCCCGACTTTTTTCTACTAGTACAGGAAAATACCATCGCGAGCACAACCAGAGTAAAGATCAATCTTTGCATTGGGTTTAGTTTATGGTTTACGAAAGTAAAATTATGAAAAAAATTATGAATTCCCTCATTGATGCTGTGTTTAGGGGAATTATACTAAATTAGCCATTCCATATCAAAAAGCAATGCAATTGATAAAACACAAACGATACATAAACCTTGTTGCTATAGCTGCTGCTTACGGCTATGTGGGCTTTAAACTATTTGAAGATCGCGGTATAGATATATCCATCTTTTCGCTTTGCAACCCATGGTATCTGGCTTTGGGCATTCTGCTTACAGCGCCCAACTTGTTAGTTGAAACGCATAAATGGAGGATTGCTCTGGGTGGAATTTATCAACCTTCGTTTCCCGATGCGCTAAAAGCAGTTACTTACGGTGCAGGCGTTGGGTTGTTTACGCCAAATCGTGTGGGCGATCCCATTGGTCGAGCAGCTATGTTAAAGCCGGAACATCGGGCGCGAGGAGCAGCTTTGGCAATCCTGTGCTCTACGAGCCAACAATTTGCCACCATCATTTTTGGCTTAATCGGACTGGCTGCTTGGTATGGGGTTAATCTTTTTAGCGATATTTCGATAAAATCGATTTGCGTTGCCCTGCTTGTTTTGGCATCACTTACCCTGACCCTTTTTATAATCTTTGGATTTCAGAACATTGCCCGCTGGATGCATAAAAAGAAACTATTCAGCAAGATTACTAGAGATGAATCACTAATTATCGAAATGCCATCACTTGTAATATTTAAAATTGTAATGTTGAGCATTTTTCGATATGCCATATTCTCATCGCAACTGGTTTTACTGCTATACTTTTTTGGGTTTACGGGTATTGCCCTCGAAGTGTATCCTGCGATATTTATCTCTTACCTTTTCTCCAGTGTAATCCCATCAATCTCCATTGCAGAATTGGGTTTTAGGGTGGGTTTTGGAATTCACTTTATTGGAGCCATTTGGCCAAATATAATGGGCATCACTGCAGCCAGCATTTTTCTTTGGATGATAAACGTGGCTATACCCGGACTAATTGGGGTTTGGATGCCCTTTGGTAAAAGCAAGGATAAAACGTAAGCCTCTTGCCATTTTTAATGCATTAGAGCCTACCATCACGGCCACTTTCATTTATCCGCCTCGGCTCAAGGGCAAGCCATCATCCTGTTGCCAATATGCTTGACAACACCCTTGGGCAATTATTGATGGCCGACAACATCTAAAATGCTATTAGTTTGTAAATTTGCCCCTCGATTCTAAATCAAACAACACACGTTATGGCAGAAAACAAAAGTGATTCTAAACTATTCACCGAATTCCCACCTGTTTCAACGGCAGAATGGGAAGAGGTAATAACCAAGGATCTTAAGGGCGCTGATTACGATAAAAAGCTGGTTTGGAAAACCATGGAGGGTTTTAGCGTTAGGCCCTACTATCGCGCCGAAGATCTTGAGGCAGTAAAGAACGCCCATGCTTTGCCGGGCAGTTTCCCTTACATTCGTGGCACAAAACCAACAGCCAACAACTGGTTGGTAAGGCAAGATTTTAACGCATGCAACTTCACCGAGGCAAACGCCAAAGCGGTAGATGCACTTTCACTTAGAGGTGTTGAGTCGGTTGGCTTTGTTATTAGCTGCGACTGCGAGCACACCACCGAAGATTTTGCCAAACTTCTTAATGGCATCGATATTAATAAAACAGAGGTAAATTTTGTTGCCGATTGCAAATCGCGAAAAACCCTTCCCCTGCTAATTAAGTATCTAAAAGATTCGGGGAATGGATGTGCTAATGCAAAGGGTTCGTTTAATTACAGCCCTCTTTCTGCATTTAGCCTTAACGGCAAATTTGCTATCGACGCTAAAACAGCAGCTGGCAGAACTAAGGAGGTGATTGAGGTAGGACGAGAACTCCCTCAATTCAAACTAATTGCCGTTCGTGGCGATATATTCCGCAACGCGGGAGCTACAGCCGTTCAGGAGTTGGCCTTTGTCATGGCCATGGGCACACAGTATATCGACTGGCTTACCGAGCAGGGCGTAAAACCCGAGGAGGTTTTCCAAAAGATGAAATTCACACTGGCCATTGGTCCTAGCTACTTTATGGAGATTGCCAAGTTTAGGGCAGCCCGGTTCCTGTGGGCAAAAATTGCCGAGGCATACGGATGCAAGGAGCAATCGGCAATATGCATTCATGCAGTGAACGAAAGCTGGAACAAAACGGTTTACGATCCCTACGTGAACATGCTCCGCACCACAACCGAATCGATGTCGGCAGTGCTAGGTGGCATTCACAGCTTAACGGTTCTACCGTTCGATGCTCCTTATCAAAAACAAACAGCATTCTCCGAAAGGATTGCCCGCAACCAGCAGATTGTTATAAAGGAGGAAGCATACCTCGATAAGGTGGCCGACCCAGCCGCTGGTAGCTACTACATCGAAACCCTTACCCAATCGATTATAAAAAATGCCTGGGATCTGTTCCTCAAGGTTCAAGATATCGGCGGCTACGTGGAGGCATTCACCAAAGGATTTATCCAAAGTGAGATTAAGGCGGTTGCCACCAAACGCGAGGCAAACATTACCACCCGCAGGCAAACCGTTCTGGGTACCAACCAGTACCCCAACTTTGGCGAGGTGGCCGATACAAAGGTTGTTAGGATGGATACCGTTAAAAAGGCCGATGTGACTATATCTGCCGATGCTATTTGTGAGCCACTGCCACAGTACCGCGAGTCGCAGGCAATTGAGGAACTCCGCTTCCGTACCGATGCCTCGGGCAAGCGACCCAAAGTATTCATGCTAACCCTGGGCAACCTAGCATTCCGCAGAGCACGTGCACAGTTTAGCTGCAACTTCTTTGCTTGCGCAGGATTCGAGGTAATCGACAATATTGGGTTTAAAACCATCGATGAGGGTGTTAAGGCCGCACTCGATGCTAAATCGGATATAGTGGTTATCTGCTCATCGGACGAGGAGTACGAAACGCTTGCTACCGAAGTATTCGCGAAGGTAAATGGCAAAGCCATATTTGTGGTGGCTGGCGAGCCCGCCTGCAAACCCGCTCTCGAGGCCAGTGGCATAACCAACTTCATCAGCGTTAAGAGCAATGTACTCGAAACCCTAAAGGGTTATCAGAATTTTCTAGGTATTAAATAAACGCTAAGGCACTAAAACGCTAAGTAATGACTAAGCAGGAATACGAGAAAACCGCAAAAAAGATAGTAAACTCTGCCTTTGAAGTCCACAAAGAGTTAGGTCCAGGATTACTTGAATCGGTTTACGAGTCATGCTTAGTTGAGGAACTCAAACAACAAGGATTAGATGTTCTTTCACAGGTGAACTTGCCAATTTACTACAAAGGCAAGAAACTGAGCAAGCATTATGTCATTGATATACTTGTTGAAGATGCAATTGCCATAGAGTTAAAAGCTGTTGAGGAGTTAATTCCTCTTCATGAGGTCCAACTAGTTACCTACATGAAACTTGCTGACATTAAATTGGGATTCCTATTTAACTTCAACGTTCAGTATTTTAAAGATGGAGTTAGAAGAAAGGTTAATAACTACTTTATTGATGACTTAGCGTCATAGCGTTTTTGCGTTTAAAAAAATCATTACTATGAAACCAGATTTCAAAAAAATAAACATCGATCAGGAGTACACCGCGGGTGAGGTTAAGGCTTCGCACGAAGGGTTTGTTACCCCTGAGCAGATTGCTGTTAAACCTGTTTACAGCAAGGCCGATTTGGAGAATATGGAGCATCTGAATTACGCTGCCGGTATCTCTCCCTACCTGCGTGGCCCATACAGCACCATGTACGTGAACAAGCCTTGGACAGTTCGCCAGTACGCTGGGTTCTCCACCGCTCAGGAGTCCAACGCATTCTACCGTCGCAACCTGGCCGCAGGCCAAAAGGGACTATCGGTGGCATTCGACCTGGCTACGCACCGTGGCTACGATAGCGACCACCCCCGAGTGGTTGGTGATGTGGGTAAAGCCGGTGTGGCCATCGATTCCATTGAGGATATGAAAGTGCTATTCGATGGTATCCCCTTGGATAAGATGTCCGTATCGATGACAATGAACGGAGCCGTGCTGCCCATTATGGCATTCTACATTGGCGCAGCCCTGGAACAGGGTGCAACCCTCGATCAGCTGGCTGGAACCATTCAGAACGACATCCTTAAGGAGTTTATGGTGCGTAACACGTACATCTACCCCCCCGAATTCTCCATGAAGATTATCGCCGATATCTTCCAGTACACCGCCAAGAATATGCCCAAGTTCAACAGCATCTCCATCTCGGGCTACCATATGCAGGAGGCTGGTGCAACAGCCGACATCGAGCTTGCTTACACTCTAGCCGATGGCTTGGAGTACCTACGCACTGGCGTAAACTCTGGTCTCGATATTGATGCCTTTGCCCCTCGCCTATCGTTTTTCTGGGCCATTGGCATGAACCACTTTATGGAGATTGCCAAGATGCGCGCCGCGCGGTTACTTTGGGCTAAGATTGTAAAACAATTCAATCCAAAGAATCCCAAATCGCTTGCATTGCGTACACACAGCCAAACATCGGGCTGGAGCTTAACCGAGCAGGATCCATTCAACAACGTGGCTCGTACATGCATTGAGGCCATGGCTGCTGCGCTGGGTCATACCCAAAGTTTGCACACCAATGCGCTAGACGAGGCCATTGCACTACCCACCGATTTCTCAGCACGTATTGCCCGTAACACGCAGATATATCTTCAGGAAGAAACCGACATTTGCCGTGCGGTTGACCCCTGGGCTGGCTCGTACTACGTGGAGCAGCTAACCCACGAGATTGCCCACAAAGCTTGGGCGCTAATCCAAGAGGTTGAGGAGCTGGGCGGAATGGCCAAGGCCATTGAGACTGGTATCCCCAAAATGCGCATTGAGGAGGCAGCTGCACGCAAGCAAGCTCGTATCGACTCGGGCAGGGATATCATTGTTGGGGTTAACAAGTACCGTCTAGATAAGGAGGATCCAATTGAAATTTTGGATGTGGATAATACCGCTGTTCGCTTAAGCCAAATACAAAGGCTCAACGACCTTAAAGCCAGTCGCGATGAGGCCAAGGTACAGGCAGCCCTTGCAGCCATTACCCGCTGTGCCGAAACCGGCGAGGGAAATATCCTTGAACTTTCGGTTGAAGCGGCTAGACTTAGAGCAACACTGGGCGAGATTTCTGACGCCTGTGAGAAGGTTGCTGGTCGCTACAAAGCGGTTATACGCTCAATTTCAGGAATTTACTCAGCAGAAGCTATGGATGATAAAGTATTTGCCGAAGCCCGCGAGCTGTGCGAGAAGTTTGCCAAGTTCGAGGGTCGTCAACCCCGCATTATGATTGCCAAAATGGGGCAGGATGGCCACGACCGTGGCGCCAAGGTGGTTGCCACTGGTTATGCCGATATAGGATTCGATGTGGACATTGGACCATTATTCCAAACCCCAGCCGAGGCAGCAAAGCAAGCGGTTGAGAACGACGTGCATGTGCTAGGCGTATCGAGCCTTGCGGCAGGTCACAAAACCCTTGTGCCACAGGTAATGGAGGAACTTAAAAAACTTGGTCGTGAGGATATTATGGTAATCTGCGGTGGTGTTATCCCTGCGCAGGACTACCAGTACTTATACGATCAAGGCGTTGCTGCAATCTTTGGCCCCGGCTCATCGGTGGCGCTTGCTGGCAAGCAGATTTTAGAATTACTAATGCATAAGTTCGACTAAGCATCTACTTCCTGAATATAAGTAAGGGTGCGGCTTTAAAGCCGCACCTTTACTTATTCAGGAATAGTTTTACAACAACATACCAGAAGTAGATTTGGGAAACCAACATACCCTTTAGAGTAGAAGAGTGTCTACCTCACTCCGTGCTTCTTTTTTAGTATTATCCCCAGCAAAAGCCCAACAGCAGCTAAAGTTCCGCCAATTAGAAATGCTGGTGAGTAACTGCCAGTTGTGTCGAATAGCCATGAACCTAAAATTGAGGCTACAGCACCCGTACCAAATGCTGTGTAAACAATTCCGTAGTTCATTCCCAAATTCTTTGTACCAAAGTTGGTGGCAGTAATACTAGGGAATAGCGCCATTGAGGCAGCAAATCCCCATCCAAGAAAACCTGAGAAAATGTAGAGAACTGCCTGGGTGGTAGCTAACGCTGGAAACATGAAGAAGGTTAGGGTTTGGAGCACATACGTTACAATTAACACTTGCAGTGCGCCAAACTTATCGCCCAAAAAGCCTGCCAGCGGGCGACCAAACCCATTGAAGAATGCGAATATGGAGAGTGCAAAAGCTGCGTTTACTGGATTAAGTTTTAATACCTCAATACCATAGGGGATAATAAGCGTAAGGCAGATAAATCCTCCGAAAAGTATTAAAGTGAATATTGACCAGATATACCAAAACTTTGGGCTGCCAACCATCTCTTTTGATGTGGATTCGCTTAGAATGGCTGTTGATTTTTTTGTGCAGGTTTCGGCATCCCAGTTTTTTGGTTTCCACCCAGCAGGTGGATTTCTGGTTAGCCACGAAGCCAGCAGCGTGCCAGTTGTTGTGATAGCTGCAATTATAAGAAAAGTGCACTCAATGCCATACTCGGGGATTAATAACTTTGCTTTAAGCGGCGCCCAAATCACAGCCGACAGGCCCATGCCTGTTACTGAGATAGCCATTGCAAAACCCGGGAAATCGGGAAGCCACTTCCTGGCGGGAGGAATGGCGCAGGCGTACCCAAAACCTCCCGCTGTGCCACCAATTAACCCGTAGGTTAGGGTAAGGTACCAAGTGTACGGGTATTTCCCAACAAACGATGCGAGGGTGTAGGCAACAAGGAAAAGTACGGCTGCTAGCAGGCCTGTTTTTCGTGGGCCTATTCGGTCTTGCAATCGGCCTGCGGGGATAGTCATTACTGCCGATAGAAAAATGAAAACAAGGAATGGTATGTTGATCTGGGTTTTTGTCCATCCAAATTGCTCTACCATAGGATTTATAAATGCGCTCCATGCATAGGCTGTACCAACCATTAGGGTGAACAAGAAACTCGCGACGGGTATGCTCCATCGCGAAATGAAATAAGGCTTGGTGCTCATGTTTTCTATTGTTATTTTAAGTTTAGTATTTTTCTGCCAAAAGCGCCAAAGATACTTTGTTTAAAGGGACTAACAACAAGCAGAGCAAATTTGCCATGGTTTTTTCAATGGATGTTGGTTTGGAAGCCTAGCCTCTTTTCTCCCTTCATTATATTTAAATTGATGCCTTCTTAAATTAAACCATTGAAAACAAAGAGTTATATTATAATGCTAATTATTGGAGTACGCATGCTGCTTACAAGTTATTTGCAGTAGTGAGGGTGTGATCCTACTTTAGTAATATATAACCGAGTTCTTTCAACAAGTGATACTTTACCTTTGAACGGAGAGGGTTGCCGTAAATCAAGAATGGTGAGGCTTTGGAGTCGCACTATTATTGCATAAAACCTAAATATATATCAAATAATAAAAGAAAAAAGAAAAATTATGAGAGTTTGAAAATTATCATGAAAAATTTCACTTGATCATTAAATTATAAATACATTTACGTAAAAGTTGCATTGCAATTCCAACAGCAATAGAGTATCTACCAGAATAAAAGAATTAAACATTCTATTTTTCTTACATTATTTACTATTACCTAATCAATTAATCACACCCTAATCAACAATCATTATGCGGAAATTTTTTGCCTTTTTACTTTTAGTATCCCTCTCCCTTGCTGCATTGCCTCAGGATACGCTGAAGTTTACCCCAAACAGCTGGGCCACCGAAGTAAATGTCAACCTACTCGACGGCAAAGTATCGTTGAACAACGCCATTAATCAAATAAAAGTTAGACATTTTATTAGCGAAACGCTAGCCCATAGGTTCTCCTTTAACTCTAATAGCGCCAGCATGGTAAATAAGGAAGTACAGTTTTATGGATATAACAACATTGACAGAGAGGATAAGAGAAACACTTTTGAGGGCACCTTTAACTTTGGTATTGAAAAGCACTTTAAGGGCACTCGAAGGCTTTCCCCATACATAGGTGCCGACTTTGGTATTGCATATAAAACATCGAACCAAAAATCGAAGCAAAATGGCGAAGAAATAGAAATAAAGGGCTGCTGGAGGGAATACACTTACTACCAGGTGCCCAATAGTTACTATGTGACAATAACTACTTACACGGAGAGAGGATATGTTGGTTTAGTTGCCAGCGCATTTACTGGAGTTGATCTTTATGTTTCTAAAAACCTGTTTGTTGGCATTGAATTTCAGTACGAGTTGAGGTACAAACTTTTCCAAAAAATTGAGATTATCGATAGCGATAGCAACACCAATTCGCCCGATATCAAGGGTAACGAATTTGGATTTGGTGCGCGTGTTATTAATGGAATAAGGATTGGCTATGTATTCTAGAATAAAAGAAACCACACGATTGTTGGGGGCAATTACTCTAGCAATCCTCCATTTTGCATGCGAAAAGGAGGAGACTGCTCCCAAAGTTCAAACCGTAAGCGCAGTGGCAACCTCCTCTACTCAGTTCGAAGCCAAGGCTAGCCTTATTGAGAGGGGAACTCTTGAAATAATTGACTATGGGTTTATTTATTCCACCTGGGAGTACTGCCTTATGGGACAATGTGAACCTCAAGCCCACTCAATTGAGGGTAAAATCTCTGGTAGTTTTTCTGCCACTATGCCTTACAGTAGTTCCAACAATCAATATTTCGTTAGAGCATACGTAACAAACTCAAAGGGAACTGTTTATGGCGATATAGTATCGTTTCAAGCCATCCAGCCTACTGTAAGTACAATTGAGCCGTTAGTTGCATCTGTTGGAGATATTGTTGTGATTAAAGGCGAGAACTTTTCCACCACCATAAGCGAAATTTCTGTTCGATTTAACTATACCGATGCCCAAGTTTTAAGTGCTAGTAATACAGAGATAAGGGTTAAGGTACCTGACCTAAATAGCTACTCCTTTTCAAGCATAAACATTAGTATAAATATTGGAGTACGTTATTTTACAATTCAAAACTTTAAACTTGTCCCAAAATTTTTCGACTTTTCACCGAAGAATGGCACGTGGGGAACTATTATTATAGTAAATACGGAAGGATTCTACTCATCGTGGGGAACAAATTTCAAAGTTTATCTTAATGATATTCAATGCAGCCCCTATGACTATTCGAGCAGTTACGTAAAATTTCAGGTTCCATACACTAATGTCTCCGAAAGTTCTAAAGTAAGAATTTCTCACTCAGGTGTTGAGTACATACTCGAAGGGGAGTTCACCATGGATAAAGTGAAAATCGAATCTCTTAGCAATTCTAAGGCAATAATAAATGAATCGATAACAATAAACGGTGAAAATTTTTTCCCTTACAACTACTATTACAACAATGGATGGGTAAAGATTGGAGAAGTAGAAGCTCAAATTACCTCATCAAGTTCATCTCAAATAAACATTATTATTCCTCCTGACTTATCCCCCGGAGTTTACGCCGTTACCGTATCGAATGGTCATAGTACCGATATACTTGAGGATGCCCTGGAGGTGATTGTGCCAGAGGTAACCGATTTTTGGCCCAAGGAAGTTTACAGTTTTCAGGAGATAACTATTTCCGGCAGGGGTTTTTCAGAGAATGCATACATGTATGTTGAGCATAACTATTCCTCGTGGGGTATACAGCGAGTTGACTACAATACAATTAAATTTAATGTTCCAAGTTTAACTCAAGGGGGCGATTATTTATTTTCCTTAGTCATAAACGATAAGAATATTCCTTTCCCACAAGAGATTAAGGTTATACCATCGATTATTGAGAGTTTTACACCAACCGAGGGGGTGCCAGGCACTTTAGTAGAAATTAGGGGCAAAGGTCTACCCTACAGCTACTACACTCCTATTTACTTTGGAACGACACCCGCCCATAAAGTTAGCCTTACCGACACGCTAATTAAAGTTCAAGTGCCCTCGAATTCAGAGAGGGGTAAGGTAAAAATTTCAATTTCGGATAATAATCATGTAATTGTATCGGATGATGATTTTACGGTACTTTAATTTCAAATAGCATCACAAATAGATGCCAAAGTAAACAGAGAGGGTAAAGCACATGCTTTACCCTCTCCCCGTTCTAGAATAACCGGAATATTTTAGTGAAGTTTGGTACCGATAAGATGCATAAACTCC
>CAZBBA010000018.1:0-60229 GCA_964490015.1 uncultured Rikenellaceae bacterium
ATTGCTACAGTCGGAATTCTGTCGTGGCGAGCAGCCGAAAGTAATCCTGCTCAGTCGCTCAAGTACGAGTAGTATTTATAGTTACACTTCATGCTTAGTTAATTTCGAAGGATCGACAAACATCGATCCTTCGTTTTTATTTAAAATCCTTGGTAATCTACATCACCATTTATTGACCTCAACATTACTGAATTTGCCTAGAATCTCTCATCAATTTTCCCTAACCCCTTGTTTGCTAATCAATAATTTTTGAATCTTAACATTAATTTAGGTACAAAAGTGCAAAATTAACACTACCTTTGCACCCCCAAAAAACAAGTAAATGCCAAGTATCAGGAATATCGCCATTATTGCTCACGTTGACCATGGCAAAACAACGCTGGTTGACAAGATGATTATCCAAAGTAACCTTTACAAAGAGCACGAGAAGCCCGGCGAGTTAATTCTCGACAACAACGATTTGGAGCGTGAGCGCGGTATTACAATTCTTGCAAAAAACGTCTCGGTTTCGTATAAGGGTGTAAAAATTAACATTATCGACACTCCTGGCCACTCCGATTTTGGTGGCGAGGTGGAGCGTGTTCTAAATATGGCCGACGGCGTTCTTCTGCTTGTCGATGCCTTTGAGGGAACCATGCCCCAAACCCGCTTCGTTCTTCAGAAAGCCCTATCGCTAGGACTTAAGCCAATTGTGGTAATCAACAAAGTTGATAAGCCCAACTGCCGACCCGAGGAGGTACAGGAGCAGGTTTTTGAGTTGATGTTCAATCTCGACGCCACCGAAGATCAGCTTAACTTCCCAACGGTTTACGGCAGCGCCAAGGAGGGCTGGATGTCGAGAGATTGGCGTAATCCAACAGCCAATATTGTTCAGCTATTCGATGCAATTCTTGAGTATATTCCCGAGCCTAAGGTAAACAAGGGCTTACCTCAGATGCTTATCACCTCGCTCGACTATTCGTCGTATGTGGGGAGAATTGCAATTGGAAAGGTTTACCGAGGCGAATTAAAAGTTGGGCAAAACGTAGGCCTACTAAAAAACAGTGGACAACTGATTAAAACCAGAATAAAGGAACTTTTAACCTTTGAGGGCTTAGGAAAACTTAAGGTCGAAAAAGTGGAAGCAGGCGATATTTGCGCATTGGTTGGTATCGAAGGATTTGATATTGGAGATACCATTACCGATATCGAAACACCCGAAGCGCTCCCCTCCATCGCTGTGGACGAGCCCACCATGAGCATGCTCTTCACCATCAACGACTCTCCGTTCTTTGGAAAGGACGGAAAATTTGTCACCTCACGACACTTAAAAGATAGGCTCGACAAGGAGTTGGAGAAAAATCTGGCTCTTAGGGTAAAACCCACCGACTCGGCCGACTCGTTCACCGTTTTTGGCCGAGGTGTACTTCACCTATCTATTCTAATCGAAACCATGAGGCGCGAGGGGTACGAACTACAGGTTGGCCAGCCACAGGTTATCATTAAAATGATTGGTGGAGAAAAATGCGAGCCCATCGAGGTGCTTACCATCGATTTGCCCGACGAGGTTTCGGGGCGTGCCATTGAGCTGGTAACTCAGCGACGTGGAAGCCTGCTGATAATGGAACGTAGAGCCGACCGAATTCATCTCGAATTTGAGATTCCCGCTCGCGGAATAATTGGTTTGCGGAATGTTTTGCTAACCGCAACGGCTGGCGAGGCCGTTATTGCTCATCGCTTTAAAGGATTTGAGCCCTACCGCGGTGATATTGAAACCCGTCAAAACGGCTCCATGATTGCCCTCGAGAGCGGTACTGCTTTCGCTTATTCTATCAATAAACTTCAGGAACGAGGACGATTCTTTATCGATTCACACGAAGAGGTTTATGCCGGTCAGGTGGTTGGGGAGAATAGTCGTCCTGGCGATATGGTGGTAAACGTCACCAAACCAAAAAAACTTACCAACGTTAGGGCCTCGGGCTCCGATGAGAAGATATTTTTAACTCCGCCCATCAAGTTTAGCCTCGAGGAGGCCCTTGAATATATTCAGGGCGACGAGTACGTTGAGATTACCCCAAAAGCCATGCGTTTGCGGAAAATACTGCTAAGTGAGCACGATAGAAAACGCCAAAGTAAACAGTAGTTTAAATTTTTCGCGGTAGCCCCAATAGTTTTGTATAACAGATTTTGTGATTTGATATTATTGTTTACCTTTGCGGGATGTTTTTTTTGAGGAAGTGAGCAAGATTTTAGATAGATATACGATTCAGTTCAAGGGACTTACAACTGGTCAGCACATCATCAATTTTGATGTGGAAAATGACTTTTTCTCCGAATTTGAGAACAGCGATGTCTCGGGCGGCAACCTTGAAGTTGAAATAGTTCTCGAAAAGCATACCAACATGATGGAACTCGATATTTTCATCGAGGGTGATGTGGAGGTTAAGTGCGATAGGTGTTTAGAGTCGTTCAAAATCCCTACCGAGTTCGAGGGGAAATTGGTTGTGAGGATATCCGATTCAATTGAGGAGGGTGAGTTAGACGACGAGATTTGGTTTGTAAACAGCAACGATTACGAACTCCCGTTAGCTCAGTACATCTACGAGAGTATCTGTCTAAGTTTACCAATTCAGCGTTACCATGGTATTTTGGGCACATCGGAGGACGATTGCGA
Organism: uncultured Rikenellaceae bacterium; assembly: GCA_964490015.1. Taxonomy (GTDB): domain Bacteria; phylum Bacteroidota; class Bacteroidia; order Bacteroidales; family Tenuifilaceae; genus Perlabentimonas. Next base: position 2,654 of record CAZBBA010000018.1, read on the forward strand.
TAAAGAGATGCTAAACCAACTCGAAAAATTTTCGCATCACGAGGATACCCCAAAGGGTAAAACCGACTCGCGTTGGGATAAATTAAAGGATTTAATGAGCAACTAGAATAATACATTTTTTGAAACAATAAATAATTACCAAAATGGCACATCCAAAGAGTAGAATTTCGAAGCAGAGGAGAAACAAGCGTAGGACTCACTACAAAGCAGTTGCACCAACTCTGGCAACTTGCTCTAACTGTGGCACCACAGTTCAGTACCACAGGGTATGTCCCGAGTGTGGATATTACCGTGGCAAACTGGCTATCGAGAAAGCCGTAACTGCATAGTTACATTAGGTTTTCCCCATTTCAGCAATCCCAAAAATCAAACGAAATGAAGATTGGTGTAGATGCAATGGGTGGCGATTTCGCGCCTGATGCAATTGTTAAAGGCGCTATTGATGCGCAAAAGCTTTTGTTGCCCGAGGAGCGTATTGTTCTATTTGGCGATCAGGAGCAGATTATCCGAATACTTAAGGGGGAGGGAGTTAGCGAGTCGTTATTCGACATTGTTCACTGCTCCGAGGTAATTGGAATGGGAGAAAACCCTGCCAAGACATTTGCTAAAAAAACCGACTCGAGTATCACGGTAGGTTTCTCGTGGTTAGCCCATAAAAAAATTGATGGTTTTGCCAGTGCTGGTAATACAGGTGCAATGTTAGTTGGCACCATGTATACCATTAAAGCTGTACCCGGAATTATTCGCCCAGCTATTGCCAGCTACATCCCCGTTGCCGAAGGAAAATTTAACCTCCTTCTCGATGTGGGTATTAATCCCGATTGTAGGCCTGATGTTCTTTATCAATATGGAATTCTGGGCAGTATATATTCTAAGCTAATTCTTGGGATAGATAATCCCAAGGTTGGCCTATTGAATATTGGCGAAGAGGAGGAAAAGGGAAATCTTGTTACCAAGAGTACCTTTGATTTGATGAAGGATAATGGTGACTTCAATTTTGCTGGAAACGTTGAGGGACACGACCTCTTCTCCGATAAGAAGGCAAACGTTATTGTATGTGACGGTTTTGTTGGGAATGTGGTACTAAAAGAGGCCGAAGCGTTCTACCATCTAATTAAAAAACGCAAAATATCCGATCCCTTTTTCGATATGTTCAACTTCGAGAACTATGGGGGAACGCCGATCTTGGGCGTTAATGCACCTGTAATAATAGGCCATGGCGTTTCCAATGCTAAGGCTATTATGAACATGATCCTGCAAACCAAAACGGTTATCAGCACGGATCTTTGCGGAAAATTTAAAGAAGCATTTAACTAATGGGTAAAATTACTGCAGCAATTACCGGTATTGCCGGTTATGTCCCCGAGTACATCCTGACAAACCAGGAGCTCAGCCAAATGGTCGACACCTCCGACGAGTGGATAATGACCCGAATAGGTATCAAAGAACGCCATATCCTTAAAGGCGAAGGCAAGGGCACAAGCGATATGGCCATGCATGCAGTAAACGATTTGCTCCGCAAAACAAACACCCACCCCGATGAGGTGGATATGCTTATTTGCGGGGTTGTAACCCCCGACATGCAATTCCCCGCTACGGCAAACATTATTAGCGATAAGTGCGGCATAAAAAATGCCTTCGGGTACGATATGAACGCTGGATGTTCCAGCTTTCTGTATGCTTTAATTACCGCATCGAAATTTGTAGAATCGGGGAGCCACAAAAAAGTGGTGGTTGTGGGCGCCGACAAGATGTCGTCGATTACCGACTATACCGACCGTCAAACTTGCCCAATTTTTGGTGATGGAGCAGGAGCCGCACTTCTTGAACCCAGCACCGAAGGCCTAGGATTGCTCGATGCAATGATGCAGGTTGATGGTTCGGGGCGCAAGCACTTACATCAAGTTGCAGGCGGTTCGTGCTACCCCGCCTCTATCGAAACGGTAACAAAGCGACAGCATTTCATCTATCAGGAAGGTCAGGCAGTATTTAAAGCTGCCGTTTCCAACATGGCCGACACCGCAGTTGAGATAATGAATCGCAATAAAATAACTCCCGAAGAGTTAGCCTGGCTCGTTCCACACCAAGCCAATATGCGTATTATTGAAGCTACAGCAAAACGCATGGGTATTAAAAAGGAACAGGTAATGATAAACATTGAGCGCTATGGCAATACCACAAGTGCTACAATTCCCCTTTGTCTTTGGGAATGGGAACCTCAGCTTCGCAAAGGCGACAACGTTATTATTGCCACATTTGGTGCTGGTTTTACCTGGGGAGCCGCTTATCTTAAGTGGGCCTACGATGGCGACAAGGTTGCTAAATAAGTCTTAATTACCCACTATATATTCAAAGAGCCCGGTTTTCGCGGGCTCTTTCTTTTTTTAAATATTAGTCCAATCTATCGAGATATGATAAGTCTTTTTACCTCTGTTATGTTTTCGCCTTCAATTCTAACTATATACATCCCATTGCCTAACTCCTCAACTATCAGTTCCCCGTAATCCCCAAAAATTGTAACGCGTTCTGATTTCACACAAACACCCAATTGATTAACAAATGTAATGTTATATAATCCTGGCTCTGAAACTGAAACTCGCAGGTTTTTATTTGTTGGATTTGGGAAAATACTTGATTTATAGAAATACATCGTGCTTGATGCCGACATTGCATCGCCCCATACTCTTATGGCGAACTCAGGGTGATCGATATAGGGGTTCCGGTTATGCTGATAGCTGTCGAAAATGGCGTTGTTTCGGTCTATCTCTTTCTGGCTAACAGGATCCTGCTCGTGCCACTCTAAAAGTAAGTTTACAACCCACTCTTTATATGCTGGATACTGGGTACCGTTGGTTACTGGGCTTGACCAATTTTTAATTTTATCGTAGTAGCGGGTGGCCATGTAGAAGTATGTACGAGCAAAATCACCCTTATACTCATCAATGGGTTCGAAAACAACTCCACTGTAACCTGCATACGAAGAGTTTCCCAACTTACTTCCATTCGACGATGTGTAGGTAGGAGAACCCACCTCCCCAAACGGATAATTCGATCGAATCGAATTCACTTTCTTGTCGGTTGGATACAAATGAAAAATATCGGTATACATGGGGCTTGCATCGTTAAACCAACTTTTGGGAAACGAGTGCTCACGGTTATAAAACTGACACTCGCTTGTGCCCCCTGAGCCAGAGTCCTGATCTTCACCAAATGTGAATGTGCAACTCGAGTACATATCCCAAACCTTTCCATCGGTTCTAACATCTGTAACGTAAAAGGCGCTCCACAGCTGTGAGTAACTCAACACGGTATGATCCTTAATGATTTGATGAAGCGATGCCATCAACTCCTGTTTCGCTTTTCCCTGCGCCGAAGTGTAGTAACCTTCGGGGGGCTGAGCAAAAGCATGTGTGGCAAAAAAGTGAAGAATAAGGAACAGTAAAAGATTTTTCATTGAATCGGTTTATTTGTGGGGTTGTACAATTAAATTCATGGCTATATCAAAATTATCAACTGGAACCGCTGTAACAACTTGAAAACGAAAAGCAACACCAACTTTATATGTGTTTTGATGTTTAAGTAACTTGTCGTAGTAGCCTCTTCCCCTCCCAAGTCGGTTTCCTAATAAATCAAATGCAACTCCAGGAATTACGGCAAAATCTATTGCCTCGTTATTGTATGGCAATCCATTGCGTGGTTCAAGTATCCCAAACGATGGGCCCACAACCATGCAGTCCATTCCAGTGAAAACTCTTAGCTCCAGATTTTCGCCCATAACCAATGGCAATAGAATTCTTTTTTGGGTATGCCATTTTTTTACGAAATCGTGAGTCGAAACCTCATCGGGCATCGACCAGTAGGCCAAAATGGTTTTTGCGGCTTTAAATTGATCTAAGGCCTCAATTTGGCTAAAAATATCTGCTGACCCTTCCCGCATAGTTTGGGCGTCGGCAAATGACTTTAATCTGCGGATCTCTTTCCGAAGTGCCTTTTTCTGGTCGCTAATACTATTTACATCTGAATTCATCATACTCCAAGTGATTTAAGCATTGCACTACAAATCGATCTTATAGAAATGATTACTAGGATTGAAACCCATAATATTGCTTATATCGAACGATAGAATTAGGTTGTGAAAAAGGACTCCATTCGTTAACTTAAAACCTCCTCGGTAACCAATTCTGAAAGGGTAAGGAGTTCTAAGAAGGTTAACATCTGCAGTCAATTCAATACCTGCTGAGCCATACCTGCGATTATCGATAACCGTTCCGGTTTCAGTTTTAACAAATTCGTTTTGTGATGCAAAATCAGCAAAGATGTTCGCGATAATTCGCTTTGCATAAACAACTGGGCCAATAGGAAAATCGGGGTAGGCAACAGGCAAGCTATAGTCAAAACTAGATGTGAAAACTGACTCAACAAAGTCGGGATCGTATCCCCGAGGAGCAGAATATCGAGGCCCTCTGATATACTGTTCTGTGGATTGAAACTCGCGCTGAAAGGTCAATAGCAAACTATGATTTTGCACAAGTCCTGGTAAAAAGAGCCAGCCCTTCAGTATAGTTGTTTCACCATAAATATCCTTTTGATTTGGGGAACTCAACCGGCTTGCATAAAGTTGAATGCCGTGTCTGGGTCTTATATCGCGGGTCGCCATTTGGTTTACTGCATAAAACGAGAAGTAAGGCTCCAGCCCCGCAATTCCTTTTTGATACTGTTTGTCTTTAAAATTCCATATCCAGGTATTATAGTGTACGAACTGTACACCAAGATTTGCAACCGATATTATGTTTCCTGATGATAAAACAAAAGGTAAGCGAATCCGAACCTTTGCTTGCCTATCGGGCTCGGAATGATAAGCAACGCCGTCGGGTGCTAGTGGTCCTCTAAAAACCAAGCCATATGTATTACCATAATCAACTCCTGCCATAATTTTAGGATACCAGCCCTGCCATTCGAAGTGCGCATGGTAACCATGGGTTATGTTGTATGAGTAACCCAAGCTCGAAACCAGAGTGCTGGTTAAGTTTTGTGAAACTAGCGTTACTCCTGGATACACTTCGACTGTCCCGTTCGCAATTTCTGTTGGATTGAAATAAATAGGCGCCCAGCTATGTATATTAAAAAGATTAGCCAGCTTTGAATATGGTTTATGAGATGAAATCCGAGGATTTTCTTGCGTATAATCTGGTGTTTGGAAAGTTAATCCTTTTAGTGGGAAAAATGGCTCAATGGTGCTTTCTATCTCATAGGGTACGCCGATGTTTGCATCAAATTGAACAGGTACTGATCCGTTTACATTAAAACTCGAAGCAACTAATTTACTTTGGTTTATGTTTAGATCACTCAAACCAAACATTGATGTTGTATGCTTTAAGATATTCCTGCTTTGAACATTTATGCTAAATACCTCCTCTCTGTAGTTGTGGGTCATTGTAAAGAAAAGGTTTCCATTCGCATGGGCCAAATTGGAAATATCACGAAAAACAGGACCTAAAATGGTATCCGGTTCATTCTCCAGATTATGGTAACGAAGAATAAGCATACCATTGGGAGAAGCACAGCGAGCAAAAATTTCATCATTCGCTCCACCACAAATCTCCTTTATCTCGTGTGTCGATTGAGCCTTCGTTGATTTCAACCTCTCACCCGTCCGATCAATAATCGAAATGGCATTTGCTCCTGTTGTGAGTTGCTCAATTACAGCAATATATCCGTAATTCAACTCAATTGGGTTAAAAAATTTCGATTGACTAGTTATTCTTCGAGCCCGTTGCAGTGAATGTTCGTAAACCCAAATATTTGAATAGTTAAGATATCCCCATCGGGGATCGGCTTTGTATTCGCTCCAGTATATTGCCTTTTCCGAATAGCTAATTCGACTAGTAATATAGCCTGGTTTGTGCAGCAGTTTTTCTTTCCCAGTTTTTAGATCAACTGTAATAATTGAGGGCGTTTGTGAAAGGCCTTTTTTAAAGGCTATCAAAACGCTATCGGTTGTTACAAAGGGAAAACTATACTCAGTGTAATCCTTGCTTTTTGGTTTACTAATTAATTCTTTATACTCAATTATATCAACTTCATCTTTAAATGTTCTAAAAATTGAATCGTGATAATTTGCAGCCTGATTAAAAATCTGTTTAGCCGAATAACCTGTGCCCTTGCGCACAGCTATCTGAAAGGGCATTACGTTATAGGGTTTTCGAGCCACCTGGGTTAGTGCATTAGTCCATACTGTTTCACCATAGCGATGGTTGGTAAACCCAACAATTTGGTAACCCAGATTGTAATGGCTAGGTATAAAATCTTTATAGGAACCTAATAGCCATTTATCGTAGCTAAATTTCGACCCAGAATTACTTCCAAAGTGTGTCAGGTAATGCCTATAAAATGGTGCTTGTCGTCCTCGTCCTCCGTTGGAGTATATGGTTTCGGCATTAACAGCATCTCCCTCAAGAAACCAAAGCGGCAAAAAAACTAACGCCCCTCCTATCGACTGTTGTCCTAAAAGGTAATTGCTATACTTGTAAAAGCCAGTACTAATAAGCTTGTCGATCTGAACCACATGGCGTGTTTCGTGCAAGGCAAGATGAAAAAGCCATGGTTCGGGCGACGAATCGAAAGGATAAGCCGAAACTATCTCCATTCTTTTCGGAGCCCACGACACAAAACCATTGGATAAAACACTATTGCTGTGAATAACTACAGGAAAACGCTTAGGGGTATGCTCAAGTGAGGGCGATACAAGGGTTAACGATTTGTCGAGATAGTAGTTGAAAACCGCAGCTAAAGAATCGTAATTTTGAGGATGTATTATGCGATAACGAGGGTTTGATATTTGCTTCCACTTAACCCAAGCAGGTTCCTGTCCCTTAACGTAGTATTGCGCCTTAACCAGAAAAGAAAGGCAAAGCAGAATAACTAACGTAAAAAGGGTGCGCATAGCTTATGGTTTTACAATTCGGGTTGAGTAGATAAAGTTAGATCCTTTAATTTTTAGAATATACAAACCTGAGGTTAGGCTCGATGCATTAACAGAATTCTTTTCGTTGGGGTAAACCGTAAAACTCTGACGCATCAGTAAACTTCCTTGCTGATTAAGTATCTCAAAATCGATGGCTTGGGGAGAATTGAGTAAACTCCAAAAGTTGATGGTTCCTCCAATTGGATTAACAACTCGAAATCGGCTTGGCACATCCGAATCGATGGCTGGGGTCGAAAGTAATGTATTATCAACGTAAAGTTTTAAAGTTACCGGAAGATGATCGGACATTTGGTATAGGGCATCAATAACATCTGCAGGAAGTGACTTGTTCTCGGGCGAGATTAAGGAACTATTTAGTCTTTCCCCATCCTGACCATATGCCCAATATGAATCTACAACATATTGGGCTCCTGCGGTTCCCTCCATTACCGCTTCCGATGCAAGTATAAAATCGAATCGATCGTCCATACCGCCTCCTGAATGACAATCGCCAGAGGTTCGCGTTGATTGGGTGTGATGCATGGCAAAATTGGAATTGTCGTGCCAGTTACCTATGGCGTTTACGGGATCGAAAAACCGTATTCCGGTTGATGTTGGCGTCATAAACTGTTGAAAAGCTGACTCTTGAGCTGTATATAGATTAAAATCGCCCATTAGCAAAATGTTTCCCGTTAACTTTCGGTTATTAATATGTGCCATAATCTGCTGAGCGGCTAACTTTCGATCGTCGATATTGCTCTGATAACTACCAGCCTTTAGATGTCCCACAATGCAGGTAATAAAAATTGTATCGCCGTTAATCAAGTCTTCAGACTTGTAGTACAACCGGTACATGTCTGTTATTCTTGGTGAAGTTAATACATACGATTGTGACTTTAGTTCCAGTTTCTCGGTATTATAGTAGAGCATATTTACTAGGTAGCTTCCTGTATAGTTCGCTCTTTTGTATGTTGATGAACCATTAATATTAAATACATTATTCAGCAACTTGTCGACACTCGAAACGGATCCATTCATCTCATTTACCGTAAAAATATCGGGCCGAAATTCAGAGGTAATAGTTTGTAAATTGACGTTTTTTCGGTTAACATCATTATTTGAAGGGGTACAAAAATCGGTTGTTTTATCGTAGTACAGCAAATTATAATGCATAACCCGAATGGTATCGTCAGCAATAAGCGACTTTACTAAGTATAAAACGAAAACAGAAATAAGGAAAATCTTCTTGGTCATGTAAATAGTTTAAAGTGTAAAAAGTATCTTAGCCTCCAGCCTTCTTGACTTTTTTGTAGCCTTGTTCCGATAAAATAGCAATTATGCGGTCGCGAAAATCTCCTTGGATAATTATCTCCCCATCCTTAACGCTTCCTCCAACGCCACATCGGGTTTTCAGCGTTTTTCCAAGTTCCTTTAAATCATCTTCGGAGCCAACAAATCCGGAAATAATGGAAACAACCTTCCCCCCCCGATTCTTCTTCTCGAGCCAAACTCGTATATCTTGTTTGCTGGGATCAAGTGTTTCGAACGGCTGAATATTATCCTCCTCGGGCTTATAATCGGGGTTGGTTGAGTAAGCAAACTTTAACTTATCTTTCCAGTCGGTCATACTTTTTACAAAAAGGGTTAAGGGGCAAAAATATGTTATTTTTTGCTATTTGTGATAAAAAACAAAAGTCTTAAGCTTCTAGCTAGATTAAAAGAATTTTGCTGAATCAAATCGAAACAAGCGGGTTGAAAAAAAAGAAGCCACGTTTTACGTGGCTTCTGAAACAATTTATACTCTATTATTCAAACAAAAAATCTAAATCATCTTTTGAACTGTATTCCTTTGGTGGCGTCCCGTGCTTGAAAATTCTCGATGTTTTATTGCCCAACAGCGATATATTGCCATCCTCAATTTTAAGCATACTTCCTTCGCGCAGACCTACAACATAGGAAAAGGGATCCATGGTGATAAACTCCTCTATTCTCTCCTCGCGGGTTTCACCAGCGTGTCCATCGGGATTAGCGTCTAGGTAGTGAGGGTTAATCTGGAAGCGAACCAGGTTAAACGCGCTAAAGTTATCGGGCTCAACTATGGGCATATCGTTAGTTGTACAAATTGTAGGACAAGCCACGTTTGCACCAGCACTCCAACCAACGTAAGGTATTCCATCGAGAACCCTATAACGGAGGGTTTCTATAATGTCGAGCTGCTGAATCATCTTTAAAAGCCTAAAGGTATTCCCGCCCCCAACAACAAAAGCTTCGGCCTCACGAATGACTTTCTTCACATCACGGTGGTGGTGGAGCGAATCAACCTCAATGCCCATCTCGCTAAAACGTTGTTGTACTTTTTTTTCATAATCGTTAAAGCTAAAGGTAACAGCAGCATAAGGGAAAAAAAGAACTTTCTTAACTCCCTTTAAAAATAATTCTATTTCGGCTTTAGGGTGCTGCAAATACTCTTCTCCTGCATTGGTTGAGTTGCTTATCAATAGTAACCTCATGGTATTAAAATATTTAGTAGTTTCTGGTTGGTTGGTGCAATAGATTACAAGATAACTAGTTTTTAAGACTCTTTACAATAATCGGGGCGAATATTTCTTACCTATAAAAAAAGTTATGGGTAAAGTAGATTAATAGTAAGAGGTTTGCTGCAATTTAGTTCCACCATAACAATAAGTACTTTACTGGAAATATCGGAATTATAACTCCACGACTCGATTGCGTTATTTAACACCTCCGCTTTTTCTTCAATCTCATTAAACTCAATGCTCTCTATAGTTTTTGAAAGATATGCAACAAATTCATCAAAAAGCGCTTTCTCTGGAGAAAAATTCACCATGTAAAGAGTTGCCTTTGTTTCGTTAAAACCAGCAGGAAAGGAACTGCAAATATCATAAACCACTCGATTCTGTTCAAGCAATACTTTAGAATTAAGTCCCCAATGAGTTATACTTTCTCGCTTGCAATCTACTAAAAGAAAATTATGGAAAAGGTCGGCTTCATAAATATCGAAGAGATTCCGAATAAAGAGCAACTTACTATTGATTTGCTCAACCAGATTCAAAGGGTTTTGACCATCATCAATATCAACAAAATGTTTTAGCTCGTTATAAAGAAAGGCCTTAACTGCCGAAAATTTTACCGATGAATTTCGTGCGCAAATGGTAATAATTATATGACTACTTTCAGTATGAAGTATAATAAAATCGGTTATGCAGCTACCATTAGGAATTTGCTTAAAAGGAATAACTCTAAGTGGAGCCTGGAGATTAACACTTGGCTTTTCCACAAAAACACTTACTGTATGCTGAAGGGTTTCATATAGAAACTTTTTACGCGACATTAATTTTCTAATTCTTACCTTTTTTTTATAGTTATCAATTACTAGCAAGACAACAACAAACAAAGCGACTAGTATTGCCGACAAAATGATTACTCTAAACTTATGTTGATGTTCTATTTTGCTCTGGAGAAAAGCCAATTCTCGATCCTTTTTCTCCGACTCGTAGCGCATTTCAAGCGATGTAAGATTATCTTCTGTTTTCTCATTGATCAATGAGTCCTTTAGCGCTGTGAAGTAACGATAACATCTGAGTGCTTCGGATAACTGATTATTGGCTTCGTATACGTTGCTGAGGTTGAAAAGTATTTCCTTTTCAACCTCTCGTTGCTTGTGATTCCTTGCTATTGAAAGTCCCTTAACTAAGTTGATAATTGAGTTATCATAATCTCCTATCTTATAGTATGTAAATCCTAAGTTCTGTAAAGTATGCGATAGGCGAGTTTGACTTTGGATAGACTCAAAAATCTTTTGAGCATCGTAATGAAATTTTAATGCTTGAGGGTAATTGCCTTTACTAGCATAAAGCATTCCGATATTATCGCTCAAAATACCAACCCCAACCTTAATACCAAGTGAATCGTAAATGCTAAGAGATCTCTGGTAATAATTAAGCGCCAAATCGTAGCTTTTAAGCTCCACGTAAGCGGCTGCTATATTATTTGAGGCTCCTGCAACTGCCCTCAGCCGATTGTTTTTTTCATTAATTTCAAGATATCTAAGAAAGTACTTAATGGCACCAACATACTCCTCTCGGTAAAAGTAAATTTGACCAATGTTGTTAGCAACCATTCCAATACCCTGATCGTCGGAAATGCTATCAAACTCTCTAAGGGCATCCAAAAAATTACTGATTGCATCCTCGTATTGTGCCCAATTTTTATAAACTAGGCCAATATCGTTATATAACTGCCCAATACCCTTTCTGTCGCCCAAAAATTGGTGAACAGCAAGAGCATTCCTAAATTCCATTAAAGCACGATTAAATTCACCTTGGTTAAAAAGCACATATCCAATTTGGTGGTGGATATGTGCCATCTGAGGTCTTTTCTTACTTTTAGTAGCAAGCAAAAGAGCTTGTTTCCAATAGAAAATGCTATTCTCGTATGAACTATCGGAGTAGGCTATGGCCAACTTGCTAAGAGCATCTAAACGAAGTGAGTCGTTTCGCAAAACTTTATCAACACGCTTAAGGCTATCGAGATAGGGATGTTCGTTAGCCGATGAGTTATAAAAACTGACTAAAAGTGTGGATAGTAGGGCGAAAAGCCACTTTGCCATATTCAAATTGTTTACCAACAGTTAAATGCAAATATAGAAAATTGAATTAATGTTATGAATTTAAGCAAAAAAAGAATGCCTGCAATTGCAGGCACTCTTGAAAATATCAGAAATATGAATGTTCTAACTACCACCAAAGTTCAGTAAACGTAGACCTATCGCAAAAGGATAAAGTTCTGGCCCTTTGTTTTCTTCAAATAGTTGAATTGGATAGAAGGTGGCAAAAAGGCTTAATCCTCGATAACCTATTCGGGCAGTATACCCATAGCGAAAAGCAGCAAGATTAAAATCATCCTTTTTCTTTTCCTTTCCTTTTGTTGTTCCCTCGTACTCAAGCTTTGTGCTGGAGGCAATTCTAACACCACCTACAACACCTGTCGAAAGGAAAATTCTGTGTCGATGGCTTGTGGGAATTTGAAACTCCAAAAGCAAGGGAACAGTTAAATGATTAGTGTACAATTTTGATTCTACAAGGTTTTTGCTTGGATCAAGCGCATATGAGTTATCTTCAACCGTTATGCCATTTTCAACCTTAAGGGTTGTTTCGTTTCGAAAATGATAATTATTGAACTCAAAACCTAAACCTGTAACCAACCCTATCTTATCGCTACCAAATCCAATGCTATACTGCATAAAGTTTAGATTGAAATTCCAAGAGCGTGGCTGCTTTAACTCCAAATACTTAAGATCTCCTTGCATCACGTTTGAGTAACTCTGATCTAGATAGCCATTAAAGCCCCATTCAAAGCCGGCCCAATGTCCTTTGAATCTGGACTTTTTCTTATAGGTAAAACCTTTGTCCTTATTGCTATCAAAAGAATACTTGTCGCTACTTTCGGGAATTTCGATTGATGTTTTACCATCCTTTTCAATAATAACAATCTCTCGCTTACCTAATCGTACTTTAGTCGTGTCCTTGCTGGCTGATTTTAGGGTACCCTCAATTGATTTTGATTGAAGGGTAGTGTCCTGAACGGCCACTTTTGTGGTGTCGTCTGTTTCGAGTTCCTGAAGCTTCATTAAATGCGTATCCTGTGCATAAATAATGGATGCTGCGAGAACTAATCCAAGTAATGCTGTTATTCGTTTCATAGTGGTGTTTAATTAAAATCAGTAATAATATTGTTGTTTGGCTGTAGGACGATGGGGTGTTAGAAAAGTTACAGCGAAAAAAAGAATTACGAAACTAGAATTCTAAAAACATTTCTATATAGTAATCTATTTCTGATATTTAAAGATCATTTTAAAACAACGAGTTTACTATAACCGTTGCATCTAACCATGACTTAATAATGGAAATGTTCTACTGTTTTTTTTTGCTAACAGGGACGGACAATGCAAATAGTTCTGATTCGAAGTTTATTTTAGTTATTCGCCCATCGATATCCTTCTCCGCCCCAAGATTAACATCTCGCCCTGTGAAAGCTGCCAGGCGGTTTAAACCCATTTGTGCTAATTCGAAAAAACCAATTTCTCGGGTTCCCGATTGTGGCCGTTCGTCAATAATATCAAAGCCTAATTCATTGCGTTCAAAACGTGCAAACGCTAAAAATTCGCTGGCAGGTTGACCGGAATATGGTAAAGGAAAGTCAACTAACTCTATCCTAGGAATTCTATTGGCACTAATCTCATCCCTTTCAATTTGAATTTCATTTGATTCATTTCCGCTCAACTCAAGATCAGCCGATAATTTTTGTTCGGATTGAAAATTCTGATTTATTCTATTGGGTTTACTCTCAGTATAGGGCAATTTAGGGTATTCGGGTATTGAGTTTTCTGGTTTTTCAAATTCTATTAATGGCTGTTCGTGCTCATAAACAGCCAATTCGGGTACTACTGAAACTGATTTCTGAAAAAACGTGAAGAGTCCAAACAGAATTAATGCCACTGCTGCAGAACTCGAAATAGCAATTATATGCTTGTAGTTTAGAGCAAAAAGGCTGTACCTTTTAAGCTTTGCTTTATGTATGTAAGTTTTATATTTCGGGGGTAATAAAACCAATTTCTTGTATAAATCCAGGGTATTGGCACTTTCTACAATGGACAGTAGTTCATTCTCCTCCTCGGGGGTAATATCCTTTTCAACTTTTGCTATACACAAGTAATCTGTTCTACTTTCAATTCCTGCAAAGTTTGGCAGATGTAAAAGACAGGCTTTGTCAGAAAAAAGATCAAGACTTGGTTTTAAAACCATTTTGTCGAGATTACTTAACTCCTCCGCTAAATCGGGATTTTCGTAAGCAAATGCACGTAGAGCCTCTTCTTCCGATGGAGAGAGTTTTCCATCGATAAAGTCGATAAAAAAGCATTCGTAATTATCTCTGTTTATTTGCATGGCTATAATACCGTTTCAAGTTGTCCAATGTATTGCTTAAGCGAAAGCCTTGCTCTGTATATATAAACCTTAACCTGCGATTCATTCAAACCCGTAATCTCCTCTATTTCTTGATAAGAATAGCCTTCGTAATCTCTGAGGAGGATAACCGATCGTTGAATATCTGGTAGTATTTTAAGGGCTTCATGCAGTATTTCCTGTAAATCGCTATACTGTGTATTAGTGGATAGGTCTTCGAACCGAACCTCCTCTAACGCTCCTGAACGCTTCTCGGCACGAATAATATCTATGCACGCGTGATAAGCCGATGTAAACAGATATGATTTTGATTTAGTAAAATCAACGCCTTCGTGCTTTACCCATAAACGTTCGTAACAATCCTGTACCACATCGTTGGCTTTATCGGAGTCGCCCAAAGTTTTTAAGGCAAATCGATATAGCCCATCGGCGTGGTTATCAACACACAAGTTATATTCTCTAGCGGTCATTTAAAATCTCAAAATCAATAATACGACGGCACCACAATCCAAAAGTTACAGCAAACACAAAAATATATTCTATGTCCTGACTTTCAATGGGATTTTTATTACTTTAATTGGATTTTTTTCGATATTACCCAATATTTTCGTATGATTGTGGTTCGATTTTAACCAAAACAAATATACTGATGAAAAGACTACTAATTATTGGATTTGCTGCATTAATACTCTTGGGCTGTAAGGCAAAAGTACAGGAGAGTGAGTATAAAATGGAGCAAGAAAATCTTGTACTTGCCACCATTTGGTTTCAGCAATCTCCCGAGGCCAAAGCTTTATACTATCAGGGATTTAACATCGCCAAGGAGCGTGTTATGGAGTATAAGAAACATAAGGGACAAAAACCCAAAGCTGTGGTGGTGGATTTGGATGAGACAATGATCGACAACAGCCCTTTCCAGGGAAAAATGGTGGAGACCGGCAAGGGTTTTACTGCTGAAACCTGGGCCGAGTGGGTGGCCGAGGAGAATGCCAGGGCAACACCTGGTGCTGTAGAGTTTACACTTTTTTGCCAGTCGGTTGGTGTTGATGTCATTTACCTAAGCAACAGAACTGTCGATGAGCAGGAGGCCACCATGCGGAATATGAAAAAACTTGGATTCGCCTTTGTAAAACCCGAGAATTTTTTCCTCAAAGAATCGACTAGTGGCAAGGAACCACGTCGCGAAGCCGTATCTGAAAAATTTGATATCATTCTTCTACTGGGCGACAATTTAAACGATTTTGCAGAAGTATTTGAAAAGAGGGGTGATGACTGGGGAACAGCAACGGTTGATCAATTCCGTGAGGAATTCGGACGAAGGTTTATCGCCTTCCCTAACCCCATGTATGGAGAATGGGAAAAGAATATTTACAATCATCAACGCGTAAGTGACGAAAAAAATCGTTTTAGCATGCGACGGAAAGCATTAAGAAGTTTCTAGTGTACAAAACTTAAAAAGGGCGGATTTTTAAAAATCCGCCCTTTCATTTTTTAATTCCGAATTAAAAAATCGTCAATAGTTTTAAGGATTGAATAGGGGGCAATTGGTTTTGCCAAAAAACTATCCATTCCGCACTCCTCGCTGGCCATATGATGTTCGTTCGATGGGTATGCTGTTTGGCAAATAACCTTAATATTGCTATCAAACTTTTTGATTATTCGGGTTGCCTCAAAGCCATCAACCTCTGGCATTACTATATCCATTAAAATAACATCTACCTTATGGCTTTTTACAACATCAACCGCTTCCTGTCCGTTTTTGGCCCAAATTAAATTTGCGCCTGTTGGTTTTAAGAGGGTATGAATAAACATGAAGTTTGAGTCAATATCGTCGGCCACAAGGATTGTTCGGTTTTGCCAATTAAAAAACTCCTTATGCTTTGGAGGTAAAACAACAGGGTCGAATTTAGTTTTTATAGGTATATAAGGAAGAGTAAAGAAAAATGTTGACCCCTGCCCTTTTACGCTATTAACCCATATTTTCCCGCCTAGTCGTTCAATTATATGCTTCGAAATGGCAAGTCCTAGACCTAGTCCATTGAAGTTTCGGGTTCTACTATCGTCTGCTTGTCGAAAAGGATTAAAGATAATAGCTTTCTCCTCATCGGTTAAACCCACACCAGTATCGATAATATAAAAGAGAAGATTGTTGGCATCTTTTAGAGTATAGCCAAACTCCACAAATCCCGAGCTGGTAAACTTAATTGCATTCGATATTAAATGATTCATTACCTGCGATAAACGCTTGGGGTCGGTTAAAATTGTGAAAGACTCCTCTTGTATTCCAAGCTTTATGTTTGTTTTTATTCTCTTCTCTTTGAGCTGCTTATTCTTTAATGTAATTTCATTAAATGACTCCAAGAGTAGCCTATTCAACTTGCATTCTGTTTTTGATACAGTAAACTGGTTAGTTTCAATTGCGGCAACATCAATGAGGTCGTTTATTAATTCCAGCAGATTATTTGAATGATTAACCAGCAAGGAAGGGATTTCGAGTTTGTCATCATCGGAAATACTAGGATTATTAAGCAACGACGAAAACCCTAATATGGCATTTAACGGAGTGCGAATTTCGTGCGAAAGATTGGATAAAAATGCTGTTTTAAGCCTATCGGACTCTTCGGCTTTAGTTTTGGCAACTTCTATCTCCTTTTCGTACTCCTTGCGTTCGGTTGTATTATCGAAAATAAAAATTAGATGGGCTATACTTCCCTCACGATTAAAAACAGGCGCGATTGATACAGCATACCACTGTAAACCACTTTTATTAAGCGATAGCTGTAATTCGCCTTGGTAAACGCCTCCGTTCTGAGCTATTGAAATTGGCTCTTGTAGCTTATTTAACTGGGCAGGGTTAAAGTAATGAAAACTGTTCCCAATTATTGATTCACTGGCCAAGCCACTATACTTTTCGAACTCAGGATTGCAAAACTCAACATTCCCATCGGGGGATGTAATTAACACTCCTATTGGCGAATTGATAATAGCTTTTGATAAAACATAGGAGTTCTGTTCGGCTTTCTTACGTTTGGTTATATCAATCGATACGCCTCCTATTAATGCTTTATTATTAATTCCAGAAAATTTAAACTTATGTGTGACGTAAGTTCTTTCAACTCCATTACTATCAATTAGTTTTTCTTCACCTACAAATAATCCATACTTATCTACAAGCTTATCCTCCTCAAAAAAACGTGATATCTGGCTAGGGTAAATATTCTTTAAGTTATTTCTTCCCTCCTCAACTGGGCCAAAAACCTTGTTCATATAGGTGTTCTGATAGAACATATTTCCATCAAAATCACGAATAAACACACCAACCGGCATGGAATCGAGCAACGATTCGAATTGCCGTTGAGTTTGATGGACCGCTTCCTGGGCCAGATGTAAATCTGTAATATCCTTAAAATCCTCAATGATTCCGATAAGTTCTCCCTCTTTGGTTAAAAAGGGCATTGCTCTGTACTGACAAACTATCTTCTTGCCAAGCGGGTTAAACCGAACCTCTTTCGATTGTACCACACTTAAACCTTGCTTAATCTGCTCAAGAGGACAATTTGTGGTATGACAACTGTTGCTGGGGAATACCTCGTAACACTTGTTGCCCACTATATCGCTTGATTTGATCCCCGTTAAAACACAAAAGGATGAGTTAGCGTTTATTACCGAAAAGTTTTTATCAATAATTCTAATCCCATTAGCAGTAGAATTAAAAATCTGATTAAGCTGTTCGTTATGATCAATTAATCTGCGGGTTCTAGCGTTTAGCTTAATCTCTAACTTTTTTTCCACGCTAAGCATTGTGCCTATTATTCGGTTATGAAAAATTCTAACAATAAGGTAAACCACAATAAAAAAGAGCAGAATAAATGCAAGCAAACGTGAGATATGGTTTTGATATATTTCATGAAAACTTGTAATATCGATGGCAAATAGCGTTTTCGCTATTTTCTCCGATGTTGGAAAGAACTGTTCGGTAACATCAGCGATGGCATAAACACCGCCCTCAACCTTTACGGTACTTCCAGAAACAATATCATTAAGATTTATGATTTTGGCTATTTGGCCTACTATCTCAGTATTGTGGTAGCTTCTTACAATCGAGCTATTCAAGCTTAATCCAAGGTATAAATCTTTATTAAATATTTTATTGCTGTCGATTAGAACGATGGGAACTATACTTGAATCTGTTCCCAGAAAGGACATCCCATCAACATCCCTAACTCCTACGATAAGACTTAATGTAGTTCCAAAAGTCTGAACCTGGTACGATCTTAGGTAGTACAATTCGCCACTTCCAAATGCAATATGCTGTTTAATATGGTCAGTGCTGTCGATAGTAATACTGTACTTATTAACGTTTTTGAGAGGAATCGAACTCGAATTGAATAATTCTTGTCCGTCGGCAGAGTAAATCGCCACAAAGGCATTTAAGGGCAGTATAACACTATTTAGGAATGGCTGAAGTGACTTGGTTATTTGGGTGTGATCTTTTGCTGCAAGAGCTAAAGAAAAATTCGAATTATTAATGGTTGCCGATACCGCCTGATTAAAAGTTGAAGCCACTTGAGTGAAACACTGATGTATTCGTTCGTTCTGGTTTCTTAGCGTTTCGCGAATCAGGATCTGTTTCGTATTTCGATACTGGTACTCGGTGTTTACTAAAAAAAATGCGGAAATTACAAAATACAGCGCTGCTACTGTTATATATAAATTCCTTTTAGTCTTTCCATTAACAATTGAGATGGTTTTCACAAAAAGAGATTTTAGAAAAACTCTGTAAATAAATATTGAAAAGTCAAATGTAATTTTTTTTTTATTCAACGCAATGTATTCCTAAACGGAAAAAGGGCCAGAAAAAATCTTGGCCCCTTAAACAAATTAGCTGCTAAAGATTTACTAGTGCTTTAAAATCTTACAGGTTACCCTTTCTTCGCTATTTTTGATAATATTCAGAAAATAAAGCCCTTGGTTCAGTGATGAGACAGGAATTGATGCTTCAACGTTCCCATTATGAATTAAAGTTAATACCTTTTGCCCAAAAGAATTAAAAAATTCGAACTTCTTAACATCCTTTACCCCTTTCAGATATAAGGTTTGCGAAACCGGATTAGGGTATATTTTAAAATGAGTGAACCATTCTATTGGTGATGAAACTGAAACCAGATTAATTGGGATATTTTGATCACTTCCTTCAACTTCAAATGTGGATTGGTAATCAAGATAATGATCGGCGGTAACGGAAAAACTATAACTGCCATTGGGTAAAAAGATGCTTACAAGGCCTGAGGCATCTGTAGTATATGATTCGGACAAATCAAGTATTGTTATGATGGCATTATCAATATGCTCTTGCTTTGAATTGTTAACAGTAAAGGAAATATTGTAAAGAATTGGATCTTCACATGTAACTACCGCACTCCATCCATCAAGAGCAACGGAGCTATCGGAAGTAAACCTAAAAGTAACAGCACCCTTGGGATTTGTTGCAGTTATTGTACCAATGTCAATTCCATCGCTATTACTGAAGGGACTTCCTGGAAAACATGGCGCATTTACGCTATCGCCATCAAAAATGTAGAGTTTGTCCCACAGATCCGAAGGTCGCCCTTCGATGAATGCATACTCAAATCTAAACGACAACATTTTACCCTGCGTTTCTGGATAAAAAACCATCACAATATCTTCATCATGGCTATATGAGCCTTCTGATCCACCCGAATCCAAAAATCGAGCATTGCAAACATAAACCGTATCTGCTGCACCCATAATAACCTCTGAAAGTTTTCCTACTGTAATACTAATATCTTGCTCACTGCTATAGGCTTCAGCACCAATAACTAACGTGAATGCAAAACTTGTTTCAGGAACAATATCGCTACTAGCAACAAGAGTAAACTCAACATTTTCATCCTTTTCAGCCGAAATTGACTCCAAAATGATGAAGTTCTTGCCTTCAACCTCAATATCTTCCGAGGAATTTAATAGGGTTGCTTTTATTGGGGGACTACTTGCTCCTCCAATATTTTTTATGTTAATCTTTAGAACACCAACTTCTCCTGGTTCTAGTATACCCTGTATTCCTTGCTCGTCATCAATTATTTGAATATCTCCCAGTTTAATATTTGGTGCACTTGCATGAATATCAAGATTTGATTTCCAAATACTAATGCCATCGGTTAGTTCAAGTATAAAGTGCCCTACATATTTATCTTCAACATCCGATGATACTGAAATTCTAAAGGCATTATCAATGGTTATGGTGTTTGATGCACCAAATTCATCAAATCCCCCTACCGCTATGCTTGCATCTGAGAGAACTGAAAATTTCTCATCATCTACTATCAACTTTGCTGTAACCGGGTTGGATGGAATTTCGCCAAAATTTTTGACAGTTATATTTAAGAAGAACTCCTCCCCGTAATCGGCTTTTAAGTTATTATTTCCAAGCTCATCATTAATAGTGAAATCTTGAAGAATAATATATGGTTCTCCAGTATTAACCACGGGAAGTTCTGCGAAGTAGGGTTGGGTTTGAGGTCGTGTGATTACAAGCTTCACTAGTGCTGGTTCACTCAATCCCATAAAAGTGAGTTCTGCTTCTCCCGAATCATCTATATATATGGATCCCAACAGTAGATTGTCCTTGCTGACGGCCACATAAGATCCAGGTAAAGCATTAATAGTTAACGATTCCTGTCCTACAGCAAGTAAATTGGGATGAACAACAGAATTTGCTTGTGCTTCGGTAAAGTATGGAATTAATGAAGGATCGCCCAGTACATTATAGGCCTGCCAGTAGTATAGAGCCGAAGAGTGTGTGGCGTATGACTGTAAATGTGCCTCGGTAACTGCTAAATTCCCAACAAATACTAAGGCTCCGGCTGTTAAATAGGCGCTTACATGCGATGCATCGTATGCCCCTATAGTAGTTTCTTCGCGAGTAGGTACGTAACCATTGTTTGTTCCTACAATCGGAAATGCGCCAACCGACCAGTAAAAATCCTCGTACCAATATGACGAAGGTGATGATCCAATGTAAGTTACTGCACCTCTGTTTTCTGCCCTTATCCAAGCTTCACCAATACTTTCTGAGTATCCAAAATCGGCCGATAAGCAACAGTTTCCAATAGCTACAGGATACTTGTTGTAATTGCTCATCCCATTAACGGCATCAATTGTGAGTCTTGGACTATCCCAGGTGCGCTCATTGCAATGAGCAGAATAATTTATGAAACCCACCGACAATCGTTCATTATCATAGCATCCTGTATAACCTGAGCTATTATTAGGATTGTTTGGATCATTTGCAACGCCATATCCCCACACTGTGCTTATGCCATTTTCGGTATTGTAATAGTTCTTTGTAGCATATTTTACAGTTGGCTCTCCTACCCGAGGGTTCCATGTTGCATCTACACCAGCAATTAATGTTGCTCGGCTTAAGTATGAAGGATCCTGGAATTGATACTGCTCGTAGTAAATAATCTTGTCAATAATATTTTTAAGTTGTTCATTATTTTGAGCCGATAATCTCCCATAGTACATTTCGGGGAAATAATCACCATCTAAAGTTGCGTAGTATAAATCTGTTTTCCGTTTCGAGGAGGAGCCCGTTGCCGAAGCTGGGACTTGCTCAACATCTCCAACAATAATCAAAAAGGTGGGTAATGGATTCTCAGCGCTAGAATTATTGTATAAACCCTGCATAAAACTTGTAATAGCCTGTGCTGTGGTTCCAATTACATCAGTATATGCCACATCCACGGTAAAACCCTTTTGTGTTTTCCAATCTACAAAAGGCTTAAGTGTTTGCTCAAACATCCTATGGCTAATAATCTGCATTTTAACAGGATACTTGCTCAAATCGGGTTTCTCTTCATAAATAGTTTTAGCAAAAGAATGGTATAGAGCCGTAACAATTGGATCAAAATATGGGGAATAAGTCTTTGCTAGAATTTCTCTTTCCAATTCTATACTTGCACCATTTGAAATAACCCGAACATCTATATCGTTGTATACGCGAACTACTCCTTGAGTTGGATCGTACTGCACAGGATTTACTTGTAAGCGTGCAATTCTAACCCCTCTAAGTGTTCCCAAAACTTCTATGTCAGCAATTGGCTCTTCGGAAAAACCCGACTTTTGATATACCGATTTATTGAAATAAAAAGGCATTTCATTAAATTCCTGATCCTTTCGAACAGATGGCTGATTGGGGTATACTAGTGTTTCTATGCCGTAGTCGCTTAATCGATACTCGGTGATGTTATAGCCAGAGACTTGAACGGAAACCTCAGCGTTAGATGGAATTTGAATCAATTTTTTAATAGCGGGTAATTTGGGTTCGCCAATATTTCCAGATGAGTAGCCCTTACCAAAGTATAGCTCTGTAAACTTTTCTCCTATTTGATTATTTACATTAGTACCATAAAGGTCTTCAATACTAATGTGCATATAGAACCTATCGAAGTTTGACAGCGTTATTGCCGATTTAACTTTGGTAACATCGCTTCTAAGGGGAATATTGTAATCCTGTGCTACCGATGATAGAGCAGAAAAGGCAATAATGACAAGAAGTATAAATCCTTTCATCAATACAGGTTTTGTTTGTACTAAGAACTAATATAAACGAAAAGAAACTAAAATTTGTTTACAGAATTAATATAAATCAGGGGTTTACAAAAGTATCAATAATTGAACCACAACAGAAAAATTAAACCCTATTTTGACTGATTTATAAAATTAGCTTTGTTATTAGCGAAGAATTCCTGTAATAGTTTAGCCCTATTCTCCCCTATTGCTTCAACCAACTCCTCTAATGTTGCCTTACGCATTCCATCAATGCTTTTGAATTGCTTAAAGAGTATCTCAATAGATTTTTCTCCAACCCCCTGTATATCTTTCAGTTGAGACTCAAAGGCTGCGTTTGATCGTCGCCGCCTATGATGAGCAATCCCAAATCTATGAGCCTCATTTCTTGTATGTTGTATAACTTTAAGCGACTCAGAATTCTTGTCAAGGTAGATAGGAATCGGATCGCCTGGAAAGTAGATTTCCTCTAACCTTTTCGCAATTCCAATTACCTGAACTTTGTTTTCTAAACCCAACTTTTTTAATGTATTGTAGGCAGAACCAAGTTGTCCTTTCCCTCCATCAATAACAATTAAATCGGGTAAAGATTCATTTGTATCTAAAAGTCTTCTATACCTTCGCTCTAAGGCTTCCTCCATTGAGGCATAATCATCGGGCCCTTGAACAGTTCTAATATTGAATAGACGATACTCTCTTTTTGATGGCTTTGTATTCCTGAAAACAACACAAGCGGAAACCGGATTAGTTCCTTGGAGATTGGAATTATCAAAACATTCTATATGTCGAGGTGGATTGGCTGTTTTAAAATCGCGTTGCAGCACAGTTAGCACTCTATTAAGTCGTGCTGTTGGCTCTTGCTTTTCAATTTTTGATAACTTTTCTAAAACAAAAGCCTTGGCATTTCTTGTGGATAAATCGAGTAGTTTTTGCTTATCGCCGCGATTGGGTACTGTGTACTTGAGTCCCTCGAGTTGAAAATCGGGTAAAAAAGGAACTAATATTTCTCGGGCATTGCTTCTTGATCGTTGTCTTAGTTCGGCTATTGCAAATGCAAGCAGGTCGGATTTTGTCTCATCGAGATTCTTTTTAAGTTCTAAATTATGCGATTGAATAACAGACCCTTGAATAACCTTAATGTAATTAATACATGCAAACATCTTTTCATCTGCAATTGAAAATATATCAATATCACTGAGCTTAGGATTTACAATTGTTGATTTTGCCTGGAAACGTTCCAGCGCTTCGAGTTTAAGCTTATACCTATGGGCATCTTCAAACTCAAAAGATTTTGAATGAGTGGCCATTTTCTCCAACAAAATTCTTTTTACTGCTTGAATATTTCCATTCAATATCTCCACAATAGCATCAACGTTCTCTCTATATTCAGCGGAATCCTGATTGCCTATACAAGGCGCTTTGCAGTTGCCAATTTGATACTCGAGACACGGTTTGAATTTACCAGATTCTATATTATGAGTAGTTAACAGAAAATTGCAGGTACGAAGTGGATATAGAGTTTTTATAAGATCAAGCATTGTTTTTAAGAGCACACCCGAGGTATATGGTCCAAAATATCGACTCCCGTCGTGTTCAACTCTTCGAGAAGAAAAAATTCTGGGGAAAGGCTCATTTTTTATACAAATCCAAGGATACGTTTTATCGTCTTTTAAAAGGATATTATAACGAGGCTTTAACTTCTTAATTAGGTTGTTTTCGAGAAGTAGGGCATCGCTCTCTGTGTCAACAATAATATGCTTAATATCGACTACCTTTGAAACTAAAACTCTTAATTTGGCACTCTCGTACCTATTTCGATTAAAGTATGACGAAACGCGCTTTTTAAGATCCTTGGCTTTGCCAACATAAATCACCTCACCAATACCGTTATAAAATTGGTAGACACCAGGTTTGCTGGGTAGGATACTGATAATTGATGAAAGTGCGATATTTTCCACAAAAGGGATTTTTTTTCTAAAACAGGTAGAGTATTTCGTAGTGATCGGCTAAAAATATAAGTAAAAAGCAAAGGGCAAAAGCGATTACAGGGGAAAGAATCCACATGAAAAAAAACTTAATAACTTCTGTCTTTCTAAAAATATTTCTTGCTCCCAACTTGGCAATACCAATACCAATAATAGCCGCCACATTTAACTGCACCAAGGAGGATGGAATACCTTTAGAGAGAGATGCGAGCAAAAGTAACGATGCGGATATAAATGCAATAATTGCTGCCTCAATACGTCCAAAAAGAATAATTTCCTTTCCTGTATTCTTAAGTATACGATTCCCAAAAATTGAACTTCCAATTCCAAAGCAAGGCGCAATAATTAGAATAGAAAAACTGGAAACTATCCACCCATAATTTTCAATATCTAAATCAAAATAATTTAGAGTCATATGGGTTAATGGGCCTGTAGCATTGGCTACATTATTCGAACCTATTGAAAACGCCACATACAACGAGAGGATAACGAGTAAACCTTTAAGAACATAGCTATCGTTAACCTTACTCGAAATGGTATAACCTCTTCGTCTCAGTGGTTTATAAATATACTTCCCTATTATAAAACTTAACAAAAAGGATAGAAGAGGAAGGATAAACCAGGTGGGAAGAATCTCGTAAAATAGTTTATTTGAATTAAAATTACCAAAGTAAATTGCTGGAGCTACCAAAGCAAACACTGTTGATTGGCTAGTAGATTGAGGTATTCCAGAAATATTTGCAATAAGTAGAGACATGGCTACAGAAAAGAATACTATCGACAAAAGTACGCTGTTCATCATGGAGGGGTTTATTATACCCGAGCCCAAAGTTTTTGCAGTATTTTGTCCGGCCAAAGTAGCCCCCAGAAAAACCATTAACCCAAAAATACCAGGTATAAGGGTTTTCCTTATAACATTGGCTCCATAAGCTGCGGAAAACGAAGGTCCTGTTCCACTTCCTCCCATGTTGAGAGCCAGAAACATTCCCAGTAAAAAAGGCACAAACATTTGTAAGATATAGGAGTTAAATCAATACTCACAAATATAAAGAATTAGTTAAACAAAGGAACAGATTTAAATTTTATCACATCAAAAAGACCATTGTGATTTATTTTTAATTCTGGAATAACAGTAAGCGCCATAAATGATGCAGTCATAAAAGGGGAATGAAGTGTGCACCCAGCGCTTCTAAGAAGGTTGTTTAGCATTATGTATTCTTTCTTTACCATTTCACCTGCCATATCTGTCATTAAACCGAAATAGGGCAAACGTAATCCGGTAACACTTTCTTTATTTGCGTAACAAATTCCTCCTTTATTATCAATAAGCCACTCTAAAGCGCTTCGTATACTGATATCGTCACAACCTATGGCAATAATGTGATGGCTGTCATGTGCAATACTTGCTCCAAGTGCCCCTACTTTAATGCCAAAGCCTCTGATAAATGCGATGGCTGGAGGAGTATCGGAATACCTGTCGAGTAAAACGATCTTGAGCAGGTCTTTTTCAATATTGGAAGGTAAGGACATATTTGAATCTACCCAAATATTCTCAACACTCCACTTTGTTATAAGTTCTCCATCTATTGCTTGTATAACGTTTACTTTAGATGTTTGTGCCACTATATCCAACCCTTCAGGCGGTAAATCATTTCTAAAAGTATACTCGGGTTCAGGTACGCTCTTAAGCGGGAATAGTACTTCCCCTTTATCAAAAACTTTTACTCCTTTAATATACGTGGTGGTAATTTTAAATTCTTTAATATCATTCGTTACTATAAAATCAGCATCATCACCAACTCGTAATTGACCCACTGGTAAATTATAGTGCTTTACAGGATTAACACAGGAGACCTTCAATACATCATAAAGGTCGTAACCTTTTGCAATAGCACGAGAAACTATTTTATTGATATGTCCTTCAGACAAATAATCAGGATGGCAATCATCAGTACAAAACATAATTGAATCTGAATGATTCTTGATAAGTGGAGACAAGTTTTCGAAATTTTTGGCGGCACTCCCCTCTCGTATTTGAATCTTTTGCCCTAATTCTATCTTTTTAATAGCCTCTTGAAGTGTACTACACTCATGATCGGTTGTTATTCCTGCAAAAACATATTTCTCCAGATCCACCCCCTCTAACCCAGGTGCATGACCATCTATTGGTTTTCCCACCCGTTTGGTTGATATTAATTTGTTTACTACTTCCGGATCATTAAAAATAACCCCTGGGAAATTCATCATCTCGGCAAGAAAGTAGAAGTCCTCATCTTGTATCATTCTTTCCACATCAACACTGGTTATAACAGCTCCGCTTTTCTCCATGGGAGATGCAGGAACGCACGAAGGAAGACCAAAGAAAAATTTCATGGGCACAGACTTGGCATTATCAATCATAAATCTAATGCCCGCCTCACCTGCCACGTTGGCCACTTCGTGAGGATCAGTAACCACTGCCACGGTTCCATGTTGTACCGCCATATGAGCAAATCCACTAGGAATAAGCATGGAACTTTCAATATGAACGTGTGAATCGACAAATCCAGGTAAGATGCAAGGGCCATTAACTGCGCCATCCTCCATTATGTCAACTATCTTACCATCACGAATCAAAATCCGTGCTCCAAACATCCTTTTTTCTTGTGGAACAATTAGGACTCCACTAATAGTTTCAACACCTTCCTTCATGACTGAAAAATTTATGTTCGAATAAAACCCTAATTTATTGAGCGTTGAAAAATTGTATTTAAATAAATGTTCCACGTGGAACAAAAACTTTAATAGATATTCAAGGTATCCTGTTCCACGTGGAACTTTATCGACCCAGGTAAACCAATAACACATTGATGTCACTAGGGGATACACCAGGAATTCGACTTGCTTGGCCTATTGTCTCTGGCTTAATTCTTGATAATTTTTGCCGCGCTTCGGTGCTTAGTGATTGCAACTTATTGTAATCGAAATCGGGTTGAATCTTGACGTAGTCAAGCCTTTGAAGCTTATCTGCTACCTGTTTCTCTCTGCTGATGTAACCACCATACTTAATCTTAATTTCAGCAGACTCGATAATTACCTTTTTTGTAACGATATTATCATGCAGAAAATAGTTAAGACTGGGTACGATTTCTAGTAAATTATGCAAGGAAACCTCTGGTCTGAGGGCAATATCAAGTAACTTTCTAGACTGGCTTATTGGTGCAGAGCCTATACCTTCTAAAAATGAATTAATTGCTTCTGGTCGGATGCTTTCTTTCTTAATACTATTTACTAATTGCTCGACTAGGGAATACTTCTCTGTAAACCTTAAATAATGCTTGTCAGATATTAATCCAAGTTTATGTCCTAAAGGCGTAAGCCGTTCATCAGCATTATCCTGCCTTAGCAAAACTCTGTACTCAGCTCTGCTGGTAAACATTCTATAGGGCTCATCAACTCCTTTTGTTACCAGATCATCAATAAGAACTCCAATATATGCTTCATCCCGCGATAGTATAACAGGTTCTAATCCTTTTACGCTATGGGCAGCATTAATCCCTGCCATTAAACCTTGGGCTGCTGCCTCCTCGTATCCTGTGGTTCCATTGATTTGCCCAGCAAAAAACAAACCTTTCACCTGCTTTGTTTCGAGGGTATGCGTTAATTGTGTTGGTGCGAAATAATCATACTCAATGGCATAGCCTGGTCTTAGTATATGGGTTTTTTCGAAACCTTTAATGCGTTTTAATGATTCATATTGAATATGCGCTGGTAGTGATGAACTAAAGCCGTTAAGATACATCTCATAGGTTTTTTCTCCCTCGGGTTCTAGGAATAATTGGTGAGATTCTTTCTCCGAGAATGTTCGTAGTTTATCCTCAATACTAGGGCAATAACGAGGGCCGATTCCTTGAATATCACCTTTAAACAGTGGGCTGTACTCGAACCCCTGTCTAAGCATATCGTGCACGTATTCGGATGTGTGGGCTATATAACAACTGCGTTGTATTAAAGAATTTGGAGTTGTTGTTCTGTAGGAAAAAAATCTATTCTCCTCCTCACCTTTTTGCTCAACCAGATACTCAAAATTAACAGTTCTTCCATCAATTCTAACAGGTGTACCTGTCTTCATTCTACCTACTTCAAACCCGAGTTGTTTCAATTGCTCAGAAATACCAAATGAAGCTTGCTCGCCAGCCCTTCCACCGCTATAGTTAACACTTCCAACATGCATTAGTCCGGTTAGGAATGTTCCATTGGTGAGAATCACGGTATTCGATTTAATTGATATACCAAGTTTAGTTTTAACTCCACAAACCCTATCTCCATCAAACTCAAGAGCGGTAACACTATCCTGCCATAAATACAAATTTTCAATGGATTCTAGGGTATCGCGCCAAACTTCAGTAAACTTCATGCGATCACATTGAGCGCGTGGACTCCACATTGCCGGACCCTTTGATCGATTGAGCATCCTAAATTGAATTGATGACTGATCGGTTACAACTGCTGAGTATCCGCCTAAAGCATCAATTTCCCGTAGAATTTGTCCTTTAGCAACTCCTCCCATTGCCGGATTGCAACTCATTTGGGCCACTTTGGTCAAATCCATAGAAATTAACAAAACGCACACTCCCAATCTAGCAGCACCAGCAGCGGCCTCAGCGCCAGCATGGCCAGCGCCTACAACAATAACATCAAACTTTTGAAGCATGGTATATTAGTGAATCAGCTTAGCAAGCCAAAAATCCTCTTGCTCTCGCATTACTTTTTGATCTTGATCTGTTTTATCATCGAATCCTATCAAGTGCAAAACACCATGAGCTATTACTCTGTTCAATTCTAACTCGAAACTTTGATTAAATTCTTTGGCATTATGCTTCACTGTAGGAATACTGATATACAGATCGCCTGAAATAAGTTTATCCTGGGTAAAGGGAAAGGTGATAATATCGGTATAATAATTATGGTTAAGGTATTCTTGGTTTATGCGTAAAATTTCTTCATCGGAAGTGAAGATATAATTAATATTTCCTAAATTAAAACCAGACGATTCAATAATGCACTTAACCCAACATTTTAAACTTCTTTTATTCTTAAGTTTGAAGTCTAGGTCAGAATTATAGAAAAAAATTGGCACTTGCTAAATATTGAATATTAATTCAACTTTTGAGCCGTTTTCTTCGAAAGAGATACCATCGGCTAAATTCCGCATCAGAAAAACTCCTCTGCCTGAAACATTCTCTAGATTCTCTGGTCGGGTTGGGTCAGGAATATTTTCGTAGTTAAAACCAGAACCTTGGTCTTTAACATAAATATGAATGCTAGAATCATTTATATGTACAGCAACATCTACAGTTTTATTGATATCAAATTTATTTCCGTGAGTTATTGAATTATTTACAGCTTCGATTGTGGCAATCAATATTTTACCATAAATATCGGAGGATAGTTTACATTGCTCAGAAATCTCATCCACCAACTTCTCGATGTGGCTGATGTTATCTAATTTTGATTGAATGCTAATAGCTTTTTTCATTTACCTTACTATATCTCAAGTTGTTTATACTTAGATAATGTTAAATTTGTTTCGTAAATGGGATACGAAATTAAAAAATTTATGGTAATATCCACTCAGCTGGATTAAGTTTTGATGTACCTTTCCAAATTTGCAAATTATAAACTCCTCTTCCTGTTTTATCATCGGTATAAGCCTCGCCTACTTCTTGCATAGCTTTTAGGTTATCTCCTATTTTTACCTGCACTTTTACGAGGTTTGAAAATACAGTTAAATATTCTCCATGGCGAATAATAACTGCAACGTTAGAACCGGGAATAGAAACTATTTTGGTTACCTCTCCATCGAATATGGCTTTGACTTTCTCACCAGGATTAGTACTTACATCAATTCCGTTATTAATCACCTTTACACCTTTTAGTACCGGGTGATTATGTTCACCAAAATCACTAATTATAACTCCTGATTTTGTTGGCCATGGTAACTTTCCCTTATTCCCGGTAAAGCCCTTGGATAATTCTAAGTATCGTGCATCCCGTACTTTATCCTCTTTTCGTGCTGCGGCTTTTCTAGCCTCTTCTGCAATTAACTCGGTAATAGCTTTGTCAAGTGCTTCCATC
Source organism: uncultured Rikenellaceae bacterium (assembly GCA_964490015.1). Lineage (GTDB taxonomy): Bacteria > Bacteroidota > Bacteroidia > Bacteroidales > Tenuifilaceae > Perlabentimonas. Next base: position 33,295 of record CAZBBA010000018.1, read on the forward strand.
GTTCTTTTCCTCTCCTCTAACTCTTTTCGCAGTTGTCGTTCATTCTGCTGCAACTTTGTAACAGTTGTTGAGAATTTTTTTTCTTCATTGTTTAAATTTATAAGCTCCTTATCCTTTTCGTCTTTTGTTGTAGCAAGCTGGTTACGTGTAACTGAAATATCATGCATCTCCTTCTCAATAGCTTTTGTTGTAATAATAATTTCCCTTGCCTGCTTTTCTCTAAAACGAAGAAATTGCTGATAAAAACGTAGCCTTCGATATGCTTGATTAAAATCGGAAGATGCAAAGATGAAAACAAGAATGTCCATGTCATTCCTATTTTTTTGAGCGAATCGAATCAACTTGGCATATTCTCGCTTGAGATTCTCAAGATCTTTCTTATATGAGGAAACAAGCAGAGATTTATTTCCTATCTCTAACTCTAAAAATTCAATTTGTTTTAGAATATCGTTTATAAGCGTCTTTCTTAAATCAATCTGTTTCTTTAAAACATTTAAATGGTTAATAGACTGCTCCTTTTCCTTCTCTGTTTTCTCCAGTAACATGGTAGTTTGCCTTAAACTCTCCTCTGTTCTGCTCTTTCTCTCTTCGAGCTCCTTAAGAGTTTGAGAGTTTAGTGTCAAACAGAAAAATATAAAAAAAAGAGAAAAGGTTAAGCGCTTAATCATTCTTAAAAGTAAAATTTGACAACATGTGTAACACGCTTTCGTCTTCAATAACTGGAAGCAAACCTGTTGAAGACTTTATGTTAATCTCTAAATCAAACTCATAAATACTATCATTTATCGCAAGGGTTATATATATACTATGAGGGACGGATTCATAATATTTAGAATTAAATAAGTGATTAATTAATATACTATTCTGCGAAACTAAACTATTAATATGAATAATATTGCTATTATCTTTAAATGTTAAAGAAAGAACTGAAGTATCTTTCTTGATGTTTTCAAATTCTTTTAAAATTTTCCCATTATATACAGTGTCGGGATAATAACCTAGCAATAAGGCTTTAATTGTCTGTGGTAAAGAAAAAATTCCAAATTCATCACTAAACTCCTTTGAACTTATAAAAAACCCTTCTTTTGAAAATAAATCGTAGAATTGCATTCCTTTACTATCAATATCTACAATGGCAATTTTACGATTAAATCCTGAAAAAATTGCTAAATGAATAAGTGTATCAGAGTAAAAGGAAAGTGAAGAACGGTGAGTTCTAAGTTGTCCGTTTGACTCAATTCTAAAATTTACTTTTTGAAAAAGAATACTAGCATCCTTTAAATTTGAAATTTGTAAAGCATAAGGTGTCGAATGTCTAGTAGGGGAACATCCAAAAATTGTTAGAAAAACCAAAAGAAAAAATAATCTATGGTACATACGATTTTGTTCTTAACTTTTCTTCCAACTTGTCGGAACCACCACCAATCTCTTTCGCTTTTAGCCAGTAAATATAAGCATTTTCCTTGTTACCAGATTTATACAGTGCATCGCCATAATGTTCATTAATAACTGCACTTGTGCTTCCACTTTTTGCTATGGCATTACGTAGTACATCACGTGCTTCGTCGTATCGCTTCATTTGAAAGAGTACCCAACCTTTTGTATCGATATAAGTACTATTATTAGGTTCAAGATCAACGGCTTTGGTACTCATTTCAAGAGCTTTGGCTAGCGATTTACCTAAAATAGCAAGGTAATAACTGTAATTATTAAGTATTCTAGCATTTAATGGTGAAATAGATAATGTAACTTCATACATTTTGAATGCCTTACTGTAATTTTGAGCTTTGAAATACATATCACCAAGTGCACCAAGAATCTCAGCCTTATCGGATGGGTCAGTAATCTTGGAAACTGCATTCTCTAGAACAAGTATACTATTTGATGTATCATGCAACTCGTCAAGTGCAAATGCTTGAAGAAGATAGAATATGGACTTATCGGGAAATTTTTTTAATGCAGTAATTGAGTTATAAATAACCTGTTCTCTCTTTTGGAGTGAGAAATCGAATGATATAAGTTTTTCGAACCTTGCAGGATTTGACTCATCCAGAATAGTAAGAATTTGCAGTGCTTCACGAGCCATGGTAAAATCACGAAAACGGAGAAAATGCTCAAATGCTATTTCATGAACATACAACAAATTAGGATGCTTTTCTCGCAATAGATTAACTAAGGTATCCAATTTTTCCCGTTGCGATATATATACTTTTTGATCAAAAAGCAAGGGATAGAATAAACTGGCTTTCTCCTCTGGGCCAATTTGGTTATCGGTAAAAAGGCGAAGCAAAATTGTTAGTGCTTCTGGGTAATTACCTATTTCTATATAACGATGATATAATTCTATTTGTGTTTGTGGCAGTTCAGGATTAAGATCTATAGCACGTTGAATAATACTAAAAGCTGTACTATCTTCACCCATTTTAAAATAAATATCGCTCTTATACAATAAGTACAAGGGATTACTATCATCCAAACTTACAATGCGATTCACCTCATTTAACGCATCCTGAATATTACTTGTTTCGAGGTAAATTCTTAATCTAATTTCTGCTAATCGTAAATTATATCCCAATTGATCTTCGAGAATAGTTATATTCTCAACAGCTTGAGTAAAGTGCTTCATCTCATATTGCAATAAAGTTAACTGAAAACGGTAGTTAACATTGGAAGTATCAAGTTCAACAAGATGAATCTGGTTGTTAAGGGCTTTTTCAAAATTTTTGTTACTTATTAAGAGGACCCCGTAAAAATTTCTGTAATGTTGATTCAGGGGTACAATTTCAATTGCTTTTTCTATATTTATAATGGCATTAGAAAAATCGTTATTTATATTATAGCAAAGTGCTAACTCATAGTATACAGCGTCATTGGTTTTATCTAGATATAGTGCAGCCTCAAAATTATTGATCGCTTTAACAATATTTCCATACAATCTATTTTGAATTCCCTCGTAATAATGCAGGAAAGGGCCTAGTTGCTGATAGGCTTCCTTACGGGAGAGATTTTTAGTACCATTACAAGCAGAAAAAGAAATGGTTATTAATAAAAATAAGAAATAAACTTTTCTCATATTCTTGTTTATTTATGGCCTGTATGGCCAAAGCCACCATCACCTCTTTCGGAATCTTCTAATTGTGTAACTAACTGCCAAGAAATAGTTTCGTGTTTTGCAATAACCATTTGGCAAATTCTTTCTCCATTTTCAATTATGGTGTCGTGATTACTTAAATTTACAAGTATAACACCAATCTCTCCCCTATAATCAGAATCAATTGTACCTGGGGTATTTAAAACAGTAAGTCCTTTTTTTAAAGCTAAACCACTCCTGGGTCGAATTTGAGCCTCGAATCCACTTGGAAGCTCAATAAATAAACCTGTGGGAATCAACTTTCGCTCAAATGGGGACAAAATAACAGGTTCAGCCAAATTGGCACGTATATCCATACCAGCACTGTTTATTGTGCTATAACTAGGGAGAGGGTGCTTTGATTGATTAATTATTTTTACTTGCATGTCTGAATCCTTTTAATAAAAAGCTAAATTTAACTTGCTCTGCTCTTAATAATAAAGTAATAAAAATCAAAATTAAAGAAAATCTAAAAATAAATGATATAGCGTAATTGGGTATAGTTATAAAATATCCTAAAAGAAATAGGAAAACAGCTGATACAATAAAAAGAACAAACTTCTTTGTTTCATAAGGAATTGGATAATGTCTTTGACCACCCCAGAAGCAAAGAATAGTAATTAGAATGTAACAAACAAGTTTAGACAATGCTGCGCCATAGTACCCAATAATTGGAATAAGGATAAAGTACAAAACCATGGTAATAATAGCGCCGCTAAAGGTGTAAAGAATTCCATACCATGTTTGATTTGTTATCTTATACCAGATACTTATATTAAAATAAAGACCGAAAAATAAATTAGATAATAGTAGTATTGGGACAACACCTATGCCCTCACGGAAATCTCTACCTATTAAAATTTGAAAGAGTTCTGTAAATAATCCTACACCAAGAAAAATAAGTAATGCAAAAGCTAGAAAGTACTTTGTTAAGTTTGCATACATTTTTGGGGAATTCTTATCTCCAACATTTGAAAAAATAAATGGTTCAACTGCATACCTGTACATCTGAATGAAAAGCGTCATTAGAACAGCCAATTTTACATTTGCACCGTAAATGCCTAACTCATAAAGGGCATTAACATCGGCTGAGGCTAAATACTTGTAGAAAATTCGATCGAAAAATTCATTGGATGATCCTCCTATTCCACTAATTAAAAGGGGAAAAGAATAAACTAATAATGTTTTTAACTTAGCGAAACTAAATGTTGACGGAAGCAAACCAGGGATGAAAAGAATGAATACTGTTGTAAATAAAGTTCCTATAAGATTACTAATAAAAATATAAGTAACTCCCAGATTGGGATTATATAATCCTGCACTTTCGAAAATAGGGTATTTCGGACAAACTAGCAGGAAAAAAATATTAAAGAATATCATCAGTAAAACGCCAACTACCTTTACCATAGCGAAGGTGTAAGGTCTATTTAATAATCGAAGTTTGGCATAAGGTATAGCAGAAAAAGCATCAAGTCCAATAATGGCTGCCAAAAGAAAAATGTATTCAGGTTTGCCTGAATAGCCCATTAAAGTAGAAATTGAATCTGAAAACAATGAAGCAACAAAAATAAACAAGAAGCTGCTTGTTAATAGTGAAATGAAAGCTGTGGAATAAGTTTCATCGGGATTATCGTCCTTTCCTGAAAATCGGAATAATCCGGTTTCCATGCCATATGTTAACAAAACCAGTAGTATCGCCAGGTATGCGTACAACTCGGTTACTATTCCATACTCTTCCTGTAAAAAAACACGAGTATGTAGAAAAACAAGAAAGTAGTTTAGTAAACGTGGAACTACGCTGCTTAAGCCGTATATTAGAGTATGTCCAGCAACGCGTTTTAAGTAGTTCATACAAACAAATATAGATTCTCTGATTATTGATTTATACAAATCATGCAAAAATATGCAATTAATAGATGATTATGGGGATTGGATTTTCTATTTTTGCTGAAAATTTAACACTATGAACAAATCATTCTTTCAAACAATTAGTATTACTGTCTTTTTGTTTTCTCTGGTGTTTACTGGATGTAAACACTCTCAAACGCCTAAAGAAAGCGAAATAATAGTATCCATTGAAACCGATTTGGGTACTATGAAACTAAAATTGTACAACGAAACTCCGATTCATCGCGATAATTTTGTAAAACTTGTAGAGGAGGGGTTTTACGATGGAATTATTTTTCATAGAGTGATTAATAACTTTATGATACAAGGAGGAGATCCTTCGACAAAGGTAGACTCCGAATCGAAAACCGATGATTCTGGTTATACTTTGGATGCAGAATTTATTACAAGTTTGTATCACAAAAAAGGGGCACTTGCTGCTGCAAGATTAGGGGATACTCAAAACCCAGAAAAAAAATCTTCGGGTTCGCAATTCTACATTGTTCAGGGTAAAAAGTTTACAAAAGAAGAGTTAGATGTTTTAGCAAGTCGAAAAAATGATATGTTAAAAAAGGCTATCACTAATCGTCTGGTAATGGAAAAGGCCGATAAAATGATGGATGAAGGGCTAAATCCTGATTTTACTAAGATTTATGTAGATATGCAGGATACCATTGAAACTGTTTATAAGAATACTAAACAATATTCCTTTAACGATAAACAGGTCGAGTTATACTCAACGTTGGGCGGAACTCCTCATCTTGATGGTGATTACACTGTGTTTGGGGAAGTTATAGAAGGATTTGATGTAATCGATAAAATAGCTGCAGTAAAAACAAATCCCGGAGATAGACCTACAGAAGATATAAGGATGAAGATTAAGATTTTAAAAAAATAGCAAATGCGACATTTAATTGATTTGATACGAAAAGAGGTAGATCAGTTTACTACCTCATCGCTTACTCAACTCGAAGAATTTAGGGTAAAACAATTGGGTAAAAAAGGGCAAATTACTCAATTACTTATCGATTTTCGTAAGGTTTCAAACGAGGAGAAAAAAGAAATCGGTAAACTAATAAACGAACTTAAGAATATAACAGTAGAGAAAATAGGTGCTATAAAAGATCAAATAGAGTCTACTAGTTCTACCTCCTATAACTACGATTTATCTCTTCCTGGATTACCATCCAATTTTGGAAGTCGTCACCCCATTTCACTTGTTAAAGAGGAACTCTACGATATTTTTAAAACTCTTGGGTTTAGCATTGCCGATGGTCCAGAAATTGAAGATGATTGGCATGTTTTTAGCTCGTTGAATTTTCCGCAAGAGCATCCCGCTCGTGATATGCAGGATACATTTTTTATAAAGAGCAAACCAGAAATATTACTTCGAACTCACACCTCTTCTGTACAAGTTCGAGTAATGGAGAGGGAAAAACCTCCTATTCGAGTTATCTGTCCTGGCAGGGTTTTCAGAAACGAAGCAATTTCGGCACGTGCTCACTGTATTTTTCATCAAGTAGAGGGTTTATATATCGATGAAAACGTATCATTTGCCGATTTGAAGCAAACTCTTCTTTTCTTCGCTCAAGAACTATTTGGTTCAGATGTTAAAATTCGTTTACGCCCATCCTTTTTCCCCTTCACTGAACCTTCGGCCGAAATGGATGTTAGCTGTAATCTTTGTGGTGGAAAAGGGTGTTCGGTTTGTAAATATACTGGTTGGTTAGAGATATTAGGATGCGGTATGGTTGATCCCAATGTACTCGAAAATTGCAATATCGATTCGAAAAAGTACACTGGCTATGCTTTTGGAATGGGAATAGAACGAATAGCCATGCTTAAATATCAGGTTCGTGACCTTAGACTTTACTTCGAAAATGATATAAAATTCATTGAACAGTTTAAAAGTGTATTGTAATTAATCAAAACTAGATTTTTCGTATAACTAATTGGAGTTAATCGAAAATGGAAAAAAACATAAACTGCAAAGGTTGTATTTCATCTACAAATTCGATGTTCAAATCGTTGAATAACGATGAAACACTTTATCTTGAGAAAAACAAGATTTGTAAGCTTTACAAACGTGGTGAAATTATTTATAAAGAGGGAAGCAGAATTTCTGGAGTATTCTGCCTTAAAAGTGGTGTTATAAAAATTTACAAAACCGGTTCAGATGGAAAAGAGCAAATTGTAGCTTTTGCTCTTAAGGGCGATTTAACCGGTTACCGTTCGGTATTAAGCAACGAGCCAGCCTGTACAACGTCCGAGGTTCTTGAAGATGCAGAAATTTGTTATATTCCTGCGGATGTAATAATTCATTTGGTTAAAACCAATGGTGATTTTGCTCTCTCTTTACTTCAACTAACATGCAAAGAGTTGAATCAGGCAAATAGCTTTATTAAGGATATAGCACAAAAGACCGTTCGTGAAAGATTAGCCGAGTCGCTTTTAATGCTCGAAGATACATTCGGTAAAACACCCGAGGGATATCTTGATATTATATTAACTCGCGAGGAACTTGCAAATATTGTTGGAACAGCAACAGAATCGGTTATTCGCTTACTTTCCGAATTTAAATCAGACAATATTATAAAGATGGATGGCAAACGTATTATACTAACCAATAAACCATACCTTCAAAAATTAGCAAAATCCTTTATCTAAAAGAGAGTTCCCTGTCTTCCCAATCCTTCAATACCTAAATGTTTTAGGGCTAATGATGTAATTTCGCGACCGCGGGGAGTTCTGTTTATAAATCCTTCTTTTATAAGAAAAGGTTCGTATACCTCTTCAATTGTACCACTATCCTCTCCTACCGCAGTTGAAATTGTATTTAACCCTACAGGACCCCCATTGAATTTATGAATAATTGTGGATAGAATTCTATTATCCATTTCATCTAATCCTCTTTTATCAATTGATAATGCGTCTAGGGCTAATCGAGCAATTTCAATATCTATATTTCCATCACCTTTTACCTGGGCAAAATCTCTAACTCTTCGGAGTAATGCGTTTGCTATTCGTGGGGTACCTCTACTTCTTAACGAAATTTCCAAAGCTGCCTCCTCAGATATAGTGATATTTAATATTGATGCTGATCTCTTTACTATTCGTTTTATAGTTTTTGAGTCGTAATACTCAAGAAGGGCTTTTATACCAAATCGCGCTCTAAGCGGACTAGTAAGCAATCCACTCCGGGTAGTAGCGCCAATTAAGGTAAATGGATCTATTTGAATTTGAATACTTCTAGCGCTAGGTCCTTTATCTATAAGTATATCAATACAATAATCCTCCATAGCAGAATATAAATACTCTTCCACAATAGGACTTAGCCTATGTATTTCATCGATAAAAAGAACATCTCCTTTTTCTAGATTTGTCAATAATCCTGCTAAATCAGCAGGTTTATCTAAAACCGGACCACTGGTAACCTTTAAACTTACTCCTAACTCTTTGGCAATAATATTAGCGAGAGTCGTCTTTCCTAATCCTGGAGGCCCATGAAGTAGCACGTGATCGAGTGCTTCTCCTCTCATTTTGGCAGCTTGGACAAAAATTTTTAGATTTTCTATAATTTTCTCCTGACCACTAAAATCTTCAAATTCTGTTGGTCTAACCTTTTTCTCTAACTCTCTTTCGGTTTCGGTTCCTTTAAAATCTCGGAGAAAATCTGATTGATTCATTCTATTCTTAAGCTTCTATTAAATTATTCCTAACTGTTTCGATAATTCTAACATTCTTTCAATGGGCTTAACTGCCTTTAATCTTATCTCTTCGTCTAATATCACTTCCGGAGACTCGTACTTAAGCGACAAATAAATCTTTTTTAAGGATATTAACTTCATAAATGAACATTCGTTACATCCACATGAACTGTCTTTTGGGGGAGCAGCAATAAAAGTTTTGTTGGATTTTACTTTCTGCATTTGATGAAGAATGCCCCACTCTGTAGCAACAATATACTTAGATGCACTATCGGTTTGAACATATTGCAGAAGAGCCGAAGTAGATCCTACAAAATCGGAAATTAAGATGATAGGTTTTTGACACTCAGGGTGAGCAATAATTTTAGCCTCGGGGTTTTCTTTTTTTAATTCTAAAATCCTTTCTAACGAAAATTCTTCGTGTACATGGCATGCACCGTTCCAAATAACCATTTCGTTCCTGTTAGTAATTCGTTTAATATAATTTCCCAAGTTTCTATCCGGTGCAAAAATTAGAGGAGTACCTTTGGGAAAACTATTAACAATTTCAACAGCATTGCTTGAAGTACAGCAAACATCCGATAAAGCCTTAATCTCTGCAGTAGTGTTCACGTAGGTTACCACTGTATGTTCTGGATGTTCTTTGATAAATTGTTCAAACTCTTTAGGAGGACAAGAATCTGCAAGACTACAGCCTGCATTCAAATCGGGAATAATTACTTTTTTTGTAGGCGAGAGCATCTTGGCCGTTTCGGCCATAAAGTGAACACCCGCAAATAAAATTATATCGGCTTCTATTTTAGCTGCTTTTTCCGAAAGACCTAAACTATCACCAATATAATCGGCTATATCCTGAACATCATCACTCTGATAATAGTGAGCAAGGATAACAGCATTTTTTTCTCTTTTAAGCCTGTTGATTTCGTCAACAAGATTAATATTTGAGTCTACTGGCAAATCAAGAAAACCTTTGCTCAAATGTTCCGAAAAATTATCAACAGTCATAATATTAATATCTTTCTTTTTTAATTAAAATTTTAAACCCAAATGATAATGTTATCCTGTTAATATGGTTTAAAAAAGAAACGAATAACCTTTGCAAAATTGGTTATTAAAAATGTGATAACAAACTTTTCACAGCAGATTAACAAAAGTGCATGGTGACACACAATACCTTCTGCACTTTATTAACAAGTGTTGACAGGCTTTTGTTGATAATAAAAAAGCAGATATTAACAGCTTCTTGTTCGGTTAAAATATGGTTTAAAACTTGTCATGATTTTTTTGGTCGGCCTATTTCATATTTCGGCAATTTTTATATCACGGAACAGAAAGCAGAAAGTCAAATATTTTTTTACTTTTTAGGTAACCCAAAAACTAACAAATTGTCAACATATAGCTAACTAGGTTTTGTTGAAATAGGTTAAAGGGGAATCTCAATTCATTATTGACCATAAATAGTTACATTTGCAAAAAAAAGCATGCGCATTTTCCACACCATAGGGGAATACATTTTTTTTATGGGTAAGGTAATTGCCAAACCCGAGAAGTGGGTAATTTATTACCGCGACACAGTTAAAGAGATTGATAAGCTGGGCATAAATTCCATTGGGATTATTGCAATCATTTCTTTTTTTATGGGCGCAGTAATAACCATTCAAACCGCATATAACACAGAAAACCCTTTACTTCCCTCCTATTTAATTGGCGTAGCGGCTCGCGATAGTATTCTACTTGAGTTTTCTTCCACTATTGTTGCGCTTATACTTGCAGGGAAAGTGGGTAGTAATATTGCCTCGGAAATTGGAACCATGCGGGTTACCGAGCAGATTGATGCTCTGGAGATAATGGGAATCAATTCGGCTAGTCATCTTGTTCTTCCCAAAATTACTGCGGCGATCTTGTTTAATCCATTCCTTTGCATAATGAGCATTGCTGTTGGTATTATTGGGGGCTGGTCCGCAGGCCGCTTTACAGGAGTTATCACTACGCAGGAGTATGTTGATGGTATTCTTTATGCCTTTATTCCCTATTATATTTTGTATGGCGTTATAAAAACCGTGGTTTTTGCCTTTATTATAACCAGCATTTCTGCCTTTTACGGATATTTTGTTAATGGAGGATCGCTCGAAGTAGGCCGTGCCAGCACAAAGGCTGTTGTGAATAGTAGCGTGGTAATTCTTCTTTTTAATCTAATTCTAACCCAACTGCTTCTATCATGATTAGGGTCGAGAATGTATCAAAAGCTTTTCCCGATAGAGTTGTGCTAAGAAATATCAGCGCTCGGTTTGAGAATGGAATGACTAACCTAATTATTGGTCAGAGTGGCTCGGGAAAAACCGTTCTCATGAAATCGATTGTAGGGTTGCACGAAGTAGACGAAGGCAACATTTTCTACGGAGACATTCATTTCAACAGTTTGAATTTTAAGGAGAAGAAGAGTTTACGGCAAAAAGTAGGAATGCTTTTCCAGGGCGCAGCCCTATTCGACTTTGCAAGCGTTGAGGAGAACGTAATGTATCCTTTGGATATGTTTACTGATATGACCAAGGATGAGAAGCGCGAAAGGGCTAATACGTGTCTCAAAAGAGTTGATATGGTGAACACGAACAAGCTGTTTCCGTCGGAGTTAAGCGGAGGGATGAAGAAACGTGTCGCCATTGCTCGTGCCATTGCCCTTAACCCAAGATATTTGTTCTGCGATGAGCCCAACTCGGGTCTCGATCCCAAAACATCAATTCTGATCGATAACCTAATCAAGGAAATCACCCAGGAGTTCTGCATTACTACCATTGTTAATACTCACGACATGAACTCGGTTATGGGAATTGGCGATAAGATAGTCTTTATCCATCAGGGCGAAAAGTGGTGGGAGGGCTCAAAGGACGAGATTCTTCAATCGGATAACCAACTGCTAAACGATTTTGTATTTGCCTCAAAGTTGGCTAAAAGGATTCGGTTTGGAACAGAATAGAATAGAGGGACTTCACCCATAATATCCATCCCTCAAAATCTTTACTATCTTTGCAATTCAAATTATTAATATTGTTTTACTATGGATATTGTTGTTAGCGGAATTAGATCAACAGGGAAATTACACCTTGGAAATTACTTTGGAGCACTAAAGAATTTTGTGAAGATGCAGCACGAGAATAAGTGCTACTTTTTTATTGCCGATTACCATTCGCTTACAACCCACCCAACTCCCGAGAATTTGCATGGTTCCGTTAAACAGGTACTTGCCGAGTACTTGGCCTGCGGTCTCGACCCCGAAGCGGCTACGCTGTATGTTCAAAGTGATATTCCAGAAATCCCCGAGCTATACTTACTGCTCAACATGAATGCATACTTGGGCGAGCTGGAGCGATGCACTTCGTTTAAGGATAAAATAAGGAGTCAACCCAACAACGTTAATGCAGGGTTGCTAACCTATCCCACATTAATGGCTGCTGATATAATTATTCACAAGGCACATAAAGTGCCTGTGGGCAAGGATCAGGAGCAGCACTTGGAGATGACCCGAACCTTTGCCAATCGTTTTAATCGCCTTTATAACGTTGAATTTTTCCCCGAGCCCGTGGCATACAATTTTGGTGAGCAGCTGGTTAAGATTCCAGGGCTTGACGGAAGCGGAAAGATGGGGAAATCTGAAGGTAATGCTATTTACCTATCCGATGATGCACAAACCATACGCAAGAAGGTGATGAAAGCGGTTTCGGATAGTGGACCCACTGAGCCCAACCAGCCCAAACCCGAGGCAATACAGAATCTATTCACCATTATGCAGGTTGTGTCGTCGGCCGACACAAATGCATACTTTAACGACAAGTACAATAGCTGCGAAATTCGCTATGGCGATATGAAGAAGCAGCTGGCAGAGGATATCGCTTTATTTACTGAACCCTTCCGGGTGCGAATAGAGAATATTCTCTCCGACAACAACTACCTTCGTCGGGTTGCAAAACTGGGTGCCGAAAAGGCTCGTGAGAGTGCCACGCAAACGATAAAAGAGGTAAGGCGTATTATAGGGTTCAGGGAATTCTAATCCTCTGCTTCTATCGACCTGTTAATAAAGGCAATCAAGGGCAACATAACCTTGTAGTCGGCCAATATTTTATCAATAAGATTATTATCGAGAACTTCGCTGGCACTAAGGGGGCGCGAAGGAGTTATGTGTTTAAGCATAAGATATTTTGCCACAGGAGAATCGGCCGAAAATCCAGCAGGAACTCGTTTTAGTGAATCAGCACCAATCGATGTAAAGGTTTTCTGAAAAATATCACTTTCTACAATGCCAATAAACTCCTCGCTATAAAAATCAATATCCTCTCTAATCTTTTTTAGGACTGGGTTGGGCGCCATGTATATTCCTCCCGAAACAAAAGAGGCCTCTGGCTCAAGGTGAAAGTAGTAGCCGGCAAAAGCACTTTTTCTTCCACCACGGGCTATGTAGGCTCCCATATTTGTTTTATAGGGATTCTTATCGCGGGCAAATCTCACATCGCGGTATATTCTGAAAATACAGTCTTTAGCCTCAAGCGAGGCAATGGAGTTATCGAATGAGGCAATGTTCACTATAAGCCTATCGATAAATTCCTTAAAGTTTTGCAGGGCAAAATAGTACCGATCCCGGTTGGCATTAAACCACTCCCGATTATTACTAGCCTTTAAATCGACTAAAAACTCAATAGTTTTCTTGTGGATGAAAGACATAATAAGGGTGCTATTACTCTACAGTTACAGATTTAGCTAGATTTCGGGGTTGATCTACGTTGCATCCCCTCATTAGTGCAATGTGGTAAGCCAGAAGTTGTAGGGGAATTACCGCCAAAAGTGATTCCACAATTTCGCTGGCCTTTGGAATTTCAATAACATAATCCGACATGGCCTTAATCACAGTATCGCCCTCAGTAACAATGGCAATAACAACTCCTTTGCGCGCCTTAACCTCCTGGATATTGCTAACCACTTTCTCGTAGCTATTATCTTGTGGGGCAATTACAACTACGGGCATCTTTTCGTCGATTAGAGCAATGGGGCCGTGTTTCATCTCGGCAGCAGGGTAGCCCTCAGCGTGGATGTATGAAATTTCTTTTAATTTTAGAGCACCCTCAAGGGCTACGGGGAAAAAGTATCCCCGTCCCAAGTAGAGGAAGTTTGTGGCATCCTTAAATACTGCTGATACCTCTTTGATCTTTTCGTTTGAGTCAAGAATTTTCTCAATTTTTGGTGGAACAGCCATCATTTCGCAGATTAGCTGCTCATAGCGAGCCTGGGTAATGATATCACGCTTGCGGCCAAGTAGCATAGCCATTAGCGTGAGCACGGTTACCTGGGCGGTAAATGCTTTTGTGGAGGCAACTCCAATTTCGGGACCAGCGTGAGTATAAACTCCGGCATCAGTTTCGCGAGGAATGCTTGAACCTACCACGTTGCAAATGCCAAGGACAAGAGCACCTGCTTCGCGTGCAAGTCGAATTGCAGCCAGGGTATCAGCGGTTTCACCGCTTTGGCTGATAGCAATAATAATATCATCTTTATTTATAATCGGATTTCTGTATCGGAATTCCGAAGCGTATTCCACCTCAACAGGAATGCGTGCAAACTCTTCAATTAGGTACTCACCAACAAGCGCAGCGTGCCACGAAGTACCGCATCCAATAAGGATTATGCGTTTCGCTTTGACCAGTCGCGGTAGCACTTGATACAGCCCACCAAGGTGAATATTTTTGAGATCGGCCGCGATTCGTCCCCTAAATGTATCGGTGATACTGCGTGGTTGCTCATATATCTCCTTAAGCATAAAGTGGTCGAAACCGTTCTTTTCAATCTCCTCGAGATCCAGATCAAGGGTTTGAATCTTGGGCTCTAGCGCCTCGTTAAGGATGGTTTTTAGCGTAAGTTCATTTTTTTTAATAACCGCAACATCGTTGTCGTTGAGGAATATAACGCTGTTGGTATACTCAATAATTGGGGTGGCATCGGAGGCAACAAAATATTCGTTGTCGCCAACTCCAATAACCAATGGGCTGCCTTTGCGGGCAGCAATAAGCGTACCGGGTTCATCGCGGCAGATAACAACTATTCCATAAGCACCAACCACCTTGGTTAGGGCAAGCCGAACCGCTATCTCGGCAGTAATATTACCTTTAAGGTAGATATACTCAATTAGGTTGACAAGAATTTCGGTATCGGTTTCGGAGTTGAAAACATACCCCCTTCGCTCAAGCCGGGATTTTAGGTGGCCATAATTCTCAATTATACCATTGTGAATAATCACAAAATGGCCATTCATTGATGTGTGCGGGTGAGCGTTTACATCGTTAGGCTCACCATGGGTAGCCCAGCGTGTGTGACCAATACCTATGCTACCAGTTACTGGATTTGAGTCAATATACTTTTCAAGATCAGAAACCTTACCCTTTTGCTTATATACTTTCACATCACCATCAACCAGGCAAACACCAGCCGAGTCGTAACCTCGGTACTCCAATCTTTTTAATCCACTAATAATAATTGGATATGCCTCTTTATTCCCGTTGTATGCAACAATCCCACACATGTAATTTAAAATTTAGTGTAAGTAATAATAAGTTTCATGGGCTTACTGTGGGCAGGACTCTTCAGCACTGCACCTAAAGCGCTATTATAAGCGTAACGCGGTTCAACTATAATCGATCTTTTTAGGCTGGGATCTTTAAGTAGCGATTGTAAGTGGTAAGTTATGTTGAACGAGTAGTACTGTTTGCTTTTGCTGTATTTTCCACCAAATCGCTCCTCGTTAAAAGTTCTGTCGAGCAGATTCATCCGTTGATTATCCTCTAGAGTATACAATAAAAGATAATCGAGAAGGGAATCGGCTGGCATTTGGCTGTGATTTTCCATCTCAATTCTTAGTTCTGCCCTGTTTATTGAAACAGGCATCTTTTCAATCCACTTGGTAACATCATCAAGAAAAATTTCGGATCTAACAGAGCCCAATCCTTTTACGTAAAGCACCGTATCCTGTGGGTTTTCAGGAGAATTAAAGCTGACGGCAAAAGCAGGATCCGCAAGTGAGTGGTCGTGGACAAAATGGTTGAATCGTGCGTTATGGGTGGAGAAGACTAGTGAAAAGTTATAGTTTTCATTCTTTTCGTCATCGAGAACAGCGTCGTTTTTGTAGTAAATAAATAGTTTTGATTCCAGATTTGTGTAGTTAAAGGAGTACATTCCTTTTGCGTATGAAGCAAAGGTGTTTTTGGGGGTTAAGTATATTCCAGGAAAATGCTTAACAAAGTTATCCTGGCTGCTCATTATGGCAGTGTCTAAAAGAGAGGGGCTAATTATTCGGTTAAGAACCCATTCGTTGTTTATAGGTATTTTAAGTTTCACCTCCTCACCCGTGTATGGTGCGGCAGAAGAGCCAATTTCAGTATTACTTATAAGATGATCTATGTTCGCTAACCCATTATAGGCAATCTTGGCTACAATAGAGTCGGCCAATTCATATACCCCAATTTCTATTGGTTCGTTACCCAGCCTCTCATTAAGATAAAGAACGAGGAAAGCCGAATCGACCGTGGGGTTTGTACCAAAAGAGTGATCTAACCAGCCCAAGTATAGCTGCGAGAGGAACGATGCCCTACTTTTACCAAAAATGGGATCAAACGTTTCGCCGAGCATGGCTAGCGTAAAGCTGGCAGTGTTTATCGAATCGTAGGCTTGTGTATACGCGGAAAGTTGAAAAGATGTATCTGTTTTAACTCTAAAAAAATCATCTTCAGGAAGAATATCTCCCCCAATAAAATTTGGAGCGGAAACACATTGCCAAAGAGAAAAAGCGAAAAGAACGGAAATGGAAAACACTTTGAATTTTTTCATAGAGCGAAAAAGAGGGCAAGCGAATTTACTATTTGTCATTGCTGGTGTTGTTTAATACCTTATCGTAAAAAATATTGATTTGATCAATATACTCCTCCATACCATGATACTTTAAAACGGGTTTTTGTATACTATTAGTATACTCTTCAACCGATGGGTTTATAGTTGGGCTGCCAAAAATTATTCCATCAGAGAACTTCAGGGCAAACTTAGTTAAGTTTATGTAATCTGGAGTGTTAAGAAGTTCTAAATCTTTCTTACTGATATTTTCAAGATGTAACTTGCTCTTAATCCTTGGATTTAGTGCAGGAGAAAACTCATCGTTATAAACCGAATAAACAACTTTTGACTTGGCAAAAATTGGATCTTCCTTGTAGGTTTGCTTAACTAGGATGGGAATAAATGAGGAGAACCAGCCATGGCAATGTACAATATCGGGAGCCCAGCGCAACTTTTTAACGGTTTCCATTACCCCGCGGGCAAAGAATATGGCACGCTCATCGTTATCCTCAAAATAGTTTCCTTTTTCATCAACCAGCAGGTTCTTGCGCTGAAAATAATCCTCATTATCTATAAAGTACACCTGCATTCGAGCACTCTGAATAGAGGCAACCTTTATGATTAGAGGGTGGTCGGCATCATCAATTACAAGATTCATTCCCGAAAGGCGAATTACCTCGTGCAGCTGATTCCGCCGCTCATTGATACATCCCCAACGGGGCATAAACGTGCGAATCTCTCGTCCTTTTTCCTGAATACCCTGTGGTAAGTTTCTACCTATAACCGACATATTGCTCTCATCGAGATAAGGGGTTATCTCTTGGGAGACGAATAGTACCTTTACGCTTTTCATTTCTCGTCTATTTTCTTAACCACAAACAGTTAACCTTTAAAAAATTCTGGTTTTGCAAAGCAGCAAAAGGGCTGAATTTTTCATCCTACAAAAGTATAAAAAAAAATCCACAATTTCTCGAACTGTTCTACTTGTTGATTTTCAACTAATATTATGAATTCTATGAATAATCTAGGATAGAAAAAAGCTTTATTCGATAACGATTAGTCACGGTAAGCCATTCGCCATCATAATGCCAACAAAGAGCAAATACTTAAAACAAGGTTCTGTAGTCTGCCTATGCCCAATAATGATTATGTGTTGAATTCAAGCGAATAATATACCTTGAGGTTTTGATATTATTACTTTAACAATTACCTTTGTCCGCTCCAAAATCACCATTATTTGCCTGATAATGAAAGTAGTTAAAACAATCAACGAGGTTAAGGTAGAGATAGCTTCACAGCGCAATGTGGGTAAAACCATTGCTTTTGTCCCAACCATGGGTGCGTTGCATAGTGGGCATACGGAGTTGATGTGTCGGGCAAAAGAGGATAAATCGTACGTTGTGGTTAGCATTTTTGTTAATCCCACACAGTTCAATAATCCAAACGATCTACGTAAATACCCAAGAACATTAGAGCAAGATCTTAGAATGTGCGAATCGGTAGGAGTAGATTTAGTTTTTACGCCCAGCGTTGAGGAGATATATCCTAAGCAGGATACCCGAAAGTTCGATTTTGGCATTCTGGATAAAGTAATGGAAGGAGTTCACCGGCCGGGGCATTTCAATGGCGTGGCACAAGTGGTAAGCAAATTATTTGCGATTGTAGCTCCTCACCGCGCATACTTTGGACAGAAGGATTTTCAGCAGCTTGCAATAATTCGGCGGATGGTAGCAGACTTAAACTTGGGGATTCAAATTGTTTCATGTCCAACCGTGAGAGAAGAAGATGGCTTAGCCAAGAGTTCGCGGAATACTCTCCTTACAGATCAGCAGCGCAATAGTGCTCCTTTAATTGCCAAAACACTATTTGCTGCCCGAAACAAAAAGGCTGTTAAAAACGTTAAAGAAACGATTGATTGGGTTATAAGTGAGGTGAACTCCGACCCTTTGCTAAGGGTGGAGTACTTTGAAATTGCCAATGCTCAAACCCTTGAACCAATTACCGACTGGGATGAAGCAGAAAGCGTTGTTGGATGTATAGCGGTTCAGGTAGGAGAGGTAAGGCTAATAGATAATGTGTTGTTTTAAACCGATTGCAAAGAGAAACCAAATGTATATAGAAGTAGTAAAATCGAAAATTCATCAAGCGCGGGTTACCGAGGCCAATCTCTACTACGTGGGAAGTATAACCATTGACGAGGATTTGCTTGATGCGGCCAACCTAATTGAGCACGAAAAGGTTCAGGTGGTTAATATCAATAATGGCGAGCGGCTCGAAACTTATATTATAAAAGGGAAACGAGGTTCTGGGGAGATTTGCCTGAACGGCCCAGCAGCACGAAAGTGCACCGTGGGTGATTTAGTTATAATCATGTCGTACGCCATGATGGATTTTGAGGAGGCAAAATCATTTAAACCCGCCATAATTTTCCCCGATATCGAAACCAATAAGTTGGTATAACAACGCTATAAAAACCTCTGCATTTCAAGTGAAGCCAACCACAAAAAAGAACCTAAATCTTTTAATATTTTTCGTTCTGGCTGTAGTTCTACTCTACTTTGCCTTTAGGGGAATAGATTTTGCCAAGATGGCTCAAGGCTTCAGGAACGCTAATTATCTGTGGGTTTTCCTTTCTCTCATTGTTGGAACAGCAGCGCATTTTATTAGGGCATTACGTTGGCGGCTTCTTATAGAGCCGCTGGGGTACAAACCTTCGCTATGGGATATTACAGGAGCTCTTGTTACTGGTTATGTTGCCAATTTAGTTTTTCCTCGTTTGGGCGAGATTACACGCTGTGGAACACTGCGCAAAACAGATAAAGTTCCTTTCGAATCGCTTATCGGTACGGTACTGGTCGAAAGGGCATTCGATGTACTTACCATCCTCTTTTTAACCTTTGTAGTATTTTTAATAAGAGTAGAGTTTTTTGGGAAGTTTATCTGGGATAAAGCGCTTATTCCGCTTGGCGATAAAATTCAGTCGGCGATTGTAGCCTCACCGCTTATAATTGTTGCGGCTGTTCTGATGGGGATTATTGTGATAGTGCTGATCCAAAAAAATATTTTTGGCCAAAAATTTCACGGCAAATTATCGAGCCTACTTTGGGGACTGATAGATGGTGTTAAATCTGTATTCACCATGAAAAAGCGAGGAGCATTTATGGGCTACACGCTAGTTTTGTGGGGTCTGTACTGGTTAATGACCTGGCTTCTGATTTTCACAACCCAAACTACAAGACCGCTTAGCCTTATCGATGCTTTATTTCTTATGGTTGTGGGCTCGTATGGAATGGCAGCACCCGTTCAGGGAGGATTTGGAGCCTACCATGTAATGGTTGCAATGGCCTTAGGCATTTATGGAATTTCCTGGGAGGCCGGTCTAATTTTTGCCATTATCTCGCACGAGTCTCAAACACTTCTTGTTTTGGCTTTGGGATTAGGATTTATGATCTACTTCTTCTTTCGAAAGCAAGTTGCAAATATTTCTCAGTAGTAGTTACTTTTTTTCGTTTCATCACCTAACCCTTTTCTCTTTTCGCTAACTTTGACCAAAACCTTTGTTTTGGTTCGTAGTTCCTTTTGAAAACTTTGTAGAATAGCATTTACATAGCGAAGGATAAGTATAAAAACTAAAAAATGGCAAAAGTAAAAAGTTCATACGTGTGCCAGAATTGTGGTGCCGAATCGGTTAAGTGGATCGGTCGTTGCCCCTCATGTGGCGAGTGGAACACCTACGTTGAGGAGCGGGTGAGCCAAAGTAAGCCTCGTGGAGGCTTGGTTGAGGTATCGCGTAGTGCTATTCCCAAGCCACTTAAAGAGATTGAATCGAGCAACGAGCGACGAATCGACACGGGAATTGGCGAACTTAATCGAATCCTTGGAGGAGGGTTGGTGCCAGGATCGCTCGTGTTACTGGGTGGTGAACCGGGGATTGGCAAGTCCACATTAGCACTTCAAATGGCACTGAAACTAAATCATCTAAAGGTTCTTTACGTTTCGGGCGAAGAGAGCGCCCGACAGGTAAAGCTTAGAGCCGACAGGCTAACGTCTGGCGAGTCCGACTGCTTGATTCTCAACGAAACTCTTCTCGACAATATCCTTACGCAGGCACAGAATACCGAACCCGACCTGGTGGTAATCGATTCAATTCAAACGCTGTATACCGATTTAATCGATTCGTCACCTGGCTCAGTATCGCAGGTGCGCGAATGCGCTGTGGCGTTGCTTCGATATGCCAAAACTACTGGTATTCCAGTGATTTTAATAGGCCACATCACAAAGGACGGAAGCATAGCTGGCCCTAAAGTCCTTGAGCACATTGTGGATGTGGTGTTGCAGTTTGAGGGCGATAGCAATTACCTGTATCGTATTTTGCGATCGATTAAAAACCGATTTGGTTCAACATCGGAGTTGGGAATTTTTGAGATGCATTCGGTGGGTTTGGTTGAGGTTCCTAATCCTTCAGAAATTCTACTTTCGCATCGCGATGAGGGGTTGAGTGGGGTTGCCATCTCAGCGTCGATGGATGGAACTCGTCCTTTTTTGATTGAGACCCAAGCCCTGGTTAGTACCGCCGCCTATGGAACCCCACAGCGATCGTCAACCGGTTATGATACCCGCCGACTAAATATGATTTTAGCCGTACTGGAGAAACGTGCCGGTTTTAGGCTGGCCACCAAGGATGTCTTTTTAAATCTGGCCGGAGGGCTAAAGGTTAACGATCCGGCCATGGATTTGGCTATTGTTGCGTCGGTTCTTTCTTCAAATTTCGATTTGGCAATTCCCTCGTCAGTTTGCTTTGCTGCCGAGGTTGGGCTGTCGGGCGAGATTCGGCAGGTAAGCCGGGTGGATCAGCGGGTGGCCGAAGCGGCAAAACTTGGCTTCGAAAAAATCTACATATCCAAGTATAGCTTAAAGGACGAGGGGAAATTTGTGAAAAACATCGAACTAGTTAGGGTTTCTAAAATTGAAGAGTTGGTTCGAAATCTGTTTGGTAAAGGAGGACTGTGATGTGACGATATAGTATAGGTTGAAAAGCATAATCATTGTACACAATACTTTTTCGAACTTGATTAAGCGTTGTATCAACAAAAAAACTAACTTGCGTTGTTAATCCTAAAAATTCCTACACATGAGAAAGACGCTTAGTTTTTTTGTATTGGTTCTGTTAGGAACCGCACTTTATGCACAGAATGCCGACAAGGTGGTTGGTGTTTGGCTTACTCAGGATGGTGACAGTAAAGTTACCATATCGAAGGATGCCTCGGGCAAGTACAACGGGGTAATTACCTGGCTCAAGGAACCCCTAAAGGACGGAAAGCCTAAGGTTGACGATAAAAATCCAGACAAAAAGTTGCAAAACAGACCGGTTAATGGCCTTAGAATACTTGAGGGTTTTGAGTTCAATCAAAAGAACAACGAGTGGATCAACGGCAAAATTTACGACCCCAAGGAGGGAAAAACCTATAAGTGCCTGATGTGGTTCGACAAGGATCCAAATAAACTATCGGTTAAAGGGTATATAGGCATTTCGATTATTGGCCGCGAGGTTGTGTGGACCCGCGATAGCTAGTGTCACTCAAGGATTACCTTTCCGGTTTTTTTCACCTCTTCTATCCTCGGGTTTGTGCTGTTTGTGGCAACGACCTGATGGTAGGAGAGGATGTTATTTGCATAAAATGTGAGTACGAGATTCCTCAAACCCATTTCTGGAACGATAAGGAAAACCCTGTTGCAAAGATTTTCTGGGGCAGAGTAAACATTGAGAATGCCTGTGCCTACTTTTTCTTTGCCAAGGGCAGCAAGTATCGGCCACTACTTCACAAGCTTAAGTATAAGGGCGAACGCCAAATTGGCGTTGAGCTAGGCCGGCAGTTTGGGAATATCCTAAAACGATCGGATTTCTACTCCGATATCGATTATGTTGTTCCTGTGCCTTTGCATCGCAAGAAATTAAGGATAAGGGGTTACAACCAAGCTGAGGTAATTGCCGAGGGTATGGCTGCAGGGCTAGGAGTAGAGCTATCCACAAGGCATTTAGTAAGGAAGGAGTTTACCGAAACCCAAACCCGAAAATCGAGAGCCGAACGTGTGAAAAACGTATCGCAAGCCTTTGCGGTGGTTAACAGCAAAGAAATTGAAAACAAACACCTTTTACTTGTTGATGATGTGGTAACAACAGGGGCAACCCTTGAGGCATGTGCAGCTAAACTGCTTGAAGTGCAGGGGTGCCGAGTAAGCGTTGGTGCTCTAGCTTATGCATCAAACTAACAAGCAACTCGCCTAACTAACAATCCCTTTTGCTATTTCTATTTCGACAAAAAGTCTAATACTTCCTGTATATTGCTTATGTATTGCTGCTCGCGCTGCAGCAGTTGTGAATAGTCATCGTTGCCTTCGCTGTGCTTTACACTTTTATTTAACGAGTCGGTTCGTGAATGTAAACACCAGTTGTTGTCCTCGTGAAGGAACATCTCGCCATCGCCCTCGCAGAGCCAGAGAGGATTAACCCGGTACTTACGAATCAAGTTTTTTAACAGCAAAGCGCTAATTCCTGCCTTCCCCCTTTCTACGTCGGAGTAAGACCCCTGCTTAATTTCCAGCGATTCGCTGAATGCACGCTGGGTTAGTTTTAGCTCAGCACGTATGGTTTTTAACCTTTCGTTTTCTGTCATATCAAATTTTGTTACAGTGCATTAAACCACCACTGGGCTTTTTGCAAAAGTAATATAAAACAGTAAAAATGTGATATAATATTTAATACAATGTTACAAAATAAAGTTAACTTCGCCCTATGTAATAAAAATTTTACCCAAAGCATGACAAGTAAAGTTGCAAAATCCGAAGTAAACAGTAAGACAATTATCTCTATACAGAACAACATCAACTCTTTACACGAGTTATTGAAAAAGATAGTTGATAATTCTGCTAAACGGATTATTATTATCTCTGATAATAAGGTAGTGTATGGCAATAATAGGGCCTTGTCGGAGTTGGGATATAACCGAAAGGAGTTCAATAACATCGCTATGAGCGATGTTTTTGTTTCGCCCCAGGGGAGCGATTTTCTGGTTAAGTATTTGGGTGTTGAGCTTAGCCTAAAGGTTAAAACTACAGAGCTTGAGTCCTTAAGCGTTATCCGACGTAACGGCGAAGTTAGGCGTTACAAGCCCAGCATAAAAAGGTGCTTTTGGAAAGGCAAAGCATCAATACTCATGGTTCTAAACGATTCAAATGGATCCTCATATAATACAGCCGAATCCTCCGATTCATCTTCCAAGAGAGATATGTCGGTAAGTATGCCCAGCCTTTTCGTGTGGGATTACCAAATTGAGACGGGCGGTTTTAAAATCGACAAAAAGTTCTTCGATTTACTGAACCTAAAGCCCAGGACTAGCGAGTATAGAATAGATGATTGGATAGGTGCACTTAACCCCGATTCGAAGAAGGAGTTTAATAGGATTATCACCAATATCAGAATAAACAAGCAGCAACAGCAGCAGTGGGAGTACGAGGTGGTGGATAGGTCTAATCGGTTACATACCGTATTGGCGAATTTTGAAGTGGTAGGCTGGGATACACACGGGAACCCCGATCATATTATTGGTTTACATACTTTTATTGACCCACAAACCCGAAAAAATTTCAAGGGGAATGGACATGGTGGTTCACTCAAGGGATTTATTGAGAATACTCTTGATGGGCTCTTGGTGATTGACCGGAATGGTGTGGTGCAGGAGTGGAATCCTGCCCTGGAACGATTAACCCTTATAAAAAGGGAACAAGCTGTGGGTAATTACCTTTGGGTACTGCAGCACAACCTGTCGCCCGATCAACGGCCATTAGGCGATTTTATAAATGATTTAAGTGATGTATTTGCCGATATATCGCAAAAGGGGAAAAATGCCCTCGAGGGGCAACTATTTGAGTCAAAAATAAAGCTGAGCAATGGCACACTGAAAGTAGTGCAGCACTCTATATTCACCATCGATTCCCCAACCGGTATGTTGGTGGCCATTTCAAATAGAGACATTACCGAGAGCCGCCTAAATCAGGATAAGGTAGAGAAAAGCGAGGAGCGCCTAAAACTCGCACTGGCGGCTAGTAATATGGGAATTTGGGATATCGATTTTGTGACTAATGAGCGATACTTCTCTCCAATGGTGTTTGCCATTCTGGGCTATCGCCCCCTTGAGGTTGATATTACTGGAGAATTGGGTCAAAAGCATCTACATCCCGAAGACTTTGACTTGGTTAAACAAAAGGTAATGGCTCTTCTCGCGTCGGGAACCAATCTTGACCTAGAGGCTCGAGTAATCCGGAAGGATGGCAAGGTGATATGGGTTCAGTCGAAAACCCGTTTAATCCGCGATGAGCGAAACAAGCTTTTGCGCATTACCGGAACGGTTTCGGATATAACACGTCAAAAAGCAATCGAAACGGAGCTGCGAAAGAGCGAGGAGGATCTCAAGAAAAACCTTCAACAGCACGAGGTTGTATCCAATATATCCTATGCGCTGAATACCAATCACCCTTTTCCCGACAAAATTCAGCAAACATTGAAAATGCTGGGTAACTTTACACAGGCTAGTAGGGTTTATATCTTCCAAAACGACGTTAGTCAGCAGGTTACATCAAATACCTACGAGTGGTGTAACGATGGAATTGAGTCACAAATTCAAACCCTACAGCAGGTTCCTATCGGCATGATAGAGGATTGGGCTGGAGATAGGGAGTATATGATGTCGCGCAATTTGAATGTTGATTTACCCCAGGAGTTTGCCGCTATGATGATTGAGCAGGACATCGAATCGTTTATAATATTTAGGCTTCAGGTTGGGGGTAAACCCTTTGGCTACATTGGTTTCGACGAGTGCGGCAACAGGCGTATTTGGACAAAAACCGAAATAGAGCTGCTCAAAACCATCTCTAGCCTTATATCATTTGCCTTTGAACGCGAGCTGAAGAGGAAAGAAGACAGAAGTTAGAAGACCGAAGTTAGATGACCGAGGTTAGAAGATCCCCGGCTGAATGACGCAGTTGGGCAGGGAAGACCTAAGCAAAATGCAGTTGGCAATGCAGTCCAATCATCCAACCAGCCTGCCGGCTGGCAGGTCATCCAACCAGTCAATCAGAAAACACATAAAAGCATAGATTACACTCAGACACATAGCCCTTAACTTTTGGCTCTTAGCCCTACGCCTTCAGCCCTAAATCGTAAATCACAAATCGACATTCAATATTCGATGTTCGACAATCTCTCTTGCCATCCCTGTCCCGTAGGGACAAAATATCGGTAGTCGCAACAGTCAAGGATAATCCCACCGTGCCGCTAGGTACGGAATCGAGGGAATAATGGAATGCAGATGCTTCGATAAGCTCAGCACAAGTGACGCAGATTAGGCAGATCGACGCAGATATTAAACTCAAACACGCTAACCCGCCAGAATAATCCTTCACGCCCTTGCGGTCCATTCAACTGATTATGCTAGCAGCAACAGGTCAGTTGGCAAAATGCAGTTGGCAATGCAGTCCAATAAGTCGACCAGCCTGCCGGCTGGCAGGTCATCCAATCAGAAAACACATAGAAGCATAGTTTACTCAAAGGCAGATAGCGCACAAATCTTGGCTCTTAGCTCTTAGCCCTTAGCACTTTGCTTTTTTACTACACCCCAAAGATTATAAATAATTAAACATCAGCTGGCAATGCAAACCAATCATCCAATCAACTCATCAACCAATCTCACTCTTTTCCCTACTTCAGCAAAAACTCACCCTGGCCAATAAGGTAGCCATCCATAAAGAGGCTAACCTCGTACTTGCCGGCAATTAGCTCGCCGTTGTTATCGTAGAAAATGCACATTTCGATATCCCGATTTTGGTAGTCGACCTCGCGGCGCGCCGAGAATACAATTTTCTCGCCCTCAAAGTCGAACAGGTCGGTATTCGATTTGGCTAGGATAAACCCATCGGGGCCCAGAATACGAATGTACACGCTGCGGGTACCAGCCTTGGCGATGGAGTTCTCCGAGAGGATAAAGCAGGTTTGTATCTTTTCCACATTACGGGCGCGGGAAACCTCGCGGTTGCGGCTATTTATCGTTATTGGGTTAATGCTGCGAGCCCTAATAACCGATCCGCGTTCCACGGCCGAACTTAACTCCTCGGTGCGCTGCTCGAGCGATTGAACCGTTTGCTGCGAGATGGTGAACTCCTGTCGCACCTTGATATTCTCGGCAATAAGTTGCTGGTTAAGGGTGTTCAGCGAGTCTATCTCCTTTACCATATCGCGCATAATGGCGCGTAGCGTGCCCAGCTCGCGCTGGTACTCCTTAATTTTGGCGTAGCT
>CAZBBA010000019.1:0-20437 GCA_964490015.1 uncultured Rikenellaceae bacterium
CCAAATGGTTAAGGACAAGGTTAGCTTTGGACAAATTAGCTAGAAATCATTTGCTCTGGCTAGCGGGATTTTAGCTTCGTTGATCTCTTCCCTCCTCCTAGGTTGTAATCCGTGCTAACCAATTCCTGCATATTTACTCCACCAGCCGGCGGATCGCCCGACGAAATCGCCCCAAACGGGTGATGAAGCTCCGAAGTTCCTAAATCAGGCCGCACCATGTCTCAGCAGATTGACGAGATTGGCGACACCCCTTGTTAGCAGCGGGCAGTTAATCTGTTCGTAATGAATTTTGCTGCAATCTGATCTCAATTCCGTAGCCAATTACTCCCCTTTTAACCTTTTTATTTCTCTATCAAAGTCAGATTCATAATTATGGTCTTGTATTACTCTAAATTTTTCATACTGTTCAACGGCTAGTTTCTTTGCAATTTCAGCTGAGATTGAACCTGCATTTTTGAGGACAGAATAGTCGTTGAATTGTAGAAAAGCGTCTAGTTTTTCAACCCAATCTTTCATTTTCATTGGAATTTGTCTTTCAGCTTGATTTTCTGCATAATCAAGATACATCGTTACAATACGATTTAATTCTCGAACTTCTTTTTCGTTTAAATAATTCTTTGCTATTGCAACATCTGACTTCAAAATTTTTCCTTTTGGTGATTTCTTCCAAGTCGTTAATCCCATATTGGGTAACTCTGAATTTACTCTAGATGAAATAATTTCTTCTGCTGTTAGCCCAGTAATAGCCCAATGCAATTTATTCTGAACTGTTTTATAAAAAGCTTGTGTAATCTCTGCTTGTGGGTCATAATCAATACTGCACTCTGAATAAATATCAGTAATTTTTTGGTAGAATCTCCTTTCACTCGCCCGTATCTCTCTGATTCGTTCAAGTAATTCATAAAAGTAATCCTTTCCAAAAAGTTTTCCACCCTGTTTTAATCTCTCATCATCTAATACGAATCCTTTGATTATAAATTCCTTTAAAGTCTTCGTTGCCCATATTCTAAACTGCGTGGCTTGTTGTGAATTTACCCTGTAACCTATTGATATTATTGCGTCAAGGTTATAAAAATCAATGTTTCTTTGAACGTCTCATCCTGATTCATTTTGAACTGTTCGGAATTTCCGAACAGTTGCACTTTTCTCTAATTCACCACTTTCGTATATATTTGATAAGTGTTCGCTAATTGTGGATTTCACAACGCCAAAAAGCTCTCTCATTGCTTTTTGAGTCAACCAAACCGTTTAATCTTGCAGAATTACTTCAACCTTAACATCGCCGTCTTGGGTTGTGTAAAGTATTATTTCTGAACTATTCATATAGTTTTAATGACTAATCAATGTTATTTTAAGTCGCTAATTTACAACTAAAAAAGAGAGTTTCAAATTGGATATTTAGCAAAATATTTTTTTAGAAACCTATCAAATGCAGCCAAATCAATAATTCCCGAATCTTTCTTCACTGCTTGTTGCTAACTCGCTGGTATAATCGTTACGCACCATATCATTAATTAAGGCTTCGCGAAGCGCTGTTTTATCAATCATTTGCTTTTCCAAGCGCCCCCCCCCTAAGAGTTTGTACTAAGAGTACAAATTAAAATTGTATAAGCCATATTATTTAATTATTTTTGAACACAAAATAGGATAACATAACAAATTCATGGTTCAAAAATTTTTCTTCACATTCTTAGCAGTTCTTATTTTATCGGTATCGGGCACCGCCCAAACCTTCCAAGAAATCCGCACCTCAGGCAACTACAACTGGGGCATTGGCGTAGGCTCAAACTACTCCCATGCACGTAGAAATGCCCTTGAAAGCCTAACCGAAAGCATATCGGTTCATATTAAAAGCGAGTTTGAACACATTATCAAAGAAACCAACGACAATGTGGACGAATATGCCAAAAGTGTTGTTACCAGCTACTCATCGGCTGTAATAAACAACTACGAGGAACGGGTGCTTAAAGAGGAGCAAGGAAATGTAGAGGTTCTAGTATTTATCACAAAGAAGAACCTACAGGAGGTATTTAAGCAGCGTGAACAGATAATTGGCGACTTCATTTTACAGGGTGTACGTGCCGAAAGCGAATTCAGGATATCCGACGCCCTACGATACTACTATTGGGCACTGGTACTAACCCGAAGCCATCCCGATAACTCCAAGCTAAGGCATAATTTTTCAAGTCAGCAAGATGAACCTGTTATGATTGGACTGTACGATAGAATCAACAGAATCTTTTCCCTATTAAAGTTCGATATAGTTTCGGTAACCGAACAGCAAGAACCCAAACAGAAGCAGTTTCATCTAAACATAACATATAGAAACAACCCTGTTACTGACCTCGACTACACCTACTGGGTGGGCGATGGCTACTCCAGCCAGATCAGCATCCGCGACGGCAGGGGCATTGCCATTATTGAGGGACAGGCAGCAAGTGAGCTAACAAACCTTAGGCTAAGGGTAGAATATCAATATAATAATAAAGCTCATCTGGAGCCTGAGGTTAAATTGATGATGGAGAGCGTAACATTGCCCTACTTCGAAAGAGCCGAGGTTAGAATCCCTTTGTCTGTTTCACAAAATCCTAAAGTAGCAACCTCTGCTAGCAGGGCCTTCACTAACATTGAATCCAATATGCCCGAGTATGCCATATTTGAGAATGCCCTGAAAGAAGTATCCACAGCCATACGTACCCGAAACCACCTGATGGCAAAGCCATTGTTCACCAGCGAAGGTTTTGAAATTTACACCAAGTTAATAAACAACGGCAGGGTAAGCATACTCGACCAGCAACTCGACACCCTCAAGATTATTCGTTTTGGCAATGAAACGATGGTTCGCTTTGTGCCTATGCTTTTCTCTTTTCACAACAACCGCAACAGGTTTATTGAGAATGTAGTTTTTACATTTAACTCCGACAATAAAATTAGCAACGTATCATTTGCTTTAGGTCAAATTGCCACAAACGATATCCTTAATAAGCCAACGGGTTTTGGAACACTGGAGGAGAAGTACTTCCTTATTCAGTTTATGGAGAACTACAAAACGGCATATGCCCTTAAGCGTCTCGATTATCTTGAGGCCATATTCGATGAGAATGCGCTAATAATAGTGGGTAACGTGGTGAAGCGCACCGAGGAACCCACCGATAGGGTAAAACTTATGTACGGCAACCTATCCAACGAGGAGGTGGAGTACATTGTGCTATCAAAAGGTGAGTATATGGAAAGGCTAAAAAGGGTATTCGGCCGAAATGAGTTTATTAACATCCATTTTGAGGATAATCAGGTACGCAAAACACAGCGCGACGATAAGATTTACGGCATCCAGATTGCCCAGCACTACCACTCATCCACCTATGCCGATAAGGGCTATCTATTCCTGATGATTGATCTGAACGACACGCTGCAACCCAAAATATATGTAAGATCATGGCAACCCCAAAAGAATCCTGACGGTAGTATTTTTGGCCTGGAGGATTTTAGGTTTTGATTAACGTCATTGCGATGCTGATGTTATGTGTCAGCAGAAGCAATCTTTAAATGTATTTAGAAAGGATACATGACATATTACACCCCAAAGGGTAATTGGGATTTGACCCCCAGCCCCTAAAGGGGGACAAAAGGTGCGGTAGGCTTACCCTTAGGGGTCAGGGGTTTTTAAGTTTAAAAATAGAAGATTTTTATGGTAAGGTTATCCAATACAGTTGAAAGAACAATGTTTTTTGGGGCTAAACCAGTTACCTTTGAAAGGGCGAAGGAGTTAAGAGAAAACCCAACAGAGGCAGAGAAGTTATTGTGGGGTATTTTAAAGAAGAATCAGATGCTAGGATTGAGGTTTAAGCATCAACATCCCATAAGTATTTTTATAGCAGATTTTTACTGCCATCCTATTAAATTGGTTATAGAGGTTGATGGAGAGATACACAATAACAAGGAAAATAAAGATTACGACGCTAATAGAGCTTTTGAATTACAGGAGTTAGGAATAACTATATTACGCTTCACAAATCATCAAGTAATCAATGATATTGACAGTGTTAGATCAAAAATTGAGGCGCAATGTAGGGTATTGAAGGAAGATTGATGTTTGAGAATGTTTTGTTCGCACCCTTTAATTCTCTAGGGTAGTTGGGGTTTGACCCTCAGCAACGGTGCGGTGGGTTTCCCCTTTAGGGGTCAGGGGTAGCGAGGAAAAGATGAAACATAACTTCCACACACCCTTTACCCCCAGGGTAATTGGGATTTGAGCCCCATCCCTAAAGGGGAGCAAAAGGTGCGGTAGGCTTACCTTTAGGGGCCAGGGGTAGCGAAGTAAAGAAATAGAAAACCAAACAGATAACAATATACAAACACAATAACCAACCATGAAATACCTTTTAATTTCCCTCCTTGCCGTATTCTCATTCCAAACTCTCTCCGCTCAGGAGTTCGATGTGCGCGAGTTTAATGCAGACCCTAGCGACTTAGCAGCCCGAAGAAACGAGAAACGCACCGTTAACGATGAACCCTGTGCCTTAATAAAAATCAACACCAACATCAAGGGGATGCAGTTCGACTCCAATATTGGCATTGTGGATGTGGTACATCAGGACGATGGTTACTGGGTTTACGTTGCCCCACGCGAAAGGCGTATAAGGCTTATGGCTAATGGCTTTCTATCATTAGATGTGAATATGCCTGAGCCAGCCCGTTCGCACATCGTTTACATTCTTATAGTTGCGCCAAAAGGGGTTGTTGTGACAAGCGATTTAGTGAAGATTACTTTCCGTATGAACGAGAGCAACGTGTATATCCGTTCAGGAAACACAGCACCAATCCTACAAACCTCAAATACAGCTGTTATCGACCTAGCTAAAGGGGCGCATACCTTAACTTTTTTCAAGGAAGGGTTTAATGACAAGGAGTTAAAAATTAATGCTGATAAGGCGGAGGCTATTGATGTTACCCTTGAGCCAGGTGCTACAACCTCAAAGCTCGCTCTAAGCGGTTGGATTGTGGTATCAAGCGAACCCTCTGGTGCGGAAGTTTACTTTAACGACCAACGGGTAGGTGTTACCGATAATCAGTTTAGACAAATAGCAGGTATCTATAACCTAAGAATACAATATCCTTTGTACTACGACCACAATGAGCAGTTTACCCTAAGTGAAGGGGCTACGGTAAACCTTCCTCTAATAAAGTTAAAACCCCGCTTTGGATACTGGCAGGTAAACACAACGCCTACAGGAGCAGAGGTGCTACTAGACTCAAAACCAGTTGGCACAACGCCCCTTGCCCGTGGGCAAATTAGCAGCGGGATGCACGAGCTAATCGTTCGCAAATCGCTGTACCACGACCATAAGGAAACCTTTACCATTGAGGATGGCGATGATAAGAATTTTAATATCTCCCTTAAGCCCGCCTTTGGCGAACTGGTAGTAACATCAGACCCCACAGGGGCTAAGGTCTTCGTGGATGAGCGTGAGGTAGGTACAACACCCTACCGCAATCCACAGCAGCCATCGGGTAACTATAGAATTAGGCTAGCCAAAAATCTCTACTCCGATGCACGGGATAATATTAACGTAAGCGATGGACAGAAAACCGAGAAATTTATTGCCCTCTCTAAGAACTATGGCACGCTCAATGTAACCGCAAGCGGAGCCGAAATCTTTTTTAATAATAGCAGGGTAGGTAGTAATAGCTATAACGCAAACATACCCCCAGGGCAGTACAAAGTTAAAGCCACAAGGGATAAACACCACGATGATGAACGCGAGGTTTTCATTGTGCTCGGACAAACCGAAACCATTACCTTAAACCCAAAACCAAAGCAGGGTGGGGTAAGCATTTCTTCAACGCCCTTCGATGCTCGTGGAGCTGAAATCTTTATTAACAACGAGAAACGTAAGGAAACGACTCCAACAACAATTCCGCTACTAATTGGTAGCTATAATATTACTGTAAAAAAATCGGGCTTCCTCGATGCCAGCCAGTCGGTTGTGGTACGTGAGGGGCAGGAACAGGAGTTGATTTTTGCCATGCAAACCTTTAGCGGTAGCCTGCAGGAGCAAGCCAATAGGTACAAAAGAGCCAAGATCGTTTATGGCTTAGGAACAATTGCTGCTGCAGGTGCAGGTGCATACTTCCGCTACTCCACCATAACTCTTTACGATGATTACAAAGTTGCCACCACCGATGCCACGGCAATATTCGACAAGATGGAGCAGCACGACCTATACTCCTGGGCTTCGTTTGGCGTAGCAGTGCCTTTAGGGGTTATGACCATTGTTAAAGCTGTACAGCAAAAAAAATCAGAGAGGAAGATAACAACAGCCTTACTCCCAACCCGTGATGGTGCGTTATTTGGCTTTACCATTAATTTTTAGCAATCAATTGAGAAAACAATAAGAATATTTATATTCCATGAGAAGAATCCAGAAAAAAAGGAACTGCATTTTATTTGTGTCTGCGTTTGTGGTTTTCTCATTCACAACATGTATACCCGAGCGCGATAACCCTTGGGATGACAAAGCAACTATTGACCCCAGCACCTGGGCTCCAAACAATTTAGTTTTAAAAACAAACACTTTGAACTCTATCACCCTTTCATGGGAGCATAATACGGACCACATTGAGGGTTACGTAATTGACCGAAAAATAGGTTCTGGTAATTGGGTCGATGCTTTTATTACCATAAATAGTGGTAATAAATCATTTACTGATAATTCCGTGTTATTAACAAATACTTATACTTACAGGGTTTATGCTTTCGCTGGTATTAACAAATCAGAATACACCGAAGTTGAAAGCACACCTATTACACCCCCTATTGTTACAACAAATGAAGTTACAAACATTACCTATAACTCAGCCATTTCGGGTGGTGACATAACAAATAATGATATTATCCCTGTTATTGTAAAAGGGGTTGTTTGGAGCACATCTCAAAATCCTACAACTAATAACAATCAGGGTATAGTTACAGATAGGACAGGTTCAGGAGCATTCACCAGCAAATTAACTAACCTAACACCAAAAACCACCTATTATTTACGAGCATACGCCACCAATGGCGTGGGGACACAATACGGCAATCAAGTAAGTTTTACTACTAAAGACGCTATAATTTATAATGGATACACATATCCTATTGTAACAATTAATGGCAGGAAGTGGTTTGCAGAGAACCTTCGCACCACAAAGTACCGGAATGGTTCAGATATTCCAAATGTTACCAACAACAGCTCTTGGGCAAGCCTAAACACCCCAGCCTACTGCTGGTACAATAACGACCAAAACACCTATGGAAACACCTACGGAACACTATATAACTGGTACGCCGTGAACACGGGTAACCTATGCCCCACGGGTTGGCATGTACCAACAGAGGCAGAATGGTACGCCATGGAGAACTTCGTTGACCCTACAATTAGTGATCCCAACGCTTTAGGATGGAGAGGCATCGATGGAGGCACCAAACTTAAGGCTACAAGCGGTTGGAATTCTGGGGGCAACGGTACTGATGAAGTTGGTTTCTCTGCCCTACCAGGTGGCTATCGTAACTACGGCGATGGCACCTTTGTCAATGTGGGCAACTACGGCTACTGGTGGAGTAATACCGAGACCGATGCTGAATCGGCTTGGAGGCGAAACCTTTTTATTGATAGTAAAAATGTAAATCGCTTCAACATAAATAAAAGAAACGGATTTTCTGTCCGTTGCATAAAAGACATTGATTAAATAACGATGAGGTACAAACAGCTAAAAACTCATTTATTCACTGCAGTTAAAATTTCATTAATACTGCTCCTCACCACCTGCTTACCCGAGCGCGATAACCCTTGGGATGAGAAGGCAAACCCCGATGTTTGGGCACCAAAGAGTTTAGTAATTACAATAAATTCCAACAACTCTGTAACGCTCACTTGGCAATACGGTGGCAGCCCTCTAATTGATGGTTTTGTCATTGACCGTAAGGAAGGCGAGGGCTCATGGATTGAAGGTTTTGCCAGTCTTTCTTCCAATCAAAAAAGTTTTACCGACAACTCAGTAACAGGTGTTAACGAGTGGGCTTATAGAGTATATACAAAACTTGGGTCAAAATATTCTTCTGTTATTGGAGAAAGGATAGGCACAGATGGTGCTATAGGCTCAATTACCTACCAAGGTTACACTTATCAGACCGTTTATATAAGCGGTACAGAGTGGTTTGCCGAGAACCTTCGCACCACCAAGTACCAGGATGGTACAATTATTCCTAATGTTACTAACAACAGTTCTTGGGGAGAACTAAGCTCCCCTGCCTACTGCTGGTACAATAACGACCAATCCACCTATGGTAATACCTACGGTACGTTGTACAACTGGTACGCCGTGAACACTGGCAACTTATGCCCCACGGGTTGGCACGTACCCACCGATGCGGAGTGGACTGCACTAATAGATTATGTTGGAGGAGCCTCCATTGCTGGCTACAAGCTAAAGGCAACAAGTGGGTGGAGTAGCGGTGGAAACGGGACTGACGAATACGGTTTCTCCGCCCTTCCGGGCGGCAGCCGCTTCAGCTACGATGGTTACTTCTACACTATGGGCTACTACGGCACCTGGTGGAGTAGTACCGAGTATGATGCCACGCACGCTTGGGGCCGGTCCATAAACTACGACTACGGGTATGTGAGCCGCTACAGCTACGGTAATAGGCTCGGGTTCTCCATACGTTGCGTCAGAGATAATTGAATAATTGGAAAAAGATATGAAGAAAAAATATACTATATTACTAGTATTATCCATAGCGCTACTCTCCCTCACCACCTGCCTACCCGAACGGGATAACCCGTGGGATAAATTTGCTGCTATTAACCCCGATGCTTGGGCTCCAAATAATTTAACAATAACAGTAAACAACCTTAACTCATTATCTCTTAGTTGGAAAAGCAGCCCTTCAAACTTTGAAGGTTTCAAAATTGGCCGCAAATTGGATTCTGAACAATGGATGGCAGACATAGCAACAATTGCCCCCACAATTAATATATACTCTGATACGCAAGTTGATTTAACGGCAAACAGTTATACTTATAAGGTATATGCTTATGCTGGTGAAAACAGCTCCTCCTCAATAGAAAAACACATACAGCCTACGCTGGTTAGCACAAGCGAGATAAATAACATTACACTTTATATTGCTAAGGGTGGAGGAAACGTTAGCACCGATGAATTATTGCCCATAACTGCCCGTGGCGTGGTTTGGAGCACAAGCCAAAATCCTACTATCCCTACCAAGGAAGCCAAGGGTAACGAAACACAGAATGATACCCTAACAGCTAAATCAGACACCCTATGGAATAATGGCAACAAGAATTTTCAGAATATTGAATTAACTGCCCCAGACAACGCTAGCAAGGCAAGTACTAAACCAATAATTACCTTAACCCAAAATGGTGGTTATACTACCGATGGTTCTGGCACAGGTACTTGGGTAAGCAATATAGAAGGGCTCAAACCAGCAACTACTTATTTCGTTAGAGCCTACGCAACAAGCGGTGCAGGCACTGCTTATGGCAATGAACAAACCTTTACTACAGAAGTTCCTACCTTACCAACTCTAACCACAAATAGCATTTCCAGCATAACTGTCACAACCGCCACATGTGGTAGTAATATAACCTCCGACGGTGGAGCAATTATTACCGCCCGGGGTGCAATTTGGAGTACCGCCCAGAACCCAACCACAACAAGCAATCAGGGTATTACCACCAACGGCACGGGCACTGGTACATTTACTAGCAAACTAACCAACCTCCAGCCCGGAACGGTTTACTACGTGCGCTCCTACGCCACCAACAGCGTGGGGACAAGCTACGGCAGCCAGGTTAGTTTTACTACTTGGCAAGGATCAGTGACAGATATAGAAGGAAATGTTTACAGAACAACTATCATAGGAAATCAAGAATGGATGGCAGAGAACCTACGCACGACCAAGTACAACAATAGCTCAAGCATACCCAACGTAACCGGAAATAGCGAATGGCAAATTCTAAGCACCCCAGCCTACTGCTGGTACAATAACGACCAATCCACCTATGGAAACCTCTACGGTGCGCTATACAACTGGTACGCCGTAAACACGGGCAATCTCTGCCCCACGGGCTGGAGAATTCCCACAGATTATGAATGGAAGAACTTAGAAGGAACGGTTGACTCCCAGTATGATGTTGGTGACCCTGTTTGGGACAACGATGGGTGGAGAGGATATGATGCTAGTACAAGATTAAAAGCTACCAATGGGTGGAGTAACAATGGCAACGGAACCGATGACTACGATTTCTCTGCCCTTCCGGGTGGCTACCGGCTCTACCATGGTGGCTTTTACAATGTGGGCTACTTCAGTTTCTGGTGGAATAGTACCGGGATCGGTGCTACGAACGCTTGGGCGCGGGCCTTGAGTGGCGAGATCAGTAGCGTGCTTCGCTTCAACTATATAATTAGCGATGGTTATTCCGTCCGCTGTCTCCGTGATAACAAGATAAATAATACCGAGAAATGAAAGAAAACATTTTATATTTTTATTTCCCATTGCAACACTCACCCTCGCCATCTACCTCCCCGAGAGGGATAACCTATGGGATTATAAAACGACAATTGACCCCAGTGGGTGGGTATCAAGCAGCACACCAACTTTCAACGAGCAATGGATAGATTTTGGACAAATGAATATACAAATGTTAGCTATCATACAAAGACAACTTAATAAAAGAAATAATAATATGTACGAAGACTATAGCCGACAAGCATTGCCTTCAAGAAAATATCGAGAATTATTAGGCTCTGCTATTTGTGTTTTCAATTCAAACAACCAGTTTGTTATTGAAAATATTCTACGTTTAGACAATTCAAATTACAATTGGTATGACCTTATTGATAAAACTTCAGGACGATTATCAAAACCAATTGCGGAAACGATTACGAAAAATTCATACGAGGAAATTTCATCATTGTTTTCAGAGTTAGTTTCAAAAAGAAACAGAATTATACACAGCTTTCAAATTACCTATAAAAACGAGCAAATATTGAGAACAAAAGATAAGAATCATCAACAATACAATATTACAGAAGATTATTTATTAGATTTTATTCGCGAAAATGAAAATTTATCTAATATGTTACACAAATTTAGAGGACATTAAAATTAAAATGAATATTATTAAAGAAGAACGAACGGCTAATTAGGGGCGTACCCAACTTAAGATGATTCCACGTTTGCGCATATTTAGCTTCGCTGTGCTCAACCCTTGTCCTCTGTTGTAATCTGTGCTATCCAATTACAACAAATTTAACCTCGCTAGCCCCGTTCGGCGGCGGTTGCACCGCCGTCGTAATACTTCTTACAGGCTCCCGCTATTAGCGGGACAAGTTGTGCCTGCATTCAGCAATTCCCAGTTGGCGCATATATTAAAGGTCAACCATTATTTGTGTCCCATTAATTCAAAATTATTTGTGCCCATTTGTGGATCAGATTTCCCGACAAGTAAATCCCCCTGCTGCCGAACGATTGGCTACGCCGAACTCACCAAATAACGGCTCGGTTTTATCGTGTGGCCAAGAAACAGGCATCATTTCATTCCAATTATCGAAATAGTCAAAATATTATTTGTGTCCATTTTTTTAAACTATCCGTGTCCAGTTACTACAAAGGCCTTAGGGGTAAACCTCCCCTCCAGCCGGCATACAGCGTGAACCCCGTTATGCCGATATTCTATCGCTGCTCCGGCTTCGCCTCTTCGGCATACAGCGTGAACCCGTAGCGCTCAAGAGCTGAGGCCCTGGCAGGGCTGGCCCTAGAGGAGTGCTACGCTGCAACCCCCATCCCACGGAATGTTGTATTTACCCGATGCATGCTGATCGCTGCAGCTGGATAGCCACAAAGTGATTGCACTCCGCAGGCCACAGGGGCTCAGCCGTAGAGCGCAGGGTGTAACGATGTAAGCCTTGATTTTTTGTTACTTTTTTATCAAGAAAAAAGTAAGAGGATGGCTCCCAGCAATCCCTGTTGCTGCATATATTAAAAGTCACCCATTATTCGTGTCCATCCTTTTTTAAATTATCCGTGTCCATTTGTGGCGAACTAATATACCCATGTTACGGTTGCAACCCCAGCGTTTCTGCCACCCGCCATAAAAAAAACACATATCCTTTGCACCTTAGCCCCTTAGCGCTGATATTAATCGCCATCCCAGAACCCTAAACGCCAAATCTCGCCGCGTCTCGGAATTTTGGCTTTATCTGACGAAATGACGAGATTAGCTTGGCAAAGAAAGCCAATCTCCCGAGACACTGCGCTAAACGCACAAACCCTACTCTTATCCTGAAACCCTTGATTTTGTAAATCAAATACCCTATTTTTGTAAAAAAAAAGTTATGGAGCAGATTATCATCGAGGTAAGCGACAAATCAATTGTACGAGTTTTAGTCGATTTGTTCTCAACCATGCGTGGGGTTAAAATCAAATCCGTTTCCGGGAAAAAAATGGGCTCCATCGACAGGTCGTTAATTGAAGTTAGCCAGGGAAAGGTGTTTGAGGCACAGAATGCAAAGGATTTAGTTGATAAATGCCTAAGATAATGTACAGCATCATTGCCACAAACCAGTTCAAGAAAGACGTAAAAAAATGCAGAAAGCGGGGCTATGACCTTAGCCTGTTGGAACAGGTTATTGACCTACTCCAAAAAACAGGAACGCTACCCCAACAGTACAAACCCCACAAATTATCCGGCGATTACGAAAACTGCTGGGAATGCCATATCAAATCGGATTGGCTTCTAGTGTGGAAGCAGAACGACACAGAGCTAATCCTACTTTTTATCGCAACTGGGTCGCACGCTGATCTATTTTAAATAGACTTTAGCTAATCCAAATTGAGGTAGTATATAATATTCGTCCACGGAGATATTTTTCCTCCCCCCTTCAGCGGTGATGGCAATTCAGATATGACACTGAACCCTAAACCCTAAACACTGAACACTGAATACTGAACTGCCAAACGCTAAACGCTAAACGCTAAACGTTGAACCTAGAACGTAGAACTCTAAACCTACCTGCCCTGTATCTGGGACAAACCCTCTTTAGCAGTAAACAAGATCTGTCCTCCGCCCCTGCCCAATGCTCTATGCTCTATGCTCTTTGCCCTATGCCCTTTGCCCTATGCTCTTCGCATTTTTCATTTTTCATTTTTCATTTCACAGCCCCCATTACAACCTGCCAAAGATTTATATACATTTGCGCAATTTTTTAACTATACCCCATGAGCGCACTATATACCATTCTACTGCTGATTCTGTCGAACACATTTATGACGCTGGCCTGGTATGGCCATCTGAAGTTTAAGGAGATGAGTTGGTCGCAGGGACTTGGCCTGTTCTCGATAATCCTAATTAGCTGGGGGATTGCCTTCTTCGAGTATATCTTTCAGGTTCCTGCCAACCGGATTGGCTTTAAGGGGAATGGTGGCCCATTCTCGCTGGTAGAGCTAAAGGTGCTTCAAGAGGTAATCACCCTTATTATCTTTATGGGGTTTACGCTACTGGTATTCAAAACCGAAACCTTCCGCACCAACCATATAATTGGTTTTATATTCCTAGTGCTGGCGGTATACTTTATCTTTAAGAAGTAACCTAGTTGGTATAGCTAAACCGTCGGGAAATTTTGGAATTTTTATACTGAAAGGTGATAAGGTAAATCCCCTTGGATAGGCGTTCCGATGGTATGCTAATTATCACCTCGTCCGTAACCTCAACCTGATCGACAACTATTCTGGTTCCAATCAAATCGGAGATAATAAAGGTAACCTTCTCACCCATCTTAGCCCCAGTAATCTTTGCCTTAAAGATATCGTTGCTCCGCAATGGGTTAGGGTAAACATTCACATCAAAAGTAGATGTTTTGAGGCTATCGGGTAACGATGCAACAGTTCCGGTGCTAATGGCCAGCGAACCATACCCTCCGCCCTCGCCTCCTTGGTAGCCGGCTTGTGCACTGGAGGATAAAGAAAATACTGACAGCAAAAAAACCAGAATTAATATGGTAGAGTATATTTTTGTCATATTCATTATCTCCTATACTTGTAAACAAAGTTAACAATTTTTTTATCTTGCACCCCTTCCTCCCACACTATTTCTCCGGGTTGAGGGTTTTAAGTGGGAATAAAATCTATCTGATATGGCCAGATCGCGCCACGAGCCCACCTCCGAAATGGTGCTTCCCCATCCACCACCCTTGAGTAATACGCCCGAAGCGGTGCTTGGGTTACACCAGCTGGGCTGGTTTGCATTCCCGTTCTCGTCGAGTGCGCCATCGCCGGGGTTGCCCGTAAAGGCTTCCCCTCCTCCCCCAACCATCACGGTTTGCTCCCACACGTTGCCGCTCATCTCCATTGCCCCATAGTAGGAAGCTCCTGCCTCAACCCGCGATGAGCTGCTTGTTGCTGCAAATCCAGTGCGCAGCACTCCCCGCAAGCCCCAACCCTCAGTTGCAATTAATGTTCCGTGATTCGCCAATCCGCTCCCGGAGGCTGGAACATCGCTTACTGTTTCAAAAATTGTACCATCATCAACCGGGCTGTTGGCATTGGTCACCAGGCTGGTGCCCCAGGCAAATTCGCCTGCAACCGCAGCAATCGGCCCACGACAAACTTTTTCAAATTCCATCTCAGTCA
Source organism: uncultured Rikenellaceae bacterium (assembly GCA_964490015.1). Classification (GTDB taxonomy): domain Bacteria; phylum Bacteroidota; class Bacteroidia; order Bacteroidales; family Tenuifilaceae; genus Perlabentimonas. The sequence continues at coordinate 14,696 of CAZBBA010000019.1, forward strand.
TGGGGCGCAGCGCAGCCCAGTCGAGATAAGCGCTTAGATCGGCCCAGCTAAGAAAATTGGCAGCCCTGTGCAGACCATCATTCTCAGCATTAAACTCATTATCCCTGCTGGTATTTAAACCATAAACCGCAGGTTTACTAGTCGCAACACCAGGCTCCACTATCGCAATACCATTCCGGTAAAGGCTATCGGGTTGGTATGGGTTTATCATCACATGGGTTCCCCTTGTGGAGTTTGGAGCAGTGACAGTTCGGCTCTTCTGCTGATTATAGGTGAGCGTATTCAGAAAATCGGCATACTGTAGCTGCGACACCTCGTATTTCATCACAAAAAAAGGTGCAAATCCTTTTGGAAACTCAGCAGGAAGGGCTGATGCCAACTCGTGTGGGGTAAACTGCGAGTTAGGATTTTTTAACTTTAAGTTCAGAGGGCTGAGGGCATTTTCAGATGTGATCAACGCAGGATCGCCATTTTGGTTAGCAAGCGATGAAACCGAAACCCCATCGCCTAGATGAAATTCACCCTGAGGTATCTGCACCATCTCAATACCGTATATCCTGATTTCGGAGAAGTTTATTAATGATGCTTCGGTAATCAACGTTACTAGCGATGGCGAATTATGGGAAACACCCTGCTCATTGGAGTATATAAAAACTCCTTTACAATCGCTAACCGTTTGAATGGCAAGTGGTGAAATGCTGCTATGATTTGAATTGTTCGTGCTTAAATCGATATGCACCCACAAACCCGAAGCACTTTTCCCCTTTAGGAAAACCCATACAGCATCGTAATTTCCTTGCTGCGCGGTTAAATTCCACGAGTTATCCCATCCAATCTCAAAGCTAACGGCATTGCCCTCAATAGCCCCATTCCTTATGACTAGATTATTGCTAAAGGCATAAAGTGTGCACAGGAAAATGCATGCAAACGCAAGAAAGAATCGTTTCATTACTCAATGAATAAGAGAGGGTGTCTCAAAAGTCTAAAAATCATTTTTAAATCTCCTTGTGTGTCTTTGTGTGTCTTTGTGTGTCTTTGTGGAACATTACTTATAATATAGCACAAAGTTCCACAGAGGTTTACGGAGTTTACACAAAGAACTTTTGAGACACCCTCTTGTAAGGAATACCTCAATTACTTCAGATACTCATACACCAAATTATCCAAACAGAAATAGGCAGGGGTATTCATCCACTCTCCAAAACTATCGGTTGAGGAAAGATAGAACACAACCCTAGTCACTCCTACCAGAGTGGAGAGGTCTACATCAGTCCAATTGACAACTACCTTATGGGGCTGCGAGCGGTAATCGGCCAGGTAGAACTCCACCTCTCCCACCTGCTCATCGGCGCTGTTAAAACCCTTTATGGTGAGCAAAAACCAATCGTCCTGAGCAAAAGGACGCGAGTAATCATCGCCATTTATCAGCGTATGATATGCATAAGTTGAGTTGGTTATGCTAGCCGAAACCAGATTAACCTGGGAACTAAACGAAATGGCAGCATCATCGCCGGTAACGTAGGCCACTGCATACTTGTTTGAGGCGTTAGCGCCATCGTTTAGGTAGGCGCTATACTGGTTTCCGTAACCAGGAGTGTTGGTGTCGGTTACGTTACTAAACGAGAATCCTGACCACGAGAAATACTGGGTGTTAAAATTGTTGTTGAAGTTGGCCTTCTTAAACACCATCTCCCCGGTGCCATCGCTGCCATTCCAGTAGCTCTCGGGCTCAAGGGAAAGGGATTGAAAGTCGACTTTTTCTCTGGTAAATTCATCCTTGGGGTTACAGGATGAGAATCCAATTACCACCAGCGCCAATAGCGCTAGTAAAACATTGCGGTTAAATTTTTTCATTGTTTAAAGATTTAAATGATTACCATTAAAACCTTCAAACCGTAAAATCAGGGGATTAAGTAAACCTGTTGAAGACTGGTACCAGAATCTTCAGCTTTTATTCCCGAAAGCTTACAGTTGAGGCTTGTATCACGGCAGGTTTTCTGGCTTACTCCCCGGTAGGTCGGCCTTCCCATCTCGTCGCTAGTGACGAGACAGTGGCAAGGATGCCTAGCGGTTGAATGGAGATCACAGCAGCGGGTACTGCTCCCGATTTCCTGTCTACCCAGAACAGGGCACGGGATTCCCTTTCCGCGAACAGTACAAAAGTATAAAAATATTGGAATGGCAAGTTGAAAAGCACATAAATTTGACTTGTTCCAAGAATTTTGTTTAACAGCATAGCATGAAGGTAACTGCAAAAATCCTTTATTTCAATCGGTATAAAACACTCACAGACAAGTAAAAAAACCCTCAGTAATTATTATTATTAAACCCTTTTGCGAAAAAGTTGTTAACTTTATATCCTCAAACCTGCACAAAAACATCTAAACATAACCAAACGAACAGTATAATATGAAAAATGATCAGGAAATTGCCCGTGAGGCTACAATGAAACCCATTACGGAGATTGCCGACCAGCTGGGAATTCCCCATGACGATCTCATCCCCTACGGAAAGTACAAGGCCAAGCTTCCGCTAAAGCTTATCGACCACAAAAATCTAAACAACAACAACCTGGTACTGGTTTCGGCAATTTCGCCAACTCCCGCAGGTGAAGGGAAAACTACGGTATCCATTGGTTTATCGCAAGCGCTTAACCGAATAGGGAAAAAGACAACTGTTGTGCTTCGTGAGCCCTCGCTGGGCCCAGTTTTTGGTATTAAGGGCGGCGCAACTGGAGGCGGATACTCGCAGGTGCTGCCCATGGAGGATATCAACCTCCATTTTACAGGCGATTTTGCTGCCATAGAAAAAGCGCACAACCTGCTGGCTGCCATTATCGACAACAATATCCAAAGTAAATCGCGCACCCTGAATATCGATCCCCGAACAGTTCACTGGAAAAGGGTAATGGATATGAACGATCGTTCGCTACGTCACGTTATTGTGGGACTAGGTGGAACAAGTTCTGGAATACCCCGCGAAACGGGTTTCGATATTACCGCTGCCTCTGAAGTAATGGCAATCCTTTGCTTAGCGGAGAATATGGAGGATCTGAAAAAAAGGCTGGGTAATATTTTTGTGGGATTCACCTACGATAAAAGACCAATCTATGCCCGCGATCTGAAGGCAGAAGGCGCAATGGCGGCTCTGCTTAAGGATGCCATGCTGCCTAACCTGGTGCAAACCATAGAAAACACACCCGCTATTATTCACGGTGGTCCATTTGCCAATATTGCTCAGGGAACAAATACCGTGGTTGCCACTAAGATGGGATTATCGCTTAGCGAGTTTGTGGTTACTGAGGCAGGTTTTGGATTCGATTTGGGTGCCGAAAAGTTTATCGACATAAAGTGTGAGTCCTCAGGATTATCGCCAAATGCCGTGGTGCTGGTAGCAACAATTCGCGCGCTTAAGTACCATGGTGGCGTTCCGGTTAAGGAAGTTTCGCAGCCAAATCTCGAGGCGCTTAAGAAGGGGGTTGCCAATATGCAAAAGCATATCGAAAATATGAACCTGTTCGGCATCTGCCCCATTGTAGCCATTAACAAGTTCACCACCGACACCGACGAGGAGATTGAATTTGTTAAGAATACCGCTGAGGCGATGAACGTACCCGTATCGGTTGTGGATGTATGGGGTAAGGGCGGCGAGGGAGCCATCGACCTGGCCCAAAAGGTTGCCAAAATTGCACCCCAGTGCGGTTGCCGCCACAAAGCTCTTTACGACTGGGATTGGACTCCAGAACAGAAAATTGAAACCATTGCCAAAAAAATTTACGGCGCCGAGGCCGTTGACTTTACCCAACAGGCAAAGGATGACCTTAAAAAGGTGTACACTCTTGGCCTCGACAAGGTGGCCGTTTGTATGGCAAAAACCCAGAAATCGTTATCGGATAATCCCGATCTGCTAGGAAGACCCAAAGATTTTGTGGTTACCGTTAGGCAGATAGAAGTGGCCTCTGGGGCTGGATTTATTGTACCCATCACGGGACAAATTATGCGAATGCCGGGCTTACCCGCCGAACCCGCATCGGAACGTATAGACGTTGACAATGAGGGCAATATCACAGGGCTATTCTAACGGCTTACAGATATTTAAAAATGGCGTGTACCCCACGCCATTTCTTGTTACATAGCATCTGGTAGGCGATTTAACCCTTTTTCAGCTAAAGCTGGTTCGATGTTTGAGTAAAAAGATTTTTTTTGCGCTTTATTCTGGATAACTTTGCACAACTAATCGACTATACTAAGATGAAAACTACCCTAAGAAAGTCTATCTACCTAATCGCATTTCTGCTGCTTGGCATCTCCTCAACCTACTCCCAACGGCTTGCATTTGGAGTATTTGGCGAACCCCAGTTATCTTGGCTATCGTCCGACACTAAGGCATTCACATCAAACGGAGTGGTTCTAGGATTTAATGCCGGCTTTGCCGTGGAGCGTTACTTTGCCGATAGGTATGCAGTAATATCAGGGGTATCAATCTCAAATGTGGGCGGGGTGATCTACTACAACAATGCTGGCGATACCATCAGTACACTCGATGGACTGTACACCATTAGGCAAAACACCAGCGTTAAGCTAAAGGGTCAATACATCACTGTTCCAATTGGGCTAAAGTTTAAAACCAACGAGATTGGCTATACCACGCTGTATGCCGATCTTGGCCTACGAGCTAACATTAACATTAAAGGCTACACCTGGATTAAGGATCAGGATGTTAGCCGCGAGGTGCTCAACAGCAATCACTTGCAATTTGGATATTTCTCTTACTACTTTGGGGCAGGCATCCTATACTCGCTTGGTGGCCCCTCGGCTGTGCAAGCTGGGCTTACTTTTTCCAATGGACTAACCCACCCTTTTAAAGGTAGCTACTCGGGAATAAATGTTGGCAACGTGGGCTTAAAACTTGGTCTGGTATTCTAAAATCATCAACGGAATAATATGTCAGAATTTTCTGCTCAAAAAACTGAACTCTCGCACAAAGCCAAAAGGGGAATCGACTTTATTATATCGGCCAGCATTGTGTGGCTACTCATAGCATTTATTTGGAACCTATCGGCATCAGCATACGACAAAAGCGTACTAACATTTATAGTAGGCAGCCTTATGCTCCCCTTGGCGTTACTCCTCTCAAAGCTATTTAAAACTCAATGGAAGATACAGAACAATCCACTCCAGCCACTGGGACTTTGGCTAAATTTTGCTCAGCTGTTCTATTTCCCTTTCCTGATTTTTATGCTGATTAAGAGTCCCGAGTACTTTGTTATGACTTACGCCATTATTACAGGCGCACATCTTTTCCCTTACGGTTGGCTTTACAACAACTTAGCGTACTCAATTTTGGCAGGAGTTATTTCGGTTGGCTCAATGCTGCTTGCACTGCTTCTCGAGACTGATAAGATGTTTATAGTACCGCTGTTCACTGCACTTATGCTAATTATCCTAGCCATTGCAATATTTATATCGCTAAACCAAGACAAACGGAAACGAGCCTAGCTCAAAGCAAGGGGTTGCTTCACATTACAAAAACTGCTTAACCTTTCATTAATAACTACAATGAGAATTGCCTTAGCACAACTTAACTACGTTGTTAACGATTTCGATATCAACAAAGCAAAAATTATTAATGCTATTCACAAAGCGAAGGGGAATGGTGCGGATATAGTAATTTTTTCGGAGTTATCGGTCTGTGGTTACGCTCCTCAGGATCTGCTTACCCGACCCGAGTTTGTGGACAAAT
>CAZBBA010000019.1:20537-59771 GCA_964490015.1 uncultured Rikenellaceae bacterium
GTCTGTGGTTACGCTCCTCAGGATCTGCTTACCCGACCCGAGTTTGTGGACAAATGCATCTCTACTATCGACCTGATAGCTAAGGAATGCGTGGGCATTGCTGCTGTAGTTGGCGGGCCAAGCTATAACAGCAACCCCAAAGGAAAATCGCTTTACAATTCGGCATTCTTGCTAAATGATGGCAAGGTTCAGAGCGTTCACCACAAGGCATTGCTACCCACATACGATATTTTTGACGAGTACCGTTACTTTGAGCCCAACAACCACTTTGAGGTGGCTACTTTAAACGGCAAACGGCTGGCCATTACGGTTTGCGAAGATCTTTGGGACGATCAGCCCCCCTCATCGGGGATAGGAAGAAGTAAACTTTACTCCAAATCGCCCATGCAGGAGTTGGCCAAGCAAAATCCCGATATTATCATCAACATTGCCGCATCGCCATTTGCCTGCGGTAACTACAATCGCCGGATGGCGGTTTTTCAAGGCAATGTAAACCGATATGGATTACCGCTGATTTCGGTTAATCAGGTTGGGGCAAATACCGATTTAATTTTCGATGGCCGCTCGCTGTGCCTCAATGCCAATGGCGAGTTGTCTACTGTTTTAAAGTCATTTGAGGATGATTTGCAGATTGTAGAGTTGAGCGATCTTGCATCAAACAAAAACTCAATTCAACTGGAGAGGGAAAATTGCATTGCCCTGATTCACGATGCGCTTGTCCTTGGATTAAAGGATTACTTCGGTAAGATGGGATTCAAAAAGGCAACCCTTGGCCTTTCAGGTGGCATCGATTCAGCTGTTACACTAGTACTAGCCCAAAGGGCTTTGGGAAGTGAAAACATTAGGGTTCTGCTTCTGCCCTCGCAGTACTCATCGCAGCACTCCATTGACGATGCCATTGCGCTGGCCCAAAATCTAAATATTCAGTTCGATATTGTTAGCATTGCCGATGCTTTTAACACAACCCGCAATAGCTTGGGTGACATTTTCGAGAATCAGCCCGAAAACCTTACCGAGGAGAATATTCAAGCCCGATTACGAGGCGTAATGTTAATGGCACTTTCCAACAAATTTGGCCATCTACTGCTAAATACTTCGAATAAAAGCGAAGCTGCCGTTGGTTACGGAACCCTTTATGGCGATATGTGTGGCGCCCTTTCGGTACTTGGCGATGTATACAAAACCCAGGTTTTTGAACTGGCACGATACATAAACAGGGATAATGAAATTATCCCCACAAATAGTATAGTTAAGCCCCCTTCAGCAGAACTTAGGCCAAACCAAAAGGACTCCGACTCGCTGCCTGAGTACGATGTTCTTGACAAAATTCTTTTCCAATACATCGAGGAAAATAGATCTGCCCAGGAGATTATTGCGCTGGGATATGAATCGGAATTGGTGATAAAGATCATCAGAATGGTCGACACCAATGAGTACAAACGCTTCCAAACCGCACCAATACTGCGGGTTTCAACTAAAGCCTTTGGCTTTGGTAGGCGTATGCCGCTGGTGGCCAAGTACTAAATTCTTTGTAACTTCTTTTTTCTGCTGTAAAACATTTTTATTATATTTGCATCAGTTTTGCTATACAATCGTTATCATTTTTGCCTTTTTAGCAGAAGAATTGTAAGCAAAAACAGCATCAATTGCAATCAACTATAAGCAGAATCAAAAAAAAGAAGCCATGGCACATCCAACAATTGATATCCAAAGTGCATTCGAAGGGGTATGTTCTCTATTCTATAACCTAAAGGCTCGCGAAAAGGAACAGCTTTTCCGGGGGTTCTCATGCTCTTTCTACCGAAAAGGGGAAATCATTTATCGCGATGGCGATGCGCCCAAGGGACTGGTTTGCCTAATCAAGGGAAAAGTTAAGGTATTTAAGGAGGGCGTTGGAGGCCGCGACCAGATTGTGCGAATGGCAAAACCCATCGGGTTTATTGGGTACAGAGCCCTCCTTGCCGATGATAACCATATTGCTTCGGCCGAAGCGCTCGAAGATTGCGTAATTGCAACCATCGATAAAAGCTGCTTTATTAAGATACTGCAATCTAATGCGCTGCTAACCTACCATATTCTTAAGTCGGTGGCCACTGAGCTGGGCCTATCGAACAGCCGAACCGTAACTCTTACCCAAAAACATATTCGTGGACGATTGGCCGAGTCGCTTGTATTCCTTAGAGATACCTACGGTCTTGAGGATGACAACCAAACCATTAAGGTTTACCTGTCGCGCGAGGATTTGGCAAACCTATCGAACATGACTACCTCCAACGCCATCCGAACACTTTCGGCCTTTTCGGACGAAAGAATCCTTGACCTCGATGGCCGTCGAATTAAAATCATCGACCCATACAAGCTGGAGCGAATCAGCGATTTGGGGTAGATGAAGATGAGTGAACTCTCCAGAAAATGAAAGCGAAGTAGCGGTTGGTTGTTTGGTTGGTTGTTTGATAGATTGGTTGATTGGTTGCCTAGAGGACTGGCTTACGACAGGCTGGGATGAGGGATGATTGGATGATTGGGCAATCCCTTCGGTTTGGATTACTCCTGGAGATAAATCCTTTTAACCCTTCGTGAAACTGAGGTAAGAACCTCATAGGGTATAGTTTGAAGCTGATTTGCCAGCTCAGTAATGGATGGCTTTTCGCCAAAAACAGTCACCTCATCACCCTCGTTTGTATTTGGATTACCAGTAATATCTATGGAACAGGTGTCCATACTTACATTCCCAATTATTGGGGCTAATACCCCATTTACAAGGACACTTCCCACGCCATTGCTTAATCGTCGGTTTAATCCATCGGCATAGCCAATGGGAATTGTTGCAATTACCGACTGCCGCGTTAGTACCCCCTTCCTATTGTACCCTACGGTTTCGCCTGCATTCAAATTTTTTATCTGGGCAATGTATGTTTTAAGCGAGTTTACAACCTGCAAGCTTTGGCCATGAACAGCACTTATGCCATACAAGCCAATTCCCAGCCGTACCATATCAAACTGAGCATCTCTAAATCGCTCAATACCCGCTGAGTTTAGTATGTGGTTTATAGGGCGATATCCTATTTCTTCGCTAATATGCTTACTTGTACGCTCAAAACATTGAATTTGAGTTTTGGTAAACTCATCGAGATTACTGTCGTCGGTGGCGGCAAGGTGCGAGAAGATACTCTGCACCCGAATGCTTGGATGAGCGTTAATAGCCTCGACTAGTTCATCGATTTCGGTTTCCATAAAACCAAGCCGGTGCATCCCTGAGTCAACTTTTAGGTGAATGGGAAATCCCATAACCCCTTGCTTGCTTGTGGCTGCAATAATTCCATGCAAGCTGCTAAAGTTGTATATCTCGGGTTCGAGGTTGTACTCAATCATCAAATCGTAACTCTCGAAGGTTGGATTAAGCACAATAATGGGCAATGTAATTCCAGCCTCACGGAGCGCAACGCCCTCGTCGGCAAATGCTACTCCAAGGTAATCGACCCGATGAAACTGAAGAAGATTGGCAATCTCGTGCGAACCACTACCATACGAAAATGCCTTAACCATGGCCATTACCTTTACATTGGGTTTTAGCAAACCCCTAAAGTAATTCAGGTTGCTAACCAGTGCATTGAGGTTTATCTCGAGAATAGTTCGGTGACTTTTCTGCTCAAGCAGCGCCGATATGCGCTCGAATCTAAACTGACGGCTTCCCTTAAGCAGAATTGCCGAATTCACAAACTCGCCCCTTGAGTACCGCTGTATAAACTCATCGGTTGACTGGTAAAACTGACTGGATTCGGGGAACAGATGACCGAGTTTGAAAATCTCTGATCCTATCCCAATTATTTTATCAACACCTTTAATATTAACCAGACTAGCCACATCGGCATAGAGCTTATCGGCCGATTGTCCACTTTGCAGGATATCGGAAAGAATAAGGATTTTATGGGGATGTTGGTGCTGCTGCATCAGGAAATCGAGTGCAATGGCCAGCGAGCCAAGATCGGAATTGTAGCTGTCGTTAATAATAGTGCATCCATTCACCCCTTCCTTTTGCTCCAAACGCATGGCTACAGGCTGCAGGTTTTGCATTCGTTGCTGAATTTGATGTGAGTTATAGCCAAACAGCAACATAGTGCAGATGCAATGCATGGCATTCTCCACCGAGGCTTCATCGGAAAATGGAATAGTTACAGTAAAAGTTTCAGTGTTGTAAAAAACAGTAAGTGTTGATTTCCCATTCGAAAACGATGAGCCCTGAAGAACAACATCAGCCCCTCCACCTCTGCTCCAGGTAAAGAATTTAACGTTACTATTTTGAAGATGCTGAATGGCTAATGTGTGAACTATTTCCTGATCCTTACAGTAGATAAGCGTTTCGACGTTCTTGAAAAGTTTCAATTTCTCCTCAGCTTTGCTTTTCAAATCCTTAAAATTCTCCTGATGAGCCGATCCTATATTTGTAAATACTCCAATGGTTGGGGCAACTATGGGCTCCAACTTTTGCATCTCGCCCATCTGCGAAATACCAGCCTCAAAAATGCCGAGGGTTGATTTTTGATCCATCTGCAAAACCGACAGAGGAACGCCTAGCTGCGAGTTGTAGCTTTTGGGACTTCGGGTTATCCGGTAATCAGCATCGAGCAGTTGAGCCAACCACTCCTTGACAATTGTTTTGCCATTGCTCCCGGTAATTCCAATAACCTTACAGCCAAACTGTGAGCGATGAAATAAGGCCAATTGTTGCAACGCTTTTAAGGTATGATCAACAAGGATAAAGTTTGAATCGGAAAACTGGGCAGTAAAATCGAAACGTTTGCTCACCACAAATGATCTAACACCCTTCGAGTACAACTCGGCAATAAAGTCGTGCCCATCGTGATTTTGGCCAACAAGGGCAAAGAATATTGAACTTGCGCTTGGGGATACTAACCTACTATCGGTTATTACACTCGACACCTGCACGTTATCATCGCCATAGAGTTTACCCCTCATGGCACTAGCAATTGTGGCGAGATTGTAGTTAAGCATAAAGAATTTGCTGAATGGAGGAACAAATATACACACAAGTTTAATACTTGGCTAACTCCCTTCGGAAAGCTGCGTTGGGAACATATCCCTCATCATCCTCCGAAAACTCTGGAAGGATGCGCTCTACAAAATACATGTTAATTTCACCAATGTTTTTTGCATACACCTTACCCCTATATGTACACTTAAAGAAATCCTGAATGGCCATATAGGTTGTTTCGGAGACATTTACCTTCCCAGCCTCACCTTTCGACTCCATTCGACTGGCCACGTTTACAGTATCGCCCCAAACATCGTAGGCAAATTTTTTCTTGCCAATCACACCAGCCATAACACTTCCCGAGTGGATACCTATTCGCAAGCGCCATACAGGATTTCCACTGGCCAGATCAATCTTGGCTTTCTCCTCAACAAATTTTTGGATTTCGAGCGCAGCCAAAACCGTATCGAAAGGGTGACTCTTATTCCCCTGAGGTACTCCACCCACACACATGTAGCAATCGCCAATGGTTTTGATCTTCTCGATAAAGCGCTTTGTGGTTATCTCATCAAACGACTCGAAGTAGTAGCTAAGAGCGGCAAGAAAATCCTCAATCGATTCATACGTTACGGAAATGCTGGAAAAATTGACAAAATCGGCAAAGAGCACCGACACCTCATTGTATTTTTTAGGCTTAACGAACCCCTTCTTTTTAAGCTGGTGAGCAGCCACCTCGGGTAGAATATTAAGGAGTAAGGCCTCTGACTTATTCTTTTCTTTCTCCAGGTTCTCCTTTTGCAGCTCAATCTCCTGACGCTGCTCATCGAGTAGCCTGTTGGCATCCTCAAGATGCTCCATAGTTGAGAGCAGATTATCGTGCTTATCGCTAAGTGCCTCCTCGGCCATTTTCAAGTCGGTGATATCGGTCTCTATGGCAATAATTTTAGTGAGTTTTCCTGCATTATCGTAAATGGGCGTTAATGATGTTTGAATATTCTTCCGAATATGATCGCCAATAAACCAAACCGACTCGTAGATTGTATGCTCTCCTGTTTCGATACATCTCCTCATTGCCTCTGCAGTTGGATTGTTTTGCTCTAATTCAAACACACTTTGGCCATACTTCTCTCGAAATTGTTCGAGATTACACTCGTAAAGCATCTCAAACCCCTGGTTAACCCACACAATCTCCCCTGCACTATTGATAATAATAATGGAACTTCCTGCTCTACTTGCAGCTGTGGAGATATCATTCAATTGTTCCGATTTCTCTAACAACTGATTAGTATTCATACGACGACTAATGGTTAGATTGATGCGTACGGCTAAAGAACTGTGATCAAATGGATACTCTATAATATCGTCGAAAACAGAGAAATAGGATAAGTTGTGGTTTAAACTGGCAGCCGTTGGCACAGCAAGCAAAAGAGGTAAATGCCCGGAATTTGGCAATTGCTTTAATGAGGAAACATAGAAATCGATCTTATCTTCGCCAACAAAGTAGTCGATAATAACAGCGCTGGGGTTTACCTTTTCAAGATACTCAAATGCTTTAATACTCTCTGAGCATTCAACGCTAACTATGTTGAAATTATCCTCAGCCTTACTAAGAGATTGCTCTAAATTTAGAAGAAGCTCGTTACTGTTACACAAACATAAAACCGAATAGCCCATTACATGTTAATTTGCAATTGCTAAAGGTAGAAAAGATATTGCACCTTTCCCATTCAATTTAAGGCTTTATCTCCCCATTTCAGGGCAGTTCGTCAAATATTAATCGGTATCAGGGTTCAGGTGCTTACTAATAATCACGCTGTATAGGTCAAAACCACCTTTCCCACCAGGACGATTCGAGGAGAATATCATAATATCTAAATGGGCAAAACCAAATGTTATGGGTCTAAACTCGTCATACTGGCTGTTTATGTCGCTCCCAAAATTAACGGGCTCGGACCACTGATTATCTTTCCAAATACTGAAGTACAGGTCGTACCCACCAAATCCGCCCTCACGGTCGGAGGCGAAAACCAGAACATCACCCGATATGGAGGGACATTTATCGTTCTGATCGCTCGACAATCCTATATCCTTTTCCACTGTCGCCTCATGGTTTAAATCTGTTAGAAATGCATGCATGGGCAGGCTGGTTGGCATAACCACCTTATAAATGCTATACATTTCATCATCCCTATCGCTGCAGAAATAGAACGTACTTTTCGATTTTTGGTAGGTGGGGTAAAGATCGTTATGCTCAGAGTTGAGCGGAGCTGCTGTAAATGGGCCATAAATCCGTTGTTGGCTACCAGGTGAGGTCCAGTCGGTCCTTGGAGTATATGTGAATTTTATTTCAAAATCATCCTCAGGGTTGGAAGCATAAAAAAAGTAATCATATACATCATCAAAGTACGAGTATGGGCCAAACTCATCCTTGTCGGTATTTACAATCGGAAAAAGTTTCTCGAGAAAAGTGTTTGCTGGGTTTAAATAGTAGCTGAAGTTTAGAACATTATCGCGCTCGTGGTACGAAACATCAATCACCTCGAACACAAAATCAAAATTAGCGCCCTCGCTTTTGCGATTTGATGAAAAAACTATAGGTAATGTTCCTGCGATATAGGGCAGGTTTGTGTTAAAATCGTCGTACTGCGAGTTAATCGACGCAAGATTGACGGGGATTTCGGTAACTATGGTTTCGTACTCAAAGATGTAATCATTGTCATCATCAAAAAAACAACCCGTGAGGGTTAAGGCAAAACCTGTTAGAATTAGTACAAGACTTCTTTTCATCGCAGTTGATATTAAATAAGTTCAGTAATTACTTGGCAATATCGCAGCACGCATTCCACAGGGTATCATTTGGTGGCGGAGCAACGATTTTTATTGGCTCATTTGTTACAGGATGTGTAAATGTAAGCGAGTATGCATGAAGATTAATTCCACCATCGGGATTTGAACGTGGTGCACCATACTTTAAATCGCCACGAATGGGCAACCCAATTTTTGCTAATTGGGCACGGATTTGGTGATGCCTACCCGTATGCAGTTCCACTTGAAGCAGATAATATCGTCCAGTTGTACCCAAAACTGTATAGGTAAGCCTGGCCTCCTTTCTATTGGGTTTTGGCTCGGTGTAGGCAAACGATTTATTCTTCTCCGGATTACGTACAATGTAGTGTTTTAGTAGCTGCGTGTTTTGTGGTGGCAAATTCCCTACAATGGCCCAGTACATCTTGCACACCTCTCCATCATGAAAGAGCTTATTCATACGGCTAAGCCCCTTACTGGTTTTTGCAAAAACCACTAACCCGCTTACCGGCCGATCGATTCGGTGAATGGCCTCAAGGAAAACATTGCCGGGCTTAGCATCCCTTTCCTTAATAAAAGCACGTATGGTTTCAATCATGGAGGGATCGCCCGTTTTGTCGCCCTGCACAATCTCGCCACAAAGTTTATTGATTACTATTAAATGGTTATCCTCGTAGAGAATTCGATCCTGTATATTCTGCATTATCTAGATATTTAACAACGCTAGTATTGTTCACGTTCATTTGGAAAATCGCAGCTCTTCACATCGCTGATGTAGGCCTGAACTGCGCCTAACATCTCTGCGTAAAGGTTATGATACCTACGAAGGAATCGGGGCGAAAACTCTTGAGTAATCCCCAGCATATCGTGAATAACCAAAACCTGGCCATCAACTCCGGGACCAGCGCCAATTCCAATAATCGGGATTTTCAGTTCCCTGGCAACCTGCCTACCCAATTTGGCAGGAATCTTCTCCAGAACTAAGGAGAAACATCCTGCATCCTGCAAGATATGGGCATCCTCCACCAGCTTATCGGCTTCATCCTCCTCCTTGGCTCTAACCACGTATGTGCCAAATTTATGGATCGACTGCGGAGTTAATCCCAAGTGCCCCATCACGGGAATACCTGCCGATAGGATTCGCGTAACCGACTCAACAACCTCACGACCACCTTCTAATTTTACCGCATCAGCACCCGTTTCCTTCATAATCCGAATTGCTGATGTTAGCGCAAGTTTCGAATCGCCCTGGTAAGTCCCAAAGGGCATATCTACAACAACCAGCGCCCGCTTAGTTGCCCTTACCACCGACTGTCCGTGATAAATCATCTGATCGAGCGTTATTGGAAGGGTCGACTCGTGTCCCGCCATCACGTTCGAGGCCGAATCGCCTACAAGTATTATATCAATTCCGGCCGCATCAAGAATTCGCGCCATGGAGTAGTCGTACCCCGTAAGCATGGAAATCTTTTCGCCTCTGAGCTTCATCTCGTGAAGCACATGCGTTGTTACAACCTTAGCTTTACCTTCTGCAGACATAGCAATATGAGTTTGATTATTCTAGAACCACAAAGATATACCATTAATTCTGACAAGGGGACGAAAAATGGATTTATCAATACTCAAAAATCTAAGATTGTTCTGCATTATTCAAAAATACTTGGGAACAGATTACTAGTTACTGCCGATTTGGCAGAATTCTATTATACATATTGATTATCTACCTGTTAAGCAATTACGCTATCTCGACTCATAGCCAAAACTAGGATTATGAGCAGCCTCTTTAATCATTTACTATGACAAATAAGCATTTTAAAACAAACATCCCGTGTCATATTATCATCGAAAGCGACTTGGCATAATGATTGACAATTTGGAATCCAGATACTGTAAATCGAAACTTAATCTTTTAATAAAAACATAAGCAATGAGCAAAATTATTGGAATAGACCTTGGGACGACCAACTCGTGCGTTTCGGTAATGGAAGGAAACGAACCAGTGGTAATTCCCAATAGCGAAGGAAAAAGAACAACACCATCAATTGTAGCCTTTGTGGAGAATGGCGAACGCAAAATTGGTGATCCTGCAAAACGTCAGGCAATTACTAACCCGCAAAAAACCATCTTCTCCATAAAAAGGTTTATGGGCGAAACCTACGATAAGGTTGCCAAGGAGATTAACCGCGTATCATTTAAGGTGGAAAAGGGCGACAATAATACACCCCGCGTGGTAATTGACGATCGCAAGTATACCCCCCAGGAGATTTCGGCCATGGTACTTCAAAAGATGAAGAAAACTGCCGAGGATTACCTTGGGCAAGAGGTGCACGAAGCGGTAATCACCGTTCCTGCATACTTTAGCGACTCTCAGCGCCAGGCAACCAAGGAAGCTGGTGAGATTGCAGGTCTTAAAGTTCGTCGTATTATTAACGAGCCTACCGCTGCTGCTTTAGCTTACGGTCTCGACAAGAAAAATATTGATCAAAAGATAGCCGTTTACGACCTTGGTGGAGGAACTTTCGATATCTCAATCCTTGAACTTGGCGATGGCGTTTTTGAGGTAAAATCGACCAACGGTGATACTCACCTTGGTGGCGATGACTTTGATCAGAAGATTATCGACTGGCTGGCCGAGGAGTTCAAGAAAGATGAAGGAATTGACCTCAGGAAAGATCCTATGGCTCTTCAGCGTTTGAAAGAAGCTGCCGAAAAGGCTAAAATTGAGCTCTCCAGCTCATCGCAAACCGAGATCAACCTGCCTTACATTATGCCTGTTGATGGCATTCCAAAACACTTGGTTCGTACCCTTACCCGTTCGCAGTTCGAGAAACTGGTTGACGATTTGGTTCAGGCAACCATTGAACCATGCCGTAAGGCATTAAAAGATGCTGGCTTAAGCGCATCGGAGATTAATGAGGTAATTCTTGTGGGTGGATCAACCCGTATTCCCGCTATTCAGCAGGTGGTTGAGAAATTCTTTGGCAAAACCCCTAGTAAAGGCGTAAACCCCGACGAGGTTGTGGCCGTTGGTGCTGCCATTCAGGGTGGTGTGCTTACCGGCGAGGTTAAGGATGTTCTTCTGCTTGATGTTACCCCACTATCGTTGGGTATCGAAACCATGGGTGGCGTATTCACCAAGCTAATTGAATCGAATACAACAATTCCAACTCGTAAGAGCGAAACCTTTACCACGGCATCCGATAATCAACCTTCGGTTGAGATTCATGTGCTACAGGGCGAGCGCCCCATGGCCAGCGCCAACAAAACCATTGGCCGTTTCCACCTCGATGGCATTCCACCAGCCCCACGCGGAATTCCTCAAATTGAGGTTACCTTCGATATCGATGCAAACGGTATCCTAAACGTTTCGGCTAAGGACAAAGGAACTGGTAAAGAGCAGCGTATCCGCATCGAGGCATCGTCGGGGCTTACTGATGATGAAATTAAGAAGATGCGCGAGGAGGCTAAAGCCAATGAGGAGGCCGACCGCCAAGCACGCGAAAAGGTAGATAAACTGAATACAGCCGACAGCCTGATTTTCCAAACTGAGAAGCAACTGAAAGAATTTGGCGACAAGCTGCCAGCCGATAAGAAAGGCCCCATTGAGCAAGCCCTAGCCAAGCTAAAAGATGCTCATCAGAAACAGGACATCAGCGCTATTGATGCTGCCACCAATGAGTTGAATACTGTATGGCAAGCCGCCTCGGAGGAACTTTACAAAGCCTCTCAAGCACAGCAAGGACCAACAGGTCAGCAAACATCGGGAGGAAACGAATCGCAGGCAAAAACCAACGAAGAGGTTACCGATGTTGATTTCGAAGAGGTTAAGTAAATACCTACTATAGCAACCCCTAAGCCCCTGGAAATTCCAGGGGCTTTTTTGCAATCATTTGCCATATTTATCGTTAGTTTTGCATACAAATCAAATGGAATACCATGCGAACAATATATCTTTTTAGCATCTTCATAACCCTATCCATTGGATGCTTTGCACAGGCCGATACTGTTTTCAATCAAATTGATCACTTGAATCGGATGCAGGGTCACTGGAAAAAGTTTTATCGCAATGGCAAGGTTGCCTACAAAGGATTTTTTAGAGATGATAAGCCAAGGGGCGAATTTATTCGCTACCACGAGAATGGCATAATGAGCACGAAAATGCTCTTTAGCGCTTGTGGCGATACGGCACAAGCTACACTTTACAATACGCTTGGGCGCCAAGTGGCTGTGGGTAAATATCTAAAAAAACAAAAACACGGTATTTGGAATTACTATACACCCAACGGAAATTTGGTTTTCACTGAGGAGTTCCGCGAGGGGAAAAAGCATGGCAAATTTCTAACCTACTACCCAACCGGGCAGGTTTTTGAACAGGTTACCTGGCAAAACGACAACAAAAATGGCTCAACCATTCAGTACTACTTAAATGGTCAACCTAAATCAATGCTGTTCTACAAGGATGGCATTGAGGATGGCGCCGTTCGCCTTTACCATCCCGATGGAGAGTTTAGACTAGAAGGAGCATACGCAAATGGCGTAAAGGATGGAGTTTGGAAATTCTACGACGAAAGAGGAAAGGTAATTAAGCAAATCTCTTACACGCAGGGTTTAGCCAGCAATCACGACGAACTAGTTGAGAAAGAGACCAAAGAGTTAGAGCGATTACTTAAAAACATAGGAAAAATACAGGAGCCCTCTATTGAGCAATTTGTTGGAGGACGAGGTTATTAATATCATTGGATTTTAAAACAAAAAAAGGCTGCTAATGGCAGCCTTTTTTATTATTGCGAATTCACTACTTCTTGAAAAGCATGGGAACAAGATCAACAACGCGGTTTGAGTATCCCCACTCGTTGTCATACCACGAAAGGATTTTAACAATCTTCCCGTTAACCATGGTAGCCGAAGCATCGAAAATTGAGCTGTGAGGGTTGTGAATAATATCAACCGAAACGATTGGGTCCTCGGTGTACTCAAGAATACCTTTTAGTGGACCTTCGGCAGCTTTCTTAATTGCTGCATTTACCTCCTCCTTGGTTACTTCTCTTTTAAGAACAGCAACCAGGTCAACAACAGAACCTGTTGGAACGGGAACGCGTACAGCTAATCCGTCTAGTTTTCCTTTTAGTGCGGGGATAACCTTTCCAACAGCTTTAGCAGCACCTGTAGTAGTAGGAATCATTGAAACAGCGCATGAACGGGCACGACGCAGGTCGCTGTGAGGTGCGTCCAAAATACGCTGATCGTTGGTGTAGGCGTGGATAGTATTCATCAAACCGCTCTCAATGCCGAAGGCATCGTTAAGCACTTTAGCCACTGGAGCTAAGCAGTTGGTTGTACAAGAAGCATTCGAAACGCACTGATCTTCTGGCTTCAAATCTTCATCGTTTACACCAAGAACAACCATACGGTCAATCTCATCCTTCGAAGGAACGCAAAGGATTACCTTTTTTGCACCGTTCTTAATGTGGTCGCCGTATCCTCCCTTTTCGCTTTCGCGCTTTGTGAATATTCCAGTCGATTCAACAACAACATCTGGGGTTTGTGCCCACTTAATATTGATAGGACTACGCTCGGCGTGAACAGGATACTTCACTCCATTAGCAATTACCGAAGTTTCGTCGTGGCTAACCGTACCATTAAATTTCCCCTGGGTTGAGTCATATTTTAAAAGATGCGCAAGCGTTTTTGTGTCGGTTAGATCGTTAATGCCAACAATCTCGATGTCGGAGCGCTCAAGTGCAATCTTGAACACGTTGCGTCCAATTCGGCCAAAGCCGTTAATAGCAACCTTAATCTTTGCCATAGCTGTTTGAATTTTGATTAGTTAATATGATAGTAAAGGTCGATTTACAAACCAGTTCAAAGATACGCAATTATTGTTAAACCATTCGCAGATTTTTTACTTGTGTAATCTAAAAAAATGCAAACGGTTGAAGCCTCGGATTGATGTTACTCAAACAATTGCACGATGAAATTATGGTTTAACCAATTGCTCCTTTTTTAACATTTCAACAATCTCGGTTTTGGATTTCTTAGCGACTAGTCCCTGCTCCTTGCCAAGACTAAGCATCAGCTCAAAAGCCTCATCAAAATCATTTCTGATTTTACCATCAAGTATGGAATCTTTTATGGTATCCTTAATTATACCCACAGGTTTGCTAGGAGTAATACCAAATACATCCATAATAATTTCTCCTGTAACCGGAGGTTGAAAATTACGCACGGCATCCTTCTCCTCAATCTCTACCAGCTTTTGTCTGACCAATTTAAAATTAGCCATATAGCGCTTCACCTTGGAGTCGTTTTTTGAGGTGATATCGGCCTCACAGAGCGTCATCAAATCGTCAATATCATCACCTGCATCAAAGAGCAAACGCCTAACGGCCGAATCGGTTACGTCATCGCTCGAGAGAATAATTGGGCGCAGATGAAGCTGCACCAACTTTTGCACATACTTCATCTTCTCGTTAAGCGGCAGCTTTAGGTTTCGAAATATCTTGGGAACCATCTTCTGTCCCACAAACTCGTGCGAGTGAAAAGTCCACCCCAGCCCTTTCACATACCTTTTGGTTAATGGCTTGGCAATATCGTGCAGCAGGGCCGACCAGCGAAGCCACAAATTGTCCGATTTTTCTGCCACATTGTCAAGAACCTGTAGGGTGTGATAAAAATTATCCTTGTGATTATGCGCATCAACCTTATCGACTCCTTTAAGAGCCTTAAACTCGGGGAAGAACTGTTCCAGCAACCCTGTATGCTCAAGCATCATAAACCCATCGGAGGGTTTACGGGATAGAATTATCTTATTCAGCTCATCCACTATCCTCTCCATCGAAATGATTTTTAACCTCTCCTTATTAGCGCTTAACGCGCTGTACGTTTCCCTATCGATATCAAACTTAAGCTGAGTAGCAAACCTAATGGCTCGCATCATCCGCAGGGGATCATCGGAGAAAGTTTTACTTGGGTCGAGTGGAGTACGAATAATCCTATTCTCAATATCCTGAACGCCGTTGAAGGGATCGACAAGTGTTCCAAAACTCTTCGGGTGCAGGCTAATGGCCAGGGCATTGATGGTAAAATCGCGTCGCAGCTGATCGTCCTCAATGGTGCCATCCTCAACCATAGGTTTACGCGAATCGCTGCTATATGACTCCCTACGGGCTCCCACAAATTCTACCTCCCAATCATCAACCTTAAGTTGAGCAGTCCCAAATCGCTTAAAAACGGTTACCCGCTTTGTTCCTAGCCGCTTGGCAACCTCCTGAGCCAGCTCAATTCCTGAACCCTGAATCACCACATCAATATCCTTGGAGCCGCGCTTCAAAAAAATATCCCTTACAAATCCTCCTACCACAAAGGTAGGTTTATCCAGGTCGCCTGCCACCTCGGAAATTACCCTAAAAATCTTACTATCTATATATTGCTGCATATTACTATCTGACATACCTAAGAATTAACATGACAAAATTACAATTTATTAACGGGAGTTTTTAGTGTCTGCCTAATCAATTAAATACCCTAACACCACAGCGCACATACGTATATACCTGATTGAATTGCCTTTAATGCATTTTTTGCTTCAAAGTGGGCAATTCCTAAATCCATAAAAAAATTCTGGAATGCTATTTGTATATCTAGGCATGTAGATATTTACATACTTAAATTAAATTAGACTATGAAACTTTTACAAACCGCTGTTCACGAAATAGAAACAGCATCAGAGCTTGAGAAAATCATCAACGAAAACGAGAATGTTATGGTATGCTGTGGCCGTATGGGCCCCATGTGTATTCCCGTTTACGATGTAATGGAGGAGATGGAAGAGGAGCGACCAAATGTGAAATTCTTCTCCATGGCATTCGACTCGCCTGAGGCTGGGATAATCAGAAATGCACCGATGTGTAGCAGCTTTATGGGATTACCCTTCACCGTTTACTACAAAAACGGAAAGATGGTTAAGGCCACAACCAGCATACAGTCACGAAAGCAAATTACAGAAATCCTCAATCAGCACTTGAGCTAATCGGCTTCCCGGAAATCTGTTGAACAAAATCAATGTAGTAAGGAAATGGACGAAGTTTTTGATGTAATGATAATTGGTGCAGGTGCCGCGGGGTTAACCGCTGGCATCTACACCTCACGGGCAAAGCTAAACACGGTGATCTTGAACGAAGGCGCCATTGGTGGCCAAATGGTTCTAACCAACGAGATAGCCAACTACCCGGGTGTTGAAACCACCAACGGATACGTTTTGGCAAACATCATGAAGAAGCAGGCCAAAGATTTTGGATGTAAGATTAAGTCGAATATCAAGATTGTTGAGTATAGGCTGAAAAACGAAATAAAGTCGGTGATTCTTGATGACGATCGGATAATTAGCGCAAAAACAGTAATTCTTGCCCAAGGTGGACGGCCACGCTCGTTGAACATTCCTGGCGAGGATGTGTTTAAGGGCAAAGGCATTTCGTACTGCGCCACCTGCGATGGTGAATTCTTTACCGATAAAGAGCTGGTGGTGGTTGGAGGTGGCAATTCTGCCCTTGAAGAGGCTGTATCGCTCACCAAGTACGCTTCAAAAGTAACTATTGTACACCAGTTCGATCATTTCCAGGCTTTTGAGCATGCAATCCAGGAAGCCAAGGCCAATCCAAAAATCGACTTCATAATGGAGTCAGAGCTTAGTGGTTTTGGTGGTAATGGAAAGTTAGATAAAGTAAGTATCGAGAATCTTACGACTAAAACCATAACTGAGAAAAGGGTTGACGGAGCGTTTATCTTTATTGGGTATCTTCCAAATACTGAAACGCTTCATGGTGTGGTAGAACTTAATGCCAAAAACGAAATTGTTGTTGATTCAGAAATGCGCACGAGTATACCTGGCGTTTTTGCTGCTGGCGACTGTATTAACAAAAGGTATCGCCAAGTAACAACTGCCGTTGCCGATGGAACCATTGCAGCGCTTAGCGCATCGGACTATATTAGAACTCAGAATAGGTAATATGATTGAGATAAAATCGATAGCGGAACTAAAACAACATGTAAAGGACAAGCCAAAAGCATATCTTTTACTGTATAAAAGCGGAACCGATAAAAGCGATTGCGCTCTTAAAAATATGGCAAACGCATCGCAAACTCTACAAGGTATCGATTTTTACTATGCTGATGTAAACCACACCCGCGATATTCATCCCGAGCTAAACATTAATACTGTTCCAGCACTAATTGATTTCGATAACGGCATAGCAACAAATGTGGTGAAAGGGTGTAACGACAGCAATTTCTACAGGGCGCTTTTCGAAAATGCGCTTTATATTGCCGAAACCAAAAACGACGAAACACCCCAGAAGTCGGTTACTGTTTACTCAACGCCCACCTGCTCGTGGTGTAATACGTTAAAGTCGTACCTGCGTAAGCACCGAATCCGCTTTAGCGATATTGATGTATCGCGAAATCAAGGTGCAGCCGACGAGATGGTAAGGCGCTCGGGACAACGGGGAGTGCCCCAGACCGATATTGGCGGGGAGATGATTGTTGGATTCAATCAGGCTCGAATAAACGAGCTGCTAAATATTAAAGGACAATAGCTATTGCCATTTGGATATTTTTACGTAATTTGAAAATTGTTGTAAAATGAAAGAGTTACAACCAGTAAATCAGAATGTACTACTCGAAATGCCTGCAACCAGCGAGGAAACTCGGACTGCATCGGGATTAATAATACCCGACACTGCTAAGGAGAAAAAAAATATTGCCCGAGTAGTGGCCATGAGTAACATTGAGAATACTGAGATCGCCATTGGCGATGAGGTACTTTATAATGGGTTCAACGGCACAGAAACAGAACTAGAGGGGAAAAATTACTTGCTGATTCAGTACTCCGATATTCTGGCCAAGATTGTTGAAACCGATGAGATTTAGCTAACCGGGAGATAAGAACTCCCATTTTAACCATTCAAACAGAAAATATTATGTTAGAGCATTTAACCATGGAAACATTCAAGTCGAAAGTATTTGACTTTGAAAAGAATACCGAGTGGAAATTTGAGGGCGATAAGCCAGCAGTTATAGACTTTTACGCCGATTGGTGTGGTCCCTGCAAAATGGTAGCCCCAATACTTGAAGAGCTATCGAAAGAGTATGCCGGTAAAATCGACATTTACAAAGTGGATACCGAGGCCGAGCAGGAGTTGGCCGGGATTTTTGGAATCAGAAGCATTCCATCGATCCTCTTTATCCCCATGAACGATAAGCCCCAAATGGCTGCCGGTGCGCTACCAAAGGATACCTTTAAGCAGGCTTTTGCTGATGTGCTAAAAGTGCAGTAGAACTCCAATATTTACAAACCTGAAGGGTTAAAGTCAATCTAATACATTGATTTTAACCCTTTTTATTTAGCACTAACAATGTTGCTATTGCAAAAAAATATTATCTTTGAATAAGTAGGGCAACCAAACAAAAATTTATAGAGGTTGTTCCATCCTCAATTATCTGTTTATATACTTCAAACCCTTAAACCCAATAACCATGAAAAAAGCAAACAGGAAGGTACTTTGTACTATTCTATTTCTTGCAATTGCAGGGATCTCGTGTACAAACCAAAAGGCAAAATCGACAGAAGTAATAGCGGTTGAAACATCAAAGATTAACATTCTGTACCATGGCATTGAAAATCCGGTTAGGGTTGCCATATCCGATGTGAGTGCTAACGATATTGAGGTAACTATCGACAACGGAAGAATGATTGGCTCAAGTGGTGAATATATTGCGGTTACTGAGCATTCGGGCATAGCAAACCTTAAGGTTTACGCAAAAGGAAATGAGCTAAGAAATGTTGAGTTTAGGGTACATAATATTCCCGACCCAATGTCAAGGTTTGTTGGAATAAGTGGATATGATATCAAAAAAGAAGATTTAAGTTCCCTCGATGAGTTGGAAGTGTTTATGCCTCAGGGCTTCTCATTTGATCTTAAGTTTAGCGTAACAGAATTTGCAATATTAGCAGTAAATGAAGGGTATACATTAACGTATTCATCGAATAGCAGCAAACTAAATGATGATCAGAAAGGGTTACTAAAAAAATTGAAACATGGCCAAAGGTTTCATGTTGTGAACATAAAAGCAATTGGCCCTGATGGCGCTGAAAGGTTTCTATCAGACATTACATATAACATTATAAAGTAAAAAAGGGCTAACGCCCTTTTCTTATCTTACAATAGTTGCTTCCCTATCGGGGCCAACCGATACAATGGTCACAGGTACGCCAGTTTCGGCTTCTATAAATTTTATGTAATTGGAAAGCTCCGCTGGAAAATCTTTCTCGGAACGGATATTGGCCAGGGAGGTATTCCAGCCCTTAAAATCGCGATAAATAGGCTCAATTTTGGCGTCGAACTCGTAGGGCATTACCTGCGTTTCCTCACCATTAACCCGGTATGATGTGGCAACCCGAATGGTTTCGAAAGTATCGAGCACGTCGGCTTTGGTCATAATCAACGCAGTAACGCCATTAATCATCACAGCATACTTTAGGGCAACCAAATCGAGCCAACCACAGCGACGAGGCCTACCCGTTGTTGAGCCATACTCATTACCCTGATCGCGGAGTTTTTGGCCAATTTCATTCTCTAGTTCAGTGGGAAAAGGTCCAGAGCCAACCCGAGTGCAGTAGGCTTTAAAAATCCCAAGCACATCACCAATGGCGCTAGGCGCCAAACCTAAACCAGTGCAAGCACCCGCGCAAATAGTATTGGAAGAGGTTACAAATGGATACGATCCAAAATCGATATCGAGCAGAGAGCCCTGAGCTCCCTCGGCTAAAATCTTATAGCCCTCGTTCCGAAATCTATTGATCTCGTATTCTGAATCGATTAGCTGGAACTGGCGAATAACCTCCAAACCAGCAAACCATACCTCCTCGTGCTGTTCAATGTTTGCTTTATAATCATACTGAGCAAGTATATCAATATGCTTAGCCTTTAGCTGTAGGTAACGATCCTTAAAATCGGATCGAATAATATCGCCTACCCTAAGGCCGTTACGGCCTGTTTTATCCATATAGGTAGGGCCAATGCCCTTGAGCGTAGAACCAATCTTGCTTTTCCCTTTAGCGGCTTCCGATGCAGCATCGAGCTCTCGATGCGAGGGGATAATTAGATGCGCTTTTTTGGAGATATAAAGGTTCTCGGTGGGTTCAATTCCCATTTTGCGTAAAGAATCAATTTCCTTGGCAAAAATAACGGGGTCGATGACTACACCATTACCAATGATATTAATAGATTTTTTGTGAAAAATCCCAGATGGGATAGTGTGTAGAACATGCTTTATACTGTTGAACTCCAAGGAGTGCCCTGCATTTGGGCCACCCTGAAAACGGGCAATAACATTGTAATTAGGGGTTAAAACGTCAACAACTTTTCCTTTGCCCTCATCGCCCCACTGAAGGCCCAGAAGTACATCAACTTTCATACTAAACAGCTTAATAGTTGGTTACTGCGCAATAAATGCCGGCCATTTAGGGTCCGGCATTATGCAAAATTTTGTTTTAAAGTTACAACTTTTTTAGATGATCAATCCAACAATTGAGGGTAAAAAATAAATATTCCAAGTAAAACCTACATCACCTCCTCTTCCTTCTTAGGGTTCATGCAATTATTGCATATTCCGTAAAAATAGAGCGAGTGGTGCGAGATTTTAAAATTCATTGATTTGCTGGCGGTATTCTTAATCTCTTGGATACGCGGGTCGCAGAACTCGATAACGCTACCGCACTGGGTGCATATAAGATGGTCGTGCTGACGGCACTCATAGGCTTTTTCGAAAACAGCTATATTTTTACCAAACTGATGCTTAACTACCAGATTACATTCAAGCAGTAATTCAATTGTATTGTATAGCGTTGCACGGCTAACCCTGTAGTTCTTATTCTTCATATATATATACAGGGTTTCGATATCGAAATGTCCTTCGCGCGAGTATATTTCCTCAATAATGGCGAATCGCTCAGGGGTTTTTCTGTGTCCTTTCTTCTCAAGGTACTCGATGAAGATTTTTTTTACAGAATCTAAAGTGTTATCGCATCCCATGGTGACAGTTGTTTAAATTTAGAACAGATAAAAATAGTAATTGTGCGATTCACTTTCAAATAATTCGTAAAAATTTTAAAAAATTTCCCAAAATATCAGCAGATATTGGGAAGCAATGGTTTATTAGCTGTCGAAGTTTTCTATCCTTTTCACCGAATCGACGCCTTTAATACGCATAACATCTCCAATCAGATTATTCAAATTGGCAGCATTATGCACATAAAGATCAATGGAACTCTCGAAAATTCCATCGTGACTTTCGATGTGCAACTTTCGGATATTCACCCGAAGCTCATCGGAAATGATTTTAACTAGCTCGCTGAGAATACCCGCTCTGTCCATACCGCGAACTTCAACTCGGGCCAGAAATGATAATACTTTGTGAGTTGTCCACTTAGCCGAAACAATCTGGTCGCCATGTCGCGACATTAATCTAATGGCTTCGGCACAGGTAACTTTGTGCACAACTACATTCTCTTCTGGAGTAATGTAACCTATTACATCGTCGCCGGGAATGGGATTGCAGCAATGGGCAACAATGTATGATTTTGAGTCATCGTCCCCTAACTCACGCAGCAAATAGGGCTTTTTCCTGTCGAAGTTGGATGATTTATCGTCATCTTCCTTTTGTTGAATGCGCCTACGGAGTGTAGATTTTGAAAACTGTAGTTCCCAGTAGCGAATCCATTTACTTTTAGTATTCTTTTTAAGAATTTTTTTAAGGTTTTCGAGCGAAATAAGACCAGAGCCTACTTTGCTGTAAAGTTCATCCTTAGAGAGCACCTCATAAGCTGGCAAAATTTTCTTAAAAACTCGGGATGAGGGTTGAATTCCAAACTCTGCCAACTTGGCCTCAACCATCTGTTTACCCTTCTCTAGCCTATTCTTGGTCTCGGCCTTAAAGGCAGCCTTTATTGCTGACTGAGCTTTGGCGGTTATCACAAACTTTAACGATTCCCACGAAGGTTTTTGGGTGCTAGCTGTAATAATTTCTACCTGATCGCCACTACTTAGCTTATAGCTTAGCGGAACCAACTTGTGATTCACCTTTGCTCCAATGGCTTTGTTACCAATCTCCGTATGGATTTCGTAAGCTAAATCGAGTGCTGTAGCGTTGTTGGGAAGTGTCTTAGTGTCGCCTTTGGGCGTAAACACCACAATCTCGGACGAGAAAAGATTAAGTTTAAACTCATCGAGGAAATCGAGGGCATCGGTTTGAGGATTCTCAAGCAGGTCGCGTACCTGCGCAATCCACCTTTCGAATACGCTTTCCTGTGTAAGTGTTTCAGAATCTTTATATTTCCAGTGCGATGCAAAACCCTTTTCAGCAATTTCGTTCATACGTTGTGAACGAATTTGCACCTCTACCCATTGGCCGTGATGCCCCATAACCGTGCAATGCAGCGCCTCGTAACCATTTGCCTTTGGTGTGCTAACCCAGTCTCGAATGCGATCGGGTTTGGGTTTATAAATATCGGTAATCAAAGAGTAAATATGCCAACACTGCGTTTTTTCGGGGATATGAGGATAAGGGTTGAAAATTATTCGAATGGCTAACAGGTCGTAAATATCCTCAAAAGCCACATTTTTGGTTTGGATCTTTTTCCAAATAGAGTAGATGGACTTGGGTCGTCCGCTGATATCAAAATCGATATTATTCTCCTCGAGTTTTTGAATAATGGGCAACGAGAATGAGTTGATGAGCTGCATTCGACGTTTCTCGGAGTCCTCAATCTTACTGCGAATCTCCTCAAAAACTTTAGGATACCTGTACTTAAGACTTAAATCCTCGAGTTCGGTTTTGATGTTGTAAAGCCCCAACCTATGAGCTAAGGGTGCATAAAGGTAAATGGTTTCGCCTGCAATTTTCATTTGTTTATTGGTCGGCATCGATTCGAGAGTGCGCATATTATGCAGTCTATCGGCCAACTTTATCAGAATCACCCTGATATCATCGGTAAGGGTTAGTAACATTTTGCGGAAATTCTCGG
Organism: uncultured Rikenellaceae bacterium; assembly: GCA_964490015.1. GTDB lineage: Bacteria > Bacteroidota > Bacteroidia > Bacteroidales > Tenuifilaceae > Perlabentimonas. The sequence goes on from CAZBBA010000019.1 coordinate 43,415, forward strand.
CTTGTAACGAAGAGTTAGCATCAAAAACTTCGGCAATTTTTGTAAGTCCATCAATAATTGTGGCCACCTTTTTATCGAAAAGGCGCTCAATATCCTCAATTGTGTAATCGGTATCCTCAACAACATCGTGCATAAGAGCACAGGCAACCGCTTTGGGGCCGAGGCCAATCTCGATGGCCACAATTTTGGCCACGGCAATGGGATGTAATATGTAAGGCTCGCCTGACTTGCGCTTTACACCTTTATGCGCCTCGTTAGCCAAATTAAATGCCTTTTTGATCAGCTTTTTATCCTCCTCGCTCTGACAGCGAGGACAGTTTTTCAACAAATCCTCAAACTGCGCCTCAACTATTCTCTTGTCATCGTCTTCTTGCAAACTCATATACCTGTATGGCTGTTAATTAGCATCACAAATAGTAAATCGATACAATGTAACAATAATAGCTATTCTTTAGCTCAAAACGAATAGGATAAGCTCATTTATGGGGGAATAATCGAGGGTCTTAGAGAAATTAAATTGGCCCATAGATTACCGAAACGGTTCCTGTTTTTGAGATCGATCTTTTTGACTCGGAGTAAACCTCAATCCGATAAAGGTATGTGCCCTCTTTAGCGAGGCTACCATCGGGTAAGCGACCATTCCATCCAGTATTATAACCTTCGAAAACAATACCCCCCCAACGGTTATAAATAATCATTTTGTAGTTTGCCTCGAAGGATACATATGGTGCAAATATATTCCGAGGAACGCCCATGTAAATAACCTGACTTAAGGGATCAAGGGCATTGGGAATAACCACATCAGGGGTAACCTCGGTACAGATAGTGCGCGATCGGCTTAAGCGCTCCTTCCCCGGAATTCCAACATCCTCATAAGCTTCAATAAAATAGCAAAACTGTGGCAAATAGCCAAGGCCTGAGAAAGCAGAAAGATCATCGATAAAAACAGAATCTCTGGGATTACGTTCATCAAAAATTAGCTCGGGGCGCAACTGATCGGGGGCAAATGCCATTCGGTAAATTTTATAGTCAACTGGATTGCCCAAGCTGGAATACAATCTATCCCACGAGAGGTTTGCTTTCATTCCACGGGTAAAAATGCGCAGCACCATGGAGTTTGTGAGGTTAGTTTGGCGAGTTAACCGTTCACAACCATCAAAAGCATCGACCTTAAAGAAAAACTTGCGCGAACGAGCCGCCCACGAATCGGTGGTATCGGCAAAGAACACAATTGAAGGATCGGTAAAGCGGAAAAGAGTTCGCGCCGAAAAGATTGACCGAACTGAGTCGGCTTGTTCCCATCGGGTTATCCTAAAATTGCGATATTCGGTAATATTATCGATAGAAAGATGCAACTCGGTCCTTGTATCCTTTGCAATTATCGAGTCGATATACATATAACTCGGTGGTAAAGATATCTTTGTAAAAACTGATGCCAAATTCGATCGGGTGAATAAACTAGCATTCTGTACAGCCTTTTTGGCCTCAATGTAAATGAAGTAGTTCTGATTGACATGGACCGCCTCGGCACCTATAGTGTCGACAAAAAAGCTATTTACTGTTCCGGGAATGGATTTTACTTCAGTAAAGGAATTGATATCAAGATTTTTTCCAATAAAAATCTTATGATACTCAATCTGATTACCCCAGCCAACGTAGGGTGTCCAATCCAGCCTAAGTCCATTTGCACAGGAATCGAAATGTGCCGTAAGGAACATGGTGTAATGCTCGAGCGACATTGGGCTCGGCTCAGTTGGTCCATTGGATGCAACGGTATACGATACTCTTGCTTCTCCTGCATCGTAATCCGTGTCCACATAGGCAAACGTGTTTAAGTCGGTACTACCGATTTCATAAAGATCGTTGTTGCCAAGAGCATCGGTATACCTTCGATAGATAAGATAACCCGTTGGGTCGTGATGTAAGGGGTTGTATTTGGGTTTTGTCCAGCTAAGGGTGGTAGCTCCGGTGAGTGGATCAACGCTAATCACATCGAGAGTTGGCGAAAGGGGTTTCGACTGCGCATAAGCTGTCTCAAAATTTGCCATCTGGCTTAAAACACATAAAAAAAAGACGATTGAAAAAAGTCGAGTAGACATAAAACCCTAGTTATTATTTCGACATGATGCTTTAGCAGGCATTAACTGTTGATTGTTACGAACATAAAACTGTTAAAGTTATAAAAATAGTGAATTGTCCAATGCTTTTTCGTATGCAAACTTCTTAAAAGGGGTTTTCAGCACCAGCTACGCACTCAACCATATCGTTATAGTAGAACCACTTTTGTGCTAAATTCATAATTCGTTCCGGGCTAATGTTTTCAATGGAATCGATAACCCGAGTGTAGAAATCGAAGTCGAGACCGTTGTAGTACAACAGACTTAACATATTATCGGCAATGGCAAAGGGGCCATTGAAACTGCGTAAGGCTTCGCCCAGCAAATAACTGCGCACACGGGTAAGTTCATCGAGTTGAACAGGTTCGGTTTGTAATCGATAAATCTCGTTTTTGATTTCCTGAAGGGTTTGCTTGGTATAACCCGTTCCTACTTCGGTTGCAATTACCAAAGCACCGCTATCGCGGAATGAAAGCAGATATGATCCGATGCCATAGGTAAACCCTTTCTCCTCGCGTATATTCTTCATCAGCCTTGAACCAAAATAACCACCAAGAATGGTATTAACAATGGCCAAATCGGGATAATCGGGGTGCGACCGGTTAAAAAGAACCCGCCCTACCCTTAGGGCCGACTGAATAGCGCCCTGTTTAACAACAAAAACCTTTTCCTTTCGCTCGTTCACCATATCAACGTTTGAAGTATCCGGGTTTACTGATGATCCCCAAACAGATTCTCCAAAGTATTTCTGAACCTCTCTGATTTGATCATCGCCCACCCTCCCCGAAAGGATTATAGTAGCACCCTGTGATCCAAGAATTAACTGATGAAAATTAACCAACTCCGATTGATCAAGGAGATCGTAATCGGCGGGAAGTGCATAAGCGCCATAGGGATGCTCCTGCCCGAAGAGGCTTTTAAAAAACTCTATCCTGGCCAGCGTTGAGGTTTTGTCCATCTCAACGGTGAGCGATTGCTTGCCCCTACGCGCCCACACATCGAGCTCCGACTGCGGAAAGGAGGGCGACTTAACCACCTCTTCGAGCATTTGTAGGGTTTGAGGCAAGAACTTGGTTAACGAGTATGCTGAAACTCTGGCAAAATCTTTATCGGTATTTATGCTGATAAATGACCCCAGGTAGTCGAAATGCTCCGAAATTTGCTGTGAGGTGTATCGCTTTGTACCCTCGGACATAAGTGACAAGCTAGCTGAGGCGATTAGTTTTTTTGACTGGTATCTCGATCCTGCATTAAATATTAAATCGACCCGGCAAACATCTACATCGCCTGAATTAACCACCAGAAGCGTTGTGCCATTAGGAAAATGATGTATGTCTGGTTGTGGCATTTTAATGCCCTCAGCGGGTTGAATGGGAGGTGCTATGGTTCTATTGATCATTCTATTTCACTTCAATAATTGCTATATCTTTTCTGCAAAGTAGTAAAGTACTGATGAGTTCTCTGCACTGAAAAGTTCTTTGGATACACGCTGTATATCGGCAGGGGTAACCTTGCGGTAAGTTCCCACGGTTTGGTTCAACAGGTTGGCATCGCCGAGGAGCTCGTTGTAGCAGAGGTTCATGGCCTTTTCGGTGGCACTGGTTAATCCAAATGTAAAAGTAGACTCAAACCGATTCAGCACCTTGCTGAGCTCATAATCGCCCACCCCATTGTCGGAAAGGTTAGCAAGTTCGCTGTAGATGGCCTCCTCGGCCTGCTGGAGCGAAACGCCTTCGGCTGGTCGGCCAGTAACAACAAAAAGTCCCTCGTCGATATCGCCAGTAATAAAGGCATCGATACTGGTGAAAAGACCTTGACTCTTAACAAGACTCTGGAATAGGCGCGCCGATTTTCCGTTGGCCAAAATATCGCTTATTAAATCGGTTATGGCAAAATCGGGGTGCAACTTGTTGCACATGTGGTAAGCGATATAAATGGTATCGTAGGGAACCTTCCGGTAAACCTCCAAACGACGTTGCTCAAGCTGCTTCGGCTCACTTAATATATTTGGTTTAACCAAATCCCTTGAAGGAATTGCACCAAACCACTTGGTGGCTAAATCCTTTACCTCATGAGTTTGCACATCGCCTGCAACACAAAGAATCGCATTGTTTGGGGCATAGTGAGAGTAGAAAAAGTTTTTCACCTCATCGAGTGTAGCCTCAGCAATATGGGCCGTTTCCTTGCCAATGGTTGGCCACATGTAGGGATGAATCTTATATGCCAGTGGACGGAGCAGCAGCCACACATCGCCATAGGGCTGATTAAGGTAACGCTGGTTAAACTCCTCAATCACCACACTTTTCTGCACATCGAGACTTTGTTGCGAAAAGGCAAGGCTGAGCATCCTATCGCTCTCGAGCCAGAAGGCCGTTTCGATATTCTGCTTGGGCAACGTGATGTAGTAGTTGGTGATATCGTTGCTGGTAAAGGCATTATTTTCGCCGCTGGCGCGTTCCACGGGATCGTCGTAGCTAGGGATATTTACTGAGCCGCCAAACATTAAGTGCTCGAAAAGATGTGCAAATCCGGTGCGGCTCGGTTCCTCGTGTTTTGAGCCCACATTGTACAAAAGATTAACCGACACTAAGGGTGTTGATGAATCATGATGAACAAGTACTTTAAGCCCATTGGTAAGCGTAAATCGCTCGAAACTAACCATATTAAAAAAATGTGCAAAGTGAGAGTACAAAGAAACAAATAAACCTGCGAAGTATATGTCGCAAATCAATTTGATATCGAAAACTTAGATGTTTATACAATAAAAAGGCGAAATGGCACCGAGTACAGGATTCCGATTAACATCACAATCTTCGAAAAGTTGCTTGCCCAGTGGTAATCAGCTTTTCCCTGCGCAGTAAGCAACTTCACAATTAGAATGAAGATGGGTATCACCAATCCTACTATCACGTATGTGAACGTAAAATAGTCGAACTTGCCGTTTGCCAGGAAATTAAGGTATGCCCCAAAAAGGTATGCAAGCACCAGCAATGTTATGAGTAAAATAGTTGCACCAGCATTACGAGCAGCGTTAATGCCCAAAACCACGGGCAGGCTTCGTCGACCAAACTCATTATCGCCCTCAACATCCTCAATATCCTTAACAATCTCTCGAAATAGGGTAAGAATAAAGGCAAAAATGGCATACCCAACCACCCAATATATAACATCATTAAAAATTGATGAGGAGATAACCATTAGTTGCCAATACTTTCCATGTAGTAGCGGTAGTTCAAACAGCAAAGGCATTAAAGGAACCAAAGCTGTGAGTGTGGCAACAAGGATATTCCCAGTTAAAAACTGACGTTTATAGGAGGTAGAGTAAAACCATAGTAGGCCAGGTATAAAGATAAAAACTAGTGTAAGAAAGGGCTTACCAATAGCTATTGACACAACCACTCCTAGCAAAACTCCAATAATATTAAGAGACCAATGCAGAATAATGGCATAGCGACGGGAAAGTTCTTTGCCAACAATTACAGTGTTTGGGCGGTTAATCAAATCGGTACGCGTATCGAAGTAATCATTAATAACATATCCTGCAGCGGTGATCAGTACCGTAGATAGAACCAGAAAAAGGAACAGCAGTTCGCCCATCTGCAAGGTCATCTGCTTGTTTGACAGCAACGGCTGTAATATGCAGAACCGCATTGAGTACATTGTAAGTACTACAATTATCAAGTTCTTGTATCGAATTAAGCGCAGAATAGTTTTAACCATTGTTTTACAACTTAAAGTTCTTATCAATTAGCCATACCCCTTTTAGCTTTAACACCTGCTCAATTACATCGCGTACGCATCCTTTTCCACCGCCATAGCTCGAAATGTATGATGAGATTCCAATGATCTCGGTTGCTGCATCGGAGGGACAGGTAGGAAAACCCACACGCAGCATCACCTCGTAATCGGGCAAGTCGTCGCCCATGTACATAATCTCGGAGAGTTCGAATCCGTACTTGAAACGAAAATCTTCCAACGCCTCAACCTTATCGGTTGCGCCCAGGTAAATATCCGTTACGCCAATCGCTTTAAACCGTTCGCGCACCGACTCACTTTTCCCACCAGAGATAATGGCCACAGGAAAACCCTGCTGAATGGCCTTGTGCACGGCGTAGCCATCGCGTGTGTTGGATGTGCGCAGCAATTCGCCCGAGGGATGAATTAGCACTGTGCCATCGGTAAAAACGCCGTCCACATCAAAAGCAAAAGCCTTAACATTGTGTAGCTGCTCCTTAAAATTCTTCATCTATATTGATATAATTCTATTCGTACGACTGCTTTAGGTTTAGGATGCTGGTGCTTAGTGCCAGGTATAGGTCGCGCAGATCGTCATCGATTCGGCTAAGCAGGGCGACATGCTTCTTGATGGTTTCGGAGTCGCCGCGCACCGCAGGCCCGGTTTGAGCGTTCAGCGGGTCGCCCTTTAATGCCTTTTCGATGGTTTCGACAACCAAAGGCTGTAGAAGTTTAAAATCGAAGTCGTTCTCCTCGGCCAGCATTTGACTTATGGCCAACATGTGATTTACAAAATTACACGAGAAAACCCCAGCAAGATGTAAGATTTGGCGTTGCTTCGAGATCATCTCAATGGGTTTTCCACCAACGCTGTTAGCCATATCGCTTAAGATTCCCAAATCGTTTGGGTCGGCTGCCTCAATGCAAAACGGCACATCGTGCAGGTTAATATCGCGATGCTTTGAGAAAGTTTGAAATGGGTAAAAAACACCATGCCGTGGCCCAACAGGAGTGAGCACCTCTATGGGTGTACTACCACTAGTATGCACAACTAGTCCGTGCCATGGTTTTAAGTCTTTGGCAATTTCTGCAATAACCAAATCGGAAACTGCTAGGATGTACAGATCAGCACTTCTATCAACCTGATTTACATCAGTTGTAAATTCGCACTGAAGTATACTCGCCAACTTAGCAGCATTCTCATGGGAACGACCAACGAGTTGAACTACATTATGGCCATTTGCCACCAACGATTTGCCCAGCTGGCTTGCCACGTTGCCCGCACCAAACAGCACTATTCGGGGCGTATTTTGAGGTTTTGTCGCCATAATCGTTTATTTGGTTTGGACACAAAAAACTATCAAGCTAAGATAGCTGCATTTTTTTAATAATAACGCCACAAGCCTAATCGATAAAAGTGAAGTTAATCCTTAAAGAAGAATACGATAAAATGCTCGTCGTTCTCCTTTATAAGCCAGTGCTTAAACCCAAGGCTAGTGGCCTTATCGATTAGCGGGGCAGGCAAAAATGGAGCGATTAGCTTGTAGATCGATCCTGCACCCATTCCCTTCAAGTCCTCAATAACCTGCGCTACGGGCTGCTCTCCATCGGCCAACATTTGTCGAACATCAAGTTCCATAAATGATTTTGAATCGTGATACCAGCTGGGTTTTGCAGTGTTGTAAATTGTACCTGCGCCCTCGGTGTAGATATCCTGTCCCACTTCCCTACGCAGCCTGTTAATCAAATCCTCAACCTTCACGTTTCCCACAGAAGCGGCCTGCTGCAGCGTGGCAATCCGGGCAACGGTTTCGCGTAAAACAGGGTTTTTCAGCTTACTGAAAACTGGCACATAGCCTATAAGCACATCCTCGAGCTGGGGATAAACGCTGATTAGCTCAAGAACTTTGGTTTTTGGGGTAATTATAAGTTTCTGATCCATTTGGGTTGATTTACTTGTACGACAGAATACGCTGTTCGCCCTCCAACGAGCGGTAGTGAGTAAGATCGTGCGACACCTCGAGCGTTCCTAGGTACTCCCCTTTCTCGTTTCGCAACGCAAAGTACTCGATATGGATAAACTTGCCGCCCATATTTATCCAGAATGGGGCGCGGCTCTGCTTCCCGCTTCTAAAATCCTCAATAATCTTATCGACAATATGCGCGCTGGCCGGAGGGTGACAGTGGCGAACATCGCGGTTTAGGATAGCCCTGTTGCGCTGGAATATGCGCTCGGTGCTCTGGGAAAAGTACTTTACCTTATCGTCCTTATCAACAAAGGTCATGTCGATGGGAAGCGTATTCAGAATGGCCAACAGCTCCTCCACGGAAAAGCTGCCTGAGGGCAGCTGAATATTGGCTCCCGTTTTTTGCATCTCGATTAGCGTATCGTCACTAGCCCATGTAGGTTTCCATAATACAGGAGGATCGTAAAGGCAAAAACCGATTTCGAGCGACTGCTTCGACATCTCGTACCAATCGGCCTCGGTGAGCTTATCGAGAGCCATGGGCAAGAGAATCTCCTCCTCTTTTATGGTCATATCATCGATTCCATGCAGCGCGGGATTTAAAACCATCTCGGCGGTGGCCAGCAAATCGTCGCGGGTGATATCCTCGGTTTGTAGAATTTCTATGGAGCCTTTCACCAAATCTCGAATCTCGTCCTGTTTGCCCCACATTACCTTGGGTGGGCCAGTGATACCCTCGCGCTCGAGGAAGGGAAAAAGCATGTACTCCTTGCGGAGGTAGTGCTTGTCCACATCGTAAAGGTTATTGAAAAGAGCCCTCAACTTGAGCACCTGCTCTGGGAAAGCGTTCGATTCTCCAGCAGTTATTGTTGCCAGTATATCGCGAGCCTGAGCAGTAAGCTTCCGGAGCTCAGCGTTCTCCTTCAACATCACATCAACGGGATGCCCGTGGGGAACATTTTTAAACCCCGACAAATCGACATTGCCCTGCAGCACTGCTGAGTGGGCATCGCACAGCTTAAGCACCTCCTCCTCGGGTAAACCCTCGCTGATTAACTCCTGCTCCACCTCCACAACCTCTCCGTAGGGAATTTGACTAAGCGATTGCATTAGCTCCCGGCGGACATCATCCTGCGATTCGCCGCTATGGAGTTTTAGGATAAGCTCCTTTAGCTTTGCCTTGCGCTGCAGTGAGTTGTTGATTAGCTCGCTCATAGTTTTTGATTTTGAGTTAGTTTAAGCAAATATATTAAATTTCGAGACATTACTAAAACGTAAAACTCTTAAATGGGTTTTGGCTGGTGGTAAGCAACTGCCATGTATGTCCCAATATCTCCACATCAAGGGTTTGCATTCATACATCCGGGGTAAGTTCGCTTACCCTTTTGATTGCCTCGGTTATCGTTTTAGTAAGCGAACCTAACTTTGAAGTGCCCCATTGCTCAAAATAGATAAGTGAACTCAGCTTTGAAGTACCCTATACTTCAATTCTGAGAGGTTAACCTATCGTTTTGATGGCCTCGCTTATCGTTTTGATAAGCGAACCTAGCATTGATGTACCCCATTGCTCAAAATAGATAAGTGAACTTAGCTTTGATGAGGGAGGGGGTACTAGAGAAGTACCCCCTCCCTCATCCGAAGTCCCCCTTTGCGGATACTCCAACTGCAATAAATTCTCAATCCATACTTTTGGTCTTTCTGTACGACAGTCATCAAATTCCCATAAAAGCAGAGCATCATTCCATGCTGTGCTAGGGAATTGAATTGTATCTAAAACATAAGTCTTGTACAATTGTTTAATATTCATTAGATTTGCCCGCTGGGACAATTTTTCATACTAAACAAACATGCTATGGAGACTAATTTTATCACGGAATTACTACTACCTCTTTCGTTGGGTGTAATTATGCTGGGGATGGGCTTATCGCTTGTGCCAAATGACTTTAAGCGCATTGCCTTGTACCCCAAGGCGGCAACAATCGGAATTATTAATCAGATTATCGTGCTGCCGCTAATAGGGTTTTTAATCCTTTTGCTTATCCCCATGCGAACCCCCGAGCTGGCAGTTGGTATCATGATTTTAGCTGCTTGTCCGGGTGGGCCAACATCGAACCTTATCAGCCATATTTCGCGGGGCGACACGGCATTATCCATAAGCCTTACTGCCATTTCGAGCTTAATTGTGGTATTCACCATCCCGCTGATAGTGAACTTTGCCATGCGTTATTTTTTGCAGGCAGGTGAATATGTTCCGCTGCCTGTATTTGATACAATGATTAAGGTGATTATTATCTCATTGGTTCCTGTTGGCATTGGGATGGTAATTCGGAAAAAGGCTCCGAAATTTGCCGATAAGATGAATAAGCCCGTAAAGATTATGTCGGGAGTACTGCTGTTCCTGATTATTATGGCTGCAATTTTGAACGATAAGGAGAACTTCTTTAACTTTTTTGCTCAGGCCGGACCCGTTGCGCTGGTGCTAAATGTGGCCATGCTGATAATTGGCTACTTCACTGCCCGAATATTTAGCCTACGCATATCGCAAAGCATTACCATCTCCATTGAGTCGGGTATTCAAAACGGAACACTGGGGATTGCCATAGCAGCAACGTTACTGAACAACCCTACAATGACCATTTCGCCAGCCATATACAGCCTGATAATGTTTGGTACAGCAGGCCTAATTATTGCCTGGATGAACCTAAAGGTAAAGGGAAGTAGGGTACAAGTTCGTTAGTGATTTTTAATGCTATAAAAAAAGGGGCTCAAATTGAGTCCCTTTTTAACTACACCTCTCTTAAAACCTAAACACTAACCAAAACACAGCCAATTCCCGCTGATCTTCTAAAAATTTTATCCGATAATTCGGGGTTTATAGTGTGATGACTATAAGTTACGGGTGGTTTAGCATTATCAATCCATGTTATCGTCACACCCTTTTTATCACCTTTCATAATTTTAAATTCAGTTCCGCAAAGGGTAATGGACAACTCACCGTTCTTGTCGAAATCGGTTTCCTGAATTAGCGTGGTATTGAAAGAAATTTGACCATTTTGCACAATCAGCCCCAGCTCGTTAAAACGGCTTATGATATCCTCCTTAACTTGTCCTGTCATACCGGGTTGTTGAGCGCCCATCATCGAAGGTGTGTGCGAGTAAGGATCGGTTGGAAATGCGCCATAGTTGCTGGGGCATTTATGTGCACCAATTCCCACTTTTATCCTATAGTAAAAATCGACCAATTGCTTTAACTCGCTGGAGTTATTGCCTGCAAGGGCAAAACTTGTAATGCTCTCGCCTAGGGCAAGCAACAGTTTCGACACCAGGTGCCAGTAGATAGAGCCAAGTCCCTCGTACTTATAGAACGATCCTGAGCGTCCAGTAAAATATCGATGTTGAAAAACCTCCTCGTAGATATCGTAAACCAGCTGCGCATCGGCAGGGCTATAATCAAAGTTATTTTTCTTGAGCACATCCTTGAGAATGCCCACATTCTTGAGATCGGCATTAAAGTGGAGTTGGTTGTTCTCGTCTCTTTTCACCACCTGGATGTTTCCTTTTTCAACCAGTTTTTGAAGTAACTTTGATTGGGCGAAAAGTTTCTCGGGAATAACGTTTTTTTCTAAAAAGTTGGGGAGCTCGCGGAACGGGTATAGAAGAAAACTTTTCTGATCCTCGCGCCACAGGCTGCTAGTGAAAAGTGCCGCCATTAAACTATTAGTTTCTTTAACCGACAGCAAACCCGAACCAAGTACCGAGGCTTGTCCCTCGAGCATTAGCTGCAAATGCTGAACACGCAACTCATTTGGGGCAAACTCAATTAAGTTGTACGAATGGTACAAACCGTCGGAGCGCTTATTTTCGGCAATTGTTTGGTCGATATACTGTAGCGCAAGCCTCATAAACGACAACAAATCGTCTTGTGCCAGTGGTTGCTTGGTGCCACTGAATCCGCTGTAAACTTTAGTGCGGTAATCGGAACCCACGGCGCCCAAATCATCAACAATTTGCCTTCGAGCCTTATCGTTAAAGCCTGTGGCTAAATTAGCTGAGTAGCTGAGTAAAACACTCTCGACGGCGCCAACAAACTGTTTAACCTCCTCGGAAATGCTAAAGCTGGTAACCGACCCGTTCTCGATTACCCCGATGAAAAAGTTAATGTATCGGCGAAGTTGGTAGAGCGTAACCATGGAGGCACCATTGCCCACCAAGGCGTTGTTGGCATCGTTCCACTCGGGACGTTGAGTGTTTAGCCAAACTCCAGCACCAGGCACAAAATTGCTAAGCTTGGTGAAAAGGCTCACCAGAATTTTCTCGATAAAAGAAACACGGAGTAAATCACCGTTCCTTAGGGTAACCAGCTTACCATCGGCCCCAATTGCCTTACTACGCCGAACAAGCTGTGAGTGTAGCTCGCGGTTAAAATGAATGGTGTCCTGGGGATTTTTAATAATATCGGTGTAAGGCTTAATGGTGTATGGTACATTGGCGTAAACAAAAGCAGGCTCGCTAAACTGCTTATGCAGCTGACTTGGGAAATACTTATTATGAAGTTCAAGGAGGCGAAGTAGATAGATTATCTGATGATCGCCCCAGTAGCCTATGTATGCCCAAGGATTATCGGGTTCGGGTACTTCCCAGTCAAAACCCTCGCGGGTAATGCGGTACGGGTTGTACCCATCGGCAGTTGAGGCGTTTAGGAATCGTGCAATCATTCCGGGAAGGAAATGGGGAAACGAAATGGCCAGCGCTTCCCAGTTTTGGAAAATATCGCGCCAGTTGCCCTGATAGTTCAACGACGAGGTGCCATCGGCATTTTTAAGGTTGATATCAAAGAAGTTCCAGGGACGGCTTGGATCGCCATGCCTGCGGCTAAAGCTAATGGGAAGGTACTCGTAGGTTAACCTAAGCAAATCGAGATTACCAAGCGTTTGCACGTATGATATCAACTCCTGAATTGAAATTGTGCTGTTGAGATGCGCAAACCTATCCCTAAAAGTGGAATGCACTTCGCGATTAGACTGCTCGAGATGTTTTACAAAATCTGAAATTTCGATGCTATAGTTCTTCTCAAAAATTCCGCCGCGCATAATGTTAAACATTACGTTGGCAAAGTGACGGCGATCGTTGAGCGGATCGCCCGTTTGCTGTATGCCATCGGCCAAAGCGACAAACTGCTGTAACTTGTCGGAGCTTTGCTTTACATTCTCAGCAATAAACGCATCTAAGTTCGATTTTTGGGCAAGATTATTTTGCAGGGCAACCACATCGGAGGAGTCCTTGGCCACATCGGCAACCATGTACCAAATCTTTTCGCTCCCAGCAGCAAGTTCTAATTGGGTATTGGCAAACATAGCGGTTTTTACGCCAAATACATTATGCTCCGATTCAATTTCGCCACCTTTTCGAAACGTAGAAACCTGTTTTGAAGAGAGCAAAACCTTTGTGGGCTCTATTCCGTGAATCCAAACGCAGTTGGTACGTAAAGCCTCGCTGGGCTCAGCCCTGTCGACAGGAATGGACGACATTCGAAATAGGCCCAAATTTGAGTTAGGAATCCACTCCGCAACTTTGTAGGCATCCATTAGGGTGCTCATAGTGCTTTGGATTTCGCGCATAATCCCAAATGGTAAAATATTCTGGAGGCCATCAAGAACATCAACACGTAGATTACCCTCAGAAATATTTGTCAACTTACAGCGACGAATCCAGCCCAAATTATCACTACTCATCCAGCAGTAGGTAAAGCTAAGCTGGAGTTCGTTGTTAATCTCCTCGAAGATTATTTTGCTTCCAGAAATATTTTTATAGAGATTTCGGGTTATATCGTACAATCCTTGGAATCGATCCGAGAAGGGTTCCCATATTAGCATTCTGCCATTTTGCTCGACCCTAATTATGGTTTTAGGACCAGTAATCTCGGCCGATTCATGGATTTTATCGTCGGTGTAATAGGGAAAAATGGCGTTGTTATTATTCTGCCGTCCGGCAGTGAGGCTTCCGGAGCTGGATATGAACATCCACAGGTCGGAACTACTAACAATGCTCATAAAGAAAGGATCCATATGGTCGTAGTTCTCGATGCAGTAATACGGCTCATTCTCAATCTGCTTTAAATACCCTTTAACCTCACGTTGAGAGACTTTTAAAGCTAGGTTAGAAATGTGGGGATTTGAACTGCTCATATAAAAATTGAAATTAGTTTTTGGAAGAATAGTTAAATCGGGAAGTTTGCATGGTTTGGGGATTTCCGCCAACAAGTACTTCAAAATCGCCATCCTCAGCAATCCACTTACTGTCGGTATCAACAAACTTCAAATCGTTTTGGGTTACAGTAAATATTAGCCTTTGCGATTGATTAACCTTTAGAAAGATTTTCTGGAAACCGATTAGTTTACGGTCGTCAGGTGTTAGGGTTGCTACCAAATCGCGTAGGTAAAGTTGTACAACCTCTTTCCCATCGTAAGGACCATGATTAGTTACTGTAATCCCAACGGTTATATCCTGTCCCAAAGAAATAGTATCAGCAGAAACCGACAACGAATCAAAAGTGAACTTGGAGTAACTAAGGCCATGCCCAAACTCCCACTGCGGGTTAAATCCATTCATTCCAAAGTTTTCGTCTAGTTTATCGCTTCCCTTATGCTGATATGTGTGAAGCGTGTTCGAATAACGAGGGTAAGTGATAGGAAGCTTACCGCTGGGATTAGCCTGCCCGCTAATTATCGAGGCCAACGCTCGCCCACCCTCGTGGCCAGGCCAGTACGCCATAATTACAGCATTGGCAAGTGGTTCAATTTGCCTAATTACCCTTGGTCGCCCCTGCAGAAGAATCACAACTATTGGTTTTCCAGTCTTTTGCAGCTCAGTAACCAGCTGCAGCTGGTTTGCAGGTATATCGAGGGAGTGAATATCGGAAAACTTCTCGGTAGCAGGTCTCTCGCCTAGGCAAACAACAATCGCATCAACCTGTGATGCCTTTCGAATTAGGCTTTGACTAGCAGCGAAAACCCCATCAAAGTCGGTTCCGGGGTGATATAAAACCTTACGCTCCCCAAAAACATCCACCATTGCCTGATAAAAAGTTTTCTTGCCCGAATCGTCGTATGTTGGATCATCGCCCTTAAATGTTCGGCTCCAAGGCCCATTGAGGGCAGTAAGTGAGTTGGCGGATGGCCCCGTAACAAGTATTTTATTAACAGAACCTGGAGCCAATGGCAGTAAACCCTCCTTATTTTTGAGCAAGGTGATTGCCTCCAGAGCAGCCTGATAACTTTTCTCGGCAAATTGGGGTGATCCGAACAAGGGGTAATCAGAAGGGTTTGTCCATGGGTTTTGAAAAAGCCCCATTTTAAACTTAACGAATAAAATGCGGCGAACAGCATCGTCGATTCGGCTAATGGGAACATCTCCGGCATTCACCAAGTCGACAACATCGGCAGCAAAGCTGGCATCGTAGGGAACCATACACATATCAACACCAGCTAAAAGAGCCATCTTTGTCGCCTCACGCCGGTTTTTAGCCACTCGATGAACCTCAACCAATCGACTAATATCGCCCCAATCGGTAATTACAAATCCCTTTAAACCCAGTTCACCCTTCAAAACATTATTCACAAGATAACCATCGATGTGGCCAGGAATTCCGTTAACCGATCCGGAATTAAGCATAACTGATAAAGCACCCGATTCGATAGCCCGACGAAATGGCTCGAGATAATACTGCCGAAGGTAATGTTCGGGAATTAGCACTGGCGAACGATCCTTGCCGCTATTAGGTGTTCCATATCCCACAAAATGTTTTAAGCAAACCACTGCTCTAGTTGGATCGGAAATTGAACTACCCTGCGAACCCACAACATAGGCTGTACCAAAAACTGTATTTAGGTAGGTATCCTCACCAAAAGTTTCGGCCAATCGCCCCCACAAAGGCTGCATGCTCACATCGAGCGCAGGTGCATAATTCCAGGGTATTCCCGATGCGCGAAGCTCATACGCTGTTACTTCGCCGGTGATTCGGGCAAACTCGGGATTCCATGTTGCAGCCAGTGCAAGCTGATGAGGAAAAATTGTTGAGCCAGCAGTATATGTTGCTCCATGAACACCATCAATTCCAAAAAGGATTGGGATTTTATGTCTTGTATTACTAATTACGTACTCCTGAATCGATCGAACTAACCGATTCCACTCCTCCAGTGAGGGAGGATACTTGCCCTTATTCTGCACCGAACCTACACCATAGTTAATAAGTAGTTTCTGCATTTTTACTGTATCGAGTACAAGAGTATCGGCAGAGGTCCAGAACTCACCCTGGGTAAGCGCTGTTAGGCCAATATTGGTCATCTGACCAGCCTTCTCCTCGAGTGTTAATAACTTTAAAAGACTATCAGCCTTGGCAAAATACAGGGCATCGGGATCGGTTAAAGCAGCGGGCGAACAGCCAATGAAAATGGCAATTATTGCTATTGAAAGGGGAATGTGTATTTTCATCCGTACAAAATATTTATATCGTTAATATAAAACACGTTACTGTTTTCC
>CAZBBA010000020.1:0-57982 GCA_964490015.1 uncultured Rikenellaceae bacterium
GGGGACGAAAACGTAGGCCGCTCTCCCACACTCGCCACACCCCCAGCCGTTATGCGCAAGCTGTGACGACAACTCAAAACAGTTGAATATCTGAAATATATGAAAGATTCTAGCGAAGAAATAAGGAGGTTTTTAGAAAACATCCCTGATACATTTGAAATTTTAGAAGAAGGAATTGACTATCAAACACAAAAGGAATACATTGAATATTCTGATAGTTTTGAAAAGGGGGAATTATCTGAAAAAGAAACTTTAGGGCTGTGTAACCTTTTGAAAAAAAACGAAATATCAACAAAAGACAAAAAGAAAATTTTAACAATTCTTGCACATTCAGGAACAATTTTAGCGTATAGAGAAATTGAGAAATATAATAGAACGCAAAACGATGAATTAAAACAATGGTCAACCTTGGCTTTACAAGAATGTAAGATGTTCCTTGAAAGTGAATTGACTGATTTTAGTACGGGTTTTATTTCAACAGGTCTTGGTGGAATAAAAGACAAAATACGATTCTATTTTTTAATTCTCCCTTTAAATAACTGTCAATTTAATGAAAATCAACAAAAAATTATAGCTGATGAATTTAATATTACGGCTAAAGAAATGAATTCTGCCATTGAAAAAATTGATTTCTCTTACGAATACGTTGGAATAACAGCTTTAACACCTTTAAATGTAGCTGTAGGAAAACTCATAGAATCAGGAATAGAGAAATGTAATGAGTTGGGTACTTTTGTGTTTGAATACTACTACGTAACGAATGAAAAACTATCTAATCAAGAAGAAATTAAGGAAGTAATTAATATTGTGCGGAATGTTTAATAGTTTTTATTATATCTTCATACAGAAAATAATTGATAACTTTTAAAAATTCAAATGTATGATTATCACAGATATATATACATCAAAAAAACTTGAATCAATTATTCCTGAATCCTTGATAGAAAACGAATCTTTCAATTTATTTAATCCGTTTGGAAAATGGAATTCAACAGTTTTCTTCGTTAGCAGGAAGAAATGCCTATTAATAACCAACTCAATTGCAAGGTATTCAATAATAGTATCAGGTATAAACAAATCTGACTTTGAAAACTTATCGGAAATATTTATTAATACTCTAATTGTCCAATTAAAAACGGATGCAATACCATTTAAAGAAATGATTGTTAGAAATTTAATTGGAAATATTGTTTTACACAAGACTGACAACGATAGGGCTATAATTGGAACACAGAATTACTTGCTTGTAAATATTGAAATATGGAAATATGAATTTGGAGCGTTTGAAAATTGGGATTTTAGAGATATAAATAAGCGTATTAATAATGTTCCTTATAAGCAATTAGGTTGGTTGAATCCTAGAGAAAGAATGAAATTATTACTAGACGAAATTAACGCCAGCGCATAACAATATCTACTCTCTAATCAGCACCTCACCCGAAAGGGCACAGGAAGCCGTACACGGATTGGCAAAACTGATGCGATATCATCTTTACGAAACCAATGAGGAGCTGGTGTCGCTTGCTGGTGAAGTTGAAATAATGAAAAAATACATTGCTTTAATGAAGCTCAGAGTAAATGAGATGATTGAAGTTGAAACGTTTTTTCAAGTGGAGAGTTTAGAGGCGAAAGTCGCACCGCTCCTTTTTATCCCCCTTATTGAAAATACATTTAAGCATGGAGTAAACCCCAATGAAAAGTCGGTTATCAATATTATGCTAAGCGAAAAGAAACATCTGCTTACCTTTGTAACTGGCAACTTATACTTCCCTCAAAAGTATAAAAATGATGACGAAAAGGAAAAAGCGGGTATTGGGCTCGCAAACCTCAGGAAAAGGTTACAGTTGATTTACCCCGATAAACATACCTTTTCAACCGAGTGCGATGGCAAAACGTACAAAGTAGTAATTACCATAGACCTATGAGAAACATTACCTGTATTATTGTCGACGACGAACCTCCTGCCCTAGCCCTGCTCGAAGGGTATATTGCCCGAACACCCTTTCTGGAGCTTGTGGGAAAGTGCACCTCCCCCTATCAGGCCATGCAAATACTCCAATCGGTTAAGGTCGATTTAGTTTTTCTCGACATTCAAATGCCAGGAGTTACAGGAATTGAACTATCGAGGGTAATCCAAAATGGCCCCAGAGTTGTGTTCACCACTGCATACAGCCAGTACGCCCTTGAGGGCTTTAAAGTCGATGCTCTCGACTACCTGGTTAAACCTTTTAACTACGAAGAGTTCATTAAAGCAGCCAACAAAGCACTTGCTTGGTTTGGCCGGGGTCATGGTGAAACCGAGCAAAGTTCTCATTCCGAAGCAAGTATTTTTGTTAAGTCGGACTATAAGCTTGTAAAAATTGATCTCGATAAAATACTTTACGTTGAAGGCCTTAAAGACTACCTTAAGATCTACACCATCGATCATCCAAAACCTATTCTCACAATCATGACCCTTAAGACAATGGAAGAGAAACTTCCTGCGAATATGTTTATGAGGGTTCATCGGTCGTTCATAGTAAATCTCACCAAGATTAGCACCGTAGACCGAAGTAGGATAGTATTTGACAAGGTATACATCCCAATTGCTGAAAGCTATAAGGAAAAATTCAACATCTTTATCTCTCAACGCTCACTTAGCTAAGTCACATTAAAATATCGTATTTAAAAAACGGGGGTTCTTCTATAGAACTACCCCCTTAGTCTATTCCTTTTTAGAAACACCCCAGTTCGAACTATATTTCGGATTATCTAACATTTAATTCAATGCATTATGAAATCGGTATACATTGGAATAGCACTTATTCTAGCATCAATCTGTAGTATTGGACAGGAGAGAATAACAGCACAAAAAATCGTATCACGCTTAAACGTACACGATTCAACTGCCAGTTGGGAACAAATCCCCAACCTATACGACTCCAAAACCAAGGTTTTCTATGGAATAGCCAACGATAGCAACACTATGTACATCTGTTTTAAAGTAAAGGATTGGCAAACCCAGCAAAGAATAATGATGACCGGAATGGCTATAGGCATAAAAAAGAAATCGAAAAAACGGGTAAATGCACTGGTTGAATATCCAATTAAACAACTAATAACTAAACTTGAACCATCAATTGGCGATCGGTCTAACGGGGACGGCTCCCACCGAATGAACACTAGGAATAATAGCCCCCAAGCTAATATGAGAGAGGTGAAAGAGGCATTTAAAACTCGTCAACAGTCGATGAGGTTAAAAGGTTTTGCCGTCAAGGACGGATCGTATGCCATTAGCGACACTAGCAGCATTAGTATATCATTCGATTGGTCTCAAAACAACGAGCTATACTATCGTATAGCTATTCCCTACGACATGTATTTTGGCAATAACTATACGGCGAAGGACTTGGCTAATCCTTTGAAATTAGAAGTAACCATCAATGCACTAGAAATGCCTAGTTCAGGGACAAATCCTGGTCCCGGCGGGATGGGTGGGGGTCGATCCGGCGGGGGAATGCCTCCAATAGGAAGCCAACAGGGGGGTATGAGCCCAAGGGGAGGTGGAATGCCACCTCAAGGTCAAAAGCCCGATGGGCTTTTCCAAACTATTAAGTTCAGCCAAGAATTTATGCTGGTATTGGAATAATATATGTAGAAAATCCACGACAATCACTTGTTTTTCTATAAATAACCAAATCATCTTATTATTGAGTCATCTCGGCAATGAGTCACACGCGCTAACTCATTGCCAATAAATATCCTTCGGTTTAAGTATTGGATTTTAGTTAGACCTAATTATTCATATAGTAACCCAACACCCGCAGCGCCCGCAGCGTATTCCAGCGGCTGGGCTTACTTATTGGTTCCATGTCGAAGTGGGTTTGCCCTTGATGCTTGGCCTGAAGGGGCCAGGTACCATCGGGTCGGCGTTTACGTAGCAAAACCTCAAGGGCATCGGCCATTCGGCTATCGTAGGGAACAGCGGCCTGCACAAAGTACACCAACGCTCGCAGTATATCGTAGCGCCAGCGCGAGGGGTACGAGAGCATCAAAAACCGCTTATCGATAACCTCGCCCGTTCGGCTCGACTTGTATAGCCTATGCTCAAGGGTAAACTCCTGCGATTGCTCCTGCGCCCTCCTCAGCTCAGCCAACCTATAGGTGTATCCACGGTTTGCATACTCGAGTATCCCCTCCAGTATGGAGAGCGTAGTGTGCAGCGAGCTATGTTTGGCTCCCGATCGGTTCGATTGGCAGTTAAAGCCGCCATCGGGTAGCTGCTGCGAAAGGATAAAATCGATAACCGAATGCAGATACCGCTCGGCAACGCCAAAGTAGCACGCGTAAACCAGAAACATCCCGTTTATGCATACGTCGCTGTTGGCAACCGTTTTGGCGGGATTTATTCCTCCATCGGGATCTTTGCACGTATCCACAATTATCTGCACAGTTCTGCGTGCCTGCTCATTCTGCCTATCCACTTCCAGGTATCGCAGATCGAGCATGCTGTAGTGGGTCGATGTCCACTTGGGCTGGTAGAAGCTTATGCCCCAATGTCCATCGGGCTTTTGCAGCGAGAGCAGCTTAGCGCCCCATCCCTCGGTGGCTATTCGTTTCTGAAGGTCGGGGCGATTGTCCCCAATCAAATCGCGGTAAACCTGATACTGCAGCGACACATCGCCTTGTAGTAGCCATTGGATAAGTGGTTCAGCGTTCATTGCATTTACCATTTACTTTTTTCTGATTACATAGGGATTTTCGCCCTTGGCTAAACACCAGATCAAATATACAAAACCAATCCCAATTAGCACTATCGCAAAGCCATCTAAAAAGCCTCTGGTAAAATCGGATAGATGCTCCCTAAATAAACCTCTTAGTGCAAGCGCTAGATATCCAAGTGTCCAGCATATTAGCATCACATATCTAACAATGTAAACTGTTTTTGCATCTTTTATCATCTTTTTTCTCCTCTAAAGTTTTACAACGAGTAATAAACATCAGCATAAATAGCACCGCAAGGCAATAGAGAAATAATTCAAATCGTTCGCATATCATATCCGCTCTTCTAAGCGCAATCCCCAGCGTAGCAAGCCCTAAGCCAGTGCTCATTAGCCCCCCTGTCGCTAGCTTTTGGGTGTACTCCCTTATTAAAATCAGCATCATAGTTCGTGCTACTTGCTAAGGTTCTCTTTTGCCTCTTTCAGTGCTTTAATTATGGGCATAACCTCCTGCCTTGTTCTGTAGTGTCGAATCCTATAGCCCATAAAGGCTGCCGAAAGAAGGAATATCGACATTAACCCGTGAATCTGAATCCTTAAGTATGCATCAGCATCATCAATCATTCCCAGCAGCATGATATTAAGGCCCATCAGCATACCAAGGATAAATAGCAGGAATGGTATTCTAAAGATTGAGTTCTGCTTGTTCAGGCTTTGAATGGCGCTATCCAGAAACTTCTCGGTCGATTCGCCAAAGGGCAACTTCGAAACCCGAAGCTGATTCCGTAAGTAGTACGTAAAGAATACGATAAGATTAACTAGGATAATAGAAAAACCTGCTACCACAGTAATCAGCATATCTCCTTGTAGATTAAGCCTAAATATCGATGGAATTGTAGATAATAGTATTAGCGAAATGGCCAGTAGTTTCAACCGGTTTATTCTATCCTGACGGGTTTGCAGCGACTTTAGCTTGCTTATAATCGAGTCTGCATGTGAAGTATTTAAATCCATCGATTCATTATCGACCCTTTGGCTATTCCACAATTCCTGTAGCTCGTAAAATTCGTTAGTTGCTTTCATGCTCCAAAATTGCTTTAAGTTGCTTTTTAATCCTGTTTACCTTAACTCCCACGTAGTTGGGGGTAATACCCACCACCTCGGCAATATCATCGTAGGTTAAGCCTTCTAAAAGTAACGAGATAATCACCCTATCCTGCTTGTCGAGCTGTGATATTGCTCGGGCCAAGCTGTCGAGGCGTTGTGTAAATTCGCTTGTACCCTCTGGATTCTGTTCTGTTTGTGGGGAGCTAACTCGATTAAAAGTGCTCTTTACATTAGCATACGACTTGAACTTGCGGTTGTAGAACAGAGCCGAGTTTACCGCCACCCTATACACCCAGGTTCCCAGCTGCGCCTCGCCACGGAATGTGTGTAGGCCATTCCAAATATTTGCCATTATCTCCTGAAAAAGGTCGTCTACATCTTGCTTCGCGTAGATATAGGCATAGCAAATTCGGTATATTTTATCCTTATAATCCCTGTAGATGCTGGAGAAAAGCTCCTCTTTTTCCTTCTGGTTCATCGGCTAGATAAATTGTTTGATTTTTTCGGTTACCCAATCGCTATCGTCGAGCATTAGGAAATGCTTGGCCGATTGATGGATAAAGGTAGTGCAATTGGGTAAATTCCGAAACTGCTCATCAACCCTGGCCTTTATGGTCTCGTCATTTAACCCTATTTTATGGTAGTTATAAGCTGAAGCTAGAATAAGGCTAGGACAATGAATTTTTGCCAAATCGCCCCTAAAATCAGTAGCCAGCAAGGTACACTGCGCATCGATAATAAAATCCCGATCGGAATTCAGGATAATCTCAGAAAATCGCTCCTGTTCCTCAATCGACGAAACCATATCGATAGCGTTTTGCATCCAAAATGCAGCGTAGTGAGATTGAGGTAAGGCACCAACCTGAGTTCGGAAAACCTGAGCCTGCTGTACACCAATGTCGAGTGTAAAGGCTGGATTAAACATGGCCAGTGGAAAAGGGTACGAGTCGATAATTGCTAGCTTGCTAAACTGATCGCTATGCTCGGCTGCTAATTTCATTGCTAAAAATCCTCCAAAGCTATGCCCAATTAGCATAGGTTTTTCAAAATCACTCGAGTTGATAAATCTAAGAATATCATCAGCAATTCGATTTATATCAAATCGACCGGGATTCTTTTGACCATCAACGCCTTTCACAGTAATTAGGTGAACCCTATAGTCCTTCGATAATTTATCAACAGTGCCATGCCATCCCATGGCTCCGCCAAAACCAGCTATAACAACTATTGATTTTCCTTGCCCACTCGACACCACATCGATGGTGGAATTGGGCTTTGCCCAAAAACTAATGGATATTAGAATTACAGACAGTGCAATACTATTCATCATTTAGGAATTTTAAATTTCCTCCTTTAGTAGCAATCCGATGAAAAATATTACAGCTTTGATAAACTTTTTTTAGTGGCTCTAGAACTTTGCTGTTGCAATCCGGTAAAACACAATCGCTAGGGAAATAATAAACCCAACGGTTGCAAATCGATGTGTCCACTGCATCAAAATCGCATGCTTTTCTAAAGTCAGCATTGCCCCCGAGGCAAAAAGGGCAACTAAGCTTATCAGCAGTACAAAGCAAAAAATATAGAAAACAGCCGACAAATCGGCCTCTTTAGCTACTCCAAAAAAATAGACAGCAAGATAAACTACAAGTGCCAACGATAATAGCTTATGGCCTGCCGTAAGGATACTGTTGTAGGGTTTTCCTGTCTTGCTTAATATCACTCCCAAAACGAGAACGACAATAAACAGCAAGCTGCTAACGATTACTTTGGGTAGAATTGTGGATTGTAGCATTTTTTGGTTGATTGGGTGACCTGCCTGCCGCAGGCTGGTTGGGTGATTGGGTGATTGTTATTTTAGGCAAAGATATTATGTTATTGCAATAAAATAATGAAAAAAGCTAAACAAAACTTGAATTTTATGGCATAAAATTGGACATTTGTTAAATGTGACATCATTATTTAACTAACCTGCAAAAATGCAATCTCCAAATCCTCATTTCAGTTTAACTTAAACCCTAAAACCATGAAAACAACACGCGTATTACTTATTCTGGCTGTAGCTTTACTGTGCTTTGCCTGTGGACAAAAATCGAAAAAAGATGAAAGTAAAAGCGAAACCATCATCGAGAAAGTGGCTGAACCAGTTTTCCCTGAGGGCTATCCGCAGGAGGTTACACTTCCCGAAGGATTTACCCCCAGCAATATCTCCGAGGGTGAAGGCTCCGTTTCGGGAGGTGGCAAGGGTGAACGAACCTTCAAAAGTTTTAAAATTGAAAAGATGATGCCCCAAAACCGAGCCGAGCTGGTAACGCATTATCAAACCCTAACCAACGATCTGCAATGGCAAGGTAGCTGGGATCTGTTCGACGATGGCTTGGGTGCCACGGGAACATTTATCAAAGGCAATATGGAGATGGAAGTTAAAATAACCGATATGCTTTTCAGCTGTACAGTAAAAGTATACAACGAGTAGTAAAAAGATGAAAAGGCTGGCAACAGCGTTTTTTATTGTCATTCAAAAAATATTTACACCCAAAATACCAGATTATATAAAATTTGGTTAAGAATTTGTGCGCCAATTCAACTTCATATCTTAACTTGCATCTATTACTAATCACATAATTTTATGAGAATTATCCTTCTGCTCTCTGTAACCTTAATGGCTGCTCTGCAGCTTGCAGGACAGAGCACATTTCAGATTGCCAGTAGTGAGCTTCAGTTTAGAACCAATGAAAAACTGGTCGAGATCCGTAACTCACCGGGTTTGGCCAAGTTTAAGGGATCGAACCTTGAGATATCTGTTACGGCAGTACAACCCCTACCCGAATCAAAAATCGAGAGTTTACTAATTGAGGATTTAGAAAACCAATCCTTTAGGGTAACCTCAACTTTTAGCATCTCCAATACCGATAAGCAGAAGGGAACCTTTGTTTTTGCATCGAAACAGGGCGAAAACAAAAACATTGCAAAAGGAATTATTTGGAATCCAAAGGAGATAGTAATTCTAGAAATATCGTTTAAATCGGAGCTTCGCGGTGCGGTTGATAACATAATCACCTCCTTCTTTAGCGGGCCAAGCCAATGCCCATTAACCACCAAACCGGGGAGTGATGTTAATGCCAGCAACACATCGGTTGCTCAGCTAGAAGATGATGACGAAGATGATGAGTACATCCAGAGGTATGACTACGACCAGGGCTACAATCAGGTTGACAAAGCAAACGAAGCTGGGCAACCAAATAGCCGTGATCAAGTGCCAAGCATCCCTAAGGTAACCCATCAAAACCTGATAACGTTAACCCCAGCCCAAAAGCAAGAGTTTATTGATGCCCACAACCGCTGGCGCGCCGATGTAGGTGTACCCCCACTAAAATGGAATGAAAACCTGGAAAATTACGCAGCCGAATGGGCCGTTATCAACGGAAAAAAAGGATGCAAAATGGTTCACCGCGACAAATCGCCCTACGGCGAAAACCTTTACTGGTCATCGGGGATGAGTTTTAGCCCCAAGGGTTCGGTCGATAGCTGGGGCAGCGAGATAAAGGACTACAATCACGAGCCCGTTGGCCAGGAAAAGGCCATGGTGGGGCATTACACGCAGATTGTGTGGCGTACCACCACCGAAGTGGGCTGCGCTGCTTTTAAATGTGGTAGTGCGCTGCTGGTGGTTTGCAACTATAACCCGCCTGGCAACTGGGTGGGTCAGCATCCATACAGGTAAAATTTTCTGATTGTTGGGGAGCAAGGAAAATTTTTAAAATCAAAAATTCACGACCATGAAAAATTGCATTTTAATCATAGCTCTTGCTGCTCTCCTTCTCTCGGGAAACTTCATAAAAGCTCAGGAATGGGAGCATATTAATGCGCTGGCGATTGAGGGTTACTTTGTGTACGCATCGTCGGAACTTCCCAACCCCAACCAGGGCGATGAGCCGCTAAACCGAAAGTACGGCGTGGCAAACCTTTTCGATGGTGATTTCACCACACCTTGGGTCGAAGGCGTGGATGGGAATGGAGTTGGTCAGCATATCTATGTTTCTATCCCCGAAGACTGTAAAACCATTAATATTCTCAATGGATACGGCAAGAGCAAAGCTCTATTTCAACAGAATAATAGAGTAAAACGAGTTAAAGCCTCGCTGTATACCGGCATCAACCCCGTTGGGGCACTCTCGGAGCTTGCGTACCTATTTAAGCTCAAGCCTTTTGGCAAGGAGTTCTTCCTCGATCTTAAGGACTTAGATAGCTTACAAACTATAGCCTTCCCCTTTGTTGATAATGAATTAAATCAGCTTAAGGAATCTGTAAAGGCTGCTTACTTCGAACAGTTCACCGACCCAATTTACCAAATGGTTACATTTATCAAGTTCGAGATTGAAAGTGTTTACAAGGGTTCAAAGTACGATGACACCTGCATAAGCGAGCTATTTTTTGATAAATCGTTTGTAGCCGATTACCGCTCACAGCGATATAGTAGCATCATAAATATTTACACCGATGAAGGCAATGATAGCCAATTGCTAATTGACACTCCAGACCAGAACCGGATTTTGCTGATAAACGACCCCGAATCGGTTTTCCAGGTTATTGATGTCTCCTCCAGTAAACGGTGGGCTACAGTAATAAAAATGCCATCGAGCATGAACGAGGGTCGCACCGAGACCGAGTACTTGATTATTAACACCCATTTGGGCAAGGTTATGAACTCCATAATTGAGCAAACTGCAGGAATTCCCCTATACAGCCCATTGTTCCTCACCGAAAGGAAAGGCGAACTCATACTTGAGCATTCGGGTGGCGAAATCCGCTTGCGGTAGATTGCTTGTTCCTGTAGAATGTTGTTGGCTTGCCCATTGCCCTTTGCCCTTGGCTCTTGGCTCTTTGCACTTCGCCCTTTGCCTTTCGCCTCGGTCTTCCAACTTCCAACCCTAACTCACCCTGTCGCTATACAAATCGGGATAAACAATTAGGGCGTATCTAAA
This sequence comes from uncultured Rikenellaceae bacterium, assembly GCA_964490015.1. Lineage (GTDB taxonomy): Bacteria > Bacteroidota > Bacteroidia > Bacteroidales > Tenuifilaceae > Perlabentimonas. The sequence continues at coordinate 10,790 of CAZBBA010000020.1, forward strand.
CAAGCGATCAAAAAATATTAACTACATTAGCTCGACCAAAAAAGCAAACCATGTACGACATTCTACGCGAAATCGATTCCTTAAAGCTGAACTTCAGCGAGGGAGGACTTCTTTTCATGAATATTACGCTGGCCGCCATTATGTTTGGTGTGGCGCTTGAGATTAAAATCGATAACTTTAAGAATATTATCAACTACCCCAAATCCACCATTCTGGGCTTTGGCTCGCAGTTTATTCTGCTTCCTGCGCTAACGTTTGTGCTGGTTCTTATCCTAAATCCCCCTCCCACCATTGCTATGGGAATGATACTGATAGCAGCATGCCCTGGCGGGAATATATCAAACTTTATCTCATCGTTGGCCAAGGCCAATGTGGCACTATCGGTGAGTCTCACCGCTATTGCTACGCTATCGGCTACAATTCTAACCCCGCTAAACTACGCCCTTTGGGGAGGAATGTATGTACGGTACTACGAGCGTGCTCGCCACCTAAATATTCCCATCGAGATTGATTTCTGGCAGATGGCTCAAACAGTATTTATACTCCTTGGTGTACCCCTTATTCTGGGCATGTGGTTTGGAAACCGGTTTCCCGATTTCACCAAGAAATACCTTAAGCACATCAAAATTGGCTCTATTATCCTGTACCTAACCTTTATCTTCGGGGCGCTTTGGGCTAACCGGTCGTTTTTAGGGTCTATTCTTATTCCGGTAGGAATTCTTATCCTTATCCTTAATGCCCAAACCCTGTTCACTGGTTTTCTGGTGGGTACCATCGGAAAGGTGTCCCGTGCCGACCGACGCTCACTAAGCATCGAAACTGGAATCCAAAACTCGGGGCTTGCGCTAATCCTAATCTTTAACCCAAAACTTTTCGATGCCAACGGTGGAATGGCCGTAATGGCTGCCTGGTGGGGAATTTGGCAAATGATTACAGGACTAGTGCTTGCCTATTTTCTGGCAAAGATCAAATTACCCGACGCTTCGGTTGATAAGTAATTCTCTTTTACCTTGGATAAAAGTTTTACGATACGAGAAGTATTACCCGCTGATAATCCCCACCTCGCATCCATGATACGGGAGGTGTTCGAGGAGCATGACGCGCCCCGTATTGGCACGGTTTACTCCGATCCCACAACCGATAATCTTTACCAGCTTTTTCAGCAGCAACGGTCAATTCTTTGGGTTCTTACCATTGATACCCAGCCTTTGGGATGCTGTGGTATTTATCCCACACCGGGCCTAGAATCGGATTGTGCCGAGCTGGTAAAATTTTACATCTCATCCAAAGCACGAGGAAAGGGTTTTGGACAACTACTTATGGAAAAATCCATCGAATCGGCCAGGGAGTTTGGCTTTAGCAAGATCTACCTCGAAAGTATGCCCCAGTTTGCCAAAGCTGTTAGCATTTACAAAAAACAGGGATTTAAAGACTTAAACCATTCCTTGGGTAACTCTGGACATTCGGGGTGTACTATTTGGATGATCAAAAACCTTTAACATCCAAATTCATCTAAAATCCTCTCCCATATCAAAACAAATTGTTTCATCAAAAAAACAATTCCTAGACTATAGCTGTTTGTCTAGAAATAATATGATAAGATAAAACAAAATTGAAATATGAAAGAAAATTGGACAACCAGCAAAATTGCCTCACAAGAGGGACAAATTATACTTATTACGGGTGCCAATAGTGGATTGGGCCTCGAAGCCGCAAAAGTTCTTAGCGGTAGGGGTGCTAAGGTTATTATGGCTGTACGTAACCTCGAGAAGGGGAATCAGGCAGCTAAAGCAATTACTAGCGAATATCCTAATGCGCAGGTTGATGTAATGCAACTCGATTTGGCCGATTTGGAATCGGTGCAGATATTTGTCGACGAGTTCAAATCGAAATACACTCAACTTCATATTCTTATCAACAACGCAGGCGTAATGTGGCCACCACGGCGCGAGAGCACCAAGCAAGGTTTCGAGAGCCAGTTTGGGATTAACCATCTGGGGCACTTTGCCCTCACTGGCCTACTGCTCGATATTCTGAAGAACACACCTAACTCCAGAATTGTAAACCAGAGCAGCTTGGCTCACACCATGATCTCGAAGCTAAACTTCGATGATCTGAACTGGGAAAAATCGTACAATAAAAATAAGGCTTACGCCCAAAGCAAATTGGCTAATTTGCTGTTTACCTACGAGCTCGACCGAAAGCTTAAGAAGAATGGAAACAGTTGTATTTCCGTAGCCTGCCATCCTGGAGTAACCGCCACAAATCTATTCCGCTCATCGAATAGTGTGGTAAACTGGGGGAGCGGATTAATTGGCCAACGAGTTGAAATGGGCACTTTGCCCATGCTAAGAGCCGCCACCGAGGAGGGATTAAAGGGAGGTGAGTACATTGGGCCAAAGGGGTTTATGGGGATGTCGGGATACCCTGTTAGGGTTAAATCAACCGCTACAGCAAATAATGTCGATTTAGCCCGTAAACTATGGTCGGTTTCCGAGGAGTTAACAGGCATTAAGTACAGCTTCTAGCCTCGAATTGGATAAATTTTTTAAAGAAATGTTCAGAACCCTGCCTGTAAATCCAGGTGGGGTTTTTTACTGACAGCTGCTCGGTGTTTGATTACATATTTCCATTTAACCAATTTATATCGCATGCATTAGGGCAACTAACAAACGGTCTGGTACATGTATAATAATCTACAACTTTAATTGGAAAACAGAAAAATAGTTTCTAAATTTGGAAACATTGTTTGGATTAAATCTGTTTAAAATAATGGATAAGCCAATTGAAGTCATATTCATGAAACAAGCGGAAGATTTCGTAGATGAACTTGAAGAAAAATCACGAAGAAAGCTTTTTCAAGCCATCAGGAAAACAAAAGCGAGGGAAATAGGGCAATGGTTTAAGAAACTGAAAGGAACTGATGGAATTTATGAATTTCGCTTTGATGAAAGCGGAAGGTTTTACAGACTTTTTGCATTTTGGGACAACGAAGATAAAATTGAAACTTTAGTAGTCGGGACGCACGGGATAGCAAAAAAGACAAATAAAACACCCAATGAAGAAATTAAGAAAGCAGAGCGAATTAAAAGGGAGTACTTTGAAGAGAAAAGAGTTGCAGAAAAAGTAAGTGGAACAAGAAAAAAGAATTAGAGCTATGGAACCAAGAAAATATAAGACTATCGGTGATTTGGAAGACAAGTACATTGGAAAACTTGGAACTCCAGAAAGAGAGCAGTACGAATTTGAACTAAGTATGGAAATCCTAGGTGAAAAACTGAAAAGAATTCGTAAGGAAAAGAATTTGACACAAGAACAACTTGGCAAGTTAATCGGTGTGCAAAAAGCACAGATATCAAAACTTGAAAGTGGTGCAAGTAGTGCAACGATTTCAACAATAACAAAAGTTTTTAAAGCATTGAAAGCCAAAGTAAAGTTGCAGATTGAATTTGAAGACGAAACAGAACTTGCCCTTTTATAGATAAATAATTCAAAGCCAGCTCATAACACAGGGTCTGGCAAATCTTGTCACTCCTATCGTTGTGTCGAGACGAAACCACACCCCCAACTGGTAGGACAAACCTTTTGTGAAAATATTTGTAAAATCTACCCATAGCCACCATAGGTCAGTGTCAATTTATCTGAATATTTCCCACGCCTCTGGCGAGGCAAATCGTGTCCCTGTCTACCGACAAGGCAGGTATGTGTTTCCTATTCAAATAAGATATTACTGATGATAAATAATCAACCTTTCCTCCGCAAGTTTTAAACAAAAGGGGTGTCAAACTAGTCAAATCGACCAAATATTATTCTATGAAAAAGTTTACCCTCCTAACAGTTCTAACAATTGTAACATTATCTGGTTTTAGCCAGCGTCAGCAGGGCTCGTCGAACAGGCAGCAACAGGGAAGCGGCGACCGACAACCCGCTCAGGTGGTAATTGAGGGATCGGTGCTTGACAAATCCGATAAACAGACATTGCCGGGAGCTCATATCACCCTTACTCACATGCGTGATACCACAAGAGTTTTCAGGGGAGCAACCGATAACCTGGGGAACTTTCGCATGGAAGTGCCACGCGGTGGCTACACGCTTCGGGTTACATTTTTAGGCTTTGCCCCATCAGTTCAAACTGTTAGAGCCATCGAAGAGGTGAATAGTGTTGGTCAAATTTTCCTAATCGCCGAGGGAGCCATGCTCGATGAGGTTACAGTTACAGGAAAAGCAAACGCCGTAATGCAGAAGGGCGATACGCTGCAGTTCCAGGCTCAAGCATATAAAACCAACCCCGATGCCAATGCCGAGGAGCTTATTAGGAAAATGCCCGGGATTACTGTTGATACAGAAGGCGTAAAGGCTCAGGGCGAAAATGTGCAGCGCGTTTTGGTTGATGGAAAAGCATTCTTTGGCGACGACCCCAATATCGCCCTCCGAAACCTACCTGCCGAGATGATTGATAGAATTGAGGTTTTTGATCAGCAAAGCGAGCAGTCGCAGCTTACCGGATTTGATGATGGAAATCGGGTAAAAACCATAAATATTGTAACACGTTTCGATAGAAAAAATGGTCAGTTTGGAAAAATTTACGGTGGCTATGGTGATGCCGACAGGTATCAGGCGGGATTGGCCACCAATATTTTTATGGATAAACGCCGGATCTCCATTCTGGGGATGAGCAACAATATCAACCAGCAAAACTTCTCCAGCGAGGATCTCTCTGGATTTATGTCATCATCGGGTCGTGGTGGGAGCATGATGGGAGGCGGAATGCGCGGAGGTGGCCGACCAACCATAGGTGGTAGCGGAATGCCCAGCATTAACCGAGGCGATTACCTAATTGGCCAACAGAGTGGAAAAAACACAACCCACTCGTATGGCATAAACTACACCGATGAGTGGAGTAGCAAGGTAAATGTGAACGGCAGCTACTTCTTTAACCTCTCGCGCAACGAAACCGAGCAATTCTCCGATCGTCAGTACCTAATCGATGGTAGTACTTCACAATTCTACAAAGAGTCGAACCTGTCCGACAGGAACAACCAAAACCACAGGTTTAATGCACGGATCGACTATAAGATAAACGATAACCACACGCTGATGATAATGCCTAGGTTTAGCTTCCAGGATACCGAATCGGGCAGCTACTCTGTGGCCGAGAATTTCCTAATTGGGAATCAGCTACTCAACCGCTCGATTACCGATTACGATCGGCAGTGGGATGGTTACACGCTGAGCAATGCGATAATTTACCGGGCGCGAATTGGTGATAAGGGGCGCTCCGTTTCGGCAAATATCAACACAAACCTAAATAACAACGAGTACCTCTACTTTATTGATGCCTTGAGTAGCTACTACGAGGGTCCCGTTTTTACCGACGATCTAACCGATCAGAAATCAACATCAACCTCAAACAACCTTGGGCTCTCATCGAACATTACCTATACTGAGCCGCTAGGAGCAAAGGGGATGATGCAGCTCTCGTACAATATCTCCTACTCCGACAATGCCTCGGAGCGGATGACCAATAGCTGGGATATAATTCAGCAATCGTACTCCCTTTTTGAGAACGATCTCTCCAGCGAGCTCACCAACGGCTACTTAACCAACAGGCTTGGCCTAGGCTACAGGTTAAGAGGCGAGAAGTACAACGTGCTTGCCGAGGTTTCGGTTCAGCAAGCCGATCTGAAATCGATTCAGTCAACTCCCTACGAGGCTAATACAAATCACACGTTTCAGAATATTATCCCGATGCTTCAGTTCAACTACAACTTTTCGCGCACCCACAGCCTTAGGATGATGTACCGGAATTTCACCAATGCGCCATCGGTTACGCAGCTACAGGATGTGGTGGACAATTCCAATCCGCTGCTGCTCAGCAGTGGAAATCCCAACCTGGAGCAGAGTAGCAGCCATTTTATTAGCGCTCGCTACAACTTTACCGATGTGGCCAAATCGCGCTCGTTCTTTGCTTTTGTTTTTGGTAATCTCACCGACAATTACATTGGTAACTCAACCACCATAGCCCAAGAGGATATGCAGTTACCCAATGGGTATGAGCTTCCCCGAGGCGCACAGTTCACGCGCCCCGAGAATATGAAGGGATTTGCCAATATCCGCTCGATGATCACCTATGGATTCCCTCTCTCGTTTATCAAAAGCAACTTAAATATTACCAGCGGATTGGCATACTCTCGTATTCCCAGTATAATAAACGAGCAAACTAATCTGGCCAATAACTACACCGCCAATGGTGGCTTGGTGGTAAGTAGCAATATTAATCAGAATATCGATTTTACCCTTTCGTACAGGCTTAACTACAATATTGCTCAAAATACGCTGCGCCCCCAACTCGACCAGAGCTACTTTTACCACGTTTCGGAAATCCGATTCAACTGGATATTCCTGAAGAGTTGGGTGCTACGTAACGACGTGAGCAATCTATACTACAGCGGGCTTAACGAGGGTTTCAACGAGAACTACTGGCTCTGGAACATCAATATTGGCAAAAAGATGTTTGGCAATAATCGCGGCGAGTTAACCCTTGGTGTTTACGATGTGCTAAACCAGAATCGAAGTGTTACCCGTAACGTTACCGACACCTACACGGAGGATGTTCGTTCCAACGTACTTAATCGGTTCTTTATGCTTACTTTCACGTATAATCTCCGTAACTTTAACGCTGGAACGTAATGCATAACCCCGATTATCATGCTAAATATTTCTGATGGGAGCGTTTCGCTGCGCGAGTTCACCCCAGCCGATAGCTGCCGATTAGCCGAGTTGGCCAACAACGAGAAGATCAGCGTAAACCTACGGGATGGGTTTCCCCATCCCTACACCCTTGCCGATGCAGAACGGTTTATTGAGATGAGCCGCAGCTTTTCGCCACCCCAAATCTTTGCAATTGAATATGAAGGGCAATATGTTGGTAATATTGGACTTCATTGCTGCGACGATGTGTACCGCAAATCGGCCGAGATTGGCTACTTCCTTGGCGAGCCCTTCTGGAACAAGGGCATCATGCCCAAAGCCGTTAATCTAATCTGCGATTACGGCTTTCAGAACCTGGATATTGTTCGAATTCACACCGGGGTTTTCGAGTACAACACGGCATCGCAACGGGTTCTCGAAAAAAGTGGATTTACCCGCGAGGGCGTGTTTAAACAGGCTATCTATAAGCAGGGAAAGTTGTGGAACGAGATCCGCTACGCCAAGCTGAAACAATAGCAATCTTTAGTCCTTAATAAAAATGATAATTCGCTTTATCAAATAGCACTTCAATTATTATCTACAGGATAATTCTATTTTTTAGAATCGATTTTTCATTCTCCACAGAAGAAGGGTTACATTCAGTTTATTATTTGTACATTTAGGTATTATACCAACATATTTCATCCAATTTTAGTACGGATCTATTCTTTTGCTTGTATTATCAATTCATAATTTAAGAGTAATCATCTAAAAGTGCTAATCATGAAAAAGAAAAAGAACATATCCAACCAAATTTTTCTTCCGGTAATACTCATCACAATTACAGCAATTGGGATTATAATTGTGGTTTCAAATATGCTCGTAAAAAGCATTAATGAAAACAACATCAACCTTCAAGTCAGCAATGCCACCAATGTATTCTATGGTAATCTCGATCGATTAGCGAATCGCCTGCTGCAGGCTGCCTCTATTGTATCGGCTAATGAATGCGTGGTTAATACCTACACATCGCTGCTCGAGGATGGCAATACCGAAAGAGCAGTTGATTCTCTTAAAAAAAATGTATCAACTATTAACCGCTCATTCTCTTTATCTGGGAGTAAGCCTTTATTACTACAGTTTCATACTAAAAACATAGCTTCGCTTTACCGAACCTGGACTGACAAACGGGGTGATGATCTATCGTTCCGAAATGCAATAGGTAGGTGTGTAAACGAGAGAAAACCTGTAAAAGGGATTGAAATTGGTCGCGGGGGCATCGCCGTAAGGGGTATTTCCCCCATTATCACATCAGCGGGTGTGGTAGCGGGATCGGTGGAGAACTTTGTGGATATCGGAGATCTGATGTCTATCCTAGTAAGCGATACCCTTCAAGAGAACTTTGCCATTGCCATGTCGCCCGAAATGGCAAAATACATCAATACTGACATTTCCCGAAGCGCAGGAATTACCAACCAGAAGGTGGGCGAGTTTCAGATAATTTCAGCGACAAGCCAAAGATTTGAAACGGCAAACCTATCGGAGGAGTATCTTTACCAGGGAATTAACACGCCCATTACTATAAAGCATAAGCAGCATATCTACTCCATAAACCCTCTACATGATTTTAATGGTGAACGAATAGGGGTTTTTATCTATCAATATTCTATAGAAAATTACAACAAAGCCGTTGCAGCCATGCGAATCACTTTTCTGCTCATTGGCGTATCCATTGCAGTTCTAATTTTTATAACTATCCGATTTTTAGTTAAAGGGATTGTTGGTAAACCCATCGGAACTATTCTAGTAAAGATGAAAGAGGTTGCCTCGGGTAATTTAAAATCGGAAATTTCTGTCAGTTCAAACAACGAAGTGGGTGAAGTGCTCCAGAATCTGGCCAGTATGAACCAAAAACTTAAGGAGATAATATACAAAATTATTGAGGAATCGAACAAAATTGCCGATTCTAGTGATGAGATGAACCACACCTCAGCCACAATAGCCTCAGGGGCATCGGAGCAGGCATCGTCAATTGAGGAGATTTCAGCATCCATGGAACAGATGGGTGCGAATATCCAACAAAACGCCAGCAATGCAAAGCAAACCGAGAAGATTGCCCTAAACTCAGCACAAGGGATTAATGAGAGCAATAGAATTATGGAACAGGTTGTCTCCTCGATGAAGGTGATTGCTGAGAAAATATCTATCATTAACGAGATTGCCACCCAAACAAATCTCTTAGCCCTAAATGCGGCTGTTGAAGCCGCTCGTGCTGGCGAGCATGGTAAAGGATTTGCCGTGGTAGCCGCCGAGGTTCGCAAGCTAGCCGAAAGAAGCAAATTTGCTGCCGACGAAATAACTTCGATTACTCATAACGGAGTTAGCATTGCAAACCAAGCAGGAAGTAAACTGTCGGTTATTGCCCCCGAAATTGCCAATACGGCCAAGCTGGTGGAGGAGATAACCGCAGGTAGTAATGAGTTAAACTCTGGTGCAGCACAAGTGAATAGCGCCATCGACCAGCTTAATATGGTAACACAGGAAAATGCTGCCTCATGCGAGCAAATGTCTGCAACAGCTCAAGGGTTAAGTGACCAAGGAAAAAGGCTTAAAGACCTCGTTTCGTATTTCGAAGTATAGTGGCAAGTATTATACAGAATCAAATACTTGTTTCAAAAGAAAATCGGTTAGGTATAGCTAATGGGTATAAACTAATTTATAGATTCTTTGCTGTTAACTTGGCTCTTCGTTTACATATAACTATAGTTAATATGACACTTTTTACTAAATGAGAAAAAATCAAAAAAAATTAAACATTAATAAAACCATTAATATGAGTACTAAAAAACTTTTTCTTTACGTAGTTGGTCTAGTGTTAGCTTTAGCCCTTTTTTCGTGCCAAAGCAAGCAGAACGGAAAGGCTCAACTTGCAGAATTTACCCAACAAACAAAGGGTGCAAAAGAAGTTATTGATATGTCGCAGTTTACTAATGCGATTCTCGATATTCCTTACGCCAACACCGATAATCCTCGCCAAACCCTCGATATAGTATACCCCAGTGTGGGCGAGCCACCCTACAAAACCATTGTTGTGTTGCATGGTGGCGCCTGGATGGCTGGTGACAAGCAAAGCAAGTCGATAGCCTCTATTTTTCAAACTACCAAGCAGGGCTATGCCCTTGTATCGGTGAACTACAGACTATCGGACGAGGTGAAATGGCCAAAACCCCTGCTCGATGCCAAGGCCGCCATTCGGTTCATTCGAGCAAACGCCAGCCAGTATAATCTCGATACAGAAAAAATTGTGGTTTGGGGTGAGTCGGCTGGGGCACATATCGCCATGATGATGGCCGCTACCAATGGACATCCGGCCTTTGAGAATCTTACCCAGGGCAACCAAAATAGATCGAGTTCGGTTCAGGGCGTTATTGCCTGGTCGGGTGTAGCCGATATTAGTCGACTTTCCGACCTGGCAACCCCCGCAGCCAATGCAGTTATGGGTTTTGATATCAGCAGAAATTGGGAAAAAACCAACGATGCCAACCCCATTAAGCTTGTAGCAGAAAACTTCCCTCCCATTTTGCTGGTTCATGGCACCAACGATATTGTTGTTCCCTTTAGTCACTCGGTAAATATGCACAGCATGGTAAATAACACTACCGACAAGCCCACTGCTGAACTTACTCTTTTCGAGGGGGCTGGGCATGGCGATGCCGTTATCAAATCGCAGGAAAATGTAATTCAAAACCTCAATTTTGTTGATAGAATCCTATACAATGGCAATAATCCATATCGCAACACAAGCTTTATAAGAATTCGAATGGCACAGTAAATTTCCTTAAGCAAAAACAATCGATCCAATTTCCTTTCTACAGTTTTAATTTGCCTACAGCAGGGCAAATCGAATTCTTGTATCTCCCCAGCCTTTGTGCGGGGTAAGTTGTATTCTTATGTTAAATCATATGAATTGATTTCACCTAAATAATACCGATTGCAGACTTTTCACTATATTTGTTAAAAGCGTTAAGGCACAAAAAAAATCGGATTTTTCTCCGTTATACCATTGAAGGTTTATATTGATGCTTTATTTTTAAAGGGTTACACACATTAAGCTTAAATCTAGATGAAGAGCATAGCCACAACAATAGGAAAGTGTGCAGTAGCATTTATTGCTGGTGCGGCTGTGCTCTCAACCTTCTCGGCTCTCCAAAAGTTGTTGGCGGGTTACCCAATCCACCTAATGGGTTTTTACGTACCCATTCTATTTGGTGGGATTATTGGAGTAATACTTTGCCAATGGCGCTCTAAAATTAAGGCCAAGGAGAAGAACCTGTGCGAGGCCAAAAAGAAGGCCGAGGAGAGCGACCGGCTGAAAACCGCATTCCTTCACAATCTTTCGCACGAGATCCGCACACCGCTTAACGCCATCTGTGGATTTGCAGAGCTAATAAACCACTCCTATCTGCAGAAAGATAAACTCAGCGATTACACCAGCATTATAAACAGCAGCAGCCATCAACTTCTGGGCATTGTTACCGATGTGCTCACCATATCGACACTTGAAACGGAACAGGAAACAGTATCCATTAGCCCCGTATCAGTTAACACCATTATCGACGAACTGTTTGCCTCCTACAGCCTACGGATTAAGGGAAAAAATATAGCGTTGCACATCAAAAAAAGTTTAAGAAGTAGCCCGGAAATAGAAACCGATAGACACAAACTGCATCAGATACTAAATCATCTACTAAATAACGCTGTAAAGTTTACCCACGAGGGGCGAATCGATTTTGGCTACGAGATCGCCAACAATCAAATCAAATTCTTTATTAAGGATACGGGCATTGGGATTGACCCATCCGTGCACAAAATTATCTTCGATCCTTTTCGGCAAGCCGACGACACCATACACATTAAGTATGGCGGAACTGGGCTTGGGCTCTCCATCTGCAAGGGCTTTGTGGAGCTAATGGGAGGTAGCATTTGGGTTGAATCGGAACCCGGTGTGGGGTCAACCTTCCATTTTACCCTCCCCTACCTTCCTGTAATCACTCTGGTGCAAGCAACCACTCCCGAAGTTGAAGACAGGCCCTTCAGCATACTTATTGCCGAGGACGAGGAGTACAACCTCTACTACGTGAGGGAAGTCCTTACCGAGATGCAGCTAAACGTGGTTTACGCCCAAAACGGACAGGAAGCCGTTGACGCCTGCCGACAGAACAGCGACATTAAGTTGGTGCTAATGGATATTAAAATGCCCGTGATGGATGGCTACACGGCCACCAAGCTGATAAAGCAATTTCGTCCGTATTTGCCCGTTATAGCCCAATCGGCCTATGCCTTTGGACAGGTCAACCTGGAGTACACCGACGCCTTTGACGGTTACCTTTCCAAGCCCTTCTCGGCCGAGGAGCTGCAAAAAGTTGTGCACCAGTTTCTGAAAAGAAACAAGAAATAAAACTTAATCTTAAGGCAAAGTCGCCAAACCGCTAAGGAAATAAAATATTCGGCGCTAATAATCTAAATTGTAAGTATTTTTTTGAAAGTAGGCAATTCAATTCGATCATCCATCCCTCGTTAACCTCCAAAAAAACGGTGCTCCCCGAGGCAGGCAATCATCCAACATCCCTGTCTGCAGTCAACCTCAGCCAGGCAGGTGTAATATCTGCGCCACCTGTTTGCAGATTGGCCAGTCTGCGTTCAATCTAAACTTTAAACCCTAAACGCTCTAACCCGCACCCTACCTTCCGGTAGGCAGGCCTCCAACCCCAAGAAAAAATCCCAACCCCAACCCCCACAACCCCTCCAGCCCAAACCCCCTCAAAATCCGGGCTCAAATACCGCATTTTTTCTAAAATTACCTCTCACGCTACACCAATAGCAAACATGTTGCTTTCAGAACTATTTTATTTTTTCTCTATTTTTTCTTTGGCAAAAACTTGACAACCGCTTTTGGGCGACATACCTTTGGGTAAAATATTGGGGGGGAGAGAAATCAATAATATAATAGAGTTAAAATTTCTAATCTATGATTATGAAACACCCATGTAAGGTAGCTTGCACAACCGATCTCGTCAGAATGACGAGAGAGCTCACCGAAGGTAAACACCGATGAACAACCGAACCGCCGGCTGGCGGTGAGCTCGGCATAGCCAAACTTTGGGTGTTCCATCCGTTCGATCAGGTTCGCTAAAAGCAAAACAGTAACGTATTATATATTAACGATATAAACATTTTGTACGGATGAAAAGACAAATACTTTGTAAATTAATTTTTGTTTGTATTTTTTTATCATCATGTAATTCATTGTTTCCTGAGCAAGATGAAGATCAAGATATAATTGTTGCAGGTTTGAATATCGGTGTAATTGGGTTTAATAGTATTGTAACTATAAACCCTATTACGGATAATATAAGTAACACTCAGCGATTCATTGATAAACTTAGGAATGATACAGATGCAACAGCAATGTGTTATGGTATTTCTGAGGGTCTATCGATTCTTAAAGAGTTTGATGAAAAACAGATTGTTGATCAAGCATACATTGTTGTTTTTACAGATGGATTTGATAATTATTCGGCAAATTATTTTAATGGGGTTTATCAATCAGATGTCATAGATTATACAAAAGAATTGTTAAATTCATCAATAATTGGAAACAAGCCTATTAAGTGTTTTACAATAGGGTTAGAGGGAAAAGGTGTTCTGAAAGACTCAGAGCTAAGAGAACTAGCAGTTAATGGAGAATACAAAAAAGCAAACTCATCAACTTTAGGAGACACTTTTAATTATATTGCTAACTCACTTATTGCAACTGCTAAAAACTTTTCTTTCATGACAAATGCAGTTCCAATTTCAGCATTAAACCCAAAATATGTTCAAATAAAAATTGGTGCTACAACCTCTCATACCAATAGCATTCTTGATTATTTTTATATAGAAGGAGAGTTCTCAAATAATGATGGTAAAACCCCAGTTTTCAAAATAACAAATGTTAACAATAATATTTACTTCGATGGCATTGATGACCTTCAAATATACGGTACAATATCAACAAGAAATGGTGTAAACAAGGCCGTAATTCCTCTTAAAAATTTATCAATAAAATCTACTTCTATAGATAAAATGTACTATTTGAAAGAAATTAAGGTTAAAATCAAATGGCAATTACCAGACAGCTGGGTTGAAGATGTAGAAGATTCAAATATTGAAGAATCTATTGCAAAAAATATAAGTATTGCACTGATTCTTGATTGTAGTTCATCATTAGGTGATGATTTCAAAAATTTAAAAAAATACTCTAACGAATTAGTTTACAGTTTAAAAGACATTAAAAGCAAATAGTAACTTTAAGAAACAGTTTAAATTTTACTAAATATCTTGAATCATAGTTGCCATGGGCTTTAGCCTGCCTATGTAGGCAGACAGGCCAAATTCAACATTTCTGGTATTGGCCTGAAGCCCAGATTACTTTTACATATCGACCCACGGGCTAAAGCCCGTGGCAACTAACAAAGTGTTTTTCATAAGTAAAAACTTAAACATTTTCGAAATCAAAAAGCGGAAATTTTGGATAAAAATTACACCAAAAATACAAACTGGCGTGATTAACCTTATAACATACGAATATGAAAAGGAATAAATATATTCTCATTTCAATTTTGTTTTTGATAATTTTCCCAAGTTGTCTTAAAATTGAGAGGACAAGCGATATACTTATATTTATTAACAATACTGACTTCACCATTGAAGTATCTTACAATAAGGAAGATGGGGTTGATATTGTAAATATACCCCCAAAAATATTTCGTTCTGGATATTTGACACTTAATAATCTACACCACGACGCTAATCTAATGAATGATGAAGACTTTTTATTAATTGCAAATCAAATAAAGATTTACAGATTAGCTGATTTAGATACTGTTTTTGTTTCAAAATCTCGTTATACAGATCTTAAAAAATGGGAAGTTTCTATTGTAAAAGATTTAGAATACAAGGAAAATAGGTATATAATAGTTATTGAGGAAATATTTTTCAACGAATAGTAAACAAGTTTGGTAACAAGGATAGTAGCCTCGTCTCGTTAAAAACTTGACGAGACGAGACCACCCCCCCACCGATAGAGATTTAGCGCCCTATCGTTTAAATCTATCAGTCATTTAAACAGTAAAAAAACCGGGGTCAATTGGAGCGTAATGTTTATTACAATCCAATCAACCCCGGGTTAATTTTTATTTAGCCTAAAGATCTACCCTTTCAGCCGTTTAGCCTTTGGCTAAACGGCTGAAAGAAACTCTGTGACCTCTGTGTTCCTCACGAGAATTAAACACATCTTGATATCCTTAAGCACAAAGGTTATAACAGAACAATAGTTTAGAATAGCAAATAAAACTCTGTGTTTAAAACCTATTCCCAAGCTTACGCCTGTAGCTTTAGCTTCTCGAAGTACATCGCAAACGAGCGGTACAGGAAGTGAGTCCACTTGCCAAAGGGCACAATAATTAGCGCCCACTGCACCAGCACCGTTAGGTGCACTAGGTACAGCCACAGGTTGGCCTCAATCAGGTTTAGATCGATAAAAATGCGAACCAGAAATGCTGAGAAAGCCATTAGGAACAGCCATATCACAAACAGCCAGTCCGAGGGCTGCGAGAACTTGTTTAACTCCTTATTCTTCTGTATGCGCCCGCGCACAAACACAAAGGTTAGTGCAAACAGGGCGATGCTCATCACGTAACCGAGCAACACCACAAACAGGCTGGTGGTTCCAAACCAGTCGAGCGCCACGGTGGTAAATAGCAAGCCCAGGTATCCAAACACTATAATCATGTGGATAAGCCAGCGCGAGTAGCTGTCGTCGCAGCCCAATGTACGTTTCTGGGTAAACATGTGGGTAAACAGCTCCACCATGCTTTTCACGTAGGTGGTAAACTTAACCTTTACCTTGGGTTTAAGGATGGTGAACCACCACATCCGCGCCAGATTGGGGATAAAGATAATGGTGAACACGCCAATAATGGCCCACATCTCGAACTTATGCCCAAAGTGCATAATGGTGTCCACATCGAAGTTCTGCGAGAAGGCGAACCATATAACCGCTGCTGCGGTGAGCAGCAGTGCAAAAATGGTTGCTGGCAGCGACTTATACAGCAAGCCCGACAGGCCCGTCCAGTCGTACTTGGCGGTTAGCCAGCGGCGCAGCGACATCATCAGCTCGCCGGGGTTAGCCTCGCGGGGACAAGTGGTGGCACAGTCGCCGCAGTAGTAGCAGAGCCAGGGATCGAGCGAGCTGGAAATCTTATCCTCCAACCCCAGAACGCTTAGGCGTACCATTTTCCGGGGGAAAGAGTTCTGCTCGTCCGACAGGCTGCACACCGCAGTGCAGTTTCCGCAGTTGTAGCAGGCATGAAAATCGTTGTTGCCGTACTTAAATAGCTCGTGTGCAAATTCAGGATTTATCTTAGCCATCGCGCTTACTTTTTCAGTTTGTAATAGTAGTACTCGTCCATATCGTCGAGCTCGCTAACCTCAACAAAGCCGTACTTTTGAAGGGTCATCAGGTAGTAGGTCACCACGTCGGTGGTCAGCTCAGTCTCCTTGGCAATCTCTGGAATCGACTTATGCTCCGATTCCATGGTGGCCAGAATCTTCTTCTTCATGGAGTTAAACTCCTTCATGTGCTGCTTGGCCGACTCCGAGGCGCTCCTCTTCTGCTTTATGATATCAATTGTTTTTCCCATGGTATACGTTATTAGCTGATTAAGGCCTCAATCATGCTCTCCATCTCCTTATCGGTGTAGCCAATAAGGTCGAGGGCGTTCTCGGGGCAAACGGGTAAGCACATGCCGCATCCCTTGCACAGGGATTTCGATACCTCGGCAATCTGCTTGCCATTATACTCCCTCATGCTGATAGCATCGTAGGGACAAGCCTCGGCGCACTTGCCGCACCAGGTGCACTTGTCGTTATGCACAACGGCCATGGTGGGTTCCAGCTCAATCTCGCCCTTACTTACCAGCGAGTTTACTTTTGATGATGCCGCCAGGGCCGATTTTACCGCTTCGGTAATATTTAGCGGAGCTTGCGCCGCTCCCGATATCAGGATACCGTCGATAACGGTCTCCACCGGACGGAGCTTTGGGTGCACCTCGTTGAAGAACTTGTCGCGACCAACTGGAACCTTAAGTAGGTTGATGATATCGGCGTTCTCGCGGGGAGTCATACCGGTTACCAGCACCACTAGGTCGGCGCTCATCTCCAGCTCCTCGTTGGCGGTAAGCACATCGTTAATCTTCACAATGGTCTCCTTACCTACCTTCTCAACCTGTGTTGGGGAATCCTCGAACGATTGTAGGAAGATATCGCCCTGCTCCGAAGCCTGATGGTAGAGCTTCTCCTGCTTACCGTAGGTACGAATGCCACGGTTAAAGTGGAAGTTGCGGATACCTTTATACTTCTCCTTAACCAGAATGGCTGTATGTATTGCCGATGTGCAGCAGTAGCGCGAGCAGTACTTGTTGTCGCCATCCACCTGACGGCTACCCACGCAGTAGATATAGGCGATATTCTTCACCTCCTTACCGTTGTAGATTAGCTTATCGTCGCTAAGCTCAATCAGGCGCTTAAACTGCTGCAGCGTGATCACATTATCCACCTCGCCGTAGCCAAACTCTCCTTTGGGAGGCTCGTAGGGGTTAAACCCTGTGCTAAGCAGAATGGCACCCACATGCACAGTGCTCTGGGTGGGTTGCTGGTTTAGGTCAATATCCTCGCACAGCTTAGCGCACTCGCCGCACTTGTTGCAGGCCTCAAAATCGATGGCAGGAATCTCAGGGAACTCGCTGTCGTAGTTCTTAAAGATGGCCTTGCGCTTGGTGATATTAAAGTTAAACTCATCGTTTACCTCAATGGGGCAAACATCCACAGCCTGCTGAAACTTCGCCTTATCGAACTTGCAGTCGGGCTTAATGTAGCGAGGCTTAGTGGTGAGCGTTAGCGTAAAGTCGCCCACGCTACCTTTTTTGGAGGTAATGGTGGTGGCGGTGTAAAGCGTGATGTTGGGGTGACTTATCACCTGATTGTAAAGCCGCGAAACAACCTGCTGCCCGGTTTCGTTGGTTGTAAAAAGCACATTCCACTGCGAGGTGCGACCACCCACAAAGTACTCGCGCTCCACCAGGTGCACCTTGCTGCCCATCTCGGCCAGCTCAATGGCAGCCCGCATACCGGCCACGCCGGCACCAATTACGGCAACAGCATTCTCGGAGGGAATTTTAATTGTTTCGAGTTCCTCGGAGTACTTAACCCGGGCTACTCCACCCTTTACCAAGTCGATAGCCTTCTCGGTGGCACCCTTCTTATTGTCGGAGTGCGCCCACGAGCCCTGCTCGCGAATATTCACCTGAACGTAGTTGTAGGGGTTGAGACCAGCCTGAATGGCCACATTTCTAAAGGTGAACAGGTGCAGCTTGGGTGAGCACGAGGCCACCACAATGGCATCGAGGTTTTGCTCCTTGATATCATTGGCAATATCCTGCTGGGTTGAGTCGGAACAGGCAAACATGGTCACCTTCGAGAGGAAAACCCCATCGACCTGCGCAACGGACTCCTTCACCTTTTCAACATCCACGTAATCGGAGATGTTGGATCCGCACATGCAAATGTAAACTCCTATTTTATTTTTCATAGTTACCTCCTTTTAAGTAGCCTGCTATTTCGGCCGAAGCGGCTCCAGCCGACAGAATTGAATCGGGAATATCCATTGGTCCGGAGGCAGTTCCTGCTACAAAAACGCCATTGATATTAGTTTTGGCAGGGTTGGCCAGCTCGTCGGCCTGTTTCACAAAGTTAAAGGCATCGAGCTCGAGCCTATCCTTAAACATGGAGGCAATTCCCTGGTTGGCCAGAATTCCTGTGGCCAGCACTACCATATCGTGCTTAGCTTCCTTAACCACACCCTCCTGGATATCCTCGTAGCGTAGAAGTAGGTTGCCGTCTGCGGTCTCGGTTACTTTGCCAATTTTCCCTTTAACAAAACTTACTCCCATATCCTTGGCCTGCTGGTAGAACTCGTTGAAACCTTTACCAAACGAACGAATATTGATGTAGTAAATGGTAACATCGGCAAGGGGTAGGGCTCCCATTAGCAGCTGCGCCTGCTTAACGGAGTACATGCAGCACACCTGCGAGCAGATAGGGTTGCCAACGGTCTCGTCGCGCGATCCGGCGCAAAGCACGTAGGCAATCTTGTCGGGCATTTTACCATCCTTAGGCCTAAGCACGTGGTTAAATGGGCGGGTGGGCACCAGCTGGCGCTCCATCTGCATGGCTGTAACCACGTTCTTGTAAAGTCCAAATCCGTAACGAGGAATTAGCTCTGGGTCGAAAAGCCTGTAACCAGTGGCTAGCACCACCGATTTGGCCTTTACCTGAATCTGCTCCTCCTCCTGGCTAAAATCAATTGCTTCCGATGGGCAAGCCTTTTCGCACGCTCCGCATAGGGTACAGTTCTCGATATCGATGGCAGCAACCCTGGGGTTGGCAATGCTAAAGGGAACGAACACGGCTTTACGGCCAACTAAATCATACTGATACTGATCCTGAACCACCACTGGGCACTTCTCCTCGCATATCTGACAGCCTGTGCAGTCGGCTTCGATAACGTACCTTGGTTTTTTGGTGACCACAGCGCTGAAATCGCGTTCCGATTTCTTCTCAATATCATTTACCTGGCTATTGGTGTAGATGGTTATATTGGGATGACGTGCCGCTTGTGAAATTTTGGGAGTGGTAATACAGGCCGAGCAGTCGAGCGTGGGGAATACCTTACTCAGGTGGATCATCTTCCCGCCTACCGACAAGTCCTTTTCGACAACCAGAACCTTATGGCCCTGATCGGCCAGGTTGATTGATGCCTCAGCACCGGCAATTCCGCCACCAATCACAAGCACATCATATTCTTCTGATCTTAACATAGTGTGGGTATATTATATTAGTTCTCCTTACTCTGCGATAAGTAGGCATGGAAAATTTGAACATGCTTCACAAACGACTCGGCGCAAACCGAGCAGATAGCGGCCATTTTAAGCCGGGCTGGATCCATATTCTTGGACTTCATCAGCTCATGGGTGGTTCTTACAATCTCCGAGGTTTTCTCGGAGCAGCTCTCGCTAAACGGGCAATCGCTGCCATCGGCAGCAATAAATACCCCGCTAAAGCCCTTCTCAAACGCATGCATAATCCACTGGGTTTTAATGCCGCTTGAGCAGGGAACGTTCACGGTGTACACCGTGGAGGGGTAGTGTTTTTTGAGGAGCCCCGCCATATCGATGGCGGGGTCCGAAATCTTCTCCGTTGAAAAAACCAGAATCTTGGGATTATCTGTTCTTTCCATGGTAGGGTTAGTTTTTCTTCATGTAGATCTTAAAGTATCCCGACTCCTCGATGGTTCCCAGATACTCGTGGCCTTGCTTGGCAGCCCACTTGGGGATGTCGCGCTTGGTTCCCTCGTCGGCCGATAGAACCTCCATAATTTGGCCAGCCTTAATCTCGCCAATGGCTTTTTTAGCAGCCAAAAGTGGACCTGGACATGCTGTTCCGCGTGCATCTACTGACTTATCAATGTTCAATGCCATCAATTCTTCTGTTGTCATAGCTTTATCTCCTTAAATGATTAGTTAAATGAATAAATTCACATCGGCCTCCTGGGTAGAAGTGATGTACTCGCCAATACCACAAATTTCGTCTACAAGGTCAATGAAGTCTTCCTTCTTCTCACCGCCAACTATTTTACCGGCAAGGCTACACATGTACACCTTAACGTTGGTCATCTCCTTGGCCATCTCAAAGAACTCAATCCATCCGGGCGAGTTGATTGCCTCAAGGGCTTTCTGGAACTCCTCGGCGGTTTGGTTTCCGCTGCAGCTGTAATCGGCTTTCTTGTTCTTTAGGAAAGCGCCTCCGGCGTTGAGCAGTACAAATACATCCACCTCCATGTCGTCGGCAGCAGCTCCGCTAAGGATTACACCCAAGCTGGTAAGCTTGTCGATGCATCCCGAGCCCAGGCCAATTGTCATTTTTGCCATATCCGTAATTATTATAAATGATAAGTTTGATATATACTATCCTCCACAACCTCCCGAAGCAGGTTTGGGTGCAGGAGAAGCGCTCTCGGTTGATCCACTACCCTCCTCAATTTTCTCGGGATAAACGGCTTGCCACTGCTCAAATCCGCCCTCAAGTACGGTAACATCCCTAAACTTAAGCAGCTTAAGGTTGTTGAACGAAAGAACTGAGCGGTTCTGCTGGTTGCTGTAAACGATTATCTTGTCGCGCCTATTGGTAAGCTTTGGGGAGAATTCCAGCAGTCCACGGGGCACATTAATGGCACCAGGAATATGACCAGCCTCGAACTCGTCCGCTTCGCGTACATCAACAATCGTTACATCAGCCGTTTTGCTGTCGACCAAGGTGTTTACATCTTCAACAGACATCATACTCACCTTAGTAGTTTGATCGGCTACCATACTTTCTGCGCTCTCGTATACCTTGGCATCGCCAAAGCCACACTGTACAAAAAGTAAGGGCAGCATTATCAGCATTGGTATTAAACTTTTCCTCATAATCATATTGATTTTGAATGGATCGCTACTTGGTCTTCCACTGGTTCCATCCACCCTCGTACACCTTCAGGTTCTTGTAGCCCAACCCCTTCATTGCAAGGAAAATTGCACCCGCACGAGCACTCGATGCGCAGTAAAGGATAACCTCCTTGTCCTTGGCAATTTTATGCTCGGCAAGAATCTTCTCCATCTCCTCCTTGCTCTTAAGCGTGCTAGCCTCCTCGTTTATGAAAAGCTTATTCTCCATGTTTATAGCACCAGGAACATGCCCTTGCTCAAACTCAGCGGGGCTCTGAACATCCACGATAATGGTACCGGGATTGCTTACCTTACTCTTGGTGTAGTTGTAATCGACCATTATGCTGCTATTCACCTTTGGTGTAACAGTAACAGCGGGCTTGGTGGTTGGAGTTTTGGTAACTGGGCCACGAGCGCCACGCCATCCGGTTAGGTGTCCATCGAGAATTTTCACGTTGGGATATCCTAAGTAGGTTAACGCAAAATACATGTGTCCTGCGTGCACGTACCGACCATTATCGTATATAATGATGGTTTTTGCGGGATCAACGCCATTCTCGCCAAGAACCTTGGCCATATCGGCGGCACTCTTCAGTAGTCCCTCAACGGGGCCATCCTGGTAAAGGGCTTTAATCTCGAGGTTAATGGCATTGGTAACGTGTACCTTTGCGTAGTCCTCGGCCTTACGGGTCGAAACGAAAATCACCTTATCGTCCTTAACCAGCTTCACGGCCTCCTTGGCATCGATAATGTCGAACTGCGCATTTGCGCTGGCAGCCATTACCATTATAGCCAGTAAACCGAATACTTTTCTTGCTAATTTCATATCCTCACTATTTTACGATTAGAAAATTGCCTGAATTTGAATCACAAAACGATCGTTGTTGAGCTCGGTGGGGGTTTCGGCACGGTAGATATAGTTAGCCTGAAGCCTAGCCCAGTCGTTCATGTAGTAGTTTATACCAAACGTAAGGTTGGTCTCCTTGTAGTTTTGAGCGTTTCCTGAGTCGAAGAAATCGAACTTAAACACGGGCTCAATTTCCCACTTGGTGCGGTATGCCAGAGTGGCGTAACCACCGCTGCGCTTTTCACCCAGAACCAACAGCTCACCACCGCAACCGCCACCTAAATCGCGGTTAAAGTCGCCCTGATCCATAATATACTCACCCATTACGGTTAGGCCATTGTGGTTGAGCTTAAGCTCACCGCCAAAGGTTGTTCTGGAATCGGTGTTGTTGTTATACGATGGGAATCCATGACGGAAGTTTCCACCAATCTGAAGGAAATCGAGAGGTTTGTAAAGCAATCGAGCTACAACGTCTTTTTTATCGTTGTTATCGAAAGTTTTAAGGCCACTACCATTCATCACGCCAAGCTGATACTGAATCTTGGTCTCCTTATCACCACCCATTATCACCAAGCCCATATCGCGGAAAGGAGCCACCATTTGTAACGATGCTGTTGAACGGTAAACGGTTAGCAATCCATTGCAGGGCGAGTTAATCTCGAGTCCAAAGGGAGTTTTGAACGATCCCAACGAAACCTTTGCCCACTTAAACCGGTTGTAGGTTACAAACGCATCGAGCAGGTAAGGGTTTGGCGAGATGTAAGGGCTATACTCAACTACCACGTAGTATGAAAAATCGTAGGGAATAATACCCTGTACACCAATACGGGCACGCTCAAAGGTAAAGCTGTTCTTGTTAACATCCTCAAAACGCATCTCGTACTGCGACTGGAGGAATCCAAAAACCTGAACTCCCTCCTCCGAAGGAGCCTCGCCGCAACCCTGTGCGTAGAGGTTTCCCCCTGCCAGTAATGGCAGGAGGAAAAGTGCTACTAAAAATCTTTTCATCGTAGATTTCATTGTAATGAAACTCTAGTTGGTAACGTAGGGTAAAGTTTTGGGAGTATCGGTAACACCCCACTGGTTAGCAGTCCAAGTGCTGCTTGAGTGGTACAGCTTGTTCATTCCAAAAAGCATGCTGTAGGCATCGTAACCAATAACCCTAAGGTAAGCTGTAATAGCAGCCGAGGTTTGGCCAGTGTAGCAGTAGGTAACCACCTTTTTCGACGAGTCGTTGAATTTTACGCTAGCATCGCCCACAAGCATAGGCTGAATACGCACAGCACCCGCAATATGACCATAACCTAGATAGTGAGCCTCAGAGAAGTAGTTGTTGATAAAGAATGATCCGGGGGTAGCCAGAACATCATCGGCGCTAACTGTTTTGAAACCTTCGGAAATTACCTGAGCCACGCGAGCCCTTAGTATCTCTGCAGGATCGGTGCTAGTTGAGGTGAAAACTGGGCTATCGTAGGTAAGGTTGCTGGGGGCTGGATTGGTGTTCCAGTTTGCATGGCTAACCGCAATACTACCAGTTTTACCGTTCCATCCTTTTGGGCTATTGGCAAAAACGGGGTTCCAACCGCTCATACCCCACTTTAAGGCTTTGGCAGTGGTGTAACCCGAAAGGCGAAGCAGCGAAACCGCGTAGGTAGCTGTTTGACCTGTATAGCAAGCTACAACAATAGGCTTGGTGGCGTTAGCAGCCTCAGTAAGAATATTGGCAAAGGGAACGTTAACTGCACCCTCGATATGACCTGCCGAAAAATCCTCGGCCGAACGAATATCAATTACATGAAATGTGCTCATATTTCCATCGGCTGGAGCTCCCATTACAAAGCCATCAATTATTTTGTTGATATCCAAAT
Source organism: uncultured Rikenellaceae bacterium (assembly GCA_964490015.1). Taxonomy (GTDB): domain Bacteria; phylum Bacteroidota; class Bacteroidia; order Bacteroidales; family Tenuifilaceae; genus Perlabentimonas. Next base: position 34,837 of record CAZBBA010000020.1, read on the forward strand.
CCTGAGCAACCAGGTACTCAGTTAGTGCTTTCTGTGCGTTAAAGGTGTCGTCGTTATCCCTTTTGCAACCGGTAAAAACCATTGCTGTTACCAGCAATAAGGTCATGATGTACATCGAAATCTTTTTCATAATTGTTTGTGTGATTTAGTGGTTTAATAGCTTTCTATTCAAAAAATTAGATTTGAAATGACTATAAGATTATCCTCCACAGCCTCCCGAACTGGCGGCTTTTGAGGCATTTTGCTCCATGTTGGGATCCCAAGCGGTAATACCACCCTGCAGGTTCTTCACGTTGGTAAAGCCCATTTGCTGAAGGGCGTATGCCGAAAGAATTCCCCTGTATCCCAGCTTGCAGTATACAATTATCTCCTCATCATTTTCGGGGGTGTAAAGGAATTCCTCCTCCCAAAACTCGTCGTTCCTGATCTGGAACTCCAGGTTTCCCCTTGGTATATTGATTGCACCAGGAATGGCTCCGCCATCGTACTCGGCTGCTTGCCGCACATCGATCAGCAGAAACTCCTCGCCGCTTTCCAGCTTGGCATTTAGCTCATCTACCGATATCTCCGTAACATACTTCTTAACCGACTTGGCCAACTCCTCACCATCCTCGTATATAGCCGAACATGCGGAGAAAAGGGCTAGCAGTAAAGCTATGGCGATTGGTTTAACTAGTATCCTATTCATATTTTTCAGATTTTGATCGATTAGAATGCGCTGAAACGTCCGGTGCGCTCGTTCCACTTCACAAAAACGTACCACACCAAAATGACAACCAGAACCAGAATAATGGCACCAGCGTAACCCAGGTAATCGGGTAAGTAGTTCTTAAACTGCATGGTGTGAGGCATCCAGCTTACAATCTCGGGTACGATATAGTTTTTGGAGATTGGCGACATGATGATGAATCCCAGCGCAGCCATCCAAAGTTTAACTTGGCCTTCGCCAACCCTCCAAAGGGTTCCCACAGCGCAACCTCCGGCAACAGTCATCCCAATTCCGAAGATAAATCCACCTAGAAGACCACGAAGCCAGAATTGGTCAAAAACCCAAGCCATCTCGCGGGCACGAACGGTTTCGTCGACCCCAATTCCAAAGTACTTGATGGCGGTAAAGCCAACCAGCGTTACCAGCAATCCCGCTATAACACCCACAGAGCCATCGGCTTCGCCGGTCATAAAGGGATCGCGGAAAGCCTTAACAATGCAGAAACGCGAACGCTGGCAAATCAGCCCCATAATTAATCCTGAGATGATAAACCAGGCCAAAACGCCGTTGGTACCGGCAACACGATAGGCAATAATTAGCACACCAATGGAAACAATCCAGCCAAACCAAACCTGCCATTTGCCCGATTTTTCGGATGCAGCAAGAAGTGTGTAACTCTTGCCAGCGCTCAACTTGGGCATTTTCTCCATTTCCCAAATAAGGTACTTAAGAGCTACAATGGTTCCAATAAATAGGCCTATGGTAAATACTAGGGCTCCACCCGAAAGGGCAGGTACACCGCTAAAGAATGAACCAATGGTGCATCCAAGACCAAGGGTAGCCCCTATGGCCATTACCACACCACCGAGCAGACCTTTCACCAATTCCCCTTTGGGTGGAATTCGCAGGGCAAACTCCTTTGAGAATAGTGCTCCTGCAAACGAACCCAACACCAGCATAATGCCTAACATGGCGTAGAGGTTTGTGCTTGAGGGTGCCGCATTCTCAAAAGCGCTAATGCCAATTAGCTTAAAAAGATTCTCGCCCCAGTTGTTAAAGGTGCCGCTGGCACCCCATGGGCTTTTCACCGCGAACAGCAGGATGTTAAGCAGCCCCAAAACGACACCACCTACCCATACCGGCCAGTGCTTGGCGAAAAAGGTGTTGAACAACTCCTGAAGAATTCCCGGCTTTTTGTTTTGAGCAGCCATGGCCTACCTCCTATGCTTTTTGGATTAGGAAACGGAATACACCATTACCGGCATCGCCCTCCTCGAGGAGAATGTTTCCGGTTTTCTCGCACCACTTGGGCAGATCCGACTTGGTTCCGGGATCGGTTCCCAGCATTTCCAGAACCTCGCCTGAGTTTAACTCCTTGGCCGCTTTGGCCAATTTCATCATCGGCATTGGGCACGAAAGGCCTTTGCAATCGAGTGTTAGCTTAATTTCCATAGTTATGTTTTTTAAGTGAATTCTATGGTGTAAAGATTGTTATTAAAATAACAATACCTCCTCATAAGCCGCTGATATGCACCCACCTTTTACCTCCAAGCTCGACAGTGAAAAAACTGATTTGCGTCAGCTCTTTTGATGATATGAAAATATTTATATATCTTAGCGTCTCATTATATTGAGGTTTTATGGAGAGGTCTACAGCGCTCAACAGCTGCACAGTAAGCAACGCCAATAGTATTTGCTTCGATATTCTTACCCCCGAGGAGTTGGAGTTAATCAACTCCCATTCCACCAACGTCCGGTATAAAAAGGGTGAGGTAATCTGCAAGCACGGAACCATTGCACCACATGTAATATTACTTAAAGAGGGGTTGGCCAAAATATACCTCGAGGGGCTAAACGACTCGCTTATCCTGAAGATTATAACTTCGGGCAATATGATTGGGCTTACCTCCATCTCGGAGGGGAATAATATATTCCACTACTCCTCCATGGCCTATATGGACTCAACGGCCACCCTTATCGATATCAACATCTTTAGAAAGGTGTTGAGGCAGAATGTGGCCTTTGCCAACTCAGTGTTAAATATCCTTTGCGAGAATGCGGTTCAAACCTTTGGCCGGTTCTTCTGCTTTACCCACAAGCAGCTCTACGGCCGAATGGCCGATATTATTCTGTGTCTGGCCGAACGAATCTTCAAGAATCGCGAGTTTGAGCTAAACCTGTCGCGCAAGGAGCTGGCCGAACTCACCGGTATGTCCACCGAAAGCGTAATCAGGATGCTGAAGAAGTTTAAGGATGATGGCATTATTGACTTGGATGGCAAAACCATAACCATTAGAAATTACGATACCCTAAGCAAGATAAGTGAGTACGGGTAGATCGTAAATCCTCCCCGTTTGCTACTGCGCTAACAGACACTACCTTTTACCCATACACTATATATACCTCAAATAACATCTGGGATTTGAGGTGTATGTCTTTCTCCTTAGAAGGTCTTTCCCTTTAAGGTTAGTTAATAAACATTCTTTTTACCTTCCAAACAGCTTTTCCCTAATTCTTTCGTCCTTTACTCGGGTGTTTGACATTTGTATCTTTACAATGCCATACACCCATTAAACGATTGTATTGCAAATCGATCAAAGTGACATGGCTTTAGCCTATCAGTACCCCTTACCATATTACTCACTTAAACCCTAAAGTAATGAGAAATTATTTCCTAGTATTCATTTTAACCATGCTGGCGAATTCCGTAATTGCGCAGGACAATGCGCTTTGGCTTCGCTACCCCAGCATCTCGCCCAATGGGCAGGAGATAGCTTTTAGCTACAAGGGCGATATATATAAGGTATCGTCGTCGGGAGGAATTGCAACCCCCTTAACGCTCCACGAGGCGCACGACTTTATGCCCGTGTGGAGTCCCGATGGCAGCCAGATAGCCTTTGCCAGCGATCGGTTTGGCAACTTTGATGTGTATGTACTCCCCGCCACCGGTGGAACTGCCCAAAGGCTAACATACAACTCGGCCAACGATTTTCCGTGGGACTTTACACCCGACGGCAAAAACGTGATCTACTCGTCGGGACGAAATGATCTAAACTCATCGGTTCGCTTCCCTAATCGTGGACTGTTTGGAAAACTCTACTCCGCTCCAGTGGCCGGTGGGCGCAACCTGCTAATCTCCACCGCAGGATTTCAACATGCCCGCTTCGATGCTAAAGGTGAGCGCATAATCTTTCAGGATCGCAAGGGTTACGAGGATGAGTGGCGTAAACACCACACCTCATCGGTAACCCGCGATATTTGGGTTTACGATATCAAGAACGAGAAGTACACCCAGGTAAGCGATTTTGAGGGCGAGGATCGCGAGCCGCTGTTTGCCGCCGATGGACAATCGTTCTACTACCTTAGCGAGAAAAATGGAACACAAAATATTTATAAGCGATCGCTGGGATCGAACCCGATCGAAAAGCAGCTATCATCTTTCACCGATCATCCTGTAAGGCATCTTACCCGAGCCAACGACAACACCCTTTGCTTTACCTGGAACGGCGAAATCTACACCTTAAAAGAAGGCGCTACTCCTGTAAAGATTAATGTGGTTGCCCCATTCGACTTTAGGGGTAAAGACGAAAAGATTCTATCGGTAAGCAATGGCGCCACCGAGATGGCCCTGTCGCCCAACGGTAAGGAGATAGCTTTCGTTTTTAGGGGCGAAGTATTTGTTACCGCCGTTGAGGGTAACACCACCAAACGTATAACCAATACCCCCGAACAGGAGCGTATGCTAAGCTGGGCTTCCGATGGTAGAACCCTCTACTACTCCACCGAGCGAGGCGAGAGCTGGGATATATACAAAGCCTCCATCGTACGCGACGAGGAGCTTTACTTCTACGCATCAACACTGATAAAAGAGGAGCCTGTAATTGCAACCGAAAAGGAGGAGTTTCAACCCGTTGTTTCGCCCAATGGCAAGGAGATAGCCTACCTCGAGGAGCGTAATATCCTCAAGGTATTTAACCTCGAAAGCAAAAAATCGCGGATTATTATCCCTGCAGGAAATAACTTCTCGTACCGCGATGGCGATCAGGATTTCATCTGGAGCCTCGACAGCAAATACGTGCTAGCACGTAACTCAATGGGGCTATACGGTGCTTCGTATCTGGTAGTTTACGATGCGCAGAACCCCGGCGATGGGATTAAGCTAACCAACAGCGGATTCTCCGATGGAAATCCCTTGTGGGCCATGGATGGCAAAGCGCTCCTGTGGATAAACGACAAGGATGGCAAACGCCCGTTGGCACTACAGGGTGCCCGCGAGGTTGATATTTTCGCCATGTTCTTCGATCAGGAATCGTACGATAGGTTTATGCTCAGCAAGGACGACTTTGCCCTGGTGAAAGCAAGGGAGGATAAGGAGAAGGAAAAACAGAAGGAAGCCGAAAAGGCTGAGGATGATAAGAAGAAAGGCAAATCGGATAAGAAAAAGGTTGAGGAGCCCAAATGGACGCCCGATTTCAAGAAGGTTGAGGATCGAAGGGTGAAACTTACTCCGGGCTCGGTAAACCTATCGGGTTTTAACATCTCGCCAAAAGGCGATAAACTCTACTACATGGCTCGTTACGAGAAAGATTACGATATCTGGGAGGTTGATACGCGCACCAAGGAGCTAAAATCGCTGGCCAAGCTAAACGCCCGCGGAGGGCAAATGACTATGAGTAAGGATGGGGAAAACCTGTTTGTGCTGGCCAACGGCCGTATCCAAAAAATAGAGACCAAAAACGGAAAGGTTAGCCCCGTGGCTATCAATGCCGAAATGGTGGTTAACGCCAGAGCCGAGCGTGAGTATATCTATCATCATGCATGGAGACAGGTTCAGAAAAAATTCTACGACCCTAACCTTCACGGTATCGACTGGGCAATGTTCCGCGATGCATACGCCCGATTCCTGCCTCATATCAACAACAACTACGATTTCCAGGAGCTACTCAGCGAGCTGCTAGGCGAGCTCAACGGTTCGCACACCGGCGGCCGATACTCGCCTCGCCCCGAGAATGGCGATGCCACCGCATCGCTAGGGCTTTTCTTCGACGAGAAGATAGGTGGGAATGGCCTCCGAATCACCGAGGTGCTAAAGGGTGGCCCGCTCGATAAGGCCGACAGCAAGGTGAAAGCCGGACATGTAATTGAGAAAATCGATGGTGAGGCCATTACCGATGCATTCGACTGGAATATGCTGCTCAACCGCAAGGCCGATAATAATGTACTCCTTAGCTTGCTCGATCCCAAAAGCGGAACCCGCTGGGACGAAACGGTTAAGCCCATCTCATCGGGTGCCGAGAATAACCTTCTTTACAACCGCTGGGTAGAAACCATGCGCGAGATGACCGAGAAGCTAAGCAATGGCCGCGTGGGCTACGTGCACGTGCGCGGCATGAACGATGGCAGCTTCCGAACCGTTTACGACGAGGTGCTAGGCAAAAATGCCGATAAGGAGGCGCTGATTGTGGACACCCGATTTAACGGCGGCGGGTGGCTGCACGAGGATCTGTCGAACTTCCTCGATGGCAAACCCTACGCCACTTTCCGCCCCTACGGATTTGTTGCCCGTGGTGGCGAGCCTCGCGACAAGTGGGCACGCCCCAGCGCAGTGCTTATGAGCGAGGCCAACTACAGCGATGCCCATGCATTCCCCTACGCTTACCGCGCCAAAGGCATTGGCAAACTGATTGGAATGCCCGTTCCGGGCACAAGCACCGCCGTATGGTGGGAGCCGCAGATTGATCCCACCATCGTGTTTGGTATTCCCATGATCGCCTTCTGGGGCGTGGCCGAGGACAGAGCCTTGGAAAACCTGCAGCTGGAACCCGACGTAAAGGTGGCTAACCCCTTTGAGGATGTGCTTTACGGCACCGATCGTCAAATAGAGGCAGCTGTTAAGGAGCTACTGAAAGAATTGTAGGAAAACCTATTGATATATATGTACTGGGGGCGGTTTCCATGGGAAACCGCCCCCAGTACATATATACTAAAACACACATGCTTCTATCGATATTAAATAATTAAAATATTAAACCATAATTTGAACAAAAAAGCAAGAATATACGAACATAGAATAAAAATATTTATTTACATTTGTTTGTCAATTAGTTGACATAAATAATTCATATAATTGATTTTTGAGTTTACAATACCTTACTTTTAACTCAACTAGTTTTACGTTAAATTCTTTGCTTAATCAATAAATATCAGTAAACTGAGATTTATTCTCTAAGAAAGCGATTAATTCACAAAATTGAGATGATTCACTCGCCTCCCATATTAAAGTTACTTAAGTTTCTTAAAACTTAAAACCTTACTAAGCCACCATCGAATCCTTAAATTGAATTCGAATACCTTAGGGCTTAATACTCTTATGTAACAATGTAACAATGTACCTATTGATCTACTAAAAAGTATGGGTTGGTTGGTGTTTTAAAGGAGTCAATTAGGTTTGTACACAAATTAGATGTGCTGAAATCAACAAACGTATTTAATTATTCAAAATAGTATGCACAAACTACTTCAAGGTTTTTTTGAAAAAAGAAAAAATATGAAACACCCGCGTGAGGCAGTTTACAAATCCGAACTTACTCTTACGAGTTCACCGAAGGAAAACACACATGGCCAAACGATCTGCTGGCTGGAAGAGAACTCGGCGGAGTCAAATAATGGGTGCTCATTGTGTAAGACAGGAATACGAGCGGTAACAGATAGTAAAAAGTTAAAACGCAACTTATTGTCAATTAATAATATTATATTTTGCACGGATGAAACGCTTTAAAAATCTAGCAATTTTCTTTGCCCTTGCACTAATTGCGATAAATACTAACGCCCAACTTTCATCCGAGGTACGGGTTGCTGACGTTAACTTACACTATTCAAACGACCGGGTTGAGGTATTATACCATATTATCAATGGGAAATCATCGGATAGGTATGTTGTTTGGGTTGATTTTTACAATGAAAAGAATCAGATTCTTTCAGCAAAAGCGGTTCAGGGTGATATAAGCATTGTGCAGGGAAATGGCGACAAGAAGATTACCTGGGATGCGAAGGCCGATGGCCTAGTGCTTAACGAGAAGTTTACCGCCCGGGTTAATGCCAGGCTAATTCCTGATGCCAGCACAGGAAAAGCTTTTGTATACTCCACGCTATTTCCCGGAACGGGTAATTATCAGTTTAAGAAAGGTAAGCCCTACTGGCTAAAGGGGGTACTTGGGTACGGCTTACTGAGCGGAGCCGCTGGAGCCTTTGCCGTTTCGGTTGAGGACTACAACGAGTACTTAAGAACATATGAGTCGCATACAGAGTGTTATGCCTTCGAGCAAGCAAAGAAGTACCGGCAGATGTCCTTTATTCTGGCTGGAGCAGGTGCTGCCGTTTGGCTTTTAGATTACGCTGGAATTCTATCCAAATCGAGTAAGCACAATAATCTAAAAGTAGAAAGTGTGATTTATGATTCGGGATACAGGCTTTATTCAGCTACTTCGCCCACACAAGTTATTAATACCCGAGGGCTACCCCCAAACCTCTTTGCTGACCTTGAGTTTATTGATGACAACAGGAATGGAATTCTTGAAAACAGAGAGAATGCCAAACTTAAAATTACCCTTAGCAATCAGGGTGGTGGCGATGCAATTCTTCTTGAGGTAAACGTAACTTCCAACATTATCGATAAAAGCATGAGAATTGATAATGCCAAACAAAAGATAAATGTTCTTAGACCAAATGAGAAGTTTGAAATCGAAATCCCAATTACAACCGATATTGACCTTAAAACGGCAACTCATAGGCTTACCATAAACGTGAGAGAACATTTCGGTTACGATATGGAACCGGCATATTTGGTTCTTAACACATACGCATACCAACCACCCCTATTTGCTATTTCGGGGCATGAGATTATTGATACCGGTATTGGCACTATGGCATTAAAGTCGGATGGACGAGTACAGGCTGGCGAACAAGTTAAAGCAAAGCTGATGGTTCAGAACATTGGACAGGGTATTGCGAAGAATGCTGCTTACTCTGTTACGACTACCGACCCCAATATCTTTCTTAACGACGTGAGTGGAACCCTTGGAAATGTAATGCCTGGCGAGGTAAAGGAGATTTACTTTACACTAAGTCCAAACCGTAGGGTGGCAGTCCAGGACAACCTACCGGTTTTTATATCAATAACTGAAGAAATTGGAAAGGGAAGCCTTATAAACAAACAACTCCCTATTGCACTTGACCAAGCCCCCCCCAGAACGAACATTGTTGAGGTAAAATCGGATGTGGAGTCACTTAAAAAGAACGTGGCACGATTCGAGTACACGTCAAACAAATTTAGAGCCAACATAACCAAGATGACTAATATCGCCAGCGTTGCTCCCTCTAAAACCAAACGACCTAACTCTGTCGGCATCGTAATAGGTGTAGCACAGTATCGGGATCTACCTCCCGCACCCTATGCCGATAACGATGCGAAGATAATGAAAGCCTACTTTGAGAAGGTACTGGGCATCGAGCAAGTAATCCAGTTTACCAATGAACAGGTGGTAGGTTTCTTTTTCGACGACGTATTTAACCCCGAGGTTGGCGAGCTACGCAAGGCTATTGTGAAGGGAGAAACCGAGGTGTTCGTATTTTATTCGGGTCATGGTGTGCCTGATAAGGATGGCAAGAATATCTATCTGTTTCCTAGCGATGGCAAAATTGCACGTCTCGAGACTCAGGGTTACAATATTGAGAACCTATACGAGAACCTGAGCAAACTTGGCGCAAAACACGTTACGATAATTCTAGACGCCTGTTTCAGTGGTGCATCGAGAAGTTCAATCAGGGTCGCCACCGAGAATCTTATTGGGCAAAAAGGAGTTCGAATCCGACCGCGCAACAGCTGGCTTAACGACTCCAAATTCACAGTAATCTCTTCCTCAACTGGGGAGGAAACGTCCCTTGGTTTCGACGATGCCGAAACTGGTCTTTTTACATATTATTTTGCCGCAGGGCTACAAGGGGCAGCCGATATCAATGGAGACAGAACAATCACTCTGGGTGAACTGAAAGAGTATGTAGTTAACAATGTGAAAGAAACTTCAGGAAAAATTTTAGGTCAGCAAACCCCACTATTTCATGGCGACGATAGCCGGGTGATGGCTACTTACTAGTTTTTAAAGAACAAAAAAATATCCCTGTTTATGTAACAGGATCGGTTACACAACATGGCCACCAAAAGAGGGAAACTACCGATGATAAACATTAACAAACCATGGTTACCCCGCATGTTTCCTGAAGAAAGCCAAGGCTATGCACGATAAAGATTGTACTGAATAGTATTGTAACACTTTAAAAATTAACAATGTAATAAATCCTTACGGATGAAAAGAATTTTTAACCCCATTTCGTTGATGCTTTCAGTTTTGATTTTTTCTGCCTGCTCCAAGCTAGAGCTGAAGCCAGCCACCAAGGTTTTTACTGAACATGCAACATCGATGGCCACCTCGATATCCGTTACAGCCAAAATTGCTGATTTGAGCGGCGAGGGCAATACCGACTATGGCATCTGCTATGCCAAACACGATAAGCCCACCGTTGATGATGATAAGCAGAGCAATGGGATACCTAAACTGGGCATTTTCACTATGAATATTGAGGGTCTAGACCTTGCCACGTTGTACTACGTGAGAGCCTATTGCTACTCAACCCAGGGTGTTGTTTATGGTGAACCTATTCATATTTTTACCCTCGATGGGCAATCGGCAGTAACCACTACTCCTGCAACCAGTATAACCGCAACTACTGCCATAAGTGGTGGAAATATTTCCTCCGACGGAGGCGATTCAGTAACCGCCCGGGGTATGATATGGAATACGGCTCAGAACCCAACCCTTGAATCGAACCTAGGTATAACGACAGACGGGTCTGGCCTGGGGGAGTTCACAAGTACCCTTTCGGGTTTATCTGTTAACACCACCTACTACATGCGTGCTTACGCCACCAATAGCGTGGGGACAACCTACGGTAATCAGCAAACATTTACTACCCTCGATGGTGTTATTGTTTTATCTACAATTGAAGCCTCCAGTATAACAGCTACAACTGCAACAAGCGGTGGAAATATAGCCTCCGATGGGGGCGTTGCAGTTTCCAAGCGGGGTGTGCTGTGGGGCACTTCACAAAATCCAACGGTTGGTGCAAATCAGGGGATAACCAGCAATGGATCAGGGAATGGAAATTTTACCAGCAACCTATCGGGGTTGTCGGTTAACACCACCTACTACGTGCGTGCCTATGCCACCAACAGCGTGGGTACGAGCTATGGCAATCAGTTGCACTTTACAACTCAAGATGGTCTGCCAGTTATAAGTACTATTGTGGTAAGTAGCATCACCGCAACATCGGCGCAAAGTGGTGGGAGCATTAGCTCCAATGGCGGATTTGCTGTTATGGCTCGAGGGCTGGTGTGGAGTACCATGCAGAATCCTACCATTGATAACAATGAGGGCATTACGAGTAGCGGGGCTGGCACTGGCAGCTTTTCCAGTAACCTCACCAACCTAGACCCCGGAACGGAGTACTACGTTAGGGCGTACGCCACCAACAGCGTGGGAACAAACTACGGGGCGCAAATACGTTTCGTAACCAAGGATGGATTGCCCGTTTTAAATATAGTTGATGTGAACAGCATAACCTCAACCACTACCACTGCGGGGGGAAGCATAACTTCCGATGGAGGTTTTGCTGTTACCGTTCGGGGTATGGTGTGGAGTACAGAATCTAATCCAACGATTGATCACAATTATGGTATTTCAATCGATGGCGCAGGGGTAGGCAGCTTTACAAGTAGTCTAACAGGGCTGATTCCAGGTACAGCATACTATGTGCGGGCCTATGCTACTAATAGTATTGGAACAAGTTATGGACAAGTCATTATATTTAAAACTGCGCCAGGAGAAATTGGGGAGAACTATCAGGGGGGTATTATAGCCTACGTAATTCAACCAAGTGATCCCGGGTATGTTGCCGGGGAGGTGCATGGCTTAATTGCTGCATCTAGCGATCTGAACTCAGATGCACAATGGGGCTATTGGGGTACGAATGTAGGGGGCACCTCAGTAGCAATGGGTACTGGAATGGCAAACACACTTGCCATTGTGGCAAAATGCCCCTACTCAGGTTTGGCCGCTAGTCTCTGTAACGATTTGGAGTTAAATGGATATAGCGACTGGTTTCTGCCCAGTAAGGACGAACTCAACAAACTTTACCAAAACCGGGATATTATAGGAGGTTTTGAAGAAAGAATCTACTGGAGTTCATCAGAGTACGACTCATACAGCGCTTTGGTTCAGTACTTCGGTTACGGTACCCAAGGACAAAGTGATAAGGATAACTTTTTTAACGTTCGGGCTATTCGTGCCTTTTAAAAATTACTACTGAAGATTAGCCCCATTGCCCTGTTGGTGCTATGCGATTTAGCGATTAACATAGGGTAAACAAAAGTAAAGTAGTCCTTTCCCTTCTGGATTACAACACGGCAATAGCTTGTATGGAATCTGCCTCGGGCTACTCAAAACTTTCGATAAAGCCCTCCTCTGCTGGTATTCAAAATTCCCTGCGCAGGGAATTATTTTTCCTGCGCAGAGAATTGCCATTTTCCTGCTGTGGAAATTTTTTTTCCTAACGTGGAAATTGTTCACGGCACAGCAGGGGTCCAACATTTCCTAGTGTGGAAATTTTATTATCACCGCAGCTAATCACCGATTCTCTGCGGTGATAATTTTATTTCCTGCGCAGGGAATCGGTGATTAGCTGCGCAGGAAATTCCCTAAAATCACGAAAATCCTTGGTATACCTCGAAAACGTTATGCGCTTAATCATGGAAACTCTCAGGAGGAGCGAGTAAAATGGGAAAGGGTTTTGTAATTTGATAAACCCTAATGAGTCTTTTTGGCTGTAACTTATCAACTATGAGAGCTGTGCCCCTTCTTATCGCCTCAGAACAAAAAGGATGATAACAAAAACGGCTATGGATACCAGTAATGTTATGGAATATGTTAGCACCAGCTCTATTCTCCGCTCCCTTCTCAAATCACCTCTAATCTTAGCCTTAATCACCTCCATATCCTCCTTTGAAATGGTTTTACTGGTCAGTTTCCCCGATAGCTTACTACTTGTAGAATTAATGTAGGCATCCTTAATTCTTCGATATTTCGCACGATGGGCCTTCTTTAGAGCCTCATTGGCCTTCATCCTGTTAACCATATCCAGAACATGCCCACCGAAACTCATAGCCACAAAATTTATTGCTGTATACTTTATTTACTTTTATGTATCTGTTACAATTACAAAAAAACAAAAGGAATAGCTATCAATAAAATGGAAATTCATAGGTATTTAAGTTCTCAAGTACAAGATTTATGGTATCATTAAAGTTTGGATTATAAGTTTCAATTATTCTTCTTGAGATGAAACCGGAATCAACGGTAACGGTTCTGACAAATAGCGATAGGTTGTTTTGATGATTCGGGTAGTTCCAAAGATTAAGAACAGTATCAAGTTTTGATCCGATCAGCCTTTTAACCTTTCCATTATGGAAGTGAAATATGTACAGGGTATCGTAAGGATTGACCAAGTTTTCGAGATGAAGCCTTGTAACACCAAGCCTTTGTGCGTTTAGTCTAATACCGGATTGGTTAATCACCCTATTCAAAGGAAATGATTTGTAGGCAAAAATTCCATTGCCATCGGCAACGGTTAAGGCGTAATCTGAATAATTACCATCAGCTTCGGATGTTAGCCAGAAGTTGCCCTCGTTATCGGTCATGGTTGAATCTAACTCATAGGTATAACTCGGCCCATAAAAAGTTACTTTACCCCCAAGTAATAAGATCTTTGCGTTAGAAAGTCTTTCGTTCTTGACAGTATCCTCTGCATAACCACTAACTATAATCATCTGGCCCTCCTTCACCTTGGTGCATCCCACAAGACAGAGAATTACTAATAAAAACAACAATATTCTGGCCATAAAATATATGCTATTTGGTATTGACATTAACTTTAAAAAGCTTTCTAGCCAATTTAAGGATAACCTCGTTGGAGGCGGGTAGCTCGAACTCGGGCTCCTGCGTATGGTTGGTTATGGCCGAGAGGGCATCCTTAATGGCCAGCCACACGGCAAAGGCCAACATAAAGGGTGGCTCGCCCACGGCTTTGCTCTGCTTAATGGTATTGGGATTGGGCGCATCCTGCAGTAGTTTTACCCTAAAATCGGAGGGGATATCTTGAACCGAAGGTATTTTGTAGGTATCGGGACTGTGGTTTAGCATATGCCCCTGTGGAGTCCACTTTATTACCTCGGTGGTACACCAGCCCACGCCCTGAATAAACGCCCCTTCAACCTGACCAAGATCAATTTGCTGGTTAATGGATTTGCCCGCATCATGAAGGATATCGGTGCGGATATTACGGTAATGGCCAGTTAGCATATCCACCTCAACCTCGGCCACGGCCATGCCGAAGGCAAAGTAGTGGAATGGCTTCCCCCGACCAGTTACCTTATCGAAATGGATATCGGGGGTTTTGTAGAATCCCGTTGCGCTTAGGCTAATCTGGTTCAGATAGGCCGATGCGATAAGCTGGGTAAAAGCAACGCCATGCTGTGGATGACTGGGATGAAAAACAGAATCGTTGGCAAACACAATCTCATCCTCAGAAACATCTCCACCAATTTTCTGCGCAATTAGCTTTGAAGCCAGCGGAGCAAGTCTCCCTCGGAGCTTATCGATGGCGTTCTTTACGGCCATGCCGTTGAGGTCGCTGCCCGATGAGGCTGCTGTGGCCGAGGTGTTGGGCACCTTGGAGGTGTTGGTGGCATTCACCTTGATATGTTGGGGCGAGATGCCCAGCTCGCTGGCCGCCACCTGTAGCATCTTGGTGTGCAGCCCCTGTCCCATCTCGGTTCCCCCGTGATTCACCAGCACGGTTCCATCCTGGTAGATATTTACCAGCGCGCCAGCCTGGTTCAGAAAGCTGGTGGTAAACGATATCCCAAACTTAATGGGCGTTAGGGCAAGCCCGCGTTTTATATATTTGTTCTCGGCATTAAACGCATTCACCAATTTTCTGCGATTAAAGTAGTCGGAGGAGTTCACCAGCTGATCGTACAGGGTGAATAGCCGATTATTCTCCACCAGCTGCTCGAAGTGCGTTGTATTTTGACTTTCGATCCCGTAGAAGTTGATACGCCGAACTTCGGCAGCATCTTTCTTAAGATATCGTGCAATGCGATCGATCACATTCTCGATTACAGCCATACCCTGTGGCCCACCAAAACCGCGGAACGCGGTATTCGAGGGAAGGTTGGTTCTCCAGGCTTTCCCCACCACCGCGATATTGGGAATAAAATACGCATTATCGGCGTGGAATACGGCTCGTTCCAGAATGGCCATCGACAAATCGGTGGCTGCGCCAGCATTGGCATTAAGTTCCAGGCTGTAGGCAAGGATTCGGCCATCATCATCAAATCCAACCTCATAGGTCGATGTAAAGGGATGGCGCTTACCCGTCATAATCTGATCGTCGTCGCGGAAAAGGTGAATCCTAACAGGATTCTGTGTATGCCGAGCCAGAATGGCGGCCCAAGCCGCCACGTGGTTGGCCTGTGTCTCCTTTCCGCCAAAAGCTCCACCCATACGACGGGTTTCCACCACCACCTCGTTGCGGGGCACGCCCAGCACCTCGGCCACAATGGCCTGCGTTTCGGAGGGATGCTGCGTTGAGCTGTACACGTTCATCTCGTTGTGCTCGCCTGGGATGCATAGGCAACTCTGTGTCTCGAGATACCAGTGCTCCTGCGCCCCGGTTTTAAGTGTTCCGTTTAGGCGATGTGCCGATTGCTCGAAACCTTGAATTAGATCACCCCGTTTGATTACGCGGGGAGTTCCAATCATGGCTCCCTGCTCAATGGCCTGTTCGAGGGTTGTTATGGCGTGTAATTCCTCAAATTGGATATCGATTAGTTTAGCTGCTTGTTGGGCGATCTCCCTGCTTTCGGCAGCTATAAGCGCTATGGCTTGCCCCACAAAGGTTACTTCGTCCTGTGCTAAGCAAGGCTCATCGTGTACCACGGGCCCCATCTGGTTCTGCCCGGGAATATCCTTGGCTGTGAGAACAGCACTAACACCCGGCAAAGCCGTTGCTTTACTTATATCGATGGAGATAATGCGGGCATGTGCATGCGGACTGTAGACCACGTGCCCATAGAGCATCCTGCTGCCGCCATCCATATCGTTTATGTAGATGGATTCGCCGCTTACGTGCTTCTCGGCGCTATCGTGGTGGATTTCGTGGGGATTCATGCTAGTGGGTTTCGTTAAAGAACTTGAGCAGCAGGTTTGAGGCGGCAATTCTTCGCGATTGGGCATCGGCGCGGGCATCGGATAGAGGCTGAAACTCCTCCTCAACCATGGTCATCGCCTGCTCTACATTCTGAATACTCCAAGGTTTTCCAGCAAGAAAACCTTCGGCTTTATAGGCCCGTTGGGTTTTTGCGGCCATTCCGCCGTACGCCATGACAATGGATTTAATAGTTCCATCATCATTCTTAGCTAAGGCAATAGCTGCGCTAACTGTGGAGATATCCAAATCCTTCCGTCGTGATACCTTATCCGATTTTACCAACAATCCGCTTGCTGGTTTGGGAATGGTAACGCTGTGGATTAGCTCATTCGGTTTAAGCGCAGTTTGGCGATATCCAACGATAAAGTCATCGATGGGTAATGTGCGGGTCGATTTATCGGTACTAATCAACGTAACCGTTGCATTATAAGCAAACAGAAGTGGCAAACTATCGCCAATGGGCGAGGCGGAGCCAATATTCCCGCCAAGCGTTGCTCGGTTCCTTATCTGAAGCGATCCGAATACCGAGAGCATCCTATGCAGTGCAGGCAACCTATCCTGAGCCAGGGTCTTTACCTGCTCCATGCACATTCCCGCTCCAAAGGTGATTTGATTTCCGTTATCGCTGAATTGCTTCAGTTCCTTCACTGCTGACAGATCAATTATCAACGGGAAATGCTCCCCCTTTTTGGTTTGCCGAAGCGCCACATCGGTTGAGCCCGCTACGATTAGCGCATCGGGATACTCTTTTTTATACCTAAGGGCGCTTTCGAGGTTCGATGGGAGGAAATACTTTTGTCCTCCTCCAGCTAGTTCCAAATCAACATTTTTGCTGGAAATATCATCAAGTAAACGGCAGACTTCATCCTCGGTTTTGGTGAACTGATCCTCTACCCTGTTCTCGCAGGCCGCTGAGGCGGCCTCAACTATCGATTTATAGCCCGTGCATCGGCACAGGTTTCCGGTTAGCGCATCGAGCACAACCTCGCGCGAGGGCTTTGCGTGGTTTTTATACAGCGCAAAGGTTGACATGGCAAAGCCGGGAGTGCAGTAGCCGCACTGCGTACCGTTGTGGGTCACAATGGCCTGTTGAACTGGGTGCAATACCTTTTCCCTATTTTCTGTTTTGCTAAGATTTTCAACGGTAATCAACTGCTTTCCTTGAATGGCCGGGAGAAAAACCAAGCACGAGTCAATTGCCTGATAAATCAATTTGCCGTCAGAAGAAGGGCTTGCCACCACAACCGTGCATGCCCCACAGTCGCCCTCGGCGCATCCCTCCTTAACCCCCTTATGGTTTTGGAGCGAGCGCAAGTAGTTGAGCACTGTTGTGCTGGGCTTTAGGCACAAATCGTTACTAAAATCAATACGATGCTTTTTACCATCGAGCAAAAATTCGATATGGTTGGATAGGCTCATCCTTTGAGTTTTTTGTTGCGCACATCAATAAGCTTGGCCAGAATGCTAATGGCAATCTCCTCGGGGGTTTCGGCGTCCATAGGGAGTCCAATGGGCGTATCGAAACGGTCAAACTCCTGGTCGGTGAAATGACCCTCGTTTAGCAGTATCTCGCGCACCTTAGCCACCTTCCGCTTGCTACCAATCATTCCAAGGTAGGTACAAGGCTTTTTGCCTAACCGTTTCAGCAGCTCAAAGTCGTGCTCGTGGTTAGGGGTCATAATGGCCGCATAGGTGTTTTCGTCGTAATCAAGGGTTTCGAGAATCTCGTAGTAATCGCCGTGGAGAAAATTGTATGATTCCTTCTCCTGCTCCGACAGAGTAGGACGAAAATCGATTAGGGTAACATCAAAATCAACCTTCTGCGCAAAGCCGGCCAACGCCTTTCCCACATGACCAGCGCCAAAGATGTAGAGTTTTGAACTGTTGCCCAGCGGCTCGATATACACCTCCACGCTACCACCGCACTGCATGCTCAGATCGGCCTCGAGCTGGTAAACCTTTTTCTGCGCCTTATTGCTGCGGATAATTTCCCTCGCCTCCACTATAACCTGCTGCTCAATGGCTCCGCCACCAATGGTGCCGTAGGTGCAGCCCTCGGGGCCAACCAGCATCTTTGAACCAGTTTTGCGGGGGGTTGAGCCCTTGGTATCGGTAACAATACAAAGGGCTGCAACCTTATGCTTTGCCAAAAATTCGTCGATTTGATGATAAAAACTCATTGAAATAGCTAATGAAAAATGATTAATGAAAAATTTTAACTGCTTACAATATCACCCGGCTTTGGCTTTTTGATAGCAAGTTAGCCAGTACCTCTGCAGGATTGTTAAAGCGATTGGTGAACATCATGGCGGCGATTATATATGGCTTAAAGCCAGCCTCAATGTAGGTTGGTATCCTGTACTGTTCAAATACTTCGGCGCTCACCTCGCCATGCTTGCACGACACATCGGTAATATCGGCGGGTAGGCAATGCATGTACAAAGCCTTCTTATCCTTGGTTAGGTTCATCTTTGCCCTATCGCATTCCCAATTCATAAATTTTGCGTTGTTGGCAAGACACTCCTTTTCGAGATCCTTTAGCCCAGCGCTATCCTGCGCACGCAGCAGCTCGGTGCGGCGACCCATAACGTGGAAAGGCGCCCAGCTCTTGGGGTACACAATATCGGCGCCGGTAAAGGCCTCCTCCATGCTGCTTGCCTGAGTAAACTTGCCACCGCTGGCGGTAGCATTCTTTTTGGCCACCTCAACAACTTCGGGAATCAGGTTGTAACCCTCGGGATGAGCCAGGGTAACCTCCATGCCAAAGCGGGTCATTAGGTTGATAATACCCTGTGGAACCGAAAGTGGCTTGCCGTAGCTGGGCGAGTAGGCCCATGTCATGGCGATCTTCTTACCGCGAAGCGCATCAGCAGAGCCATAATGATTGATAAGGTGCATCAAATCGGCCATCGATTGGGTAGGATGATCCACATCGCATTGTAGGTTAACAATACCGGGGCGAACGGGTAGCACCTTCTGGTTGTAGCCATCATCAAGCGCCTCGCCAACCTCTTTCATGTAGGTATGGCCAGCTCCCAGGTACATATCGTCGCGAATGCCGATAATCTCGGTTAGGAAGGATATCATATTGGCGGTTTCGCGAACGGTTTCGCCGTGGGCAATCTGCGATTTGGTCTCGTCCATATCCTGCACGGCCAGTCCAAGCAGATTTGCAGCCGAAGCATAGGAGAAGCGGGTACGAGTGGAATTATCTCTGAAAATAGATACTGCAAGGCCCGAGTCGAAAACGCGGGTGGAGATATTATTGGCGCGCATAGCCTTAAGGGCTTCGGCTACAAGTAATACCAGGTCTAACTCCTGACGCGATTTATCCCAGGTTAAAAGGAAATCCTTGCCGTAAAGGTTGGCGCCCGTGCTACGAACCTTATCGATAATGGTTTTTATATGCTCCATAATAAATTATTGATTATAAATATTTTTGTTGACAAACATTCTCTATTTTGACCACTGAAAACTTACGCACTACCCAATGAGCTGGTGAGTAAATAGTGCATAAAATGCCGAAGCAGCCACCAGGTGATCGATGGGTGTTTTCTCGTTGGGGGCATGCGCCATCACCTCGTTTCCGGGGCCAAAACCAATGGTAGGTATACCATGAATACCGTTGGTGGCAATGCCATTGGTGGAGAATGTCCATTTGTCGATTAGGGGTTCTTTGCCAAAAAGATCACGGAAAGTGCTTGCTCCAGTTTGAACTATGGGCGCATTCTCGTCGATTTTCCAGGTTGGGTAGTACTTTTCCATCCCATAATTCAGACCAGTAAAGGCTATGCCCTCGTAGTATAGCACCTCAACCTTGGCATCGGGGTTGTTAACCGCCTTCTGCACCTCAGCAACGGCGCTATCCTTTGTTTCGCCCCAGGTTAAGCGGCGATCGAGATGTAAACGGGCCGAATCGGCCACAGCGCAAAGCGATGGGCTACCCGATACAAACTCCGATATGGTTACGCTGCCCTTGCCCAGGAACGGGTCGAAGTGTAGTCGCTCGTGTAGCTTCTCAATCTCGAGCGCTCCGCGCGATGCCATATAAATGGCGTTCTTGCCCCTTTCGGGAGCTGATCCGTGCGCCGAAACGCCACGAAACGAAACATGCATCTCCATACGTCCACGATGACCACGGTAAATATTTAGGTTTGTGGGCTCGGTGCTGATCACAAAATGCGGTTTAAGCTTGCTCTCCTCAATAATATACTTCCAGCAAAGCCCGTCGCAGTCCTCCTCCATAACGCTGGCCACAGCGTAATAGGTAATATTTTTGGGAACGCCAATCTCCTTAAGTATTCGCCCAGCAGTAATTGCTGCGGCCACACCACCCTTCTGATCCACTGTTCCACGGCCATACACAAACTCATCGTCTACTTTACCGCAGAATGGATCGAAATCCCAGTTATCGATATTGCCCACATCCACGGTGTCGATATGGCCGTCCACGGCCAGGATAGTGGTGCCATTGCCAATCTTGCCCAGCACATTACCCAGGGGATCCATAACCACCTCATCGAAACCCGCCTCGCGCATCTGGCGCATTACCTCGTGTTGCACGTCCTTCTCCTCGCTGCTAAGCGATTTAATTTTCACAATTTTCGATAGGTTTTCGGCAGTATAGCTGCGATACTGAGCCGACAGCTCGTTAATCTTTTTGATTAGTTCAGATTTGTCCATATTATAAAACGTATTAGGGATGCTTCAAAAAAAATTTGTGAAAGAAATCTCGCAATTTATGAAAAAAAACTAAAATGCAATCTTTTTGGTAGGTTTTTGAGCGGTTGTGCAAAGTAGGGTTATAAGAACGTGATTCGGATCTTTATAATAAACAATCATTGGGATTGCAGCTTGATTCTTTACGGCTGATTACCATGCAAATTGCAAAATCGGCTGTACTCCTCAGGGGTATTAATATTGAGGAGAATTTCTGGAGAATCGACAGTGACCCTATTGCCCCTATAACCTTGAAGAAAGGTGCGAAAATCGGGGAACGTATTTTCTATGGTTACTATTCTTTCTGCCAACTTGCCTGCCATAATCAGCGGATGGCCACCGCGTCGGTCGAATTGAGGTAATGCGTAGTCGAATCCTGCCATACCGTTTAAAAGATTCGAAAGCACGTCTTGGCTAACATAGGGATTATCTATATTGTGAACAAAGGTGGGTTTTGCTGAGGCTAGATGCTTTAGTCCACACTGTAGGGAGTATAGACGCCCCAAATCGTACCTGCTATTAATGGCTAATTGGATATTGCCAAAGCGCTCATCTTTAGCCAACAAATCATAATCATCGGCACTGACCACCAGAACGGTTTCGCAACCAAACTGGCAAAATTGCCTGTAAAGATGCTGGACTATAAGCTCACCGCTTGGCATCGTTAGCTGCCATTTGGGACCTCCCATCCTATTTCCTTTTCCAGCAGCAAGGATTACGGCGGCAACAGACATTTGGGAGTGGCTATTCATTACGTATACCTAAATAATAAGTATGCAAGTTTAGGGATTTCTGTGATGAATAAAAAGCGTTGTTTAAATCGTTTCTAAAATGGATAGAATGACAAATATTGGTTGTTTTTAACCCTCTTTTTCGTATTTTTAGCCTCTTTTCACCCTTTAAAAACCGTATAGTGTTATGACCGATCGCTTTGTACCCATTCAATTACCCCTGCTTTTCAAGATGATAGTATCGCAGCTTGAGGCTGGCCATTTTCTAGGAATTCCGAAAGAAAACTTTTTTACTCCCAATAACCACCAGCTTGAAACAACTCGCTTTGGCCAGTTACTCGAAACTCCATTTGGTCCAGCCGCTGGACCACACACACAGCTATCGCAGAATATTGTGGGGGCATGGCTTTGCGGGGCTCGGTACATAGAGCTAAAAACGGTTCAAACCCTCGATGAGCTGGAGGTATCGAAACCCTGCATCGATTTGCAGGACGAGGGCTACAACTGCGAGTGGTCGCAGGAGTTGCGCATTCTCCAATCGTTTGAGCAGTACCTCGATGCCTGGATCATTATTCATCTGCTGGCAAAATATCTGAAGTGGGAAGGCTCTGCCCAAAAAACCATTTTCAACATGAGCGTGGGATACAACCTCGAGGGAATCCTAAAACCTAATGTACAGTGGTTCTTCGAGAAGATGAATTGCTGTGCAACCGAGCTAAAAGCAAAAGTTGATGAGCTGGCGGTTGAGTTCCCATGGGTAAAGGAGGTAGAAATACCAACGCAGATATCGAACAATATCACCCTTAGCACCATGCATGGCTGTCCGCCCGATGAGATTGAAAAGATTGGGATGTACCTTATCAACGAGAGAGGACTGCATACTGTTATCAAGCTAAACCCAACGCTGCTTGGCCCCGAGCGAGTTAGAAATATCCTAAACGAAAGAATGGGCTTTAAAACCCCCGTTCCCGATCAGGCCTTTGAGCACGACTTGAAATACCCCGATGCAATCAAAATCATTGAAAACCTGAGCAATGTCGCTAAGGCAAAAGGTGTGTTTTTTGGACTAAAACTTACCAACACGCTCGAGAGCAACAATTTTAAGAAAGTTTTTGCTGCCGATCAGCAGCAGATGTACATGAGCGGGAGGGCGTTGCACCCATTGGCGGTAAACCTTGCAGTCAAAATTCGTGCTGATTTCCCCTATGTTGATATATCATTCTCGGCTGGAGCCGATTGTTTCAACATTCATAAGCTGTTGAGTTGTAATCTAAGCCCTGTAACCGTTTCGTCCGATTTGCTAAAGCCCGGAGGTTATGGTCGACTTACGCAGTACGCAAAAAATCTACAGGCAAAATTGGCCGAAAAGAAATACAGTAGCATTGGGCAGCTAATCAACGAAAATCCAAAGCAAAGCCTGGAAAGATATAGCCAGGAGGTTCTGGAAAATCTTCGGTTAAAGAAAAGCTTGCGCGAGCCAAATATCAAAACGCTACAACCCTTGGGGTACTTCGACTGCATTCATGCCCCCTGCATGAGCACCTGTCCCACCACACAGAATATACCTGAGTACATGCATTATGTTGCCCAAGGTAACTGGCAAAAG
>CAZBBA010000021.1:0-54698 GCA_964490015.1 uncultured Rikenellaceae bacterium
TGGCAAAAAACAAGAAGTTTATCACCTGCGACGGTAACTATGCAGCATCGCACATAGCGTATATGTTCAGCGAAGTTGCTGCCATTTACCCTATCACCCCCTCGTCAACCATGGCCGAGTATATCGACGAGTGGTCTGCGTTTGGCAGAAAGAATATTTTTGGAGAAACTGTTAAGGTAACCGAAATGCAATCGGAAGCGGGTGCTGCTGGTGCGGTTCACGGATCGTTACAGGCTGGTGCTCTTACCACAACCTATACTGCCTCTCAGGGATTGCTCCTCATGATTCCCAACATGTATAAGATAGCTGGTGAGCTTCTACCTGGTGTTTTTCACGTTTCGGCACGTAGCTTGGCTGCCCAAGCGCTTTCAATTTTTGGTGACCATAGCGACGTGATGAGCACTCGCCAAACTGGTTTTGCCATGCTTGCAACCGGTAGCGTTCAGGAAGTTATGGACATTGCCGCTGTGGCTCACCTTGCCTCTATTAAGTCGCGCGTTCCATTCCTGCACTTCTTCGATGGGTTCCGCACCTCGCACGAGGTTCAAAAGATTGAAGTACTCGAAACCGAGCAGCTTGCTGGCTTAGTTGATCGCGAAGCACTTCAAGCTTTCCGCGATCGCGCTCTTAACCCAGAGCACCCCGTAACTCGTGGTACTGCTCAAAACCCCGATATCTACTTCCAATCGCGCGAAGCTGCCAATAAATTCTACGATGCAGTTCCCGAGATTGTTGAGGAGTACATGAAGGAGCTATCGAAGCTTACCGGACGCAACTACGACCTTTTCGACTACTACGGCGATCCTAACGCAGAGAATATAATCGTGGCCATGGGATCGATCACCGACACCATTAAGGAGGTTGTTGATCATCTCGTTGCAAAAGGCGAAAAAGTTGGTTTGATTGCAGTTCACCTTTACCGTCCGTTCTCGGCTAAGCACTTCTTTAGGGCTTTCCCAAAAAGCGTTAAACGCATTTCTGTTTTAGACAGGACCAAAGAGCCAGGTGCCAATGGTGATCCTCTATACTTAGATATTAAAGATCTATTTTACGGCAAGGAGAATGCCCCACTTATCGTTGGCGGTCGTTACGGATTGAGCTCTAAGGACACTACTCCTGCTCAAATCATTGCTGTTTTCGATAACCTTAAGATGAAGGAGCCCAAGAACCAATTCACCGTTGGTATTGTTGACGATGTTACCTTCAAATCGCTACTTGTTGGCGAAGAGGTTAACCTTGCCGACAAGGGTACCTACCAAGCTAAATTCTACGGCTTAGGTTCTGACGGAACAGTTGGTGCAAACAAAAACTCAATTAAGATTATTGGTGAGAACACCGACAAGTACTGTCAGGCATACTTCTCGTACGACTCCAAAAAATCAGGTGGTATTACCACATCGCACCTGCGATTTGGCGACAAGCCCATTCGCTCGCCATACTTGGTTAACACTCCCGACTTTGTGGCCTGCCACGTTCCTGCATATCTTGGAAAATACGATATGCTCCGTGGAATTCGCAAAGGTGGAACATTCCTACTAAATAGCATCTGGGATGTAGAGGAAACCAAAGCAAAACTACCAAACTCCGTTAAAAGAGTACTAGCCAAAAAAGAGGTTAACTTCTACATAATTAACGCTACTGCTATTGCCGAGGAGATTGGCTTGGGTAACCGCACCAACACCATTATGCAGAGCACATTCTTCAAAATCTCTGGAGTAATTCCATACGAATTGGCCGTTAAGGAGATGAAGGATGCTGTTGACCATTCGTTTGGCCGCAAGGGTGAGGAAATTGTGAAGATGAACTACGCAGCTATCGATCGTGGTGGTGATGTTATTAAGGTTGAGATTCCTGCTGATTGGGCTAATCTTGAGCCAGAACAGAAGCATACTAATCCCAACGCTCCCGATTTTGTTAACAATGTGGTAACTCCTATCAACCACTTGGGTGGTGATGACCTTCCTGTTAGCGCGTTCTTAGGTCGCGAGGATGGTACTTTCCCAGCAGGAACAACAGAATACGAGAAGAGGGGTATTGCAGTTCACGTTCCCGAGTGGATAGCCGACAACTGTATTCAGTGTAACCAGTGTGCTTATGTTTGTCCTCATGCTGCAATCCGTCCATTCCTACTCACCGACGAAGAGCTAGCCAACGCCCCCGAAGGTACTGTTACCGTTAAGGGTACTGGTGGAACCAAGGAGTACAACTTCCGCATGCAGGTTAGTGTTCTCGATTGTACAGGATGCGGCAACTGCGTTGAGGTTTGTCCTTCGAAAACAAAAGCTCTAGAATTGAAATCGCTCGAAAGCCAAATGGCCGAAGCTGAGCGCTACATCTATATGGACAAGAAAGTTGGCTACAAGGAAACTGTTCTTGAAAAGAGCAAGAGCGTTAAGAATAGCCAGTTTGCTCAGCCTCTATTCGAGTTCAGCGGTGCTTGCGCAGGTTGCGGTGAAACTCCCTACATCAAGGCTATTACCCAGCTTTATGGCGACAGAATGATCGTATCCAACGCAACTGGTTGCTCCTCAATTTATGGTGGATCGGCACCTTCTACTCCATACCGTGCAAATAAGGATGGTCATGGTGTTGCTTGGGCTAACTCACTATTCGAGGATAACGCAGAATACGGCTTTGGTATCGCTACTGGAACAAATAAACTTCGTAGCCGCATTGCCGAACGTCTTGAGAAAGGTTTAGCTAACGGATATAGCGAAGCTACCAAAGAAGCCATGAAATTATGGCTCGAAAACAAGGAAAATGCAGAAGGTTCGAAAGTTGCATCGGCCAAACTAATTGCCGCTCTTGAGAAAGAAAACGACGACCTAGCCAAGGAACTACTTGCCCTAAAACAGTACTTCATTAAGAAATCGGTTTGGATATTTGGTGGTGATGGTTGGGCATACGACATTGGATACGGTGGTCTCGATCACGTAATTGCGTCTGGTGAAGATGTTAACCTACTTGTTCTTGACACTGAAGTTTACTCAAACACAGGTGGACAAGCCTCAAAATCGACCCCAATTGCTGCTGTTGCAAAATTTGCCGCATCGGGTAAGCGTATCCGTAAGAAAGATTTGGGTATGATGGCCATGAGTTACGGTTATGTATACGTAGCACAAGTTGCCATGGGCGCAAATCAGAACCAGTACTTTAAGGCTATTAAGGAAGCCGAGGAGTATCCAGGCCCATCGCTTATCATTGCATACGCACCATGTATCAACCACGGGTTACGCAACGGAATGGGTGCAACTCAGCTGCAAACCAAGTTGGCTGTTGAGGCTGGTTACTGGCAAATGTACAGGTTCGATCCAAGGCTTGAGGCCGAAGGTAAGAACCCATTCCAACTCGACTCAAAAGAGCCCGATTGGAGCAAATTCCAGAATTACCTGAAGAGCGAGGTTCGTTACACGTCACTTCAAATGTCGTTCCCTGAGGAAGCTGTAGAACTCTTCAAAGCTGCCGAGGAGAATGCCCGCTGGAGGTACAACTCCTACGCACGTCTTGCTGCTATGGACTTTACCAAGTAAGCATACATAATAACTCTAAAAAAAGGTGTCAATAGACACCTTTTTTTTTGCTCTATAGTAAACTTTAAATAATCATTCGTAAATTGCAACAAACATGCCCCTTGCGCGGCGAATACCATAATTTGTGATAAGATTACGCCTCAACTTACATGCCTCAACCCTGCATTTAGCAGTTTACTCCTTTTGCATTCTTCTTTCAGCGAATCATTTATTTGCTCAAACCAAACCCAAGTCAATAAACCCGGAGCCAATATTTAAGAATTTCACTATTGATGAGGGGTTGCCCTCAAATGAGGTTTACCACATAGTTCAGGATTCTGTTGGGTATATTTGGATTGCCACCTCAAATGGCGTTAGCCGATTCGATGGTATAACCTTTAAAAATTACGGCATAGATGACGGCCTAGTCGAAAGCACAATACATGAAATATACCCTGATTATAAAGGTAGATTATGGTTCATTTCCAGTTCAGGCCGACTAGCTTACTACAAGGATAATAGAATCATCCCTTTCCCTTTTAACCATCGGCTAAGCGAATTTATCCCCAAGTCTCGAGGAACGGTAAAAAAATCTTTCTATGTTGATTCGCTGGACAATGTTCACCTATCGCTGAAAAGCTACGGCAGGCTTATTATCAGCTCTGAAGGTATTATAAGTCATCTCGATAGTATACACAAAACCTATAGCATTGTAGTAGAAAAGATTGATGATGGACCACTTTTAGTGTCGAGTAATTGGCTTAGTAACTTGAAACTAGAATTTCTTTACACATCAAAGGGCCGGACATTTACCATTGAAAACGAAAAACAACGCTCCCCCTTTCATTTCTTTGTCCTTGAGGAATCACCAAACACTATACTAATGAGTTTTGGAGGGCGGCTACATAAGATTACTGACAATAAAGTTTCCAATACAAAAGATTTTGGGGAAGAAATTATCTGGCTTAGCAAAGATCGGCATCAAAACCTTTGGATTTCACCAATTCAAGGTGGAATACATTTTTTCAGGGAAGGAATTTTTGATAACAAGAATAGTATGTACTTTCTTAAAAACTATCAAATAACATCCATAATTCTAGACAATGAGGGAGGATACTGGTTCTCAACCCTGGCAAATGGTATCTTTTACACCCCTAACATAGACATTCTCACCGTTAACCAAACGGGTGGGTTGCGAAACAATAGATTAAATGGGGTTTTCGTCAACAGAGAAGGCATATTCATTGGCGACGAAGCAGGTTTTGTTAGCCAGATTACAAATAACACCATTATATACCACCAAATTAAAGTAGAAGGGTTAAGGCAACTTCCTATTCGGTTTCTTGGCATCGATTCTACCAGCAATTGTACATGGATTGGAACTACCACGCACTTACATTCAATAACTAACGGAACAATAAAAAACCATATCCATAGAACAATAATGACTGGCGCATCACCCCGCCAAATGATACCAGCAATAGAAGGAGGTTACTGGATTGCCAGCAGCTGGGGAATCAGGAAATTTGACGGGCAGGCGTTTACATACAGCTCAAGAGAAAAAGAAGAGTTCTCTAGCCCTGTACACTCCGTTTTTCAGGATTCGTCGCAAACATTATGGATGGCAACTGACAATGGGGTTTGGACTTATAAGAATGGCAAATTTGAATACTTGGGCGAATCGAACCCACTGTTTTCGCACTCTACACGATTTATTACTGGATGTGCAAATAGCAAAATCCTTTTTGCCACCAAAGGAATGGGGTTACTCGTTCTAAAAGGAGAAACAATTCATCGCATAACTGAGGCCGATGGGCTACCCAGCAACTATATCAACAAAATATTTGTAGCTAAAAATGGTGTATGGCTAGCTACCAGCAATGGAATTTCGCTCTTAAGACCCAATTTGAATGAAAGTTTTACTATCCAAAATATCAACATATCTCATGGACTTCCTACCAACGAGATTAGTGACATCTTTGTTCGAGGAAACACTGCATATGTGTCTTCGCCAAAAGGGCTTTCTATCATTCATGTTGATCGGCTGCTACCTAACAATGTAACTCCTAAAACAACAATTACAAGCATTAAAGCCAATGGGAATGAATTGGAGTTAACCAGCCCTCACCTCAATAATTTGAATTACTCCCATAGTTTTATCACCATAAACTACATCGGATTGGCATACAAAAACATGTCGAGAGTGAACTACAGGTATAGGTTGGCGAACTATGATTCTACATGGACAAATACCCGTTCAACAACAGCAACCCTTAGCGGCCTACGTTCTGGGAAGTACACATTTGAGGTACAGGCTCAGAACTCCGATGGGTTATGGGGTGATTCTGCAAAGCTTATTTTTACTATTAAAGCCCCATTTTGGCAAACATACTGGTTTATTACTTTATTGGCATTCGGGTTCACCCTATTTATTTTTGTAGTATATCGTTTAAGGATTAATAGCATTAAACGACGAAATGAGCTGGTAAACAACCTTAATATTTATCGACAAAAATCGCTGCGGCAGCAGATGAATCCGCATTTCATCTTCAATACGCTTAACTCCATTCAGCTTTATATACTCGAAAAAGATCACATTAGTTCGCATAAATACCTTACCAAGTTTGCAAAGCTTATGCGATTAATACTAGATAACTCTCAAGTGTCGTCGATACCTCTGCGATACGAAATAGAGGCATTAAAGCTTTATCTCGAACTTGAATCGATACGCTTATCGGGGCGATTTGAGTACAGCATCGAAGTAGAAGATGAGACGCTGCTCGAGACAAGAGTTCCTACCCTTTTAATTCAGCCTTTTGTCGAAAATTCGATATGGCACGGCATAATGCTTAAGCCCGAAAAAGATGGATGGGTCAAAATATCCATCAAAGCCGAAAACGATTCTGTAATCTGCACCATAGAAGACAACGGGGTTGGCCGCAAAGCAGCACAGGAGATAAGGGCTAAACAGGATCCCGAGCGCAAATCGCTTGGTTTTAAAATTACAGCCCAGCGCATAGATCTTCTCAACTCGCTATACAAAGACCGTTTCAACATTGAATACACGGATCTAGAAAACAGGAATGGATCGTTAGGTACGCGAGTTGTAATTCGCATACCACAGGGGATTCTAGAAGAGGAATCGGGTCAATTGTTAGAAGTGTAACATCTTCTATGCTTTTTTTGTACCTTTGCCCCTGATTATTGTCAACCAATCATGCTTAAAGCCATAATTATCGATGATGAGCAAGCGGCTCAGAGGTCACTCGAACTACTTGTTGAATCTTATTGCCCCACTGTATCCATTGTGGGCAAAGGGCAATCGGTTAATGAGGGGTTGGAGCTAATTCAGCGGTATAATCCCGATATTGTGTTCCTCGATATTGAAATGCCTCAGGCAAACGGTTTCGAACTTCTGGAACAACTCCCCGAGCTAAATTTTGAGGTAGTTTTTGTCACAGCTTACAACCAGTATGCAGTAAAAGCCTTCAAGTACAGCGCCATTGACTACATCTTAAAACCAATCGACATTGAAGAGTTGGTAAATGCCGTTGAAAAGGTTAGTGAACTACGAAAAAATCGCCTTAGCCCCCGAGAACGATATGCCACTCTTTTCCAGAACATCGAGGAGATACTGCCCCGAAAATTGGTTATACCCCATGCAAGTGGGTTTAAGTATATCGATCTAAGCAATGTAGTTATTCTTACTACAAACGCCAATACACACACTTTTACCCTTGTTGATGGAACCATTAGCGAATGCCCAATAGGATGCCTCGACTTGGAGCAAACCTTGGTCAGCAAGGGATTTATTTCGCTAAGGGATGGGGTTTTAATCAACCTAAACCGCATTGAGAAAATTGATAAACGGGGGAATGGCAGTATAATTATGGAGGGCGATATTTCGGTACCCCTTGATCAGCATAATAAGGACAAGCTTATTGAACAACTCGAAAAGCTCAGCATGAAAGGGAATCGCTAACAAAAATAAGTTAAATTGGGAAGAATACTATCGCTCGACGTAGGGAGGAAAAGAACGGGAGTTGCTGCTACCGACACGCTTAAAATTATTGCCAATGGGATTGGAACCGTTCCAACCGGACAGGTAACTGAGTTTTTGACAAACTACTTAGCCGCAAACGCTGTTGATCTTATTGTTGTGGGCATGCCCAAGCAAATGAACAATGAACCGTCCGAAGCTGTTAAGTATATTGAACCAGTAATCAACAGGATAAGAAAACTTTTCCCCGAAATGGAGGTAAAACTTGTTGACGAACGGTTTACCTCCAAGCTTGCCCACAGGGCTATGATAGATGGAGGAGTTAAGAAGATGGATAGACGCAACAAAGCACTGGTTGATACTATTAGTGCAACCATTATTTTACAATCGTACCTCGAGAGTGTTGATTTTGACAAACTAAAGTGAAAATGATTAAACCTGTTTACGTATACGGCTCACCCGTGCTCCGAAAAGTGGCCAAAGAAATTGAGTCAGACTACCCTAACCTGAGCGGTTTGATTGACGATATGTTCGAAACCATGTACAACTCCGATGGCATTGGGCTTGCTGCCCCTCAAGTAGGCATACCCATTAGGCTATTTGTGATTGATGCTTCGCCCCTTGGTGAAGATCATCCCGAGGCGAATGACTTTAAGCGGGCATTCATCAACCCAACAATTGTTGAGCGGTCACCTGAGGTTACCCTATACAACGAGGGCTGCCTAAGCATTCCCAACATCCGCGAGGATGTTGAGCGACCTGAATCCATTGTTATTCGCTACGTTGACAAGGACTTTAACCAATACGAGGAGCGATATGAGGGCATTTTGGCTCGAATTATTCAGCACGAATACGATCATCTGGAGGGAATCCTGTTTACCGACAAAGTTTCGTCGCTCCGCAGGCAGCTTCTAAAAAGCAAACTTTCGGCAATTTCGAAGGGAAAATTTAATGCATCGTATAAGGTTAAAATTGCCTGATACTGACAAGCATTATCAAAGCAAATAAAAAACCTCACCGATAATGGCGAGGTTTTTTTGATTTGGGGATAGAAATATGAATATAAGGTTGAAACAAGCCGACGCTAGTCACCCATATTATTTCACCATATCAGTTCTCCCTTTCCCTCGCGAACCACGGTGGGCTCGTCGGTGGTGCAGTCGACCACAGTTGATGGGATATTATCTCCAAAACCGCCATCAATCACCACTTCGACCAAGTCCTCGTACTTCTCGTAAATAAGCTCGGGATCGGTGGTGTACTCAATGACCTCATCATCATCTTTTAGCGATGTGGTTAGGATTGGGTTGCCCAGCAAGCGGACAAGTTCAACTATAATTGAATGGTCGGGAATTCTAATACCCACCGTTTTCCGCTTGCTCATAAAGTAGTCGGGAACGCGATTTAAACCAGGGAGAATAAATGTAAATGGTCCAGGCAGGTTCCGCTTAAGCAGTTTGAATGTGCTATTATCGACACGGGCATAATCGGAAATATGGCTCAGATCGCTGCAGATAAACGAGAACTTCGCATCCTTTGGTTTCATCTCCTTAATCTTTATGATGCGCTCAATAGCCTTTGGCTTAGTAATATCACAGCCAATACCATAAACCGTATCGGTGGGGTAGATGATAACGCCCCCATCGCGTAGCACGCTAACGATAGTATCCAGATCGCGAGGATTGGGGTTCTCGGGGTAAATCTTCAGAAACATTGCCATAACGAATGGTATAAGAAAAGGCACACCTGCACCGAAAATACGAGTAGTGTGCCTTGAATGCTATTTGGGTAGATTACCCGTTTACCCGCTTATAATCCTCTAGAAACTTGGCCAAACCACTATCTGTTAAGGGATGGTTTAGTAGCCCAAGAATTGCGTTTAAGGGACAAGTAGACACATCGGCACCGGCTTCCATGCACTGAATAATATGCATGGTATGACGAATTGATGCTGCCAGAACCTGTGTTCCGTACTCGTAGTAGTTATACACGTCAACAATTTGCTTAATTAGCGCTACACCATCGGTTGAAACATCGTCGAGGCGACCAATGAATGGCGAGACATAGGTTGCACCGGCTTTTGCGGCCAGCAAAGCCTGTCCTAAGGTAAAAACAAGAGTACAATTTGTGCGGATACCATTATCGGTAAAGTACTTGATGGCTTTAATTCCGTCCTTGGTGCAGGGAACTTTTACCACAATCTGCTCGTGTAAAGCGGCTAGCTCCTTTCCCTCGCGAATCATCCCCTCGTAATCGGTGGCAATAACCTCGGCCGAAACATCTCCTCCCTTTAAAATATTGCAAATGTCGATATAGTGCTGCTTAATATTAGCTTCGCCTTTAATACCCTCCTTGGCCATAAGCGAGGGGTTGGTAGTAACGCCGTCGAGAACGCCAAGATCGTTGGCCTCGCGGATCTGATCAAGATTTGCTGTATCAATGAAGAATCTCATGCTGGTAAGTATTTGAATTGGTAATATGGCGACAAATATACTAAAATAAAAGTGAATGTATTAATACAATGGGCACTATGACTAGGACAACTCAATAATTATTACTCACGAATCCGCTTTAGGTAAACCTTTAAATCGCGCGACACCTCCCCTGTGAGAAACATCAAGCCTATAATATTTGGGAAAGCCATGCCCAAGATCATCATATCAGAAAAATCGATTACCGCAGTTAGACTACTCGAAGAGCCAATTACAACGCAAGCTAAAAATAGGATATAGTAAACCAAGTCGGATGCTTGTGCTTTCCCTGTTGCCTTAAAGATTACTTTTCCGAAGAGAAAATTAAACCCCTTGAGCCCATAGTACGACCACGAAATCATGGTGGAGAATGCGAACAGGAAGATACATGCCACCAAAATATATGGAAACCATGGCAAAACACTGCCAAAGGCAGCGGCAGTTAGCTGTGTTCCCTCCAGCCCATCGGGGTTTACATGAAAACCCGTTGCCACTAGAACCAGAGCGGTCATGGTGCACACCACAATGGTATCGACAAATGGCTCGAGCAGTGCCACCATGCCCTCGCTAACGGGTTCGGTAGTTTTGGCTGCTGCATGTGCAATTGGCGAAGAACCAATTCCCGCCTCGTTGGAGAATGCTCCCCGTTGAAATCCCACGAAAAGTGCACCAAAGAAACCTCCGCCTATTGCATCAATGCCAAAAGCGCTCCTAAATATCAACCCAAACATATCGCCAATATGGTTAAAATGTGCGCCAATGATAAACAAGGCTGTTCCAACATACAGTATGGCCATAAATGGAACCAATTTGCTGGTTACGCGAGCAATCCCCTTTATCCCGCCAATTACCACAAGACCAACAAAAAAAGCAACAACAAGACCAAATAGAGCACCATACCCCTGTGCCTGTGGCACAACGTACTGAAGCTGGGCAAATGCCTGATTTGCTTGAAACATATTACCACCCCCAAACGACGCCCCAATAACCAGAATGGCAAAAAGCACTGCCAAGAAACTGCCCAGTCGTTTTCGCCCCTGCTTAGCCAATCCTTGCCTGAGGTAGTACATTGGCCCACCCGATACTCGTCCTTCAGAGTCAACAACCCTATACTTAACTCCAAGCGTACACTCAGTAAACTTTAGCGACATGCCAAGGAATCCGGCCATAATCATCCAAACTGTAGCCCCTGGCCCACCTAGGCTTATGGCTACCGCCACGCCCGCGATGTTACCCAAGCCAACGGTGGCCGAAAGCGCTGTTGTAAGCGCTTGAAAGGGGCTTACCTCACCATCGCATTTGGTAGATTTATATTTTCCTGAAACCAGAGCTAATCCATGACCAAAGGCACGAATATTAATAAACCTCATCCTAATGGTGAAGAACACGCCACCAATCATTAGCCAAACCACAACAATTGGAGCAGCCACACCAATATCAATCCCCATTGCTTTTACTGGATCCCAAAACAATACCTGCGAGAGCGCATCGACTATGGGCTGAAAGAGCTCGTTAATTCGGCTGTCTACTCCAATCATAAAGTTATTATTTTAACTGAATAACAAATTGATACAACTCCTTCTTTAGCATAACCTTAATCTAAAACTCTTGCAACACGGGCAAAGCCCTGTTCTGAAAGTCGAAAAGGGCTTGATTCTCCCATGGAGAGCCATCCGTTGCCTGATTGCCCTTCCAGGCAACCAACTCGCCGCCCCAGTAGCAAAATCCTATTCCTGTCTCAACTTCTTGCGAAATCTTTTTAATCTGCTTCACAAAATCCCTTTGCCCCTGAGCAGATGCAGGGAATTGGGGTAAAATAAGATGTTCATCGAGGCCTACAATATTATTTGTCCAATCGTTCCAGCCGAGGGTAAAAGGGTAAGCAGTTTCGGCAATTACAACATCTTTACCATAGGCTTGGCCAAGGTATTTCATTGTTTGTTTTAGCAAAGTCAACGATTTTCCATGCCAAATAGGATAATAGGATAACCCAATAATGTCAAAATCGAGCTGCTTTACCTGATTGAAAAACCAGTCGGAACCATCAACTCCGGCAAAATGTATAATAATTTTCGTGTAGGGTGAATTGCTGCGCACTGCCTGAATTCCCATATCAAGCAAATCCAAAAAGCCACTAGAGTTTTGTTCGATATTGCCAAAGGGAAGAAGAAAACCCGAGTTAACCTCGTTGCCAATTTGAATAAAATCGGGGTTGATTTCATCAACAACCTGTTTGGTATAGCTGTGAACCCGCTCCTTCAATTCGGAAAAGTTTAAATTCTGCCACTTTAGGGGAATAGTTTGCTGTCCAGGGTCGGCCCAAGTATCGGAATAGTGGAGCGATAGCCAAACTTTAAATCCTTTTCCTTTTAGAATTTGAGAAAACTGTTTTACCTCCTCAAAGCCAGAGTGACCGCTGGGAGGATTTACCCAAAGCCTAAGCCTAATAGTATTCACTCCATTCTCCTTGAGAATATCGAGAAAATCACTTGGGTTCCCATCTAAATCGAAAAACACGGGGTTTGACGCCGAAATTTCAGGGTATGATGATATATCAACAGCCGAAATAAAAGTAGAATTATCGGGCAATATGGGATTATTGGTGTTGTCCTTTTTGCACGACATACTTGATAAAAGAAAAAGTAATATAAGGATTACCCTACTCATCTTTTCCCTGAGAAGATGAATTTGAAAATGATAAACCTCGTGCTTTAATCTCCATGGGTAGAATACAATTGTACACAAACTTGTTTGTGGGCGTTTCAACGCCATGAATTTGACCCAACCTAACTACAGTTCCATTCTGATACTCAATCTCCGATGGTTTTCCCTCCCACACATCGCGTGTGAGCGATGAAGTTGTATCGGGCGGGAAAGAGTCGATAAACGAAACGGTTCTCGCAACAAAATCGGTTTCGATGTTAATGCCCATGCGCTGCGCAAGCAGGTAAACCTCATCAAACAGGTCAATCATCATTTGTCGGGTGGCAGGCAGTTCCCTCAGCTCGCCATAGTTGGTTCTGGTTATGGCCAGCAGACCACTTACACATATTGAGATAAACTTTTTCCAGATCTCAGCCTGAATATTTGCTGATACTTGCGTTTTTATATCTGCCTCATCGAAAACGTGTTTAATCTGCTGCAACCTATGGGAAATACTCCCATCGAGTTCACCAAACACAATGGTAGGAGTTACCCCAAAATGGTTGATTACCCCCGGCGCCTCTATTTTGCTGATAATACGACAAAGACCTCCCACAACATGCTGCTGGTCGATAACCTCAATCAGCTCATCGGCAGCCAGCACGCCATTCTGTAACGGAATAACTATAGACTGTGGATGTAATATCGATTTCAATTCGTTTCTCACCTCCTTAACCTGCCATGCCTTTACGCAAACCAGAACCAGGTCGACTTGGCCAATTTCGCCAATTGAATTAGTTGCCCGGAAATTGTTTACCGTAAAATCGCCAGCAATACTCTTTACCACAAGCCCATTGGCCTGCATGGCCTCAAGATGTTTTCCGCGGGCCATAAAGGTAACCCTATTCCCGGCTCTGGCCAGCTTAGCGCCAAAGTAGCCTCCTACCCCACCAGTTCCTATAATTGCGATATCCATATAGAATATTTTAAACTACTACAATCCTGATTACTATCATTTCAAAAGACGAAGATAACTAATTGTGAAATATTAAGAGTTGGATGTTACGAATACAATAAATCATTTCGGAAATTAGGTAGATTGTATCAACCTGATAAATACTGAAACTGAAAAAGCATGCTAGAATTCACTACCTTTGCACCACTCGTAAACCTTTAGCAAATCGGATACTAAACCAAATGGACGTAGCAATTATTGGTGGCGGTGCTGCTGGTTTCTTTGCCGCCATTGCGGTAAAGGAGAATTATCCCAACGCCAATGTCACCATCTTTGAGAAATCTCAGCGCGTACTTGCCAAGGTAAAAATTTCGGGAGGAGGTAGATGCAACGTGACCAATGGCTGCACAAAGATCGCGGAGCTCTGCACGGCATATCCTCGGGGTGGGAAAAAGCTTAAGAAGCTATTTGGGGTATTCAGCACCACCGATACCATTGAGTGGTTCGAGAAGCGTGGCGTTCCGCTGGAAATTCAAGATGACAACTGTGTTTTTCCGGCTTCACAGGATTCGCAAAGCATAATCGACTGCTTTTTACGCGAGGCCAGGAGGTTAAATATCGATATTAGAACGGGCATGGGCGTTAAATCCTTAAGTCCAACTGGCGATAAGCTTAAAATAATCTTTGTTGATGGTAAGATTGATCAAACCTTCGACAAGGTTATTGTGACAACCGGAGGATCGCCCAAAAGGGATGGGCTTAAATGGCTCGAGGAGCTAAACCACGTTATTGAACCGCCAGTTCCATCGTTATTCACATTTAATATGCCCACCGAGAAAATTAGAGAGTTGATGGGGATTGTGGTGGAGAATGTTCGTGTGAGCATTCAGGGAACAAAGATTAAAGCAAGTGGTCCCCTCTTGATAACACATTGGGGGATGAGCGGCCCGGCAATACTAAAACTCTCGTCGTTTGGGGCACGAGCGCTTAGCGAAATGAATTACGGTTTTAAAGTTCAGGTTTGCTGGACAAACGAGGCCAGCTACGAGGAGGTTAGCCACACAATTACGCAAATATCAGCAGAGCATTCTAAAAAGCAAATCTCTAATATTCGACCCTACGGACTGCCCGAAAGGCTTTGGCATTTCCTCATTATCAAAGTTGATATTGCTGCCGATAGACGATGGGGTGAACTGGGTAAAAAAGGAATCAACAAGCTAACCGAAATCCTCACCAACGATATCTACGAGGTGAAGGGAAAATCGACCTTTCGCGAGGAGTTTGTAACCTGCGGTGGTATTAGCCTCGATAGCGTAAACATGAGCACGATGGAGAGTAAGGCTTGTAAAAACCTTTACTTTGCCGGCGAGGTGCTCGATATTGATGCAATTACGGGAGGCTATAACCTACAGGCAGCCTGGACAACTGGATTTGTAGCCGGGAAGCTGAGGATATCGCAATAAGATACAAAACACTTTTTATAATGATTTCTATCCCAATCCACCCCAGAAAATGCTGTAAATAAATATAGCAGCGATGGCCACGGGGGCAATAAATTTCACAATCACATTAAAGGTTGAGAAATACCGCAGTTTAAGAGTCCCCTCGTTGGAGAGTTCCTGCCGGGCAATTCGCTTTCCGGCAAACCAGCCAACAAATAGTACAATTAGTAATCCGCCCAGCGGTAGCAACACGTTGGATGCTGTGTAGTCGAGCAAATCGAATATACTCTTTCCAAAAAGCGTAAAGTCTTTAAGTGGCCCAAACGACATGGACGCGAACACGCCCAACGCCGAGATGGCTATGGTTGCAATAACTGTTGCCTTGCGGCGAGTAATATTCAGCTCCTCGGAGAAAAAAGCCACAACCACCTCAAGCAGCGAGATGGTGGAAGTTAACGCTGCAACGGCCAGCAGCACAAAGAAGATTGCCCCAAAGAAATCGCCACCGGGCATCTGCTGAAAGATTCCTGGAAGTGTAATAAACACCAGACTAGGCCCAGAACTTGGAGCAATGCCAAAGGCAAAAACAGCGGGGAATATCATTACTCCGGCCAGAATGGCGATAACGCTATCGGAGATTGCTACTTCGACGGCAGTTACCGCAAGGTTCTCCTTCTTGCCAAAGTACGATGAGTAGGTAATTAGCGCACCCATCCCAAGGCTTAACGAGAAAAATGCTTGTCCAAGGGCGTAAAGAATTGTTTTGCCCGTCACCTTGCTAAAGTCGGGCTTAAACAGGAATGCCAAACCGTCCTTTCCGCCCTCGAGCGTAACTGAGCGAACGCAGAGTAGAACAATAAGAAGAAGCAGCAATGGCATCAGCAGCTTGGTGTACTTCTCAATCCCTTTTTTTATTCCAGCTAGCACAATTAGCGCCGTAAGCACCATAAATACGAGCTGCCAAATAACAGGGCGAATGGGATTGGCAATAAATCCGCTGAAAGTGGCCTCCAAATCGGAAGGGGTTTGCCCTGCAAACCGATGGGTAACCGAATGAACAATATACTCAAGAGTCCAACCTGCCACTGCGCTGTAGAATGCCAAAATAAAAAAAGCGGCCACAACACCCATAAAACCGATTAGGTTCCAACGAGTGTCAGGTGCAATTAGGCTAAACGAGCCGTAGGCATTCCTTTGTCCCTTGCGGCCAATGGCAAACTCCGACATCATAACCGGAACCCCTATCAGAAAAACGAAGAAAAGGTAAATCAGCATAAACGCGCCACCGCCATTCTCGCCAGCCACGTAGGGAAATTTCCATATATTCCCCAGGCCAACGGCAGATCCTGCGGCTGCGGCGATAATTCCAAACTTACTTCCAAAGCTGTCACGAACGGTTGAACTGGTAGGCATACTAGTAGGTTAATGAGTTTCACAAAAAATCACGCCAAATTGCGAAAAATTGTTGGCATAGCCAAACGAGTTAGCGTTTATTAGAGTGATTTGGGAGGGAAGGGTTTAGTTGGAGTTGGCTATTGGCTGTTGGCTATTGGCTGTTGGCTATTGGCTGTTGGCTATTGGCTGTTGCCTGTCTTGGGATTGAAGCGTTCTTTGCTGAGATAACGAGAGCTGTTGGCTGTTGGCTGTGTGTCTCGCTCGTCTCGGGATCCACTGTAATATAGTGGATAACGAGAGGAGGCAGCCGCTTTTTGGCTGACTAATCTCGTCATTTCGTCAGATAACGCTGAAATTACGAGACACTGCGAGATTGACTGTTGGCTATTGGCCCTTCGCTATTTGCCCTTTGCTCTTCTCTCTTCGCTCTTCGCTCTATGCTCTATGCTCTATGCCCTATGCCCTATGCTCTATGCTCTTCGCTCTCTGCCTCTATCCTTGGTCTTCCGGCCTACCCTTTCAAACCCCAAACCCCCACTTTTCAGCAGGGGTTTGGGGTTGGTGTTTGTGTGAATTATGCAATATCTATCTGCTTGCAGAGGTACACATCCTGTATGGCGTTGAGGATTTTTACACCCTCGTCCATGGGGCGTTGAAAGGCCTTGCGACCGCTAATTAGGCCCATACCACCCGCGCGCTTATTAACAACAGCCGTAAATACGGCCTCAGCCAAATCGCTGGCTCCGCTCGATGCTCCGCCTGAGTTAATCAGTCCTGCCCTGCCATTATAGCAGCTGATTACCTGATACCGGGTAAGATCGATGGGGTGATCGCTGGAGAGCTGAGAGTATACCTTATCGTGGGTTTTGCCAAAGTTGATAACTTTAAATCCACCGTTATTCTCGGGTAGTTTCTGCTTAATAATATCGGCCTGCAGGGTAACGCCAAGGTGGTTGGCCTGGCCCGTTAAATCGGCTGCCACATGGAAATCGACGCCATCCTTTTTGAAGCCATTGTTCCGCAGGTAGCACCATAGAACGGTTGCCATTCCAAGCTCATGGGCATACTCAAAGGCTTCGGCCACCTCAATTATTTGCCGATTAGACTCCTCGGAGCCAAAGTAGATGGTTGCCCCAACGGCCACGGCACCAAGTTTCCAAGCCTCCTCAACGGTTCCGAACATGATCTGATCGAACTTATTGGGATAAGTGAGCAGCTCGTTGTGATTGAGCTTTACAATGAAAGGGATGCGATGGGCGTACTTACGCGACACCGAGGCCAACACGCCAAAAGTTGAGGCAACGGCATTGGCACCACCCTCAACCGCCAGCTTCACTATATTCTCGGGATCGAAGTAAATTGGGTTTGGAGCAAACGAGGCGCCTGCGGTATGCTCAATCCCCTGATCGACGGGGAGAATGGAGAGGTAGCCCGTGTTGGCCAATCGGCCATGACTGAACATCGCCTGGAGACTACGCATCACCTGTGGCGATCGGTTTGACTGTGAAACCACCCTGTCGACAAAATCGGGGCCGGGCAAATGAAGATGCTCCTTGGACAATGTTTGGCATTTGTGATCGAGCACGCTCTTTGCCCTATCGCCCAGGAGATCGGTAATATTATTGAAATCCATAGCTATAGTGATTTTAGGTTTACACAAAGCTATGGCTAATAACGGTAAAAGTCAAGGGAGTGTAACATCAAAAAAACATGTTAAGAATCACCCTTAATGCCTACTGGTTTTGCAATAAAGAATGGCTAAAATGGGTAACCAATACCAAAATGGATGGCAAAGTCCTTAAGTTCTCGGCTGTAGGGTCTATCGAAGGGTATCCAGTGATGTTTGTTCTCAATAACAACCACATTATCGGAGGTAATGGTGTAAATACCAGGATCGTAAACCTTAACGCCCACATCGAACCTAAGGGTAAAAAAACCTAGATTCATGCGTAATCCTGTACCTGTTCCTAAGGCAATCTGCTTATAGAACGATTTGGGAGTAAAAACCGAACCGGGCCTATCGTCGGCAGAGCTAATTGCCCAAACGTTTCCAGCATCGAGGAATAGGGCACCCTCGAGCAGCCAAACCAGCTTAAATCGATACTCAAGATTTGCCTCTAGCTTAATGTCGGCTGTTTGGTTAGGAAACTTTAGCTGCGTTTCGATGTAGGAACCAGGGCCTAAACCACGCGCGGGCCATGCCCTTACCCCTGATGATCCTCCGGAGAAATACTTCTTCTCGAAAGGGAGAGCCGCGGAGTTACCGTAAGGAAGTCCAACACCGGCGTAAAGGCGGTACACAAACGTATTATTCTCGTCAACAACCTGATTGTAAACATAGTTTATATCGTTCCGAGCGTACTGTGAGAAGTTGGTATTAAAGAGTTGATATGCACCATTGACTTGCTCAACATCTAAAGCGCTAAATAACCCGCGAAGCACATTTCCCGAAATCTCAGCATTATACCTAAGCACAGAGTAGCTCTTCTTTGCTGCCGACTGGGTTGAGTAGATAAATCCATAACCTGTGAGAGTAACAAACTGGTTTCGGTAGCTATTCGCCTCGTAGGTGTTTTTTATTTTATCCCAGAAAACATCCGAAATCTGAAAAATGTTAATTACGCTAACCTCGGCTGGGGTGAAGGTGTGAGTGAAGTTATTCTCCGATCGCCATATATAGCTAAAATTCATCCCGGCAAGCGTTCGGGTGTACTCCGGTCGTTGTTGAAAACTATACGATGATACAACCTGTGTGCGGGGACTATACCTGTTCACAAATTCCTGCCCTGCGAACGGGCTTAAAAATCGAGGAAAACTAAGCCCCACCGATCCTCCAAATTCAATGGAACTTGCGGAGAAACGCTCCCCAGTCAAAAACTGCACCATTCCCCTTAGCTTAGTATCGAGTACCTCGGCACCCTTAAAAATATTCTTATGCTGATAGTTTATGTTGCCCTCTGCCCCAATATCGGAAGAGGTGTTTGTAAAACCAAAGTCAACCTGGTAACTCTGAAGGGTATGAGGCGTAAGCTGAATAAAACAGTTAAGCTTGCCAAATGTGATGGAATCGCTCCTGCTATCGGCATTAAATATTATAAAATCTTCGTTCGGGGTTGATTTATCAGACGCTTCGTCGGGTCTAAAGAACACGTTAACCGCTCTAAACAGCCGTAAAGAGTTAAGGTTGTCGCGTGTTTTCTGGGTAATGCTCTCGGAGTAGATTTGTCCGGGTCTTAATAGATTTGCGTTACTTACCGTTCGAAACTTAATGTTGGGTTTGTATGAGTAGATAAAGTGCTGGTTGTCGAGCATCATGGTATCGAGCAGTTTTTCCTCCTGGAGGTAGAAAAACTCAACTGGGTCGTAGTTTGTGTAAACGTACACATTGCTGATCTCATACTTCCTGTATTTCTGGGGAATTCGCTCACCAAAAGCATTGCGAGTAAATCGATTCCTTATAACCAATTCTAGGTCGACCTT
The DNA here is from genome assembly GCA_964490015.1 of uncultured Rikenellaceae bacterium. Classification (GTDB taxonomy): domain Bacteria; phylum Bacteroidota; class Bacteroidia; order Bacteroidales; family Tenuifilaceae; genus Perlabentimonas. The sequence goes on from CAZBBA010000021.1 coordinate 19,896, forward strand.
TTTATCGTTCACGCTGGTATCGGCACTAAAGGTGATAAAGTCGCGCGAGAAGAAGAAGTAGCCCTCCTCTCTTAGGTTGCGCTCGATTCGCTTGCGCTCCTCGCGCAAAAGATCGATATCGAACCTATCGCCTCGCTGAACAATTCGGTTTACCGTATCGGTTAAAACAAGACGGCGGATAAGCGTATCCTCAATAAGGTAGCTAATAGATCGTATACGGTGGGGACTACCCGGATGGATTACATACTGAACAGTAGCGCTCTTTCGGCCAAGTTGAGTGGTATCGGCTACCCGAGCACCATAAAAGCCCTTACTCTGCATGTAGCGCAATAGGTTAGCGGTAGATTGGCTTGTTTGAAATGTATCGAGTAGAACTGGTTCCTCGCCTATTGTTCGCAGCAACCTGCTAATACCCTTATCCTTATTAGGGTTAGCCATATTGAAAAGTCGAAGGTGAAACCTAAAAAGTAGGATTCGCTTGTTGGGTTTTTGCCGTACATAGCGAGAGAGTTCACCTTCCTTTACCTCTGGCTTTTTGGTTTCTGATTTTATTATAATATCCGCATTGTCGAGCAGATAGTTGCCCTCAGGAACATTTCTGGTTATGCTACACGACGATGCAAAAACAAGCAGTAAAAGGAGAAAAGGTAATGTGTTTTTAGCCAACATTTGCCGAAGAAGTAGTTTGAAAATTAACATCAACTTAAAGTATAGCACAACTTTTCAACCAGAGTCGCATTAGGGCTGAAAGATAGTAAATCCGTTTGACAACTTGCATGCCAATGCGATAAAACATATACTCAAAAACAATACAATTAACACTACAAACAGCTAATTCATCAAAAAAGAAGGCAAGGCAACTTACCGAGCAATACCAAAACTGAAATGGTAATACTTTATGGATTTTCTCTAAATTATTGTAGGTTTGCGTAAACAAAAAGCCTATGCTCACTGCAAACTCCATAAAATTCATTAAATCGCTCCAGCTAAAGAAGTTTAGGAATCTGGAGGGGCTTTTTGTAGCCGAAGGTTCTAGGCTAGTGAACGATTTGCTTCAATCAACTATAAGTATTCAGCAAGTTTACCACACGGCCGATTGGGAAAATAATTCGCAGATTGAGGACAATCGATTCCAGCTTATCTCGGCAAAAGAGATGACTCGCATTAGCGGGCTAACAACGCCAACTTCGGTATTGGCTATTGCAAAAATTCCTGAAATCGCTTTGGATATTAACCAAACTAGGAACTCGCTAACACTTGCTCTCGAGAATATACAGGATCCCGGAAACTTAGGGACAATTATTCGGCTTGCCGACTGGTTCGGGATTCGGACTATTGTTTGCTCGGCCGAAACCGCCGATGCTTTTGCACCAAAAGTGGTTCAGGCAACCATGGGTGCCATTGCGCGGGTTAAGGTAATTTATGCTGATTTAATTCCTTTTCTGCAAGATGCTTCAACACATAAAATTCCTGTATTTGGCACCTTTTTAAATGGCGATAACATTTACAGCGCACCATTAGCAAAAAACGGGATAGTGGTTTTGGGGAATGAGGGGAATGGGATTTCGAATGATGTTTCGGGGTTAGTTACCCAGCGGATTACAATTCCCAGCTTTACTGAGGATGGGACCACCAGCGAATCGCTGAATGTGGCCATGGCCACAGCCATTGTTTGCTCCGAATTTAGGCGAAGAATTATCTAACTCCAAAAACTTTAGTGGCCACGGCTTCGGCCGAGCGTTCACCATCAACTGCCGACGACACAATGCCTCCGGCATAGCCAGCGCCCTCGCCCGACGGGAATAATCCCTTCAAAGTTATATGCTCAAGCGTTTCGCTACCCCGAGGAATCCTAACGGGTGAGGAGGTGCGCGACTCCACCCCAACAACCAGCGCCTCGCTGGTTATAAACCCTCTCATCTTCCTGTCGAATTGTTTAAAGCCCTCCTGCAGGCGTTTCACAATCCACTCGGGCATCCAGCTATTAAGCGAGGACGGTGTAACACCAGGATTATAGGAGCAAATGGGCAATTTGCTTGATGCTCGTCCTGCAACAAAATCATCGAGCCGCTGTGCCGGTGCTGTAACATTACTTCCATCGCGATTGTGATATGCCAGTTGCTCCATTTGCTGCTGAAAATGCAACCCCGCCAATGGGCCATGTATTGAAAGACGCTCCAAATCCTCTAGTTTAACCTCAACCACAATTCCCGAGTTGGCCCACTTTGAGTTGCGAAGCGAGGGCGACATGCCATTAACCACTATCTCATTTTCCGACGATACCGCAGGGACAATAAATCCACCGGGACACATACAGAATGAGTATACGCCTCTGCCATCGACCTGCTGAACTAGCCTATAGCTGGCTGCTGGCAAATAATCGCCCCTATCTAATCCGTGATACTGAATAGAATCGATTAGCGCCTGAGGATGTTCAACCCTTACGCCCATTGCAAATGGCTTGGCCTCGAGCGCCACATTCTGCTTCCAAAGCATTTGGTAAACATCCCTGGCCGAATGGCCTGTGGCCAGAATAACAGCTTTTGACATCAACCTCTGGCCATCACTGAGTTTAACTCCATTAATTGCGCCAGCACTTATAATTAGTTCGTCGACCCGAGCGCTGAAAATAAACTGGCCTCCAAAACTCTCAATTGTTCTCCGAATTGCTTTAATAACCCTGGGCAAAACATTGGTTCCAATGTGGGGATGAGCCTCGAAAAGAATTTCGTCCTGAGCACCATGCTGATGTAAAATTCGGAGAATTCGGTTGATATCGCCACGCTTTCGCGAACGAGTATATAATTTCCCATCGGAAAATGTGCCTGCGCCACCCTCACCGTAGGCAAAGTTCGATTCGGGATTAAGACGAATATTCCTGTTCAAGTGAGCCACATCGCGCTTTCGGCTCGACACATCCTTTCCTCGTTCAACAATAATGGGCTTAAGGCCCAGCTCTATTAACCTCAGCGAAGCAAAAAGGCCTGCAGGACCAGCCCCTACAACAATCACTTCGGGTTTAGTTGAAACATCCCGATAATTAAATGCGGGAAAATCGTCGGTTAGCTTTTCGTTCTTTGCAAACACTTTAAGCCCTAAGTTTACCTTAACGCGCCCCTGGCGGGCATCAATGGATTTACGGGCAATTCGAATATCGCCTAGCTGCGCTGGATGAATTCCCATTCTCTTGGATACTATAGCCTTTATGGCATCAAGCGAAGATGCCTGCGCTGGTCTAAGCTCTATGGAAAGTTCGGTGGGCATACTGCAAATCTACTCAAAGTGAAACGATAGGGTAACCAGCTGTGACTTGAGTCGGTGAATGGCGCTGGCATACTGTGAACCCTGATCTTCATCAAAAGCGCCTAGAGCATTTCGGAATCCCGATGAGAATTTAAGCTCAGTGGAAAACTTGAAGTAGGTGAGGTAAAAATCGAGTCCGAAACCAAACTCATAGTAAATATCTCCCTTTATGAGTTTAATGTAAACGCCTTCCTCAATGTTTAACTTCTTATAGGCTGCCATATCTATCCGAAAATTTGTGCCAGCAATTAGATAAGGTCGAGTATTCCACTTCCTAACGGCAGCATACTTAATCATAAAGGGCATTTCAATAAAAGAAGATTCAATTTGCATGGTGGCCACCTCACCCTCCTTATCGTAGAAGTAAAGGTCGCGTTGACCAAAAGCCAATCCAGGTAAAAACCGGAGGTGGAGGGTTGGGACAATCCGAAAATCGGTAATCACATTAACGTTGAAGCCAGGGTAGATCCTGCTGTTATCGACGTAGAGAGAATCGAACTGCACAGGGTTACTGGCTATCTGAAAGTCCATAAAATTTACACCCAGCGAAAAACCAAACCTCAACCGTTTCTGAAAATCGTAATCGGGGTCATTGAGAATTGGATGCGGTTTAAGCTGACCAAAAGCGGTAACACTTAGGCCAATTGCAATGGGAATAAACGCCAATAAGATGAGTGCTTTTCTCATAATTATGGTAAAATCCTAATGCTAACGGTTACTCCCTTGTATTATTATTGACATTGAGGTGTTTTAAACCGCTACAATTTTTTCGCCCTATAAATTGCTGCTATACCAAAACTTTGGAGCGAGAATGAGGCATCCGAAAATCCAGCCTTAACTAGCAATTCAACAAATTCTTCACGTTCCTTAAAAGCATCAACGGAGGTGGGCAGGTAGGTGTATGCCGTTTTATGCCCCGAGATTTTTTCCCCAACCCAAGGCAAAACGCGGTTAAAGTAGAACAAATATGCCCATCGGATAGCTGCAAATTTGGGGGTTGTAAACTCCAAAACGCTAATTGTTCCACCTGGCTTTATTACCCTAGCCATTTCTAAAAGTCCGTTAAGCGGATCCTCAAAATTTCTAACACCAAAGGCCACCATTGCAGCATCGAAGGAATTGTTTGCGAATGGAAGGCTAAGAGAGGTGGCCTTTTGGAGAGTAATCCTGTTGGAGAGCTTAAGCCTGTCCAACTTATGCTGGCCCCGGGAAAGCATCTCCTCGGCTATATCAACGCCAACAACTGAAACGCTCCTGTTCCGGCGGGCAAGAGCAATGGCCAAATCGCTGGTACCTGTCGCCACATCGAGAACAATCTTTGGGTTATGCCTAGCAACTCCCTTCACCAATCGCCTGCGCCAAAGCTTGTCGATGCCAAAGCTTAGGAGATGATTTAGCAAGTCGTAGCGTGGGGCAATTCCGTTGAACATTTCCTCAACATCATGCTCCCTAACGGCAAAGTTTTTAACTTCGTTCGATAAGTTATCCTTACTTTCCAACAATCAACTCTCCCAGTGAATTTTCGTACTCTTTCTTCAAATCGGCAATAAAGCCAAACGAAACATCATCGACCCTAACCTCTGATTTGGTAACATGACCAAGTGCAGTGAATGGTATTCCACTTTCCATCATATGGTCGATGAAATGCGTTTCGCGCGAGGGGGAAACGGTAACAACCACCCTACCTTGAGACTCGCCGAACAGGAATGCATCGGGTCTGATCTCAGCATCGGTAGTAATGTCAAAACCAAGGTTCCGAGGAGCAGCACACTCAAAAAGGCTTATAAATAGTCCTCCATCGGAAATGTCGTTGGCCGATTGGATTAGATTTCGGTTTATCAGCTGAAGTACCAGCTGCTGCATCCTGTGCTCCTCATCCAAATCGAAGAATGGTGCCGGCGAAGCTTTTACGCCATGGAAAGTGTAAAGATACTCCGACGAGGCTATATCGTTGCGCGATTGGCCAATAAGGAAAATCATGTGGCCTTTCTCTTTAAACGCAAGTGTTGTATGGTGATTCTTGTTATCGAGTACTCCAAGCATCCCAATGGTGGGGGTTGGAAAAACGGCCTCATCCTTACCCCCTATGGTCGACTGGTTGTAGAAACTAACGTTACCCCCTGTTACGGGTGTTCCAAACTTTTCGCAAGCCGTGCCCATACCCTTGATGGCATTCACAAATTGCCAGTAAATCTCTGGTTTGTAGGGGTTGCCAAAGTTCAAGCAATTGGTAATGGCCAGAGGCTTTCCTCCAGTACACACAATGTTACGAGCAGCCTCAGCAACGGCAATCATGGCACCAACCTCGGGGTCGGCTTTAACGTAACGCGAGTTGCAATCGACGCTTAGAACAAGAGCCTTGTTAGTTCCTTTTAGATTTACCACCCCCGCCGATGAGGGGAAATTGGTGGTCATATTTCTAGTTCCCACCATGCTATCGTACTGTTCGTAAACCCACCGCTTGGATGCAATGTTGGGATGATTAATTAACATCCGTGCTACTTCCTTTAAATCCTGGGGCTCTGGAATTGCATTTATATCGAACTTCTTGTACTCCTGATAGTATGCTGGTTCACGATACTCACGCTCGTAAACAGGTGCGCCACCGCCCAGAACTAGTGATTCGGCGGGCACATTGGCTACCATTTCTCCTTTCCAGAAAAACTCCAACCGGCCTCCTTCGGTAACCTCACCAATTTGAACGCAATTCAAATCCCATTTTTTGTACACTTTTTCAACCTCGGCTTCACGTCCTTTCTCAACCACAATTAGCATTCGCTCCTGCGACTCGGACAAAAGAATCTCCCAAGCCTCGATATTGTGCTGGCGTAGGGGCACCTTGCTTAGGTCAACCTTCATACCACAGCCACCTTTTTCCGACATCTCGGAGGTTGAACAAATAATTCCAGCAGCACCCATATCCTGCATGCCAACAATGGCACCGGTTTTAATCACCTCGAGGCTAGCCTCAAGTAGCAACTTCTCCATAAAGGGGTCGCCCACCTGGATTGAGGGGATATCATCGGCCGAATCCTCGGTAATATCTGCTGAAGCAAATGTGCTTCCATGTATTCCATCCTTACCCGTAGACGATCCCACAATAAAAACGGGGTTACCCACTCCTTTTGATATTGCAGAAACTACCATATTCTTATCCACAATACCTACCGACATGGCGTTTACCAGCGGGTTGGTATTAAACGACTCGTCGAAGAAAACCTCGCCTGCCACCACAGGTACACCAAAGGCATTTCCGTAATCGCCAATGCCTTTAACCACACCCTTTATGTGCCATTTAGTTCTATCGAGCTTAATGTTACCAAATCGTAACGAGTTGAGCTGCGCCACTGGGCGTGCGCCCATGGTAAAGATATCGCGGTTGATACCGCCAACGCCAGTTGCTGCTCCCTGGTAGGGTTCAACTGCACAGGGGTGATTGTGCGATTCGATTTTAAAAGCACAGGCAATACCATCGCCCAAATCGACCAAGCCTGCATTTTCGGTTCCTGCCTCGGCTAAAATAGCATCGCCCTTTCGGGGTAAAGTTTTGAGCCATTTAATTGAGTTTTTATACGATGCGTGCTCGCTCCACATTACGGCATAAATGCTTAGCTCCGTAAAGTTGGGCACACGTCCCAGAATCTTCTTTATCATCTCAAACTCCGCAGGCAGTAAGCCTAACTCCTTGGCAATCTCAACGGTAACTTCCATGGTATAGGTTTATTATATTAACTTAAATCCGAGCCAAAAATAGTAACAATATGGGATACTATTGGCATTTAGCCGATGTTTTTATTTGCAGCTTTTTAACAGGGCCAATGTAGTAACGACAATACTTTTCAAAACAATAATTATGGGCTGCAAAAAAAAAGCCGGGGAACGTTCCCCGACTTTCTCACTACTCATACACCGCAATAACAAAGCCTTTGGGAATCCTCTCGCCTTCCTTCACATTAATGGCCTTAATCACGCCTGGAAATGGGCACAGAACTTTATTCTGCATTTTCATTGCTTCAAAAATCATCAGTAAGTCGCCAGGTTGTACTTTATCGCCGGCTTTAACCGCAACCTTAACAATGGTTCCGGGAATAAATGATTTAAGCTCTTTGAGCTTAGGAGCCTCCCACTTTACACGCATTTCGTTTTTACGGTGGGATAGCGTCCGGTACTTTGCCCCCTCAACCACCACAATCCGGTACAACGGATTTTCTGCGATAGATGGATTGGCAATTACGTTTGAAGCTTTTTGCTTGGTTTTATTCTCTTTCACCATGGCTTCAACTCTTTAGAATGGAGGAATTCCATGTTTCTTCCAAGGTTTATCAACCACTTTATTCACTGAAACCTCAAGTGCGTGAATTATTAGCTTACGGGTTTCAGTAGGTTCAATAACGGTATCGATATACCCTTTAGCGGCTGCCACATATGGATTTGCAAACTTTTCCTTGTACTCTTTCACCTTCAAACGGCGCATTTTCTCAGGATCCTCTGCTTCCATAATCTCCTTGCGGAAAATAATATTGGCTGCTCCCTCAGGGCCCATAACGGCAATTTCAGCGCCAGGCCATGCAAATACGAAATCTGCACGTAGGTGGCGCGAGTTCATGGCAATGTATCCTCCACCGTAGGCTTTTCTTAAAATCACAGAGATTTTGGGCACAGTAGCTTCGCTGTAGGCGTAAAGCATTTTTGCTCCGTGGCGAATAACCCCGGCATGCTCTTGGTCAACACCAGGAAGATATCCAGGTAGGTCGACTAACGTGATTAGAGGAATGCTAAAGGCGTTGCAGTAACGAATAAATCGAGCCGCTTTATCGGATGAGTCAACATCCAGAACCCCTGCCAGAACCAGCGGTTGGTTGGCTACAAAGCCAACGGTATCGCCATTGATACGACCAAACCCAACAACAATGTTCGATGCCCAGTACTCCTGAACCTCAAAGAAATCGGAGTCGTCGGCAATGGAACGAATTACATCGCGAACATCGTAGGGTTGCTTAGGATCGCCGGGTACAATCTCATCGATATTGAACTCGGGTTTAGGATCCTTAGGCTCAAACCTCCGCGCCTTGCGCGTGTTGTTCCAGGGAATGTAAGTGATAAGCTTTTTAATCTGCTCAAAGCACTCCATCTCGCTCTCGGCAAAGAAATGGGCATTTCCGGTGATCTCGGCATGCACGCGTGCGCCACCGAGTTCCTCCATGGAAATCTCCTCGCCTAGAACGGTTTTAATCACCTCGGGGCCTGTGATAAACATCTTGGAGATGTTATCAACGGTAAACACAAAATCAGTTAAAGCAGGCGAATACACCGCACCACCAGCGCATGGGCCCAGAATAACTGAAATTTGAGGTATAACGCCACTGGCAAGTGTGTTGCGGAAGAAAATTTCTCCGTATCCGGCCAGAGAGTTCACCCCCTCCTGGATACGAGCACCACCTGAGTCGTTTATACCAATTAGCGGAATACGCATTTTAAGGGCGTAATCCATAATTTTTGTAATCTTACGGGCGTGCATAAGCCCGAGCGATCCCCCAGCAACAGTAAAATCCTGTGCAAAAACAGCAACGGGCGCACCGTAAATGGTACCGGTTCCTATAATTACCCCATCACCATGCAAAACCTTGGTCTCCATTCCAAAGTCGCGCGCTTCGTGCTCCACGAAGAGGTCGTACTCGTTAAACGAGTCCTCGTCGAGCAGAGCAACAACGCGTTCTCGGGCGGTGAGCTTACCCATGGCCTGCTGCTTAGCAATGGCCTGCTCGCCCCCACCCTGAAGAATCTCTTCCTTTCGCTTTTGAAGCTCTAAGATTTTTCGTTTTAAAGGCATAATATTCCTCTATTGGTTAGTATTTTAGGCTTGACCGAACATTGAAAAATCGGGCAAAATCCAGCTGCAACGTTAGTAAATCATTCGTAATAATGGGTAGCTAAACGATAGCTTTTTGATAAAAAAAGTGTAACGTATACTGTTTTTCAAACAGTTGTGCCAAAAAATAAAGAATCCATCTGTTTTTTGGCAAACAGATGGATATTTTACTGAATAGATGAGACTTACCTGTATACTGTCGTTATTTGGCCATTGTGGGCATGGGAATTCTAAAGATTTTCGTGGCCAAAAACTGTTCAATTTGGGCAAATTGTTTTTTCTCCTTGCCATTGACAAAGGTTAGGGCTACGCCATCGGATTGTGCACGAGCTGTTCTACCAATGCGGTGCACGTAGTCCTCCGGGTCGTTTGGCACATCGTAGTTAACAATTAGGTCGATATCCTCAATATCAATACCCCGGGCTATGATATCGGTGGCAACTAGAATCTGAAACTTGCGGTTGCGGAACTTGCGCAGCACATCCTCGCGCTCTTTCTGCTCCAAATCGGAGTGAATGGCCAATGCGCTCATCCCTTCCACTTTTAAAGCTCGCTCAATGGCTTTTACCTTTAGCTTGGTGGAAGCAAATACAATAGCACTCTTAACATGATCTTTGCCCTTGAGCAAATGTGATAATAGACCAATTTTTTGATTATCATCAATCTCGTAAACACCCTGCAGAACATTCTCGGCAGGTTTCGACACTGCGATATTGATCTCAACGGGATTCGTCAATATCTTTTTGGATAACTTCCTAATATTGGGGGGCATTGTTGCCGAAAACAGCAGGGTTTGCCGCTTTTGGGGTAGCAACTTCACTATCTCGGTGATATCATCAAAAAAACCCATATCGAGCATGCGATCGGCCTCATCGAGCACAAGATGCTCAACCCGGTTGAGCGATACGTAGCCCATGCTAATGTGCTGAAGCAGACGCCCGGGAGTGGCGATAATAAAGTCCACGCCATTTTGGATTGACAACCGCTGCTGCTCCCAGCTTAAACTGTCGTTTCCGCCGTATACAGCAATGGAGCTGGCTGGAGCGTAGTAGCCAAATCCCTCGAGTTGCTGATCGATTTGCATGGCCAGCTCGCGGGTAGGAACTATAACTAGTGTGCTTATGTAGTTCAGCCGTACTGGAAGCGACGATAATTTGTTGAGTATTGGCAGGATAAACGCAGCGGTTTTCCCTGTGCCAGTTTGAGCACATGCAATAACATCCCTACCCTCCATAATGGGCGGGATTGCCTTTTCCTGAACGGGTGTGGGAACATCAAACCCCATAGCCTCAATGCCATCCATAATGGCACTTTGGAAACCAAAATCTTTAAATTTCAAATGAGTATTGTGTTAATTAATAAACGTCTACACGGGTAACAACAGGGATTGCAGGATAATGACACTTGTTTTTAATAATATTTTATAGGATAGAGTATTTTGGGCAAAGGTAATAAAAAAAGTATAAAACATGCAGAACAGAAGTAATATGACACCCCCAAAGCCACAAGTTTATCAAATGATTAATGGTAGAAAATTTCTGATTACCTTTGCTTGCAATTCAAAACCGTTACTTTTGTTTTACATGGCCATCTACAAGCACATCTTCTTTGATTTAGACCGTACACTGTGGGATTTTGAGCAGAATATGCGAATCACGCTGATTGATATTTTCGAAAATCACCAGCTCCACAAGGCATTTCCTGATGCCGAAACCTTTATCAATTCATTTGTTGGGCATAACAACAGGCTTTGGGCCAGCTACCAGCGGGGTGAGATGAAAAAAGAGGTATTGCGATACAAGCGCTTCGAGGTTACGCTTAAGGATTTTGGCATTAAGGATAAGGTGCTGGCCTCGGTAATTGGCGAGGAGTACATAAACGAAAGCCCCAAGAAAACTGCGCTAATTCCACACTCTATCGAAGTCCTGGACTATCTCCACGGAAAATATAATTTACATATCATTACCAATGGTTTCAACGAGGTGCAGTTCACCAAGCTGAGGCTTTGCGGCATTGAGAAGTACTTCGACAGGGTGGTTACATCCGAAATTTCGGGATACCACAAGCCTCGTCCCGAGGCTTTTGGCTATACCCTTTCGAGCGCAAATGCAAAAAAATACGAAAGCATAATGGTTGGCGACGATATTGAAGCCGATATTATTGGGGCAAGGCAATTTGGCATGCACCAAATTTACTATAATCCGGAGCGCGTTCCTCACAACGAAACCATTACCCACGAGGTGGATAACTTGCTGAAAATTACTGAAATCCTTTAGCTAATAGTTGGTTTTCCCTCTTCAAACAACCTTCTAGTAAGGAATATCATCATCGGAAATTGGGCCCGAAAGGAAGTCGAAGTCAGAATCGCCCGACACCATTGGCAATGGATCCTCGTTCATCTTCGAACCAAAGGTTACTGCCTGGGCAACCGGAGCCGATGCTACTGCAAATGGGGCATACTCCATATCGTCGATATCGGTAAACTTGGCCTGCTCCTTGCGGAATCGCAATTTAATGTCGCCAACAGCCCCGTTACGGTGCTTAGCCACGATAATTTCGGCGAGTCCAATTAGCGAGTTGCCATCCTCATCCTCATTAAAGCCGTAATACTCGGGACGGTGGATAAAGATTACCATATCGGCATCCTGCTCAATGGCTCCCGATTCGCGAAGATCCGAAAGTTGTGGTCGCTTGTTCCCTCCACGAGTTTCAACCGAACGGTTTAGCTGCGATAGCGCCAGAATGGGCACATTCAACTCCTTGGCAATGGCCTTTAGTGATCGCGAAATGGTACTAACCTCCTGTTCGCGGCTTCCGCGCGAATCGGTGGGGCCGGTCATCAGCTGCAAGTAGTCGATTACAATCACACCAACATCGTACTGCGCCTTAAGCCTGCGGCATTTTGCCCTTAGTTCAAAGATGGAAAGTGCTGGGGTATCGTCAATATAGATTTTAGAGTTCTGCAGATTTCCAATCTTAACGGTTAGCTGCGTCCACTCCTGTGGAGTAAGCTTTCCATTCCGAATTTTCTCGTGGGGTATTCCCGATTCGCTCACAATCAGCCTGTTTACAAGTTGCACACTCGACATCTCGAGCGAGAAGAAAGCCACAGCCACATCGTGATCCACCGCCATATTGCGCGCCATGGAGAGCACGAATGCTGTTTTACCCATCGATGGACGAGCGGCCACAATCACCAGATCGGATGCTTGCCAGCCCGAGGTCATCCTATCGAGTTCAGAGAAACCGCAGGGTACTCCGCTAAGTCCATCCTCGCGCTTGCCTGCCTCCTCAAGGTTTTTGAGCGCCTCGTTCACAATTGTGCTAATGGGCGCCGTTTCTCGCTTGATATTCCCCTCGGCCACCTTAAAAAGCTCCATCTCGGAGTAATCGAGCAGATCATCAACATCAACGCTATCGTCGAATGCTTTATTCTGGATATCGGTCGACACGCGAATTAGTTCGCGCTGAATGTATTTCTGGGCAATAATTTTTGAGTGATACTCAAGGTGAGCGGCCGATCCCACGCGCGAGGTGAGCTGCGCCAGGTAAACTGCACCGCCAACCTCATCGAGTTCCTCGGTTTTGCGAAGCGCCTCGGTAACCGTAAAAAGGTCGATGGGCTCTAGCCGAGTGGATAGCTCTACTATCGACTTAAAAATTTTCTGATGTGTCTCCTTGTAAAAACACTCAGGCTTCAACACATCCAAAACGGAAATTACCGCATCCTTCTCCACCATAAGGGCACCAAGCACAGCCTCCTCCAACTCTATAGCCTGAGGTGGAACCTTCCCTAACTCTAATCCAGCTATATTAGTGGTACTTACCTTTTTATTATTATATTTCTTCTCGGCCATTAAGCACTTTTTTGTTTACAAAAATATGGAACATGATCCGGTTTTAATAGGAAAAAAGGAAAGGGTTATTAACAAAATCGCTTTTGACTGAAAGTCTGATGATTGTCGCAAAAGCTAAACTCCTCGCCCTTTAAAAACAGTAATTATGGTGTAAATCATAATCTTAAAATCGACATAAAGGGACATATTCTCGAGGTAGAGCAAATCGTACTTAAGGCGCTCAATCATCTGATCCACATTCTCGGCATAGCCATACTTCACCTGTCCCCACGAGGTGATACCCGGTTTTACCTTTTGCAGATGGACATAATGGGGGGCCTTAAGGATAATTTGGTCGATATAGAACTGCCGCTCGGGACGGGGGCCAACCAACGACATCTCGCCCTTGATAACATTCCAGAAATTTGGAATCTCATCGAATCGAGTTTTGCGCAAGAAACGTCCAAGGGGCGTAATGCGGATATCATTCTTATTCGATAAAGCGGGACCATTAGCCTCGGCATCAATATACATCGATCTGAACTTGAAGATTCGGAAAGGCTTACCAAACTGTCCCACACGTTCTTGGCCATAAAGTACTGGCCCTTTTGAGGTAACCTTAATTCCAATGACAATAAAAACAATAACAGGGAAAAGCACAATAAGCGCAATTATTGATGCTGAAATATCGATAAGATGTTTAATTTTTTGTTGCCACAAGGGCATTAAATCGAAGGAGATTTGAATTAGGGGTGTACCAAAAATGGTGGACATTTTCACCCGGCCAGTTAGGTAGTCGTACATGCTGGGAATGGCCTTAACAATTAAATTTAGCTCCAGCAACGCATTAATCACTTTCCCAAACTGCTTACTTTCGTTGGGCTCCAACGCCAACACCAGCTCTTCAATGTTATGCGAATGTACTACAAACTTAAGATGGTTTAAGTCGCCTAAATGGGGCAACTCTTGGTTAAGTCTGGCATCAACATGTTTGCTCAAACTTATGAACCCCACAATTCTATTACCTTGCGGTTTTGCTTCACGCTTAAAATCTTCATATACGTTAAATGCCATATCCCCATCACCCACTATTAGAGTGGGAAAGGAGATTTTTCGATTCCTAATTTTTCTTGTAGTTATGGATGTTAAGATGAGCCTGGGCAGGTAAGTAAGGGAAAACTGCAGTAATAGTAAGTTAAAAAAAAGTTGATAGTAATTACGATATGAAACAACGTAATCGTCGAGCAGAAACAGAAAGAAAATGAATACGACACCTGCAAGGGTTACGCCTATGGATAAGCCCAACTCTTGAAGTCGGGAGCGGCGGAACACATCGCGATAGAATCCGGCCACAAAGAATAGGAATGCCCAGAAAAGCGGCAATACGATAAGCCCAATAATAACATTGCGATCCAGTTCAAAGTGAATTGGGTGCCCAAACACCTGCGTTTCGATCACCTGCTTACGGTAGTAATGAAAGGTCAACCAGGCAGCAAACGACCCAATTACATCAAATAAGAGATACTTAAAAACTTGAAAATTCTTGCTCACTCCTGTACTGATTTGTGTCCTCCGAAAATAACAAATAATGACTAGAAAAATTGAAATGACCAGAAAAATTGTAAAACCCCATCCCTAAATGATACAGTTTGTCAATGTTGAGCAGCAACTTTTTTCGCCGGGCTTTAAGCACTATATTTGCATAATTAACGAACCATTTAATAAACTAGCTAAGCGACATGGAGGATTCATTTAGACATAAGGGATTACGAAAAAAACTAGTGGATGAGATTCGGCAGAAGGGCATCACCAGCGAGGAGGTGCTCTGCGCAATAAACAAGGTGCCCAGGCACCTTTTTATGGAGAGTGGATTTCTCAACTTCTCATACAAAGATTCGGCATTCCCCATTGGCGCGGGTCAAACCATATCGCAACCCTACACTGTTGCTTTTCAAACCCAGCTGCTTGACATAAAACCCCGGGAAAAGGTTCTCGAAATCGGTACCGGATCGGGCTATCAAACTGCAGTGCTCCTTGAACTAGGCGCGGTGGTTTACACCATCGAGCGTCAACACGAGCTGTATATAAAATCGAAAGCGCTACTCGAGCGGCTTGGCTACACGCCGCATTTTTTTTACGGCGATGGGTACTTGGGCAAACCAACCTATGGGCCATACCACAAGATATTAGTTACTGCGGGTGCTCCTCATATCCCCGAAAAACTTATCGAGCAACTTACTATTGGCGGAAAACTGGTTGTTCCTGTTGGCGATAACAACGGCCAGGATATGGTGGTGATTGAAAAAATATCGGAAAACGAGACCCGAACCACGAACCATGGACGCTTTATATTTGTTCCTATGCTAAAGGGAACCAATAAGTAGAAGAAATCAATAAAATTATATAATGATGACTAGCATTAAAACCCTTGTTTTTAACCCATTTCAGGAAAATACTTACATTGTTTTCGACGAAACCAAAGAGTGTATAATTGTCGATGCGGGCTGCTATACATCCGCCGAACAAGCCGAATTGGTTGCCTTTATTCAACAGAATGGGCTAAAGCCAAAACTCGCCGTAAATACCCATGGACATGTTGACCATGTACTTGGAAATGCTTTTGTTAAGGAGAAGTTCAATGTCCCTATTGCTGGTCATCCCGAGGATATGCCACTTATACAAATGGCCTCAAAGCATGCCCTGATGTACGGTTTTACCATTGAGGATGTACCTTCTATAGACCAAAATCTTAACCATAACGATACTATCACCTTTGGTAACACAACCCTTAAGGTTATTCATACTCCCGGACACTCGCTGGGAGGTATATGCCTGCTAAACGAATCCGAAAGGTTTGTAATCTCGGGCGATACCCTTTTTAACGGCTCCATTGGCCGCACCGACCTGCCCGGAGGAAACTACGATCAACTGCTTAACAGCATAACCCAAAGGCTAATGACCCTTGATGATGACTTTACTGTTTATCCCGGACATGGTGACCCCAGCACCATTGGCGATGAGAAAACCAGCAACCCATTCCTCGCATAGATCGCCTTAATACAGGCCAATTCTATCTATTTGAAAAAAACAGGGTTCGTGTCATTAAAAATTGTAACCATTTTTCTAATTTTACATCAAATTTGAAATGAGTTTTTGCAATTTAAGTACCTAATAGTAATCATATTTATTACAAACAAATACCGCATATATGTCGACCGAACGCTTTGTAAACCGCCACATTGGCCCCCGCGATAGCGAAATTGCCGAGATGCTAAAAGCTGTTGGGGTAAAATCAGTAGATGAACTTATCGGACAAACGGTACCCAAGGGTATCCACATGGATAAACCCTTAAACCTGCCAGCACCGCTTACCGAGCAGGAGTACCTTGGGAAGATTAAATCGATAGCCTCGAAGAACAAGCTATTCCGCACCTTTATCGGCATGGGGTATTACGGAACCCACACCCCATCGGTAATCCTGAGGAATATTTTCGAGAATCCAGGATGGTACACCTCTTACACTCCCTACCAGGCCGAGATTAGCCAAGGACGACTAGAAGCGCTACTTAACTTCCAAACCGTGGTGATGGATCTCACAGGAATGGAGATTGCCAACGCCTCGCTGCTCGATGAGTCAACCGCCGCCGCCGAGGCCATGTTGATGATGCACAGTCTACGCAGCCGTCAGGCTGTAAAGGAGGAGCGCAACGTGGTTTTTGTTGATAGCGATATCTTCCCACAAAACCTCGAGGTTATTCAAACCCGCGCCACTCCCATGGGCATAAAGGTGATAACCGGATGCTATTGCGAGTACGAGTTTACCGGCAAGGAGTTTGGCGTTATTGTTCAGTACCCATCGGCTAAGGGAAATGTACGCGATTACGCAGCATTTGCAGCCAAAGCTAAGGAGAACGGCGCTTTTGTAACCGTTGTGGCCGACATTCTGGCCCTTGCGCTCATTACCCCTCCAGGCGAGTGGGGAGCCGATATCGTGGTGGGCTCAACCCAGCGTTTTGGAATCCCCATGGGATTTGGTGGCCCTCATGCTGCATACTTTGCAACCAAGGATGAGTTCAAACGCAATATGCCTGGCCGAATAATAGGCGTTTCTATTGACAAGCACGGGAATAAGGCGCTACGCATGGCGTTGCAAACCCGCGAGCAGCATATTAAGCGCGAACGCGCAACCTCCAACATTTGTACCGCTCAAGCTCTGCTGGCAACCATGGCCGGGATGTACGCCGTGTACCACGGCCCCGAGGGCATTAAGCGTATTGCCACTCACGCCCACAGCGCAGCGGTTACCATTGCACGCGAGCTCGAAAAGCTGGGCTACAAGCAAAACGTTAAAAATATTTTCGACACGCTGGAGATTGAGCTACCATCGGGTGTTAAGGCCGATATGATTAGACGCAAAGCCCTCGACAAGGAGATCAACCTTAACTACAAGAAAAATGGCACCGTTGGCATTAGCACCGATGAGCTAACATCGGTAGCCGACATCAACAGTATTATCGAAATTTTTGCCGAGGTGGCCGGCAAACCAGCCGCTAGGATTGATAAAATTGAGGACACCAACTCCATTCCCGAGAACCTTAAGCGCAAGTCGACATACCTCACCGAAAAGGTTTTTAACCTTTTCCACTCCGAAACGGAAATGATGCGCTACATCAAGCGCCTGGAACGCAAGGATATCGCCCTTAACCACAGCATGATCTCCCTGGGCAGCTGCACCATGAAGCTGAATGCCGCCACCGAGATGCTCCCACTAAGCTGGGTTGAGTTTGGTAATATGCACCCATTTGTGCCAGCCGAGCAGGCACAGGGCTACATGAGCCTTATCTGCGAGCTGGAGCGTTTGCTTTCTGAGATCACTGGATTTGATGCGGTATCGCTACAACCCAACTCGGGCGCAGCAGGCGAGTACGCTGGCCTGATGGTGATTCAGGCATACCACCGGAGTCGTGGCGAGGATCATCGCAATGTGGTGCTTATTCCCTCGTCGGCACACGGTACCAACCCCGCCAGCGCGGCTATGGCCGGCATGGAGGTTGTAGTTGTGGCCTGCGATAACGACGGAAATATCTCCCTCGAAGATTTGAAAGCCAAGGCCGAGCAGCACCGCGATAAGCTATCGTCGTTTATGGTTACCTACCCATCAACCCACGGGGTATTTGAGCCCGAGATTAGGGAGATGATGAAGATTATCCACGATAACGGCGGTCAGGTGTACATGGATGGTGCCAACATGAACGCTCAGGTTGGCCTTACCAGCCCTGGAATTATTGGTGCCGATGTTTGTCACCTGAATCTGCATAAAACTTTTGCCATCCCCCATGGTGGTGGTGGCCCAGGTGTAGGCCCCATTGGTGTAGCCAAACACCTGGTTCCATTCCTTCCATCGCACCCAGTTGTTAAAACTGGTGGCGAAAAGGGTATTCCCGCACTTTCCGCAGCCCCCTGGGGAAGCGCAATGGTTCTGCCCATTACCTTTGGATATATTCTGATGTTAGGTGCCGAAGGCCTTAAGAAATCAACAGAGATGGCCATTCTCAACGCCAACTACCTTGCGGCTAAGCTAAAGGGTCACTACGAGGTGCTTTACACGGGCAAAACTGGCCGGGTGGCCCACGAGATGATCCTCGACTGTCGTCACTTTAAGCAAACCTACGGGATAGAGACTGGCGATATTGCCCGCCGATTGATGGACTATGGATTCCACGCCCCTACCCTGTCGTTCCCTGTTCACGAAACGCTGATGGTGGAGCCCACCGAGAGCGAATCGCTGCAGGAGCTCGATCGCTTTATCGAGGCGATGATCGAGATCAAAAGGGAGCTCGACGAGATTAAGGACGGCAAGGCCGACAAGGAGGATAACGTGCTAAAGCATGCACCCCACACCGTAAACGAGGTTACCGCCAATGAGTGGAACCACAGTTACAGCCGCCAGAAAGCCGGTTACCCACTTGGGTGGTTGGTTAGCAACAAGTACTGGCCTACTGTTGGGAAAATCGACTCGGGATACGGCGACCGCAACCTGGTGTGCTCATGCGCTCCCATTGAGGATTACCTGTAGGATAATTGCCATATTGATAGTATCAAAAAAGCAGGCCTTGTGCCTGCTTTTTGTATTCAATTCTATGGTTAGATCAATGTTTCCAATATTCATTATTTGCCCAGTAAGTTAAACCGAACAAGCTGGGGAGGTGAAATCTTATCCGAAATAGGCTGTAAAATTCCATACAAATGCTTTCCATGGAAAAACACTTCGTCCATACGATTATTTAAGCCCATCTTATACCCTGTCAAATCGATTATGGTATCGCCTATCCACTTACCATCACTACTGCTGAAGGTGTAGACACGGAACATATGGTCAACATCCTTATCTACATACCGAAACACCAGGATATTGCCCTCGGCATCGACTAGAAAGTTATAGTAAAAGGGCATAGTCTTCTGAAAAAAATCCTCATTGTAGATAGGAGCAATATCCTTCTTGGTTATCTTATCCTCCTTCTTTTCCATAGCCTCAATCCTTGAAATGAATTCCTTCTTCATCTCTTCGGGGTATGGTAAGGCAGGATAGTCTAGGGTAATCTCCCTTGCTACTTTCCCTGCGGGTGTGAACACGGTAAGAGTATTTGAAAAGTTGGAACCAGCTAGAAGATTCCCATCAGGAAGAGCACGTATAAAAAAATGGTTTTCAGACACGTGAGGACTCCATGAAATTATATATTCTTCTCTCTTTAGGGTTAAGACCTTACTAGAAAAAACATTATCATACCGTTTAATCACATTCTGCCCTCCAGTATCGGGGTCGATAATGGTAATAACATATCTAGTTTTTCCTCCCATGGGCACATGCCCAACCAAAGCTATTCGGTTGGACGCAAGAGCAATAGTTTTCAATGGCATATAATCAACAACAATGTTCTTCACAAACTCGCCATTTAGGGTAAAGAGCTTGATATGCCCATTATTCTCATGGGTAAATACGTACTTGCCTCCAACTACCCCACCAAGGGTAGCACGCCCCTTAAAATCTTTCTGAGAGTTCCCCTTTTGCCCAAAGGTTTTAATATGCTTGCCATTGGAATCGAACTTTGAAATGGAGTAAGAGTTGTGGTTACCAACAAAAACGCTACCATCGGGGGCAACAGCCACACTTTTATACAGCCCCACAGGCTTTCCGTAGGAAAATTTATCAAAATCAGGGAAAACCTCGTGCCAATCCATTCCGCTAGCAAAGGACTTATCCTTCTCTAACTTTAAAGATCCGGATCTGTAAACATCAAGCATCGATTGGCCACTGATTTGCATGGCAAAGCCAACAGTTAACAGCAATACACTTAGTCGTTTCATAGTCATTTAGTTTTGAGTTTATAGCTAGGATTGGCCAATCCGTTAGTTTACTTGATCGTTGTGATTGCATTGCTTCACCAGGTAACGTTCACTTGTATTACCCTCGATATCAAACTCGGTGAATGCAATAGCCCTCATCCGGTATAGCTTATTTGGTGATTCAAAATCGGGCATAAAGTTTTCTCCATCAACCTCAACCCACTCGCACTGCCGAGAGATGGCATCCTCCTCTGGTCCCCCTCGGGGCCTTATCAAACCCAATATTCCCAGCGCAATAATCAGCGATGCAGCAACACCACTAGTCCAAATAACGGCTAAACGCCTGGGACGACTGGGAACTCTGGTTGGCCTCTCGTCCAACGCTATTGCCCTTAATACATCACCAACCCTTTCCCTTCGCGCCACTAACCTGTTTGTACAGCTAACACATTGCCCCAGATGATTTTCGACCTGCCTTAACATATCTTCCTTCAGTTCTCCATCGATATATGCCTGTAGAACCCACTCCTCTGCACATTTCCCTTTTGATGTCATAACTAATATTCCTTTTATTTAACCCATTTTGCCAGCTTATCGATTGCCCTTGTTAAAGTTTTCCCCACCGAGGTTGGATTCATATCAACCACATTGGCCATCTCAGCATAGGAAAAACCCAATTTATATAGTGTTACCAATGCTCTTTCCTTATTGTTTATCCGTTTCATTGCCCTACGCACCCTAAGCAGTTTCTCCCTTATATGCTCGTCATCCTCAATTCTTCCTTCTTCATCAGCTTTAGAAATACCCCAGTTTACAAACCGCAGGTTAAACCTATGCCTATTCACACAGCGGTTATACGCCACCCGATATACCCACGACAAGGGATTAATTAACTCACTCCCACCATTTCTTTGCATTAGTTCAATGAACGACTCCTGAGCAATATCGTGGGCATCGTGTGTATCCTCTGTCCATTTCTGGCAGAAGGATTTCACCTTAATAAAGTTATCTTGATAGAGCTGTTCGAATTCCATTGGTTACAATATCACCACTATGACAAATATAAAGTCGATTTGTGACACAAATCGAGTAAAAAAAACCTTACCCTTTAGCAAGTGCGGGTAAGGTTAGTCCATTAAAAAATGCATTGCTACTCGCTCTTCTCAATATCGCTTAAGTGTAGGTCGAGAGCTTTTACCGAGATCTGAATCTCCCACACCGATAGCGCCAGCGAGGCAATCAGCAGAAGCAAGGCCACGCCAAAAATAGCCTCGGACCAAATACTCTCGCCAATATAGATTAGGAACATGCTGAGCACGCAGAGCAGCAGGCTCACAATACCCGATATCTGCATATACCTAATAATATGCACCCTTACCCGTAGGTTCTTTATCTGACCCAACAGGATGCTATCGGAATTTTGCTTGTACAGCGCGTGCAGGTTGCGTACCAGCTGCGCCAAGGCCAAAAACCGATTGGTGTAGGCCAGCAGCAGCAACGATATGGCTGAGAATAACAGCGCGGGGGTGGTTAGCGTTAGCATTGGAGTCGGATTTTTTATTTTACAAACTACATGTGTTCCAATATTGTAAAGTGACAGGTGACCTGAAGTAACGAGTGACAAGTGACACGGCTTTTTGGCTATTAACTTTTGGAAAGATGACAAGAGCCGTTTGTTCTTGGCTTCTGTCTTCTCTCGTTATCTCGGCAAAAAACGCCTCAATCCCGAGACAGGTGTCTTCCAACTTCGGTCTTCCAACTTCCGACTTCCGTCTTCCGTCTTCTTGCTCTCTACTCTTGCTCCCTGTCTCAGCTCGTCTCGGAAGGAAGCCGTTTTTTGGCTTGCTGACGAGAGGAGCCACCGTTCTTTGGTGGTTAACGAGACTGCTGTTATTCCTCTTTTCGCGCAACCGCATCCTCAATCACCATCCCAAACACGTCGGTCATGGTAAGGCCCATGGCGGCTACCTGTTGTGGCACTATGCTGGCCTCACTCATCCCCGGAACGGTGTTTACCTCCAGAAAGTACAATCTCTTGTTGCTGTAGATATAATCGATACGAACAATGCCCCGGCAGTCGAGCCTATCGTATATCTCCGACGAAACGTTCTGGATATGATCGGCCAGATCGTCGGGAATGCGGGCGGGAGTGATCTCCTCCACCGCATTCTCGTACTTGGCTTTGTAGTCGAAGAACTCGTTCTTTGGAACAATTTCAGTGATGGGTAACACCAGCGTTTTATTCCTTGTTTTTATCACACCACAGGTTAGCTCCATGCCTGGAACAAACTCCTCCACCAGCGCAACTGGATCCTCTGTAAAGGATTTTTCGAGGGCAGGAATCACATCCTCAACACTTTTAACCTTGGTGATACCATAGCTGCTGCCACTCTCGTTGGGTTTTACAAAAATCGGTAGCCCCAGCGACTTTACAACATCATCGGGATGTACTACTTGTCCTTTACGAATACTGATGCCTTTGGCCAGATGCACGCCAACGCCGGTAAGCAATCGTTTGGTGGCTTCCTTGTTAAAGGTTACGGCCGAGTTCATCACCCCGCCGGTGGTGTAGGGAATGCCCATCATCTCGAAGTAACCCTGCAGTAATCCGTTCTCGCCCGGCGTGCCATGGATGGCAATCAGCGCGCAGTCGAAGGCAAGCGTTTCGCCCTCCACCTCGGCCGTAAAGGTATCCCACAACACGGGAAAATCGCCCTTCGATGGATGCTTTAGCGTCCACGCTGTACCCTTAACAAGGATTGGGAATGCGTTGTACTTGGTGGCATCGAGCCATTTGGCAATCTGCTTTGCGCCCTTCAGCGATATCCCCTCCTCCGAGGAGTTGCCGCCCGCCATCAGGGCTATATTGAGTTTTCTGGTCATATATCTTCTGCTTATTCTGAATACACAAAGATAAAGAATTGTTTGGCGACATTGCAATAGGGGATGTGAGTTGAGTTGCGAAGGGCAAAGGGCGAAGAGCGAAGAGCGAAGAGCGAAGAGTGTAATTTTGAATATCGATTAACGATTGAAGATTTAGGATTTAAGGACAACGAAACTTTTCGAGTGCGCTGTGGCTTCCTTAGTGAAACTTAGTCGAAAAACTTAGTGAAACTGAGTGCCCTTAGTGCCTTAGTGGTGAAAAAGCCAAGAGCAAAGGGCAAAGGGCAAAGGGCAAAGAGCCATGTCACTCGTCACCCGTCACTTCTTGTCACTCGTCACCCGTCACTCGTCACTTCTGGTCACCCGTCACTTATTCTCTCACCGAACACTCCCCTCTTCACTGGGCCTGGCGGCGGTGTAGGTTCGCCAGCGGTCGATTACCTGCAGCATATCGGCTGGGATATCGGACTCGAAGAACAGCTCCTTTCCTGTAGTGGGGTGAATAAAACCCAGCGACTTGGCGTGCAGCGCATGACGTGGGCAAACGGTGAAGCAATTCTCGATAAACTGCTTGTACTTGGTAAATGTGGTGCCCTTCACAATGGAATCGCCGCCGTAACGGTCGTCGTTAAAGATAGGATGCTTAAGATACTCCAGATGTACTCTGATTTGGTGGGTTCTGCCTGTTTCGAGTCGGCATTCGATAAGCGTTACGTAGCCCAAACGCTCCAATACCTTCCAATGCGTTACCGCATGCTTACCATCGGAGCCATCGGTAAACACATGCATCTTCATCCGGTCGCGGGGACTACGGCCAATGTTACCCGTAACGGTGCCCTCATCGCCCTCCATATCGCCCCACACCAGCGCCACGTAGCGGCGCTTGGTGGTTCGCTCAAAGAACTGACGCGCCAGATGGTACATGGCAAACTCGGTTTTGGCAATCACCAGGATGCCCGAGGTGTTCTTGTCGATGCGGTGCACCAGCCCCGGGCGCACATCGCCCGAGCGGAACAGCGGCACATCCCTAAGGTGATACATCAGCGCGTTAACAAGTGTTCCGGTGTAGTTGCCGTGCCCGGGATGCACAACCATGCCGGCATCCTTATTCACCACCACCAAATCATCATCCTCGTAAATAATATTTATGGGGATATTCTCGGGAATAATCTCAATCTCCCGTGGCGGGTAAGCCATTACAATGGAGATGCTATCGAGCGGCTTCACCTTATACGACGATTTAACGGCCTTGCCGTTCACCACAATATTCCCCGCATCGGCGGCCGACTGCACGCGGTTGCGGCTTACGTTCTGTATCTTGCTGGTGATAAACTTGTCGACCCGCAACATGCCCTGCCCCTTATCCACATCAATGCGGAAATGCTCATAGAGTTCCTGCTGCTCGCCTCCCTCTTCGTCGAGCTCATCATCGGAGTATATGCTTTCGTCTTTTACCATTTGGCTACAACAAGTTTTTGAGTTCCCAGAATGCGTCCGCCCTCGGTCACCCTGACCAGGTAAGTGCCACTTGGGAGTCGGGAGATGTCGATGGGCTGATCGGTATACTTTACCGATTGCATCAACCGGCCTGTAATACCATAGATATTTACAACCGCATTATCTGTAGAATTTGGCAAATCGATTCTAAAATACTCTTTAGCAGGATTGGGGTATAGGGTGAAGGTTTCCCTTTCGATAATCAGCGGGTTGCTGGTAGGCCATTCGGTAAGTTTGCCAAAAACCGGTCGCACCATTAACGCTCCCTCGAACTGTGTGTTTTTCCAATTCCCATCGATATTATAGAAGTGCTTTTGCCGACTGTTTCTATTCCTGTCGAACCCAACGTTTAGCATATCGGTTGTAATCTGAATCCACCCAACGTAGAATGTTCCGGGCTCGAGCCACAGCTTCTCGTTGAGTTTAAAAAGGGTGAATCGATTTAAGCTATCGGTAAAGATTGGCCTAATGCCCTCCTGCACGTACACTACATTGCCGGGTTTACCATTATTATCATCCCATACAGCCAGCTTAAAGTACTTCTGATTGGCATCGCTAAACGTTCTGTTGAAGTACATGTAAACCCCAACCAGCCAATCGGCCTTATAGGATGTGAACTTCACGGCAACCCTCCCTTTCTGGGTGCCCTCGCCGTAAAGGCCATAGCCGCTCTCGGCCGAGCCATCGTCGTAGGCGTAGTAGTTCAGGAAATTCTGGGTGTATCGAATGGTATCGTTCCAACGCAAATGCGCAGTGGCCTCGCTAAAGTCGGTTGTAAGAAACGACGAGAAGGTAAACCTGGCCGAATCGGCCCACGACGAGGTTAAATCGTAAAGGTACAGGCGCGAGTATGTGAATTCAGTCTGTCCAGAGATATTGCTATTCCCCCCAGAGTGGTTATACTGCTGATTGGTTGAATGGTTATACACCTGAAACAGGCGGGTAATATTCCAGATTTGCTTACCCAGGTTTCGGTAGGTTATTTGACTTACCAGCGGGTTTGTTAACTCCGCACTACGGGCAGTCTGGTTAAAGTGCAACCAGGGCAATGACTCGTAGTTGTTCAGAATCGACCCCAGTGGTTTGGCAAAAGTAACATCGTTGAGCAGGGTGTCGGTATAGCTTCGGTTTCGGTTGATGTACACCAAGTCGATATTCCAGTGGTCGGAGTTCCCCCGCAGACCGGGAACATCGGAATTTGACGATATGGAAGCGATATTCCGGAATCGAAACTTAAAAGCAGAGGTTAAAAATTGCTCGTATATTATGGGAAAGTGAACCCTGAAAAAAGTTCTATTTAGCGTATCCGACTCAACTGTAAGTTTTCTATCACGCAGCTTATTATGCTGATACAGTTTTTTGGCTTCAAAATCGACCCAAGCCGCCCAGGCTCCCTCCCACGAATCGTTATCTACATTGTAAAACTCGAGAAGCAGAGAGTCTCTTAGTCCCGGTTCGTACCCCAACCCCTGGGGCTGGAAGTGGAAACTAATGTACACCGTGGTATCGCCGGGATAATATAGGTTGATAGAGTGCGAGGTAAGCGTATCGGCCGAGAATGGTAGTGTTGATGCACCTACGTGCAAGATGCCCTTGCTACTAAGCGCATCGAAGGTTGCAACGCCAATAGTTGGAGGGTTGATGGCGTAGCTGGTATTTACCAGCACATGCTTTCCATCCCAAAGTGTTGAAACGGGGTAACTGACCCCACGCGAAAAATCATCGAAAAAGGGTAACTGCAGCACCGACTTGGTAACACGCTTTTGAACCGGAACCGGGGGAATATACATCGACTCAATCCCCACCATCACCTCACCACCCGATTGTGGCTGCGCAATGCCAGGCAAAAATATGAAAAGTAGTAAAGCTACACTAAGCGTTCTTATCATTCTAATACCTCTTCTTCTACTGTTCCTGTAACAATTTCAGGCCTTGGTTTAATCTCCTGCATGGGGTCGGGTGGTATACGCGACTCGTTCTGGGTAAGCCATAAATCGACCCTTGCGCCAAAGTTGATCAACGTTTCGCCCAAAGGATTAGGATACTGGCTGTAAACTCTAGCCTGTAGCGAATCAAGGTGATCGATAACAGTGGCATCGAAATTAAACTTGCCTAAATTTAACGAAGCTTCGAGCAAAAGATTGTGTGCCTCGGCTAAAGTTAACCCAATAACCCGGGGCAGCACTGTGCGCTCGTTGTTCAACCCCTTGCCCAGCAACAGGTCGATGGTCGATCCCTTGGGGATCTTGGTAGTTGGAGCAATCTCCTTTCCTCGGTAGTGCTGCTCCAGCACATTGTTTATGGCAATATCGGGGGTAAAGGCTAAAATGCCCACCTTAAAACCTTGCAGGTTTAATACCGACTTGGCCTGCCTAAGCGTTAAGCCCACCAAGTTGGGCATATCAACCAGAATGGGATTAACCGCATTGGTAGTTATAAAAACCCGGCGATTGGCCTTCACATTTGTACCCTTAACAGGATTCTGCTCGATAACCGAGCCGGGTTCGCGGGTCATAATATACACCGAATCGGTAATCTCAAGCCTTAATCTTTTTTGCTTTGCCAACTCTTGAGCGCGCTCAAGTTTCAAACCCGTAAAGTCGGGAACCTCAAAGCCACGCCCATGCCGGGTGAAGAAAAACAGGAAGGTAAAAAACAGGATAACAGCAAATGCCAGAATGGCAAGTGAGACAAGAGGAGTCTTTACAAATGGATTACTTAAAAGGGTCTGGAGGTAATCTTTTACTTTTTGCCAATTCATAGCCTGGTTAATTAAATTCAAACGCGGTTAGTAGTTCAGGAGTTTATAATGGGTTGCAATGGGCAAAATTAAAATAAATCCCCAAAACCCAATTTATGTTCTGCCATTTATTTAACGATAGCCCGATGCAGTTGGTCTATAGCCTAGAACTAGGCTAAGCGCAAAATGAAAAAGCCGACCCTAAAGTCAGCTTTACATATTGTTGAACAAGGGAAAAAGGATTACACCTTGTGCCTAGCTTCGTCCGAAACGGTTAGTTTCTTTCTACCCTTTGCCCTGCGGGATGCCAATACCCTGCGGCCGTTGGCGGTAGCCATACGCTCACGGAATCCGTGCTTGTTCTTTCTCTTTCTGTTCGATGGTTGAAAAGTCCTTTTCATCGCTATAACGCTTTAATTATTTATTATTCGCTGATTACCAATACCAAAGGGTAAATACACACCCATAATTCAGGCTTGCAAAGGTAAAAAAGATTTTGAAAGGGAAAAAGATTTTGGTGATTTTTTTACATAATTCAAAGGCATTATCCCCTCCGCTGATAAGAAAACTTGATTATAAATTTACATTAAAAAAGAAACTGAAACATCGAGGCTATCAACTCGCCAACCTGCCTGACTATCATACCATTTCTTACCTCATCGGTAGGACCAGGACTGGCTTGCGACGAGAAGAAATGCCCTCTATCCAATTTTTGCACTAAAAGCCGGATCAAAATTCACAACTATCTAGGGGATCTGTATTCCAAATGAAACAAAAACGCCAAAATTCTTTTCGTTGGTTAGGTAAGACGCACCTACTCCAACTAGAAGGTTGGGGATTGAAGGCGATACTAGATTAACCCCAGCATCAATCTTATAGTAGCTCCCTGGGTCATTGCTATTACCGTAGAAAAGAAAGTTTGCATATGGGTTTAGCGTAATGGATTTATCCTTATTCTTTTCAAACCGATATGGCAAATACATTATGCCAATGCCAACAGGGAATTCTGACTTATAAGTATGATTATTATGGTCTAAAAATATTGTATACTGTCCTGGAAACCCAACGGATAGGTTACTCTTAAAAACATAACCCAAATAAAGGCTTGTCTCCATATAGTTACCCATAAAATTCAGTCTACTCTCTGCCTGGCATAGTACTGGCAACTTCTTTTGCGCTTCAATCCCCTCAACTTTTTCGTGTTCTACTTGCTGAGAAAACAACTGTTGGGGAATCACTGAAACAAGGCAAACAAATAATACTTTAATTACCTTCAAATTATTCACTAGTTAAATCATTTAGGTTGGTAAACAAAAGGCACAACGATTACCATGTACCTTTTTTTAAAAACAATAAGCAACTCCAATACGAATCGACATGCCAATATTCCCATTTGTATTTGACTCGCTTACCTCTTGGTAGGTAGTAGTAAAATCGACAATTTCAGGGATAAGAAAATGGAATAGCCCCTGCAATCTCAAATCAAACCGACCTAACATAACACCTGTACTAATTCCGGCATGAGGTGAAATATAAAAATCTTTTTTGATATCAACTTCTGCAGATGTGTTTGGAGCAGGTGATTCAAACCCAGTTACAACCAACCTGATAAAATTTAAACTTAAACCACACGTGTATCCGGCATAAAAAATCGATTCGCTATTCCCTCCAATAAGTTTACCATTAACTTCAAGTGGAACATGAGCCGAAATAATAGAATTGAACTGCTTGTTAAGATACCCACCGCTTCGCAAACTTAAAGTATTAGTAATCCTTCTTTCGTAGGTTAACCCAACAAGACTTGATGATCCTTCGATATATGGATTGTAAACATCACCAGATTTCTTAATTTTTGGGGTTCTAATCATATAGCCGCCAAAATCGACTCCAATTGAATTGGAATGCTGAGACAAAAGGGTATTTGACATGGCTGTCAAAAGGATGATAATCAAAAAGTACTTTTTCATATGTGTTATGTTTTAGAAAAGATTATAATTTTTCAATTCTTATGCCTAACCACTCACCTCCAAATTTTGCCATTCCAAATATAGATGCATTTTTTACTGTGAAACTTATAGGATTTACTGAAAAACAAGTTCACTCACATTTATCCCTGACCATCCTATCCAGTTTTCTTTTTGCATCTTAATAGATACTGTTATGTAGGAGAAGAGAACAAAATTTGGACTTGAAAAAGAAACCTTAACTCTTCTTGAATTGCTGAAGTAGCGAGTATATGATGGAGTAAAACCATAAGTATTACGGGCAGTCTCCCTAATCTTAATCGCCAAAATCACCAGGGTAGGAATTAGGGTGATAATATTGGTCTGGAGGATGGGCAGGTCGCCAACCAAACTTTATATGTTTAATCGCACCCCTACACCAAACGAAAAGAAATCGACTGCTGGAAACTCCTGCTCGGCGATGCTACCCTTTATGTAGGTGGAGAAGCGCTTGGATATACGGTACGAAGCCTCCAGGCCGTACATCCCACCAAATGCATTTGTCTTGTGCATCTGGAAGTAGGCCATCCAGGGTGGGTCTGCATTAGGGCTATAGTACTCGAAATAGGCAAAAGCCCCTGCTCCCCTCATATCCTTTGTGAATGAGTAAAAGATTCCAAAGTTGAAAAGCAGGTCGAAACGCTTAGTGCTAATGGGAATCAAGTTAAGGTTAACGCCCAATAGCTGACTTTGGGCAAAGTACGGATAATCGGGATAGCTGCGATCGGAATGGGAAACAGAAAATGCGGCTGTTCGAATAAGGTAATAGCCAGTTATGCCATACCACTTCTTGGTAGCTCTAAAATCGACGGACAAATTCTGAGCTCGCTCGGCTAGCTCCCAGGCCATGGAGCTGGAAACGGACAGCTGCAATGAATCTTTCCTTGAGGCATGACCCTCAGAGCAAATAAGTGATGCAATAATTACAGTTAGAAGAAAAAATTTCATCTGCTGCAAGTTTAAAGATTTAGAATTTCATACCCACAAAAGGTGTAACGTTAAATCCGCCTACAGGGAGTGCCCAGGGCTTATGCACATCAAACCGTAAACCAATCGCCCAACTTGTGGATAATTGGTATGAATAGTCTAGGGTTAGAGCCACACAAAGTTTGTCCAACCGATCATAAGAAGTGTTGGCTTCCAGGTGAATCGTTTCGCCCTCAGCCCATACCTCAAACCAGGGATTGTTGTGGTACTCCCTTAAAAACACTAGCCCTAATCGGGGGATAATGATATGCTTTGTTGTCAAGCCAAAATACTTACCCGCAAACAGCCCTGCCGCAATCCTTAACCGATCCTGCCGCTGCCCCTCGATCAATCCACCAAAAGCCTCGCTATCAAAATGGCTAACGGTGCGGCCATAGGAAAACAGACCACTTAGGCTAACCCCACGACGTAGCTTTACACCGCCCTCAAACCAAATGGTTGAACCTATTTCAGCGGCCCCATCCTGGGCAAAAACCTGTGGTAAACTAACGCCAGTTCCCCCGTTTACAAAACGATTCAATGCTAGATTATCCCCACTTTTACACTCCGCTCCAAAAGATTGAGCCTTAACCATGATACTGGTAAGGCAAAAGGTAAGCACAACAATTACATTAAAAAACTTCCTCATAATTCTGAAAAATTTAGTGGAAAAGATAAGTGATCAAAAAGCTTCTAAAAGTACAATCCTACAAACGGTGTAAAGTATTTCTGCATAAGCCAAGGGATTCCAATCCACTTATTAAATCCCGTGCGCATGCCAAGGCAATAGCCACTTTTTGATCGATAGTAGTAGCTAAACCCTACAGCAAGACATATCTCATTGTGAATATCCATCTCGGCTTCAGCATAGGCGTATAGACCATCCTCCTTAATCAGCAGTTCAAGGAAGTTCCCACTATCGAATTCCCTTAAATACTTTATGCCTATTAAAGGTTCAACAAAATGCCCATCGGCGAGTCGGAGTGCTTTTGACACACCAAAGTCAACCGAAACATAAAACTCTTCACTATATATAATCTGATCTTTAATAACTATCCTGGGATCAATATGACCTTTAACACCTCCATTATATCGATGAATAAATTCCTCGAACGAAAACCGACCTGCTAGTGTTAACCCCGATTTATGTGTGTGCGCACCCTCTATCCAAATGGCTCTCCCAAAATTCATGTTTTTGACATTCTCCAATTTGTCTCTATCCCAGAAATAGCCCACACCAACCCTAATTGAGTTTTTGCAATTAGCAGAACTAGGGGGCAAAGACAGCTGAGTGGTATCGGATTGCGCGAAAAGGTGAGCGGTACTTAAACAGAGAATAACAATTAACAACAAACAATAGCCTATTAAAACTCTCATAATTCAACCTAATTAAAAGGGTCTAAATCCTGGAATAACAAAAAAATATACAAATGAAATCATAAATCAATAAAACAAAACATACCGCAGAAGAAAAATAATTTCATCATCTTATTTACAGATTTCAAATAAATCTCCTGCGGTATGATTTTTAAAAACTATTCAATATCCCTATGGGGGGTTGTAAACATAAGTGTTTCAATAGAGGATGTTGTTCGAATAGTCCAGCCACTAACAATTGTATGTTTATTAACAATCGTATAAACTTTTATATTTTGTTCATTAGTGTTTC
Source organism: uncultured Rikenellaceae bacterium (assembly GCA_964490015.1). GTDB lineage: Bacteria > Bacteroidota > Bacteroidia > Bacteroidales > Tenuifilaceae > Perlabentimonas. Next base: position 52,006 of record CAZBBA010000021.1, read on the forward strand.
TCTTCTTTGAGCTCTATCATCTGATACGACAAGATCGGCTGTGAATTCTCTCCCTCCGCTGATAAGAAAACTTGATTACAAATTATTAGCAACTGTTAACCTATAAGAATCCCTAAAACCTCACCCCAAACACTGGTGATAAGGTTAATCCTTCTATGCCAATAGCCCAAATATAAAAACTACCAGCCATTGCTCCCATATAAAACCCATTTGAAAACTGATACTGGTAGGAAACTGAAAATTGCAGCCCTAAATCATGCCACACGCCCGAGGTCAACCTGAAATAAGGAACTTCGTTTTCATACCAAAAATCAGGCGATAAACGCCACCATTGACGATACAAAACGCCTAATGACGGCTCAATGAAGTGTTGGCCTCTTACATTAAAAGGTTTCGATAACCCTACACCCCACAAACCATAAAACTCATTATTATTTACACCCTCAAAAATTCCCCACCTCTCTTCCAAATTGTAATTCCTATTAGCATATGCTATCGTAACATTAACATAATAACCACTTTTGAGCATCCTTCCCCCGTGTGCCCAAACGGTTGTGCCACCGTTGGCAAATACTTCACTGGCCTTTTCGAGCCCAAAAATTTCATTAAAAAACCCAAAGCCTACCGCTATGGTGTTCCTCTGGGCAGCCTGAGGCACTGGGGTCTCCTGTGCCAAGAGGGTAATCCCCAGCCCACAGGTTAAAAGTATTACAGCAAATAAAGTTTTAAAAGCTAACATAATTCATGCAATTAGTTAAATACTGATTATTAATGCTTAAACCGATACCCCAGGCCAAGGCTAACCATAATTGCTCCTGGCATATTGCTCTGGTTGGTGTACTCCCAATCGGGGTCGTTGTTCTTGTAGTCGTCTAAGCGCCCGGCTAAGCTGAGATAAACCTGATCGAATACCCTGTACGCCGCATGCACCCCAAAGGAAATTCCCCAGCTTTGCTTCTTATGGATTGTATAGTTCTGCCAAAACACTAGCTGCGATCCCTGGTAGTATGCGTAACCATCAATACAGCTAAGGTAATCGGCCTTCCCGTAAATAGGGGCAACCCTTAAACTTAGTTTAAAACGATTCCTGTTTACGGGACAGAACTCCACGAATAAACCGGCAATACTTCCGGTAATCACTTCGGGAACGGAGAGAGAAAGTTCAGTAATTGCTTCTCTATAAAAAGTGTTACGTATTTGATCGTAGAAAACGCCCACTCCCAATAGTCGAGTACTCACCATCAGCTCACCACCAAGAGCCATTAGCCTTTGTTTTCCTTGCAGGTCTGCGGTTTTATACCGCAAAAAACTATTACCCATATCCACCCTACGAAAAAGAGAAACTGAAACATCGAGGCTATCAACTCGCCAACCTGCAGATGCGCTAAGGCAAATGCCCAAAAATAACATCAAAAATAAAAATCGCTTCATGCCAATGAGTTTAATACCCCCTGCAATTGCAGGGGGTAATTTAAATCCTAGTTAGTAATACCGTGTCTCAATATGGGTTGTAATTTTTACATCGCCAAACTGTCTAACTATCATGCCGTTCCTCACCTCATCGGTAGGCCCGGGACTTGCTTGCGACGAGAAAAAATGCCCTCTATCCATTTCCGTTTCTACAAGCAGTGGGCTTGCTCTATATTTTTTCCCTGGTAATTCAAAAGTAACTGATCCTGTTACACTCTTCCATTTGACAGTTCCAGTTACTTTAATCTCTCCTGCATCCCAATCGTAATCAAACATGGCAATCACCTCCTGTTCTTTTTCTACTTCCCAGTTGGAATCCCATACGGTATTTATAATTTTCCAAGCCTTTTCTTTCCCTTCTTTTGCAGCTTTTACAAGATCCTTGGGATATTCAAATTGAAAGCGGCTAGACCAAGTTCCGTTTGTTGCATCTGTAGGGTATCCTCTTACAATATTCATCTCTATATCGCCCTCAAATATTCCACCACAATAGTTTTGACACCAAACCTCATACACCTTCACCTCAAAATTAACCGTACCTGGACTTGTTGAGTTCCCATCATCACCCAAATTGCCATCATCAATTTCGTCGGGATCTACCTCATCCGGAGGGTAAGGCATTATTATCAACACCGGGTAATCTTCAGCATAAACCTCATCAACAACAACCTGCTCATTATCTATACTTTTCCCATTACTTATGGACCGATAACCAACTCCTTCATAATTATTGTCAATAGGATCAGCGGCAACCGTAAAACTACGTCGTTCTTCAGGATACCAATCGAGCGAATAGGGAACGTAAAGATAACAGTTGTTTTCAACAAGATACTCCAACAAATCATCATTTCCATCGCTACTCTTACTAATTTCCAACCTATTAACTAACTCTTTTCTGAAATGGGAAAACTTATAAACTTCATCATTTGTCTTCTGATTTTCAGAGTCAATTAGGTTTTTGAAAGGTAATTTATTAAACTCGTGATTAAGGTAGGATAACTGGCTAAGTTCTTTATGAATCTCAGGAACATTTACTATTTGAGCCAGAATTTTAGCCGCATCGTTCAGCTTAGCCTTCATTTCCAGCTGGGCTGGGGTTAAGGCTTCCACTTTATCCTCAGGCGGAGCGATTGGAACATCCTTGCTACAGCTGCTTAGGAAGAGAAGAGAAGAGAAGAGAAGAGAAGAGAAGAGAGACAAACAGCACCGTTCGTCGACCTCTG
>CAZBBA010000022.1:0-54078 GCA_964490015.1 uncultured Rikenellaceae bacterium
GTATTCAGCGTATCGAGAGTAGCCGACAGCGTAATTCAAATCCCCCTGCTGAGAAAGCAAGCGCAAAATTTATTTCGGTTGATGTTACAAAGAATGTGGCTTCGGTTAAGCTTGAGCTGCATCGCGGAGGTAAGCTTCTTTTCACCGATTACCTATACCTTTACAAAATTGGAAATGAATGGAAGATTGTAAGTAAGGTGTATTATGCTTACTGATTACATCTTAACTGTCTGATTCACAAAACCCCATGACTTCAAAACCATGGGGTGTTTTAACTTGCGCATTGTCATTTAAAGGCATCCCCTTTAGACGCTAGAGAAGCACCTCAACGTTTTTCTCGATAGATGGGTCTTGTCTTTTTGATAGCGAAGCACTGCTCAGAATAGGGCAGTGCTTCGCTATATATTACTGAAAGACATGTTAATTAACTGTTTGCAACTCTTCTACCCCCAAGTATTTCTTAGCAATTTTCAGAATAGTGCTATTGCAAATCGGTTTTCTTACAATTTGACTAACCCCTGCATTAAAGCACTCCTCGTCATGTTCAGCTGATGCAGTAACTACAACTATAGTAGGGTTTTCATTATTGTATCCAGCCATCTCTTTTATGCATTTACTAGCTTCAATACCATCCATTTCGGGCATATTTATATCCATAAAAACTAGATCGTGCATCCTCATCATCCACTTTTCGCAAGCTTCAAGGCCATCGGCAGCAAAGTCAACGCTAATGGGTAAACATTTAATCACGCTGTAAAGGATTTGTCTATTTACTTGAACGTCATCAACGATTAGTACATTTTTCATACTTGTCAGTTTCTCCTAAAGTTTTTTAATACCCCTTAGTTCCTTCTCTAGCAAATCGACTAACCTACTAAGACGAAGCGAAACACTTTCAATAACTTCGGGGTTTGTCATATCAACCCCAGCTCTTTGTAGCTGGTTAATAGGAAAATCACTTCCTCCTTCTTTAAGTAGAGCAATAAACTTCTCAGTGGCCTCTTTCTGCTCTTTCTTCGAGCCGGTTGTTATCTTATCGAAAAGGTGTGCCGATGCTGCATAGCTAGTGGCATACTGAAATACATAGTACTTTAGCTGGAAAAAGTGCATAACGTAAGCCCAGGTTATCGATGAAAGCTCGTTGTGAACCACAGCATCGCCAAAATAAGCTCGATTTAAATCGCCCATAATATTGTTAAGTATGGTAGCATTTACCGGTTTCCCTTCCTCTACAAGGGTGCGTACCTGTAGTTCGAAGTCGGCAAACTGGCTTTGACGGTAGAATGTACCCATGATATTTCCAATGGCTTGGTTTAGTAACGCAATTCTTTCGTTGGGGTCTTTCGAATGCTTAAGCATATAGTCGAGGAGCAAGTGCTCGTTAAATATTGAAGCAACTTCGGCCACAAAGGTGCTGTAGCGATGTGTGCTGTAGGGTAAGTTTTGGCTTGAAAGGGTTGAGTGTAAGTTGTGCCCAAGTTCGTGAGCCAGGGTAAATACATGATCCATTGTGCCATTGTAATTCATAAGAATATATGGGTGGACACCGTAAACGCCCATACTGTATGCGCCTCCTGTTTTACCTGGGGTCTCATACACATCGATACGGCCACCTGCAAAGCATTTTTCTATTTCGGATAGGTAGTCCTTACCGAGCGGTTCCACCGCTTTTTTCACTAGGTTCTCGGCTTCATCCCATGAGTATATCTTTTCGAAATCGGTAATGCTAATGCTACCATCCCAGGGATGATACTCACTGTACCCTAATGCCCTTTTTCTAACATCAATGTACCTTCTTAAGGGTGCTGAGCTTTTTTTGGCTGTCTCAATAAGGTTGGTGTAAACCTCTTGCGGGATATCGTTGCCATAAAGCGATGCTTGTAGAAAGCTATCGTAGCCTCTTGCCCTAACGGCCGCCCAGTCGCCTTGGTAAACAGCATTAAGAATTGCGGCATAGGTATTTTCGTACTCTTTATATGTTTCTAGATAAGCATAATATGCTTTTTCCCTATCTTCTCGGTTTTTTGAGTAAGTAAGTACTTGCGAGTAGTTTCCGGGGGTCAATACTACCGATTTGCCATCGGAAAGGGTTACTTCCTTTCGCTTAATGTCACTTGTAGATAGTTCGGTATAAATACCACCGGGAGCCGAACGGGGCATAGAAAAGTATGAAAGGATTTGTTCGGTACCAGAGTCAAGCACAAACTTTTTAGTTCGATACATTCTGGTTAGGTTAAACCTAAATGGTTGTAGTTCCTTGTTGTTGTTAATCCAATCTTGCATTCTCTCTTCGGGAATCGCAAGCAGCTCAGGGCTTACCCAGCTAACCGATGTGGCTAAATTTGAAAGAATACCATTAATCTCCTGAAAACGGGAGTTTGCAACAGAATTCCTTGAGTCCATTGAACGGTATAGGTAGGTATAGCAATACAACTTAATCCAAATTCTTCCTGCTTGCTCTTCAAGGTTAATGTATTCAATAAGGTATTTGGAACTTTCACCAAGTTTCCCCTTTAGATCTGACATTTTACTGTACATATCCTTCAGATTGTCAATATCTTGCTCCCAATGGTTCCAGCCCTTATAAATGGGCGATAAGTCCCACTTGTACTTTTCGGAAATTTCCGTTCTATCGGAGTATTTCGGAATTTGGTTTTGACCATACAATACGCTTGATAGTAGTAGCGATGCTAATAATACTTTTACCTTCATAATTTATAACTTTAAAGTTTGTGTAATTAATTGATTATTCAATTGTTTTGTTGTTTTGAGACACAAAGTAGCTTCTCTGTTTTTTCTTAAAAATAGCAGTAACTACCTATTTTCTTTATGGGTTAGCGCTATCTACTCATACTTAAGCGAGATAATGGGGTTTTCTCTGGCAACCCTTATGGTAATACCCATTATTGTAATCATGGCTAAAACAATACTTCCTAACGCGGTTAAAATGAATACCCAAGCGTTCTGGTTAACACTATATGCAAAATTCAGCAAGTACTCGTTTATGAAGTACCAAGCCAATGGCAAACCAATTAGGCATGAAAGAATTACCCAGCGGCTAATGCTCCAGGCCATGCTGGCAGCTAAAGCTAGGGTATTTGCGCCTAAGGTTTTTCTAATGCCAACCTCCTTGGTTCTTTGCGATGTGAAAAAGAACGTAAGGGCAAGCAGTCCCATTATAGCGATTGTAATTGCTAGCAATGATGAAGCAATGAATAGCTTGTTAAGCTTCTCCTCCCGGCGATATCTTCCTTCGAAGAACTCATTGATAAACCTTCCGCTTATATCCCAGGTTGGATCGTACTCCTTTAGTTTTTCATTTATGTGATCTAATGTTGATTTGACATTGTTGCTTGTGATATTTGCGTAAATGAACATTGGATGGGCCTCACTGCGGCTAATTGCCAAGGGCGATATCTCGTTGTGGAGGCTTCGGATGTGGTAATCGGGCGTAACCCCAATTATGGTTCCCAAATCGTTGTAAATCTTTATTCTTACCCCAATGGGGTTTTCCAGTCCTAATGCCCGAACCGCTTTCTCATTAATTATAAATGCTGCACTATCGCTGGCAAGGTTTGGATCGAAATCGCGACCTTGGATAATTGGAATACCCAACGCCTTAAGGTAATCGTCTTGAACATTATTTCTGGAAATTAGAATAGAACTCTCAGCGTCAGTGCCCTCTACGTAAACATTATCGGTCATATGTTGCCCACCCGGAACGCCCCAGGCTCCCGACACAGCATTTACCCCAGTGATCTTCTCCAGCTCATACTTTATGGTTTGGTATCCTTGGGATATTCTGGGTGATAAGTTAGTTACAACATAAGTTTGTGGACTAAATCCCAACTCCTTATTCTTCATGTAGTGTACCTGTCGATACAGGTTTATTACGCTTGCAATTAGGAATATTGCTATGGAAAACTGAAATACTATTAATGAGATTTGCAAGGGACCCATTTTCTTCTTTTTACCCGACACCCCCTTAAAGGCTCGCTGAACACTGAAGCCCGAAAGAAAGAAGGCGGGATATATTCCTGCAATTAAACCGGTTACTAACCCTAGGAGCAACACAAAAACGAAGTTGGTTGGAGTGAGCAGCGAAAGTGATATTTGCTTTTCCACCAAGTTGCCAAACTGCGGGAGAAATACCTCAGCAAGCGCCAGCGAGCATAGCACCGAGCTTATACTGATAATCATTGACTCTCCCAGCAGTTGAGTAATTATTTTTTGGCGAGATGCCCCGCAAATTTTCCGTAAACCTATCTCCTTAGCCCTCGATTCCGAATGGGCAATAATTAGGTTGACGAAATTAATAATCGCAATAGTAAAAAGTAGAAACGCAATGGTGGCAAACAGAAGAATTTGGGATTTACTTCCAGCTATGGTAAACGAATGGGTAACTCCCGATGACCCTAGGTGGATATCCTTTAGGCTTTGTAAGGATGTAACTGTGTTTAAGCCGTACACTGCCATTCTGATCATGGCCAACTCATCTGCAACCTTCAAAATCTCTTCTTCAATCGTTGGGTTTTCAAGGGATAAGTGCGTCATTATGTAACAGGTCCACGAGATACCTCGATAGTTTCCATACGCGTTAATGTCTGAAATATCGAGATAGGAAGTTAACAAGTCGAACTGCAGGTGCGAGTTTGTGGGGATATCCTTGAGCAAGGCAGTAACCTCATAGGTTGTCCTGTTAACCTCTATACTTTTACCAATGGGATATTCATCACCAAAAAGTTTCTTTGCCGTGCTTTGTGTTATAACTACTTGGTTTGGCAGGCTTAAGGCTTGTACCGGATCTCCATCCAACGCTTCGAAGTCGAAGATGTGAAAAAAATTACTATCGGCACGAAAACCGATTATGTTGTCATAAATATTTTCGTTGAATTTTACCCGGTTGCCTAAAACATCGAGTTTAGTAATCCTTTCAATATGCTGTACTCTGTCTGCTAGCTCCTCGGTTACATTGAAGGTGGTGAGCGATGCAACTATCTTATTGCCATCGGGTGTGTCGAGGTTTGAAATTACTCGGTATATTCTATTTTTATTCTTGTGAAACTCATCAAAACTCAGCTCATGACGAATAAATAGTAAAAGCAAAAGGGTTGCTGCAAGGCTAACTGAGAGGCCAATAATTTTGATGGCAGAAGTTCCCTTATGCCTTATCATACCTCGAAATGCCGTTTTCAAGTAGTTCTTAAACACATTGATTATTTTAATATTTACCTTATGAATTTTTGAGGCAAGGTGTTATGGCTGATTTTGCCTTGGGGTTAACCCCCACAAGATGTTAATGATTTTCCATTCGCCATCAACCTTGGCTAGCTGGCAATAGTCGAAAAATCCGTACTTTGAAACCACCGTTTTGGCCAAGGCAAAATCGCCGGTTATATCGAAAATTTTAACCTCACAGGTTATTTCCTTGTCGGGTTCAAGGTCGGGCATCCTTACTCCATGCTTTGTGGTTCGGGCAAAGGCCTGAAATGAGGAGTAGCTCATATCTGTGGTGTATGAGTTTCCCTCGCGGTCGCGCATAACGGTTCGCTTTGTGAGTTCGGGCGATACTGCATTGGCAATCTTTCCCATATCACCGTCTTTCCACCCCTCGATGTAGTTACGGCATGCTGTTTCAACAGCTAATGAGTCGGCCTTAGTTTGGGCATAAGTTGAAGTGCAAAAAGAGATGGCAATTAAAAGAACTGTAAGGGTTAGTGTTTTCATAATGCATTAAATTTTGAGGGTTATTAGTGTTTAAATAATTACATTTTTATTGAATTTATGTCATTTATGGGTATCCATGTGCTGTTACTTTTTGTATCAAATCCATTTTTTAACTGTATATACAGTTTTTGAAAGTTCCTGATAGTTATAAGCACAAGGAATTGCTTATTTCTGTATCGCTTTTTTTGCTCGGTAGAGAGTAAGAGTTTATCGTTGTAACTCTCCACAAGGTTTTGCGACTCCTCTTTGGATAGCTTTCCCGAAACGAATACCTGTTGAACCACAGCCTCTCCTCTAAGGACGGTTTTATCGGACTGCTTTTCGGCAAACACTATGATGTCCCCAATTTGTATATGCTGGCGACTAGGTTTACGGCATAGTCCACAGGTTATGACCATAGTTTTCTGTCCGCTTCTAAGCTTTTCTATCTCATCGTCGTATTGATTTATATAAACAAGATGGGTCATCTCTTTAAGCTAATTTTTTGTTCTCTCAATCCACTCGGCCAGTATTTCTATTATTTGCGAGTTGAAATTGTTTTTTATATAATCCCAGTCCATTCGGCTTGTAATAGACTGCTTTTGATCCTCAACCCAAAGGAACGAATGATCCATATTGGGAACACGAATATATTTGGCCTTCCCAGGGTTATACTCGTTCACCACATCGGCAATAAGCTCATGTTCCCAAGGGTTGAATGCAATAAAATCGGCTTCGCCCCAGAGCGACAGAACATGGGCTGGGGATTTTGACCAGGCCTCGAACAGCTTGGTATCCTGCAACTGCTGCCAAAACGTGTAATGTCTGCCTAGAAAAATATCGCTTCCATCGTATCGGAAATTCTTACTTATAAATGCGTTTAACTCTTCATCCTTAAATATTTCGGCTGGCGACTGTTTTTCTACAAGAAATCTGTAGTAGAATTTTACGGCTGCATCATGCTGCTGTTCAATGCTTAAGTAATCCCAGCCCATATCGTCAACTTGGCTTAAAATTATTTTTTGCATTCTTGCGTGTTCAATAAAATATTCGAACCAAGGGCGAATAACTGTGCCATATACAGCAATACCTCTTGGGGCAAAATCTGTTTTCATAAGAGGAGCCTGAACACCACCCATGCTATGACCAAAGATGTAAACATTCTCAAGGTCGATAAAATCATACTTAGTCAAGGCGTTAAACGAGGCCGAGAATAGTTCCACCTCGTCGAATAGATTGTACTGAGCGCAGCTGCGATTATTTTTCGAATCGCCCACGCCAGCCTTCTCGGTTTTAACTATCACGTATCCCTTTTCAACCATCCCATCGAGAATTTTTTTGTAAACATTATCTGGATGCATCCTGTCGATGGAGCTGCAATCGTAGCCTGGGATAAAAAATAGGGCAGGAAACCGTCCCTTTCCCACAGGCTTATGCATAATTGTTCTAATGTATCCCCCATCATGGGGCACCTCATCGTAAATTACCTCGCCAAATGGAGAGGTTTCGTGGGGTAGGGGTAGGAGGTTTCCGACCCTTTGAATGGGCTTGCCATTGCGCATGGTGGTTACTCTAACCTTGTCGCCAGCCCTGTAGCGGCCAATTCGAGCTATCAGCTCATTGGGTGAATTGACCTCCACATCTTCAACGGCCAAAATGAGATCGTTGGCTTCTATGCCCATAGCCTTTGCGCTACTGCCATCAACCACCGTTTCAACCAGTACGCCTTTAGCGTGTTTCATATTGTGCTTTACAGCGGTAAAGGTGTCCACCTCCTTTAGCTGTGTACCAAGGAATGCCCTGCGCTGGAGTTGGGCGTTAACATTACTCGCTGAGCAAACAATAAAAATAATTCCGAGTAGGAGAGTTAAGCTTTTCATATTTTCCATAGTTAGATTTAATACTTGCTAATATTTTCCTTATTTGACTTTTTCTAAAAAGTCTGAATAGTTTTTAAATATTTGTTTTACTGTATTATGTGGTATGCTGTAAAATGTATTTCCATTAATACCCTCCATATCCTCGGCTGCAATAAGTGCATTAATTATCGCCTCTTCTGTAGCTTCAACGGTAGCATTAAAAACTTGATTTAATGGTCTGTCATCTAACGCTTTCAATTCAACAACTCCATTGGTAACGGTAGGCTCATGGGTGGAGAATGCTAAGAATATATCGCCCGAACCTGTGCTACCCGTTGTGCCAGTTCTGGCAACTCCAAGGGTTACCCTTTTGGCCACCATGTTAAGCTGCAAGGGGGTAAGAGGGGCATCGGTTCCCACAATGGCAATTATAGACCCATCCTGATTAACCCTGGGGAGTAGGGTGTCGGATAGCAATTTGCCAATGGGTACACCACGTATTGATAAGTGTTTTCGATATCCAAAGTTTGCCTGAACAATCACCCCAACCGTGTACTCCTTACCTCCAATGGTTATTATTCTTGAGGCAGTGCCTGTTCCCCCTTTAAACCAGTAGCATACCATTCCGGTGCCGCCTCCAACATTGCCCTCCTCAATTAAACCATTTTTTGAATTCTCAATCGCCTTAAAGACATCCTCTTTATTGATATGGAATCCGTTGATATCGTTCAGCCCTCCATCAAAGGTTTCTCCCACAATGGGCAATCCAAATCTAAAATCGTGATGATCGGTTAGTGAAAAATTCTTGAAACACCACTCACCGATGGCATCGCGGGTCACTCCAACGCTATAGGTATTGGTAATGCCAATGGGCCCCTTGCTCTTTCCAAAATCGTAAATGTAGGGTAGGCCGGTAACCTCTCCATTTCCATTGAATATGAAGTAACCAATAGGGTATTCTTTATCCAGCTTTCCTTTGGGTAGCACCACCGTAACCCCAGTTCTTACTGGCCCTTGTCCTACAATAAGTTTACCCGAACCCGTAATTTTGGTTTGGTAACCAACCTCTACCCCGGGTACATCCGTTATTGCATTGAATTGTCCTGATCGCCCATCGAAGGGTATCCCAAGATCCCTAGCCCGAAGGTTTTGGCTTTCTTGTGAGTAAATTGGATGGGATACGACTAAACAGATAAATATTAGAAGTTTATATGCTTTCATTATATTTTTTTCTTTTTCTTGATTCAATTTCAAAATTCAGACCACTCAGTATAATAGTCATATAATCAATGTTTTGTGTGGATGTTTATTTTATTTCTAATTCAATAGATGTTAAAGTGGTGTTCAAAATGGAACAACTCTGTTCACAAACGAACAGACTGTTTGGAGTTTAGAGGATTTCTATATTGTTTAGTTAAAAGGGGCAATCCTTTTGAGAATGCCCCTTAAATTAAAATGATATCATTAAAAGAAAATTATCTATAAGCCTCGTTTTGATCATTATCTGTTATAAGCGGGTTTGCATCGATTTCAATCTGGGGGATAGCTAAAGTGAGAATTGGGCTATTCCAGTTAATCGTTGTAGAGTTGAAACCCCAGTGGAATGAAGAGCTGCGATCGATGTTCACACGCATACGTTTATTGTCGAGTACGCCAAAGCTCTCTCCGTAAAGTTCCTTTTTCCGTTCAATAAAAATCTCGTTAATTAGATCACCACCTGTGTTTGACGATATAGTTGCAGTAGGAATAGATCTTTGCTGAACTGTAAATAATGCATTCCTGGATCCGTCCTCATCAAGCAATCGAGCTTTTGCTTCGGCTTCAATAAGGTACATTTCCGAAACGCGCATCTTTATCATTCTTGCTACACTTAGTTGATCATTTCTGTGTTGAAACTTATAGGTAAAGTAGCTTCCATCTGACCCAAAGAAACCTATATCATCCACAACAAACATTTTTCTGGCATCGTCATCAGAAAATTGATTTACAAATTCTGGTGTGTAACGTATAGTACTGTATCCATAAATTTCTCCTTCATAACCTGGTCGCATAAAGTACCAAAAAGATGGGTGGGTTGCAAAAACTGCATTATCTGTTTCTGTGTAGTCGAAACCAAAAAGTGATTCTGCGTTATAGTCGTAAAAACCATCAGTAATTAAAGCGGGATCAAGAGGCTGATTTCTATGACAAGCAATTGCCCAATCTGAAGCGTTCTGCCATTGCTGCATTTCGAGGTAAAGCCTGGCCAGTAAACCTTGTGCTGAACGTTTAGAAAATCGACCGGTTCGGTTGTTGTCATTTAACAGATCAACCGCTGCAAGAAGATCCTGCTCAATCTGCAGGTAGACTACCTCGTTGGTTGATCGTGCAAGACCTGGATCGTCAGAAGCATTGTAGGGCAGAACTCTTAATGGAACGCAAAGAGCCTGATTGTTTTCACCATAAGTTTGCGCTTGGTACATATTTGCTAACTTTAAATAGCTATACGCTCTTAATGTTAATGCTTCTCCTTTTAAGTTGTCAAGTTTACTCTGATCGCCTTCAGCATTATCTATACCTGCAATAATTACGTTAGCGTTATCAATCACCTCATACCCCTTGTTCCAAATTCTTTCGGTGTACAAGGAGATACTGTTGCTATTGTATTGATACTGTTGTACAAACCATCGGTAGTTATTTGCTTGGCAAATTAATGCATCACCCGATGTGACTTCTAGCACGCCAGGGATATAAAGACCGTCGAAGTAGTAGCTAGCAAGGGATCTGTATGTTCCATTAATACCAACTTCAATAGTAGTTGCATTGCTAGTAATTATTTCCTCTGAAACCTTATTGCTTGGGTTTCTTTCTAGAAAATCTTTCCCACATGAGGTAAATCCTACTCCCAGAAGGATTGATATAAGTATTTTTATGCTTATTTTCATTTCTTTAAGTTTTATAATGTTATAAACCTAGGTTTAGCCCGAATGTGAACATTCTTGGATTTGGTGTTCTCATTAGATCTATACCATTGAGATCTAGTTCGGGATCCCAGTTCTTTAAATCCTTATCTTTAACCCAAGTTATTAGGTTGTTACCACTGAAAAATACCTTAGCAGAGTTAACCCCTATTTTGTTAAGCAAAGATTTTGGTAGATTGTAAGCAACATTTAATGACCTTAGTTTTACGTAGGTTGCATCATGCAAGAAAAGAGTCGATCGTGAATACGATTTGTCAGAGTTGTTTATCACAAATCGAGGTAGGCGAGCATCTGTGTTGGATGGTGTCCAGCAGTCCAGCATATCCGTTAGCATTTGATATCCTAAGATGCTGCCATCGTTTAATAAATCTCTTTCAACAGTGTCGTAAATTTTTCCTCCTAAGCTATAGTAGAAGTCAATGTTGAAATCGAAATTTTTATAGGATAACGATGTTCCGATAGTTCCAAAAAGATCAGGGGTAGCTAATCCTTGCTTAAATCTTACTGCCTGAGAGTAGTTAGAGGTAGCAACCTTATTACCCTCCTCGTCAAGTGCATACCACATAGGCCTTCCATCATCGCTAACACCAGCCCATTCTTCTAAGTAGAACTCGTATATACTACCTCCTTCTTCCCATATTTTTGTTCCTTCAAGTTGTTTTCCCTGTGTAATTGAAATCAATTCATTCTTATTGTGCGATGCATTTAGGTTTATATTCCATTTTAAATCATTGGTTGCTATAGCCGTGGCAGTTATGAATAGTTCATGACCTGAGTTTTTCATATCGGCCAAATTGGTAGTTATATCCAAGAAACCAGTGCTCCCAGGTAATGGTTTTGCGTATAACAAATTAAACGATAGTCGGTTATAGTATTCGTATGTAACATTTATCCTATTTAAAAACCTAAAATCTAGCCCAACATTAAAGTTTTGGTTTTCTTCCCAATGTATAGAACTATTGGGTAATTGTGAGTGCACATAACCTGGCAAGTCATTATATGATTGAGGAGCGTATAAGCCTAAGTATGCAAAATTGGCAATATCATCATTACCCGATGTTCCGTAACTTGCTCTTAGGGTGAGGTTGTTGATCTTATCGATAGATTTCATAAAATCTTCCTCGCTAACTCTCCACGAGCCACCAGCAGCATAGAACGTTCCAAATCGTTTTTCCGAACCAAATTTAGAAGAACCATCGCGTCTTAAACTGGCTTGTAAGTAGTATTTGTTATTGTAGTTGTACATTAACTGTCCAAAGGTTGATATTTTAGCCGACTCGTTGTAAAAACTTGCTGCTGCCGAAGCCCTTGACGAGTTATCTAGTTCAGGTTGTGTTGATCCACCAAGGTCAGGATAACCTGTTCCTTCGCTTTGCAAATAATCAAATCTTCTTTCGTATGCTTCAAAACCTAGAAGGCCATTAATGCTATGATCACCAAATTGCTTGTCATAGGTTAGTGTATTTGATGATACCCATCCAAGATCTGATTTAATGTATTTAGTGCCACGACCAGATACTGGTTGTCCGTTGCCATGGTACTGATTGTAAAATCTAAATTCGTCCATATTTAGGTAATCAACATTGAAAATTGATTTGAACCTAAAGTTGCTTAAAAAGGTGGCTTCTCCCCAGAATGAGGTAATGGCTCTATTAGTGTTAGTTTCATAGATATCGAGTTCATTTAGTCCCAGTGGATTGTAGTCAAGACTAACTGGGTTGTGCCAGTTATACGATTTAACCCCATTGGTAAGGATAGGCTCTCCATTGTCATCAACCTTGTAAATTGGAACAGCATTGTTAAACAGCATTGCCATACGCATGGGTGATGCTCCACCACCTGCACCAGGAGGGGTATTTTGCATAGTTCTTGACAAGGTATTCTCTGATCCAACGGTTAGATAGTTCCTCAGCTTAGATGAAATATTGAACTTTGCTGAATACCGCTCTAGACCTTGGCCAACAGTTATACCTTCGAAGTTTGAATATGCGCCTGATAAGTAGTATGTTAGATTGTCTTTACCGCCAGATGCTTGTAAACTGTAGTCACGAGTTTGAGCAGTTCGGTAAACAGCATCAATCCAATCAGTATCCACAACAATCTTTGCACCGTTAACTTCTTCTCCCTGTGCATTTAGAGGCTGATTTGTATTATATGGATTATGAGTAAGGGTCTGAATTGTTAGTGCATTAGCATTTGCAACAGCCAAGTCTGTGTTTGTAGGGTGAAGAGCCAATTGGTTTTGCAAATACCTGTCGTAGTAAAACCCGTAGATTTGTTTCGCACTCATAAGTTCATAGCGCATACTTGGTAGGGTTGATATTCCATACTTTGCATTAAAAGAGATCTTTGAGTCGCCTGCTTTCCCCTTTTTAGTTGTAATAATTATTACACCATTTGCAGCGGCTGATCCGTATAGCGAAGCGGCAGAAGCATCTTTTAAAACCGTTATTGACTCTATGTCATTAGGGTTAATTGTTGATAATACGTCAGAAGATGTGCCAAAGTCATCGTGCGCAACATCGCTAATGTTCCCCGTTTTAATGGGTACACCATCAACAACGTAAAGGGGAGCACTGCCAGCCTTTAAAGAACCAGTTCCACGAATCCTTACAGTAGATTGTGCGCCTGGCTGTCCTGATGCTGTGTTTATTTGCAATCCAGGAGTACTTCCTAGTAGTGCTTGGTTAACAGATATTGTATTTACCTTTTCAAGATCAGCACTCTCTACAACTGAGGCTGAACCAGTAAAAGAAGACTTTTTAACAGTTCCGTAGGCAACTACTATTACTTCATCTAGTTCCTGAGCCAACGATTCTAGCACAACATTAATAACTGTTCTTCCAGATATTTCTACCTCTTGTTCTTTTAGTCCTACATAGCTGAATACAAGGGTTGTGGCGTTAATAGGGGCAGTGAGTGTATATTGGCCTTCAATATTTGTGGCCACTCCAGTTGTAGTGCCCTTCACCACCACGGAGGCCCCTATTACGGGTTGCCCATCCTCGGCACTGGTTACCGTTCCAGTTATTTGCACAATCTGTGCTTGGACTATACCTATTCCAAGTAGCAGAAATGAAGCAATAGTTAATAGCATTTGTTTCATAAATAAGTATTTAATTGATTAGTAAAAAAACATTTTGTGTTCAATGGTATTAGGTGAATTTATGTATATGGATTCATTGCATTTCTTGGTGTTCAGTTATTGGAGCATTTCAGGGTATGATTAAGTGCAACAAGCCGTATTTTTTCATGTAGTAATTCTTAATATGCGTTAATATGCAGATATTCAACGATACGAGCTCAATAGTTTGCTTATTGTGCTACCTAACAAATATCAGCATCAAGAACTAGGGTGTAAATAGCGTACAGACAGTATTTTTAAGTAAGTACTAGTACTTAAATAAAGTAAAGGCTGCCCATATGAGCAGCCTTTGCCTATTAGTAGCTTAAGAATCCTATCTCTCCGTACCGCCAGCCCACCAAACCTTATCAGTAAAAACATTAATGCTGGGTACGTTTGCTGAGTTTGACGATTGCTCACTAAGAGGGTAGGGGAGCCTATGAACAAAACCAACAAGAGCATTATTAGGGTTGTTCATTGTTGGAATACCTGTTCTCCTATAGTCATGATATGCTTCCATCGCTTCAGCTTCGTACATGGCAATGTACTTCTGGGTCATAATTTCTGTTAGTTCATTTCCAGGAGTGAGCAGGGGAGCAACTTCATTGGCGAAATAATCAGAAGCAGAACCTGCGTTTAGCCCCTTTGACTGGAAAGATGCAGTAATGGCTTCCTCTAGTGAAGTTCCCCAAGTAGGATCAGAAGTTCTGAATTTTGCTTCGACCTCAATGAATTTTAACTCATAGAAAGACATAAGAGGTGTTGGCTGAGTTCTTGGAAACGCACCTGTACCTGCAGTGAACATAGAACGTGAGTATATCCCGGTTTGTACTTCAAGTGCTTCTCCACTTGGTGCCCCAACGTAATTGCCTCCAACTGTTGTAAAGTAAGTCGATATCCTTGGGTCGTTTCTGTCGCGCATTATGTTAAGGATAGTTTCAGACACAGACAGATGTTTTCTTTCATTATTGAACTCCCACCATGGGTTTGACTTAGTGTTAGCGGCTTCGTATTTAGCAAAGATAAATCCTTCTGAAAGGCTTGTAAAACCATTAGCTATAGCAGAAAGTGCTTCAGTCGATGCATTGGGGTTGCGATGTATGAGTCTCATGTGGTACCTTGCTTTTAAGGAGTATGCTGCTTTTACCCATGCCTCTTTGTTTGCCGCATCACTGGATAGATCCCCGTAAATGAAGTCTTTATCCCTGTAAATCACAGTTGACTTGTTAATATTTATAATTGCTTCATCTAATAGATCGGTTATATGACCATAAATAGCTGATTGGTTTTCGTATTTTGGCTTAAGGATTAGACTTCCTCTGCAAGCTTCAGTCCAGGGAACCTCTCCCCACATATCGGTTGCAACAGCTAGGTTATAAGCTGCAATTACTTGTGTTACACCTCTAACCCAGTAGTTCTCTGATTCGCTGCCATTTACAGGGTCAGTCTTGTCTAGGATTACCTTGCAGATATTCAGTAAGTCGTATACTCTGTTCCATGCATTATTAAATAGTGACGATACATCTTGTCCCTGTCGGGTATCAGCATCAGCAGATTGCCCCCAAGTTCCTGCACTATGTTCTACGTATACGGTAGCATACCATGCCAAATCATTTCCTGTGGTTTCATGTGCCGACTTTAGTAGTATGTCTGGCAGTAAATTTTTGGCATCCATATCAAGAGCATCGTTTTGCTCTCTGTTTACATTATCCATAATATCCTCGCTACATGAGGTTATTACAAATGATATGGCAATAACTAAAATGTATTTTAGAATTTTCATAATTTCTTATTTTATGTTGTTAGAATGTAAGGTTTATATTAAACCCATAAGAGGTTGTTTGTGGAAGCGACATATAGTCCATTCCTCCTAGCATATTGCCCTGCCCCTGAGCAGTTTCCGGATCGAAGTTGGGAAGTGTTGTCCAGAGTAGAATATTCCGTGCTATAAAACCAACACTTGCCCTTTGAATAAGTAGGGGCTTTGTGAATTTTGATGGAATAGCTACGTTAACACCCACATCCCTAAGTTTAACAAACGATGTTTCATAAATTTGTGACTCGACTAGACCGCTCAATACATTAGTGTAAAGTTGTTGCAATGCATTTGGATCAGATGATCCGCCCCTTACTATGTCGTTTGGCGTGCCGTCGGCTTTATAGCCCGGATATATGAAGGTTTCATCGCGGTTTGCAGTTCTCCTAGTCGTTCCATATAGATCCATTAATCTATTTGTTCCAGAATAAATTTGCCCACCCTGTTTCCACTCTACACTTGCAAAAACATTAACCAGATTAAATAAACTGAGATTATTAGACACGCCTAGAATAAAATCAGGCTGTACTTCTCCTACTTTCTTGAATTCACCCATAAGAGGGAACCCATAGTTTGGACTGGCAGGGTTTTCGTTTACTAGAATTCTGCCCTTATCGTCTCTCAAAAAAGATTCACCATAAATAGCCGGGTATCTATCACCGGCTGAGGCTCTGATGTTTGGCGTTGTAAAACCACCCAGGCTAATACTCTCAACACCTTCAGCCAATTCCACGCATACTGAGTTGATTTTTGAGAAATTCAACGATACATTCCAATCAATGCTCTTATTAGCCACAGGATTTGCATACAAAATCAGCTCATGGCCTTTTGTTTCCATCTGGCCTGCATTCATCATTAATGCTCCATATCCTGTTGAGCCAGCAAGGGGAACACTAAAAATTTGATCAGTTGCATTTTGATAGAAGTAGCTGTAATCCAGACCCAAACGATTTCTTAAGAACTTAAGTTCAATACCAAGTTCGGTATTAGCAGTATTCTGTGGGCGGAGGTTTGGGTCGTATATTGTACGACTTGGTTTATATCCTGAAATGCCTCCAAGTGGATAGTTAATACCATGACGTAGGAAGCCTGAATTGCTTCCTCCACCAATAACAAAGATAGGCACAGGGCTATACTCCGAGGCGGCTTGACCAACTTCGGCATACGATGCTCTTACTTTACCAAACGAAAGGAATTCAAAATTTTTGAACCAATCAATTTCAGAAAAAAGGAAGCTACCAGAAACAGAAGGGTAGAAGAAACCTCTGTTATTCCTAGGCATTGACGACACCGCGTCGTATCGACCCGTTGCATTTAAGAATATCATATTCAGATAATCAACTGAAAGGTTGCCAAAGAAACCGGCAGTTCTACGTGCATACTTGTCGTACGAAGAGGTTTGGGTGGTGGTATTAGCCATATTATTCCAGCCGGGAGTAGTAAATCCACTACCCAAAGAGTGGTAGTACTCGCTTTGGTTATGATCGAACTCATTTCCAACTAGAAGTGATGCATTAAGATTTTCGGAGAAGCTATGCTTAAAGGTTGCTGTAAGCAAGGAGTTAAGTGTTCTGCGAGTTAAACCGTAGTTGTTTATTCTTCCTCCAGTAGGCTGAATAAAACCAAATACAGGGTTTGATGGAGTAGGCAAAAATGCCCCAACAACCATGTCAGTTGTTCCTACTTCCATGTAGTCTTCATTGTCAGTGGTATAGGTGTCTACCCCTATTTGATACTTAATGCTAACCCATTGTTTTGGGTTAAACTCGAGGTATGTATTGCCAAAAAATCTTTTTGTAGCTTCGTAGTAATGGTTATGGATTAGTGCCCAGTTTGGGTTAATGCCAACACCAGGCCTATAGCTAATTTGGCGATATTTCCCAAGATAGCCATCCACGTATGGTTGAGTTCCCATTAAATCGAAGCTAGGAGGAGCACCATATACACCAAAAAGCCAACTATCATTGGCAGAAGGAAGTTTCTTAATACTTACATCGGAGTAGTTGCCAGAGAAACCTATGTTCCATTTTTCGGCAAGCTTAAAATCGCCAGCCATTTTTGCGGTGTACCTATCCATTCCTGTCTCTTTCACAATACCCGTTTGATTTGTTGCTCCAAAACCCACCGAATAGTTTCCGAGAGCATTTGCATTGCTAATGTTTATACTATTGTTGTAAGTATAACCATTTGAAGCAAAAAAACCCTTAGGATTATCATGCCCTTGTGGTGATACCCATTGACCTTTATAAGGATCGAAAAATAAGCCGGGATTACCGTTGCTATTGCCACCATATACTGGGTGATTAGAAAGTTCACTTATTTTTGGACCCCAAGAATAATTATTACTCACAAAAAATTGACCATTAAATCCTTGGGCATACTCAGTTTGAAATTCTGGTAGTCTTGATATTGCATCAATGGTAACATTTGAATTGAAAGTTACAACTGGTTTACCAATTTCAGCATTCTTCCCTTTTTTGGTAGTAATGATAATAACACCATTTGATGCTCGTAGTCCGTATAGTGCTGCTGCAGCCTGCCCCTTAAGTACGTTGATTGACTCAATGTCATTAGGGTCGATATCAAGCGCACGGTTGGCATAGGTAGTTCCAGATATATAAGTGTTAACAGCTCCTTTGCCAACATAGTTCTCGCGATCACTTTCGCTAGATATGGGCATCCCATCAATTACGTACAGAGGAGCATTGTTTCCGCTAAACGACCTTGCTCCTCGAATATATATTTGCGATGGCGAACCTGGCATACCCGAAGATTGGCGTACTTCCAAGCCAGCAATTTTTCCTGATAATGAGGTCATAACATTAGCATCTCCTCCTCTAGTAAGATCTTCACCCTTAACATCTTGAACAGTATAACCTAGAGACTTCTTATCTCTAGATATACCCAGGGCTGTTACAACAATCTCTTCAAGAGAAAGTACACTAGGCTCTAAAATCACATTAATTGTATTGCGCCCTGCAATCTCAATTTCCTGAGAACGCATCCCCACAAAACTTATCGTAATTATTTGGGCAGAGTTGGGGGCGTTTAGGACAAATTTTCCACTTAAGTCGGTTGACGTGCCGATTGACGTGCCTTTAATTGAGATCGTGGCTCCTATAACCGGCTCTCCATCTTCGGCACTAGTAACAGTTCCTGTAATCTGTATAGTTTGCGCCTGAACGCTTAGAACGTTCAAGAATGCAAAGCATACAAAAAGTAAGCAAATTTTTTTCATAGAAAAGAAAGATTTAGGTTAGTAAAAAATTACCTCCAACCAAATTATGGAATGGAGATGGATTCGTAAATTAAATGTTAAAGGCAAATATCAGAAGTTGAGTAGGGGAATACTATAACCAGAATTTGCTATTTTATAGTACGTAGTAATACCTAAGGTAAGGTAATTAGACAGGATCAAGAAAATGGTTATAAGAGAGAAGTATCAAATAGGATATATCTAAATTTTTAATAGTGAGAGCTGTCAATAAGTTTTAGCGTAATGGGTTTAATTAAGTAATAAATCCCGAAAACTGTAAGCGCTGAATACTTAATTTTGAGTATTCAGCGCTTACAGTTTAACTCTGCTTGAATATGTTAAGCGATTCTTCTTATTTAATGCCTATAGCAATACCGCATGTTACCTGTGTAAGGGGTAATGCCATCTGACTGTTTCCAAAGTATGAGTATTCGGCCAGGAAGGCAAACTTTTTCCCTAGCCTTATCCCCGCAGTTGCTCCGTAAATATGTGAATTGCTAAAGCCTGTAACACCATTTGAGGTGTATCCGTTTATCCTATATAAGTATTTAGGACTGCAATAAAGGCTTAGCCAATCAACAGGATGTATTGAGAAGTAGGCTGGAACCATTAAGTCAACAATAACTGATTCGGTTTCATCGTTAGTAATCGATAAATATCCAGCACCAAGCCCTATACTTCCCGCTATTAATGATTTATTATCCCCTAAAAACTGATACTTTGCATCTACTGATGAAGTTCCTATTATGGTTAGTTTAGCGCCAACATCAAGTTTATCGGTTAAACCATAACGTGCGCTTGCTTCCAAAAAGGGTGCACCAATACTAAGGGTATCCAGAGTTCCAATGGGAATTTCAGAGTTAACCATACCCCCTCCAAACCCATATCCAACTTCTCCTTTTTCTGTAACCCTTGCGGTTTGCATTGTTGACATTGAAACACAGCTAGAGAGTAAGATTGCCAAGATTACTGCTGTAGAAACTGAATTTAAGCTTAATTTAATTTTTAGATTTCTCATAATTATTTGTTTTTTTATTGATGAATGAATCTACTTCAATTGGGAGTACAAAAAATATTTTTTGTGAATATATCACCAAAACTATTGTTCGAATCCCAGTTTCTGTGTTTGCAAAAATGATGTATACAACTCTAGAAAAAAATAGAAATAATTGCCTAAAAAAGCCTAAGTGCTAGGGCTTAGGCTTTTTAGGTTTGTTTTAAGTAAAAGTGGTTGAAAGAGAGGAAATCAGCATTTATTTTATGCCTGACTGTTCCTTTAAGTCTGTAATAATTTTGGCATCAATAATATATATATCGCTTGCCTTGTTTCCTGCACCCAATGAGAAATTTCTAATATCTTCGTAGTTTAAGGGTTGGTCGAAAGCATAAGCCTTAGGTTTATCACTTGTGAAGAATAGATACTTTCCACAGTCCGAAACAAATGGGCAGTACTCAAAGCCAGATGTGTTAACCTTTTCGCCCATATTTTTGGCTTCTGTCCAGTAACCATCGTGATGCTTGAAGCTAATCCACATATCGCCCTTGCCATAGCCACGTCCCCAGCCGGTTGATGTAAATATTATATAGCTTTCGTCTCTTGCAACGTAGGCATTATAATCATCCCTTGATGTATTAATAGAGTCAGGTAGGGCTTGTACCTTTTTGTACTGTCCATCCTCAAGCGCTGAGTAGTAAATATCTTCACCACCAATACCCAATCCATCCTTTCTGATGGCGCACCAGTATAGCGTTCCGCTATTGGTTATGGAGGGGTAAAACTCGTTGGCCTCTGTGTTTATAGGGCTTCCCATATTAACTGGATCCGACCAGCCTGTGTCAAGCCTGTCAACATACCATATGTCGAAATCCTTTGGTTCGCCACCTTCGGCTAAAGGCCTGTTTGATGCGAAGTAGAGCCTGTTGCCATCGGGTGAGAAATGAGGCTCTAAATCGGAGTAAGTGCCGGAGAATGAGGCTACCTGAGGACTGGTCCATCCATTGGAAGTATTTTTGATATAAACGATAGCTGGATGCGTGTAGCTAGATAGGGTAAAGTAAAACTCATCGCCTTTGGGCGAAAGCGCAGCATCGCGCTCGGTCATATGGGTTGATACTAGGTTCGGGGCGAAGATTTCAGCCTCTCCCGTTTTCGTACCGAAATGGATAGTTGATTTTTCTGGCTTACTTGTATCTGTGCAAGCTGGCTGGATCAGAGAGGAGACAAGGATTAGCCCCCCAATAAGGAATGTAAGTTGCTGTTTTTTAGATTTCATAGTCATAATTTCGGGTAAATTGTTTAGTGTGTAGTTTTCTCATTGTAATCAATCTGGTAACGCACTCTTTTAAGCCATTCAAAGATATGAATCCTCATCAAATGATTCTGTTCGTAGGGGAGCGAATGGCTTGCAAAATCGAGGGCAACTATGCTTGCGCTTGGCATTGCTTGCGAAAGTCTAAGGGCATCGGTAAACCCAACCACATCGTCTTGCAAACCCAATAATACAAGTGCAGGGTTGTTGAAAGTTACACTATCCATATCAAATGAAAAGGAGTATCCATTTAGTTTTATTCTATTCCAAAATTCAACATTCATTAATACATCATCTCGCTTCAATTTTTCAACTGCTTGTAAGCTACATGGTGTTTTTACCACAAGGTTTTCAAGCTGTTGCTTTTTATCATTGGGCAAGTGATTGTAAAATTCCTGATCAACAAATTGCTTTGTGTTAGTTGGTAGTGTTCTTCCACTATTTTGAGGAATTACAACAGGGCAGATAAGCGCCATTCCGTTCACTCTATTGGGAGTTTTTGCTTGTATTCCGCGAGCCATATATCCAAAGTACGAGAATCCAATCAGTGAGAAGGGCTCATGGGGAACCAGCATATCTATGGCAGCCAGAATAACTTTTAGGCAATCATCGGCATTACGAATACACCCATTGGCGCTACTGTTTCCAATACCCGGAGGATCAATGTAGATTCTTTTCCACCCATCCTGCTCCTCAAAAATTGGTTCTAGGTAACCACTTGTGGCTCGATGCAGGATAACCATTGGCTTTCCCTGTCCCTTTATTTCATAGTATACATCAGCAGAGCAACTGTTGCCCATAGTGACTGTAATGATTTGACAATACCCTGCCAGAGAGTATGACAGGAGGGCCATAATGAGCGTAAACAGGTGAAAAAAGTTCATCGGCTAGGATATCTTTTGTGGTGTTTCAACGTGCTACTGCCTTACCCACTTCCCAACTATTCCATTTTGGGTAATGATATTAAATCCACCTCCATTGTCACCAATGCTAAAGTCGAATATGTCATGATTTCCTCTGCTTACAATGAACTTGTCCTGTGCAAAGGGGACCAACTCTATTTCACCTCTACCATTCTGTAAGATAATATTGAGCTTGTTGCCCATGGCTTGTAATCGCAGTGATTGATTTCTTATTCTATAATCACCTGTGTAACGAGCAATATCAGCACTACTAAGCGATTGCCTCTCAAATCCATCGATATTCAGTTCCATCATTAGCCAAATGACACGACTGTTATTTGGATTCAATACAATAGATCTTTTATAATTCTCCACCGCGGAAAGGGTGTCGCCTGTAATTAGCAATGCTTCGCCCATACTATCGAAAACATTGTACGACTCGGGGTAGTATACAGTGTTAAGCCTAAGCATTTCAAGAGCCTCATCAATCCTGTTGCTATTGAGCAAGTGGTAACCCTCACGGTTTACTATCCGTTCGCTAATTAGCATCGGCTTACCGTTTATGCTTGTAGTGTAAAACGGTTCAAGTCGATCTTCGAGCAGAAAGCTGGAGTCGGAGGTGAAAAGTAAGTTGTAATGCCCCATTCGTTCATCGATAAGCCTTAAGCCATTTTTCGTCTCTACTATTTCGAAGTTTATTCCGCTTGAGTACTCGTATTGTCCCTTAAGTGATACAAATTTACGGTAGTCTTTGTAATCCTCTTGTTGATTTTCCAACTCCTTATGTTGTTCAAGTCTTGGCGTAGAGTCAGAATTACCTACCTTTGCACTAAGGAGCGATTTTAGGAGTTTGATAGTGCTGTTTCGGCTAATGTTGTTATTCTGATATGTATTCGTGCGGTGTACAAATACGATGTTTAGCTCAGGGAGCACGGTAATGGTTTGTTCACCAACACCTAAGGCGGAGTAACCACCACCAAACTCATCAAACTCTTTTTCAAGGAGCCACCACATAAATCCGTAGCCCGAACCAGAGTAACTCCCCAATTCAGTAGAGTAGGGGGCAATGCTTTTTTCTATCCAGTCTTTGGAGATTATCTGCTTGCCATTCCAACTCCCTTGCCTTTGGAATAGAAGTCCAAAACGAGCCATATCCCTTGCCGATAGTCTAAATGGGTATGCGGGGAACTGTGAGTGTCCGGGCTCTAGGTGATAGTATCCATGATGCGACTCGTAGTCTTGCATCTTTATAGGTTGCGCAATCTGCTTTTCGAAAGCGTTAAAAAGATCTTCTCCAGTTTCAAGATTGAAGATGTAGCCAAGGGTGTTAAAATCCCAGTTGTTGTAATACCAATACGTGTCAGGCGAGTAAGCTTCCCTGGCGGGTCGCGTGCTAGCCATGAATGGGGTTTCGTATGCAGCCGGATGAAAGATGCCAGATCTGGACTTTAGTAAGTGAACTATTTTTGCCTGTTTCTCAGAATCTGTCAGATTACCAATGTCATCGATACCCAACTCTTGGATTGTTTTGCTAGTATCAATTAATCCTCTTTCAACATATATGCTGTATAATGCGCTAAGCAGGCTCTTGCGAACGGAGTGGCATGCAAATCGCCTGCTAATATCACCATAGGATTTTACAATAACGCCATCCTCAATTAGCATGAATGCAGCAGTGTTAATGGTGTCAGCAAATTTTGCAGCGATATTCAATAAATTTTCATCCCAACCCGCCTGACTAAGATCGGCGTATTGCATCCATTTGTCATTTGGATAATGCTTTGATGAGGTTGTTTTTAATTGGCAGCCATTACCAATAATAAGTAATAGAAATGTTGGTAAACAAATAAGTAAAATTAAGAAGTGTTTTTTCATAACCTATGGAATTATTAATCAATGTATTCCTATTGATCTATGTTTGTGCCAAATTATGTAATTTGCTATTTATTAATAGTTTTAGTTGAGCCGTTTAATTTTATTACTAGATTTTAATTGTACGTTTTTGTACATTTCTGCACGTAAACGAACTATAAAATATTATCTTCTAGTTTAATTTAATAACGTTTATGAGCGGTCAATGGCTTTAATTCTGTTCGTATTTTAAATTATTATATTTAATATCTTTTGATAATGAGAAAAGGCCAAACCCGCTGGTTTAGCCTTTTCTTCAGCTCTAATTGTAAACCTAAAAATTGCTCTACTTTTTTCAATAATTTATTGCATGATTTTTAAATGTAAACCTAAGGCAAAGGTAGGGTGTAAGACTAAAGTAAGAAATAGCCTACAATGACTATTTTAGGTTAAGTGCCAACCCTTAAGGCTGGAGAAAAGATTATGAAGCTTATTTTTCGAGGGATTGACTCAGTGGGAGTTAGATTATCGCAGCTTCTTTCAAAAGGCTTTCCATCTCCTTTTGTAGCAGCATGGCCTTGGTGCGAGCGGCGCCGGCAAATCGCATCGATTGGTCGGAGTACAGAATACCTCGGGCCGAATTCACAAGCAGTCCGCATTGCTTATTCAGTCCATACTTGGCTACCTCGGCCAGGCTTCCGCCTTGTTCGCCAACTCCGGGAACTAACAAGAAATGGTCGGGGATTATTTTGCGGATGCTGCCCAGCATCTCGGCACGGGTGGCGCCCACAACGTACATCATGTTATTCTCATCGCCCCAGTGCAGCGATTTAGCAATTACCTCCTCGTACAGCTTTTTGCCCGTTTTGGCATTCTCCATAAGCTGAAAATCATCGAAACTCTGGTTGGAAGTTAGCGCCAGCAGAATTACCCACTTCCCATCGAAAGCAAGGAATGGCTCAGCAGTATTATGCCCCATGTAGGGCGACAGGGTGATGGAGTGAAAATCGAGATGATGAAAAAACGTGCGGGCGTACATTCTCGATGTGTTGGCAATATCGCCCCGCTTGGCATCGGCTATGGTGAAGATTTCGGGATACTTGGTCCGGATATACTTTACCGTTTTTTGCAGGCTGTTCCAGCCCGACGCACCGTGCAGCTCGTAGAAGGCTAGGTTAGGTTTGTAGGCAACGGCGTAATCGGCAGTAGCATCAATAATGGCGCGGTTAAACTCAAAAATAGGGTCTTCTTTCGATAGTAAGAATTCGGGAATCCTATTCAGGTCAGTATCAAGCCCAACGCAGAGAAAGCTGCGTTTTTTGCGAATCTGTTCAAAAAGTTCCGATGCATTCATATTGGGAATGATTTTACTATTTGCTAGATTGATACTAACCTCCGTCACTCGTCATCTGTCACCAAAACTACAACTCACTCATCTTAAGTCTTTCAGCATTTTCAGCCATCTGTAATTTTTCAATAATCTCATCCACTTCGCCATCGATTATTGCCGATAGGTTATAGAGCGTAAGGTTGATTCTATGGTCGGTAACTCTACCCTGCGGGTAGTTGTATGTTCTGATTTTTGCCGATCGGTCGCCAGTGGAAACCATGGTCTTACGTTTCGATGAAATCTCATCAAGATACTTCTGGTACTCCAAATTGTAAAGGCGCGTTCTAAGCTCGGCAAGAGCTTTATCGTAGTTTTTGAGCTGCGATTTTTGATCCTGGCACTGCACTACAATTCCGGAGGGAATGTGAGTTAGCCTAATGGCCGAGTAGGTGGTGTTTACACTTTGTCCTCCAGGCCCCGATGCGCAGAAGGTGTCTTTGCGAATATCCTCTGTCCTAAGATCAATGTCAAACTCCTCGGCCTCGGGCAGAACGGCAACCGTTGCTGCCGAGGTGTGAACACGACCCTGAGTTTCGGTTTGTGGAACTCGCTGAACGCGATGCACGCCCGATTCGTACTTGAGTATACCGTAAACTCCGTTTCCTTTTACGTTAAGCACAACTTCTTTGTAACCGCCAACGGTTCCCTCGGAGAAGTTGGTGACCTCGTACTTCCATCCTTTACGTTCAATGTACTTGATGTACATCCGGTACAAATCGCCGGCAAAAATGCTGGCCTCATCACCACCAGTTCCTGCCCTTATTTCAAGCACGGCATTTTTGCTATCCTGTGGATCGGCAGGTACAAGAAGAAGCTTTATCTCTGTTTCCAGACTTTCCTGTTCCTGCTCAAGCGTTTCCAGTTCCATCTTGGCCATCTCACGCATTTCCTCGTCCTTCTCTGTGGCTAGCATGGCCTTCGACGATGTGATATTGCTAAGAATATTCTTATACTTTTCGTAAGCCTCCACCAGCGGTTCAAGTTCGCGGTACTCTTTGTTTAGGCTAACGTATCGCTTCATGTCGGCCATAACTGCTGGGTCGGTAATCTGCTGGCCAATCTCCTCAAATTTTTGTCTAAGCCCTTCGAGCTTAGTTAGAATGCTATTGTCGCTCATATTCCGTTGTAAATTGCTGCAAAGTTAAGTTTTTTATTCCAAATCTTTTTATGCTTTTAAGCCACTTGTTTTACACAACAAATGATGTAATAAAAAAAGTTGCTCTCGAGCCAACTTCATGGTTCGAGAGCAACTTATACATTTTCGTTACCAAGCTACTTGTTTGCGCTGTCCTGCTGAATGTCCTTTTGTTCTTCGCAATCCTTCACTCTAATCCTTACCGATTTAAATGAGAAAATTCCAGCGGTTCCGTAGAAGATAATGTTGTCGAAAACATCCCTTCTAACCACTTTTTCGTAGTCAGTAACTTTAACAGTTTTTTCTACTTTGCGAACAGGAATAAGTTCCCAGAAAAGGGATAGATCCTTTCCCTTTGTAAGTGTTTTTGGGGTGCAGTCAACTTTTTCGTAGTTGCCAACAGGCACTCTTTGCACGCCGCAGGAGGTTGCGATTAGTACTAAAAAAACGGCTAAAAATGATTTGGCTAATCTCATATTGTTTTCAATTACCTGTTTGTCGTTGATTTGTTTGAGCAATAAATGCGTTGCAATTCTCAAAATTAGTTTTACAACTTTAGTGCCGTTAAAACTACAAAAACTTTATGAAGTTGCCCAGACATATAGTTGTAAATAATTTATTGTTGCCAAAACAATGTTCTTTTGAAATGAAATGTCAGCGTTTTTTGATTTTATTCCAAAAACAAAAAACCTCAACCTGTAAGGGTTGAGGTTTAAAGTGGTGCCACCAGGAATCGAACCGGGGACACACGGATTTTCAGTCCGTTGCTCTACCAACTGAGCTATGGCACCAGCGTTTTGCGGTTGCAAAAGTAAATATTTTTCTTTTATCTCCAAATACTGAATTGCATTTTATTTTCAAGATATTTTTTTGGGGTTGATTGTCAGGTTTATCAATAATTTGAGACTTGTTATTTAGAAATATTCTAACGTAATTTCGTTCTCATTTTATGATCCCAATAACGTTTGTATGATGAGCTAGCATTACTCCACCCCCTCAGGTTGAATAAAGGTACCAATACTAATGTATGATTTAACTTATCGTGCAATTCTTTCAAGTATGCGAGTAAATAACTACGTTTGCAGATTAATTTTTAACTGATGGTTTTTGAGAATTACGCCTTGCAAAATGGCATTCGTGTGGTACATAGCCGAACCGCCTCACCGGTTGCGTACTGTGCCATGATGATTAATGCTGGAACGCGGGACGAACTTGAACATGAGCACGGTTTGGCTCACTTTATTGAGCATGTGCTGTTTAAAGGGACTAAAAGGCGAAAAGCCTTTCACATAATGAGCCGATTGGAGGATGTTGGTGGGGAACTAAATGCATACACAACTAAGGAGGAGACTGTTATCCACGCCACATTCCTTAAAGATGATTACCATCGGGCAGTGGAACTTCTTTTTGATATTCTTTTCAGATCAACTTTCCCAGAGCGTGAACTGGTTAAGGAGAAGGATGTGATTTTGGATGAGATCAACTCCTATAAAGATTCACCCTCGGAGCTTATTTTCGACGACTTTGAAGAGTTGCTTTATCCCAACCATCCCTTTGGACGAAATATTCTGGGCACCAAGAAAACCCTGAAGCGATTTTCGCGAAGTGATATTTTCCGGTTTATGGAAAGGAACTACAATACCGATCAGATGGTTTTCTGTTCCATCGGGAACATTCCATTTTCAAGAGTGGTGAAGTTGGCAGAGCGTTACTTTGGCTCTCTATCACCCAATCCACGCTCTACTCAGCGCTTAGTTTTAGAGCCAAGCAAGCCAGTGGTTCAGGAGATTCGCAAAAAAACCTACCAGCAGCATTGCGTAGTAGGGTGTAGAGCATATCATCTTCACCATCCAAGTAGAGTTGGGATGTACTTGCTAAATAATGTGCTTGGTGGCCCAGGACAAAACTCACGGCTTAACCTTTCGCTCAGGGAGCGAAGCGGATATGCCTATAATGTGGAATCGTCGTACACACCCTATACCGATACTGGCGTTTTCAATATCTACTTTGGTAGCGATAAGGTGAATTTCGACAAGTCGCTCGAAATTGTGCATCACGAGTTACAGGTGCTGCGCGAAAAAAAACTTGGTGTTCAGCAGCTGGCCAAGGCCAAGCGACAGCTAATTGGGCAGCTGGCCATTGCGGCTGAGAATAGCGAAGCCCTGATGCTAAACGTAGCCCGCAGCTATCTTTGTTACAATACACTCGAGGGATTTGATGTGGTAAATTCGAAAATTGAGGGTATCACCGCCGACGAGTTAATGCGTATTGCAAACGAGGTGTTGTCCCCAAGCAGTTTATCAACCTTAATTTATAAGTAAGTGGAAAGCGAGCTGATCTATTCAAACGATTTGGAAACTTATCTTCTGAATCACACTTCGGCAGAGGATGAGGTGTTGTATGATTTAAATCGTCATACCCATCTAACCAGTCTGCAACCACGAATGCTAAGTGGCCCAATTCAGGGCAAACTGCTGGAGATGATTAGCAGGATGATTAAGCCTCGCATGATTTTGGAGATTGGCACATATACCGGATATTCGGCCATCTGCATGGCCAAAGGGCTACAGGCAGGTGGCCAACTCCATACAGTTGAGATCAACGACGAGATTTGCGAGACTGCTCAAGCCTTTTTTCAAAAGGCTAATTTGCACGATAGAATAATCCTGTATATAGGAAGTGCACTCGATGTAATTCCCACACTCAATGAGGAGTTCGATTTGGTGCTAATCGATGGCGATAAGAGGCAATATCCTGAATACCTAAACCTGGTGCTTCCATTGCTGAGACCCAATGGATACATATTGGCCGACAACGTGTTGTGGGGTGGGAAAGTGCTTCTTCCTGAACCCGATGATCTGTACACAAAAGGCGTAATGGATTTTAATGATATTGTGGCCGCCAATCCTGCACTGGAGCAGGTTCTGCTGCCATTGCGTGATGGCCTAATGCTAATTAGGAAAATTTCCTAACATTCGCATCCAATTCTGCATATTTTAAACTAATTTGCCTATATGTTGTTTACATTGTATTAAACAAAAGTCGTTACTATGTACAGCATTAAGCAGCTATCCGTTTTGGCTGGAATAAAGCCACATACCATCAGGGTCTGGGAAAAGCGATACAACATGTTTTCCCCTGGGCGAACAGATACAAATATTAGGCGATATTCTGATGACGATTTAAAGCTTGCGCTCAATATTAAAATGCTCTCTAGTATTGGATATCGTATTAGCCGAATAGCCCGCATGTCGAAAGAGGAAATGGCTACCATTATTGGAGAGGGGAATAAGTATATTGGGCCTCCACCCGTACCCGAGAGTCTCCTTTCTGCTGCAATTGCCATGGATAAAGAAACCTTTGTTTCAAAGGTAAATGGTTTTATTAGCGATAAGGGATTTGAGTGGACTTACGAGAACCTGATGATCCCCTTTCAGCAACGTATGGGGTTGCTATGGCAATCGGGAGGAGTTATCCCTGCCCAGGAGCATTTCACCTCAAATTTGCTTCGCGATATCATTATCACTAACATCTCGAACCTGCAACCTTTCTCTAGCAACAGCAAAGAGATTATTTTTTTCCTACCGCCCGGCGAGTTGCACGAGATTGGGCTCCTTTACTTTAGCTACATTGCCTCAAACATTGGCTATAAAATCACATATTTGGGACAAGACGTGCCTATTGCCGATGTGATTGAGGTTGTTAAGAGACAGGAGGCTAAGTTGCTTTTCAGCTCGTATACAGTTTCCATCCCCGACGAAAAGTTGGTTGGGCAAGTTAACCAGTTGCTCAAGTCGCTGCCAAATGCGAAACTTGTACTAACTGGACCTCTGATTGAGAAGAAGCAGAACCTTCTACCCAAAGGTGTAAGAATTATTGCTTCAGCCGCTCAGTTTCGCGATTTGTCACTCTAGCACATCTCTTTAATCGGTTTTTTGTTTAAATCGGATTATTTATCTCTGCATTTTAGACATATTTTTTCTATTTAGACATTATTTAGAAGCGTATCCCTGTATTTCCTATTCTGTGAGGTTTTCTTTTTTGTTTTTATTTAGAATGAGTCTAGAAATAGCCCTATAGGCCCCGTGTTGTATTTGGTTTTGTTTAATTCAGCTGTATATTTGCATAGACATTTATTAAGACTGATTAAAAATAAAACTTAAACCATATCAATATGTCAACAGCAGAATTTAACACCGCGCTAATTGAGCTTGAGCCAAACCTCGAGAGATTTGCATACAGCTTAACCGCTAATCCAGAGGATGCTCGCGACCTACTTCAGGAGACCTACTTAAAAGCATTAACCTACAGGGATAAGTTTGAGGATAACACGAATATAAAGGCCTGGGCCTTTACCATAATGAAGAATACCTTCATCAATAATTATCGAAAGGCCGTTAAGCAACGTACAACATTCGATTCGAGCGATAACCAGTTCCTGATAAACGGCAGAGCGTTTGAGGAAGGCCCTGAGTCCTCCTACTCGCATAGCGAGATTAGCCAAAAAGTGAAAGAGCTGGAGGATGAATTCCGCGTGCCTTTCCAGATGCACACTTCGGGATACAAGTACAAGGAGATTGCCGAGAAGCTGAACCTAAAGATTGGAACCGTGAAGAGTCGGATTTTCTTCTCGCGCCAAAAGCTTATGAGCGCCTTACCCGATTACCAGTAAATAGTATTTCTATGATTAAATGTAGATAAGGTTAGATTTGTTAGCATGCAGCAGGGCGACTTGGAAACGAGTCGCCCTGTTTTATTTTGCTTAGTTGTAATAAATAAAGCCTGACACGTGTCAGGCTTTATTAGTAGTACCCGGAGCCGGGATCGAACCGGCACAGCCGCAATGGCCACAGGATTTTAAGTCCTGCGTGTCTACCAATTCCACCATCCGGGCCCATTAAGAAAAGAAAAGTGTCGATAGTAAAAAAAGCGGAATCACTCCGCCTTTTTTAGTTGAGCGGAAAACGAGACTCGAACTCGCGACCCCAACCTTGGCAAGGTTGTGCTCTACCAACTGAGCTATTTCCGCAGTATGTCAATTGCACTTACCAGTATTTCCGGCCTCAATTGCGAATGCAAAAATAGACCATTTGCCCAAACCAGCAAAAAAAAATGGCAACTTTTTTAGCTACTTGCCTAAAAAAGTTGCCTTTAATTTGATATACAAAGCCTTATAAAACAATATTTCCGTGCTTTCGAGGAGGCTGCTGTTGGCTCTTGTTTCGGGTAAGTTCAAGAGCCTGAATTAGTTTGACTCTGGTTTGTTTTGGGTAGATAATCTCATCAATGTAGCCCAATTCGGCCGCTTTGTAAGGATTAGCCAGCGTTTCGCGGTACTCATCTATCAGATTTTGCCTCTGCTCTTCGCTGGAAATCTTATTGCGATGAATAATATTTACTGCACCCTCAGGCCCCATTACAGCAATTTCGGCAGTGGGATAGGCATAGTTTACATCGGCTCCTACTTGCTTGCTCGACATTACGCAGTATGCCCCTCCATAAGCTTTGCGTGTGATAACGGTAATCTTTGGAACGGTGGCCTCGGCGTATGCGTATAGCAGTTTTGCCCCATGTTTGATTATGCCGTTGGTTTCCTGGGTTGTGCCCGGTAAGAATCCTGGAACATCAACAAATGTGATTAGTGGAATATTAAACGCATCGCAAAAGCGAATGAATCGGGCAGCCTTTACCGAGGAGTCGATATCGAGCACACCCGCCAGATGAGCAGGTTGATTAGCCACAATCCCAACTGTTTGTCCGGCCATTCGTCCAAATCCAACAACGATATTTTTGGCGTAATGGGCTTGCACCTCTAGGAAGTTCTTGTCGTCGAGCACAACCAGTAGAAGGTCTTTGATGTCGTATGGCTTGTTGGGATCAGCAGGAACAATGGTTTGCAGCGCATCGTCCTCCCTAAAGGGGTTGTCGGTTGTGGTGAATTCCGCAGCTCCTTCCATGTTGTTTGGTGGCAGAAACCCCATTAGCTCCCGAATAAGCATTAGCGCCTGTTCGTCGTTATCGGCCATAAAGTGAGCCACTCCGCTTTTTGAGTTGTGGGTTGTTGCGCCACCCAAATCCTCCTTTGTAACATCCTCGTGGGTAACGGCTTTTATCACATCTGGTCCAGTTACAAACATATAGCTTGTATCTTTTACCATCACAATAAAATCGTTGAGGGCAGGGGAGTATACAGCGCCTCCGGCGCAAGGTCCCATTATGCAAGTAATTTGTGGAATTACACCTGAACTTCGCACATTGTTGTAGAAGATTTCGGCATATCCTGCCAAGCTCTGAACGCCCTCCTGAATTCTTGCACCACCCGAATCGTTTAACCCAATAATTGGTGTTCCAGTTTTGAGCGCCATGTTTTGCAGTTTTATTATCTTATCGGCATTTGCTCGGCTAAGTGTTCCACCAAAAACGGTAAAATCGTAGGCGTAAACGTAAACCATTTTTCCGTCAATTTTCCCGTATCCGGTAATTACCCCATCGCCAGCAATTTTGGTTTTCTCCATTCCAAACTCGTGTGAGCGGTGAGTTACAAGTTTGTCGAACTCGTTGAAAGTGTTGGGGTCGAGAAGTTCATTTATCCGTTCGCGGGCTGTTTTTTTTCCAGCATCGTGCTGTTTTGCCACGCGCTCCGATCCTGCTCCCAGTTCAGCTTGCTTAACTTTTTGCTCAAACTGGGAGAATTTCTTTTCAAGGCTATCCATAGTTACAATTGATTATTCAATTTCGATAAGAGGCTGATTCCCTATAATGGTATCGCCTTCGTTCACAAATATTTTTTTCACATTCCCATCGACGGGTGAGCGGTAATCGCTTTCCATCTTCATGGCCGAGATCACAATTACTGTTTCGCCTTTGGCAACAGTTTGCCCTTGGGATACTGGAATCCTTACCACTTTGCCGGGCATTGGTGTTGTGATCACCCTGTCGGCCGAATCGATATTGTCCTTATTCCTACTTTTTTGGTATCTGCTTTGGGCATCAATTATCTCTACCTCGTGCGACGATGTGTAAGTATTTACAAAGTAGTTTTTTGGCCCATTTCCGGGAATCATCTCAATATTGTACGATTTGCCGTTGTGCAGAATGGAGTAAACACCCTCCTCAACCATAACAATGTCAACCTCATAGGTGATGCCATCCACATCAATGGTGGCTTGGGAGCCATCCTTCTTAATCAGCTGAACATTGGCATCGCGGTCGCCAATTTTTATGTCTAGTGCCATAGTATTAGATTCGTTGTAACGATTTTTTTAAGCCGTAGTCTTTCCACTTATCCCCATTGCGTTGGATGGAGAAATCGCCCATTGCAGCTTTCTCGAGTTTGCTGGTGTAGTCGATGTAAGCGGCAATAATGGCCATATCGACGCTAACCGTTTTCTCGTTGGCACAGGGGGTAAGCAGTTCCTTGCTATTCTTCTCAATAAAATGGGTGTCGTAAATACCCTCGCGGAACTCCTTGTTCAGCATAATCCGCTCAAGGAATTTTGTTGATGTTTTTACACCAGTAATCTTATACTCGAAAAGGGCTCTCCGCATTCTTTCTATGGCTTCGGAACGATTGCGTCCCCAGGCTATCACCTTGCTGATCATGGGATCGTAGTGCATCGGGATTTCGTAGCCCTCGTACACGTATCCGTCGGTTCTGATTCCGAGCCCGTTGGGCTCGCTGATGTGACGAACAACTCCCGGGCTGGGCATAAAGTTGTTGAAAGGATCCTCGGCCGAAATACGACATTCGATGGAGTGACCAAACTGAAATACATCTTCCTGCTTAAAAGATAGCGGCATTCCCGATGCGATGGCGATTTGTTCCTTGACTATATCGATGCCCGTGGTGCGTTCGGTAATAGGATGTTCTACCTGCAGCCGGGTGTTCATCTCCAGAAAGTAGAAGTTCCGATTGGCATCGACAAGAAACTCGATGGTTCCTGCACCTACATACGATACAGCCTTGGCAGCCGCTACGGCGGCTTGTCCCATCTGCTCGCGGAGTTCGGGCGTTAGAAATGGCGATGGCGTTTCCTCAACCACTTTCTGATGGCGGCGCTGAACCGAGCATTCCCTTTCGAAAAGATGAACCGTATTGCCATGTCTGTCAGCTAAAATCTGGAATTCGATATGGTGAGGCGATTCGATATACTTTTCGATGTATACCGTATCGTCGCCAAAGGAGGAGAGTGCCTCCGATTGGGCCATTTTCACCGCAGGGAGCAGTTCGGCTTGTTCCCGAACAAGGCGCATTCCTTTTCCGCCACCACCTGCCGATGCCTTGACCATTATGGGTAAACCGATTTCGGCCACCACTCGCTTCACATCCTGACTGCTGCTGATTTTTTCCTGTGTACCAGGCACAACGGGAACTCCAGCAGCAATCATAGTTTGGCGTGCAGTAATTTTATCGCCCATTCGGGTAATGGAATCGATGGATGGACCAATAAATATTATACCAGCCTTCTGGCATTTCCGGGCAAATTCGGCATTTTCCGAAAGGAAGCCGTAGCCCGGATGAATGGCATCGGACTTCGACTTGATGGCCACTTCGATAATTTTGTCGGCATCCAGATAGCTCTCGCGCGAAGGCGATGGGCCAATATGGTACGCCTCGCTGGCGTACCTCACGTGCATTGCGCTGCGATCGGCATCGGAGAAAACGGCAACCGATCGGATACCCAACTCCCTACACGAGCGAATTACGCGCACGGCTATTTCGCCCCTATTGGCGATTAACACTTTTTTTATCATGTTTGTCCAAAGTATTGATTTCCCAACTCATTCCAGTCAAACGGTCGATTGAAATGACGGATCAAATATAAATAGTATTTATGTTGTATGACATAAAAAACTAAAGAAAAACTGCTACGGAGCAATTTCGACTATTGCAAAAGATGGATTGACAGAGTGTTAGATTGTTGATAAAAAAGTGAATGCTGAATTGTTGCCGCTGGAAGTTGGATTGGCTTAAAATCAGCATATTATTACTGTAAGATTCATGAAATCAACTTAAAAGACTGATTTGTGCTAGATAGATGATGTCTGTATTGAGGATAAGTCGGAAATTGTTTACTTTAGCTGGTTCAATTTAAAAAGATACAAATTATGGGAGCATTTCATGCATACGACATTAGAGGCATTTACAACAAGGATTTTAATAAGGACGATGCCTACAAGATTGGATATTTTTTGGTTGGGCTATTAAAAACCGATAAGGTTTTGGTTGGGCGCGATGCGCGGGTTTCGTCCGATGAGATTTTTGTGAACCTTGCCAAGGGCATTACCGATGCTGGCGCCGATGTGTACAATGTTGGGCTGGCAACCACTCCAATGGTTTACTACTCCACGGCTAAGTACGGTTTTAATGCATCGGTTCAGATAACTGCATCGCATAACTCAAGGGAGTACAATGGCATGAAGGTATCGCGCGAGAACGCTTTGCCCGTTGGGTACGATGCCGGTCTTAACCAAATTGAGCAGAAGATAAAGAGTGGAGAGCCTATAGTTCCTGTCCAAAATCTTGGAGTGATTAAGGAGTTGGATGTTAAGGAGGAGTATGTTGCTTTTCTGAAAAAGTATGTAGCCGACTATAGCGGCTTGCGTATTGGAATAGATTGTTCCAATGGAATGGCCGCATTGCTAATTAAAGATCTATTGGGCGATAAGCCAATTTATATATACGATGAATTGGATGGAACATTCCCTAATCACGAGGCCAATCCGCTTGTGCCCGAGAATGTGGTTGATTTGCAAAATCTTGTGAAGAAGGAGAAATGCGATATCGGTATTATTTTCGATGGCGATGCCGACCGCGTGATGTTTGTGGATGAGAATAGCCGTTTTATTTCGCCCGACCTGATGATTGCCCTTTTAGGGCATTATTTCCTGGAGGAAAAG
Source organism: uncultured Rikenellaceae bacterium (assembly GCA_964490015.1). Classification (GTDB taxonomy): domain Bacteria; phylum Bacteroidota; class Bacteroidia; order Bacteroidales; family Tenuifilaceae; genus Perlabentimonas. The sequence goes on from CAZBBA010000022.1 coordinate 36,209, forward strand.
GGGCAACAGGGTATCGTACTGCAGGATATTCGTACATCGAAGGCAGTGGGCGAGTACCTGAAACCACTGGGAGGCGAGATGCGTACCTGGCGCGTTGGACGGGCATTTGCTGCGCACAAGCTTCGCGAAATTGATGGCATTTACGGTGGCGAGTTAGCTGGGCATTACTACTTCCGCGATTTTTACTACTCCGATTCGGGTTTATTAGCCTGCTTGATAATCCTTGATGTAATAGCAAAGTTTAAAAAGCAAGGGTTCACCCTGTCGCAGCTAATTGCCCGCATTGAAACCTATGCAAACTCGGGCGAAATCAATTTCCGCATTGAGCGGAAAAAGGATGCCATGGATGCCGTTAGGGATTACTTTACTGCACTGGAAAAACCAACTGCATCGTTCGATTTCGACGGGTACCGCGTGGAGTTCCCCGACTGGTGGTTCAATATTCGCCCATCGAACACAGAGCCGTATTTGAGATTTATTGCTGAGGCCAAATCGAGAGATTTGCTGGACGAGAAAGTTGCAAAGGTTAAGGCGATTATTGCAAGTTTAACTTAGCAAATTTTGGTGTATATAACTAGGGCGATATCAGAATTCTGATATCGCCCTAGTTGGTTTTTGTGGGTTGTTAAATTTAGAGTTCGGTCAGGATTTTCTTGTAGGCTTTTGAGTTTGATAAAGCCTTGAGGAGCTCTTCATCCTTCTCGATCTGTTTTACAATCGATTGATTCACATTTTTTCGGGGCATCTCCATTAGCACGTAAACCTTGTGAATTCCATTCTCCTCGGCGGCAAATTTTTGTGAAACTTGAGTGTCCTGTAGCGTAGCCACAACGGTTTTACGCACAACCTTAACTTTCTCGGTAAGCCCTTTGTCGCGACGAACAACCGGCTCAAATTTAGTGGTTACCGATACAACCGCTGTTTCGAGTTGCTCTGCCAAATTCACATTGGCCTCCATTTTTGCCTTTCGCTCCGCAATTTCAGCACTTCCAGAAGTACCTACTCCAACTGCATAAATTTTTCCGTTCGATTTAGGGGGATTTTTTACCCAACCTGGAACCGATTGTCCACAAGATATAAATGGGATGGCAACCAGTACAAATATTAGTATCCTTTTCATAGCTACTGTTGGTTTTGTTTACAAATGCACAGAGTTACATATTTCGTGCCAGCTTATATTGCCATCGTTTTATGCGTTTCCAATAATTTGTTGACTATTTTTGCGTTACCAATTTGATTTTAGAACCAGTTATATGTATAGGATTGTCCTGCAGGTTTCGATTATTCTAGTAGCTTCTTTTGTTTGTGTAGGTCAGAAATACCAAATGTTTCCGTTGGATGTTCTGAATAGCCCCATTCAACATGCCAACTGGTTCGACAGTAACCTGGAACTAGTTTACATTGAAACTTTTGCGAGGGACACATCTGTTCAAATAGTGAGTTTTGAAAATGGCTATGCACAGCATCGTTTTGTTAATCAACATGATTTCAAAAGAAACTTGATTGGCTTTTTGCCTGTTAGCATCGACATAGTGTATACCAAATATCCGTTTAGTAAAGAGGATTGGCAAACAAACTACTACGAGCTGCTGGCGAATAGGCTAAAAGAACTTTTTAAACACTACCCAACTTTAAATAGTAGTGAAATAAGCTGGCGATTGGTGATGCAAACAGATTGTAGCAGTGGGGAAGAGGCAATACAACTTTTTCATGGGGTTGTAATTAATTATCAATTGGAAATGCTCGCTGCAATGCCAATTCGGGGTTTTAGCTTTTCCATTCCCCATACCAATGTTGATTTGCCTAAGCCTAAACTTACCCAGCAAGTACCCCCTTCTATTAATGAGAAAGAACTTATAGCAATACTCTATCCTCAGAGTGTAATCAACAGGGAAATGAAACAGCATATCCCTGAACGAACAAAAACCAGGGACGAACCGGGATGCCCAACATTCACTACCCGAGCCGATAAGCCAAAGAGTAGTTTGTGGGCTTGGTTATTCCGAAGGTGAGTGTTCTTTGTTAAACTCAGCAATTTCAATGGCAATTCCTTTGCCCTCGCAAAAGCTTTTTACTCTTGTCTTAATCTCAATAACCTTGGCGTAGGGTAGCCAGCCAATCTGAACTTTTTTGCCCTTACCCGAACGCTTAAAAAACGTGATGTAAGTAGGCCCCAACTTAACTTTAGATATGGTTTCCCAGATAATGGCGCTGGGCGTTTTCATAAAGAAACCAAACTGGTACTCAATGGCAAAGTCGTCGGCTTTAATGTAAAGTTTTGCCTTGTAACCAACGTAAGCAAAGTAGATAAAAATCAATGCATAAACGCCAAAGATGATGAAAATCCACTCCTTAGGATCGTGCTTGCTGTAAAAAATGGCAAAGGAGATTACTGAGATAATGATTAAAGCGGTGGCCAGAATAACCAGGAATTGCCTGTAGCGTCCGCTGGTTTCGGCCATTTGGTTTAGGTTAATATTAAAGGGTTCCATTGGTTAAGAGGGTTAAGAATTTACCAAAGGTAATGATTTTGGAAAATTGTAACTCAGAAGAGGTGAAAAAAATAGAAAAGCCCCAAGAAATTTCCTTGGGGCTTTGAAATTATAGCAGGTCTAATGCTTACCAAGCAAAAAGAGGGAATTCGTGCATTAGTTTATTCACCTTTTCGCGAACGGCGGCAATTACCTTTTCGTCGTCGATATTGGAGATTACCTCGTCAATCAGATCAACAATAATTGGCATGTACTCTTCCTTAAGACCACGAGTGGTAACGGCTGGAGTTCCCACACGGATTCCCGAGGTTTGGAATGGTGAGCGAGAATCGAAAGGCACCATGTTCTTATTGATGGTAATATCGGCGAGTACAAGGGTGTTTTCAACTTTTTTGCCGGTCACCTCGGGGAATTTTGGCCTAAGATCAATTAGCATGGAGTGGTTGTCGGTTCCGCCCGAAACTACCTTGTAACCCTTTGCGATAAAGGCTTTAGCCATTGCAGCAGCATTTTTCTTAACCTGAGTTTGGTACTGTTTGTACTCGGGTTGCAGAGCTTCGCCAAAAGCTACCGCTTTAGAGGCAATTACGTGCTCCAGTGGGCCACCCTGAACTCCTGGGAATACGCTGCTGTTTATGATTTGCGACATCATCTTGATTTGTCCTTTGGGCGTGGTTAATCCCCATGGATTTTCAAAATCTTTACCCATAAGGATAATTCCACCACGTGGGCCGCGCAGCGTTTTGTGGGTTGTGGAGGTTACAATATGAGCAAACTTTACGGGGTTATCCAACAATCCGGCAGCAATTAATCCCGCTGGGTGCGCCATGTCGATCATCAGGAGTGCTCCAATTTTATCGGCAATTTCGCGCATGCGCTTGTAGTCCCATTCGCGCGAGTAGGCCGAGGCTCCGCCCACAATTAGCTTGGGTTTATGCTCAAGGGCTAAACGCTCCATCTGATCGTAATCAACGGTTTCGGTATCTTGCTTTACTTCGTACGAAACCGCGTTGTACCAAATTCCCGACATGTTAACAGGCGAACCGTGCGATAGGTGACCTCCGTGCGAGAGATCTAATCCGAGGAAAGTGTCGCCTGGCTGAAGCACAGCCATAAAAACAGCCATGTTGGCTTGCGCACCGGAGTGAGGTTGAACGTTGGCGTACTCAGCGCCAAACAACTCCTTAAGCCTATCGATGGCCAGTTGCTCGGTTTGATCCACAATTTGGCATCCGCCATAGTAACGTGCGCCAGGATATCCTTCGGCGTACTTGTTTGTTAGCACCGATCCCATAGCCTCGAGCACTTGGGGACTTACAAAGTTTTCCGATGCAATTAGCTCAATGCCGTGCATCTGGCGTTGCTTTTCCTGATCTATCAGGTTAAAAACTGTATTATCTCTTTGCATATCGTTTTTTTTGTAAAAGTAATAGTTTTAATGCGGTTATTAAAACTATTTAAAAGCATAGTTAAAGCATAAAATTGTCGAGTATAGTGTTAAGCGTATCTGTTTTTATTGGTTTGGCCAAAAAACCTTTCATGCCAATCGCTTCGCAACGATCCTGAGTGTTGGCATCAACATATGCTGTTTGTGCAATTACTTTAAGTGTTGGGTATTTCCTGAGTAGTTGTTCGGTGATGTCAATTCCATTGACATCGGGTAACCTTAAGTCCATTAGCACCAAATCTGGAACCGGATTGGAGATGAAATAATCCATTGTTTCTTGTCCGTTTTTTGCGTATTCAACTTTAAAGTTCCGATTTTTAAGCATTTCGCCTAAAAATCGTCGGCTTACATTGTCGTCTTCAATTATAAGGATAGTTTTCACAATTGATTCGGTTGTAATTGTTGTCACTTTGTTTTATACTATAATATCACCAGTGGAAATAGTTTGTTGCTTATTTTTCAAGTTGTTCACATGATTTTCATTTTGATGTAAAGCAGAAATATATGAATCTATTTTATAGTTCAATCGTGAGAGATTTAACGAAAATATTGCGTCTACAACTCTTAAGCAATTATGTATTTCAATTCGAGCCCAATGTTAAGGTTTTTAATGTTTCCGTTGGTCAAAAATATTGTTGGTTTTGCCATTAGGAGGAGTGCTATTGGTCACAATTCGCGGTGTGTTCAGTAACTAAAATGGTGGTAATCGTATAATATTTACATAGATAAATGTTGCTAAAATAAGTACTGCCGACATTAAATTTTATTAATATGGATCAAGTTAAAGAGATAAACGAGGAATTAGTTGGCCATTGGTTTTTGGAAGTGTTGACAAATAATGAGATTGCCACTCTCTTCGAAAAATCCACGATAGTTGAGTATCGAAAGCGCGAGACTATTGTGAAAAAGGGCGAGTTTGCGACACATATGGTTTTGCTACTCGAGGGATTTGTTAAGTTAGAAATTCAGGAGGGTAAAAGAGATTTTATTATTGATATTGAAAGGGGAGCAAATTTTATTGGCCTTCCCCTAATGCTTTCGGTTGAGAAGCATTTGTTTTCCATCGTTGCGTTAACCGATGCAAAGGTTATCTTCGTTCCCGTAGAATCGTTAAAGCAGATGCTTAAGACGAACTTTAAGTTTACACAGGCCATTTTCGATCATGGGAACAACACCTTTGTTATACCTTTGTTAGATAAACTTAGAAGTGCATCGCAGAATAATATTCGTGGTCGATTAGCCAAACAGCTTATTCATTTGTCAACTCAAGTTCACCGATCACCTAGTTTTAATTTGCTGGTTAGCCGATTAGAAATGGCACACATGATTGGCTTCTCGCGCGAGAACGTGATAAGGGTATTGGCCGAATTTAACTCTGAGAGTATTATTGCCATCAACGGAAAAACCATCGAGATACTAAACCTCAATAGGTTAGAGGAGTTGGCTAAGTATAGCTAGGGTGGATTACTCGTCGGAGAATTGCATCAGCACGTTTCGGTATGCCGAGAATATTTTGGATTTGGATACAAACCCAATGTATTTCCCTTTATCGGTAACTGGTAGATTCCAAGCACCTGTTGTTTCGAACTTATCCATTACCCTGTCCATGGGTTCGTCGATGGCAATGTATTCGGGAGCCACAGACATCAACTCCTTAACCTGTGTGGACTCGTATTTTTCGGAGTCGAACATCAGCTCACGCACATCATCGAGCAGAACAATCCCAAGTAAAAACCCTTCTGTGTCAACAACAGGAAAAATGTTTCGTCTTGATTTGCTGATGGTTTGCACCAACTTTCCTAGGGTATCGTTTGGGTTTACGGCGCTGAAATCGTTCTCAACCACATGCCCAAGTTTTAGCAGCGTGAGCACGGCTTTATCCTTATGGTGTGTAATTAGTTCGCCCCTGGCGGCAAGTCGTTTGGTGTAAATTGAGTGCGGCTCGAAGTACATTATGGTGATGTAGGCAATGGTTGAGGTAATCATCAGAGGAATAAAGAGAGCGTATCCGCCCGTGAGTTCTGCAATAAGGAAGATTGCTGTAAGCGGTGCGTGCATAACAGCAGCCATCATTCCAGCCATTCCCACCAGCGTAAAGTTCCCCTCGTTAAGCGTTGTGCCTACGGTGTTGTTTAGTAGTTTTGACAAAAAATATCCTGCCACACCACCCATAAAAAGCGTTGGTGCAAAAATACCACCAATGCCTCCAGCACCTGTGGTTGCAGCCATGGCGTACACCTTAAACACGAGCAGAAGCGCTAGGGAGATTAGGATAATCCAAACATTATCACGGAACTGGTACAGCAAGCTGTTATTGAGAATCGCTGAAGGTTCACCATTGAACAGCGATTGGAGCGTGTCGAATCCTTCGCCATAGAGTGGTGGGAACAGAAAGATTAGCAAGCCCAAACCCAGAGAGCCGAAAAGCAACTTTTTGTAAACATTGGTTATTGCAGCAAATTTGCCCTCGAGTCGAAGCGTAGTTCGGGTGAAGTAGAAGGCGAGAAGTCCGCAAAAGATACCGAGCAGAATGAAAAATGGAATTTTGTACAGTGCAAAGGGTTCAATTATTTCGAAGGCAAAGGTTACGTCTCGCCCAACAAGGAAGTACGAAACCATAGTTGCTGTTACCGCTGCAATAAGTAGAGGCACAATTGAGGCCATGGTCAAGTCGAGCATCAACACCTCTAGGGTGAAAATTAGACCCGCTAGCGGAGCTTTAAAGATTGATGCAATAGCTGCAGCTGCACCACACCCAAGCATAAGGGTAATGGTCTTGTAATTTAGCTTAAAAAGCTGACCAATATTTGACCCAATGGCAGCGCCAGTAAGTACTATGGGAGCCTCGGCTCCAACCGATCCGCCAAACCCAATGGTTACAGTACTCGAAACTATGGAGGAGTATGTATTATGCCTTTTGAGTTTGCTCCCCTTGCGCGAAATTGCATAGAGTATTCGCGTAATCCCGTGTCCTATGTTGTCCTTAACAAAGAACTTGATGTAAAGAACGGTGATAATTATTCCAATTCCAGGAAGTGCAAGGTAAAGGTAGCCCAAGGTTCCTTGCTCCATTATCCGCTGTAGGAAATCGCGGGTAAAGTGAACAGTATTCTTTAATACCACAGCCGCCAGTCCACTTAGAATTCCAACAACGCAGCTAAGGATAAGGATAAGCCGTTGTTGCCCTAGCCGCTGTAGGGCAAGGAGCCAAGAGTTTAATACTTTGCTTACATTTATCCTCATCGGTAATTTTTGAATTAGGAACGCAAAATTAGCAGTTCTTAACAAACCAACCTACCTTTTAGGTTTTGTTTTCTTAAAAAACAGGATTACTTTTCTCGAATAAAACTAATGATTTTTTTGAACAGTGCCAATCCGTTTTACTCATATTCTCCTATTGCATTTACTTCTCATTAACCTATTATCATTGGCACAGGATAAGGACTTTTGCCATGTTAAGAACATTTCTTTTGATCAAGATGAGCAGATAACTTACGTGTTAAGTTACACTTGGCTTTTTGTGTGGACCGATGTGGGCGAAGCCCATTTCTCGGTAACCCGCGATACCAAGTTCGACAGGGATGCTTTACATTTTCGTACAACTGGCAGCTCATACCCTTTTTACGACTGGTTTTTTAAGGTTCGCGATGTGTACGAGTCGTGGGTTGATCCTGAAACATTACAACCGCTGTACTTTAATCGCGATATCAGCGAGGGCGGGTACACCAAGGAGAATGAGTATACATTTGATTGGGACAAAAACGAGGTGAATGCCCGAATCCGACGGAGAGGAGGGGATAATAGGTATTATACTATCCCTGTAAAGCCCTGTACCTACGACGTGGTAACCGCCATCTACGTGGCTCGCAATCTTAAGTTTGAGGGGATAAAAGCAGGGCAAAGTTTCCCCGTTGATGTACTTCTCGATCGGGAAATCTATAATGTTAGGTACACCTTTTTAACCCGCGAGGCAAAAAAGGTAAAGGGAGTAGGAACCTTTAAAACGCTAAAGTTTAGGGTTGAACTTGTTGCTGGTGATGTTTTCAAGGAGGGACAATATCTATATGTATGGGTAACCGACGATCTCAATCGAATTCCCGTTTACATAGAATCGCCCATTAGGGTTGGTTCCGTTAGGGCGCGGATTGCAAGCTGGAGCGGCTTAAGGCATAGTCTATCGGCCAAATTCATCAGTTCAAATTAGGGGGAACCCATTATTTAAAATCAAACTAAATTACAAACTTCCATGGGTTTGGTTTATACCGATACCTAAAGAAAATTATTTTTGTAGTCAATTTTCAAACGATTACTGAATGCCACAAAGGGCTAAAACGGTCGATCATCTGGGGAAAGTTCAGGAAATTACCACTAGCAACGTAATGGTGCGTATCCTAAGCCAGTCTGCATGCGCAGCATGCCATGCCAAGGGTGCCTGCGGCGTATCCGATGTTGAGGAGAAGTTGGTGGTGGTGCATAAGCCAAATCATGGCTTTTTTGTGGGACAGGATGTAAAAGTAGTTCTAAAGCAATCCCTAGGCTTTAAAGCACTTTTTGTTGCCTATGTTATACCGTTCATGTTGGTTGTATTAACTTTGGTAGTACTTACCGTTGTTGGAATTAGTGAGGGTAAAGCGGGTTTGGTCTCCCTCTCGGTTTTAATTCCTTACTACTTTGGGTTGCATTTATTCAGAGATAAGCATTCCAGTAAATTCACCTTTGATATAGAATCAGTTTAACAAAACTAGAATAGCATGAGTTATTCAATTATTCTTTACACCGTATTAATGCTAAGCACTTTGGGAGTGCTGTCTGCGGTGATTCTCTACTTTGTTGCCCAAAAGTTTAAGGTATACGAGGATCCACGGATCGATGCTGTTGAGGCTGTTTTGCCAGGTGCTAACTGTGGTGGGTGTGGTTATCCCGGCTGTCGAGGCTTTGCCGATGCTTTTGTAAAGGCCGATGATATTAGCGGATTGTTTTGCCCCCCTGGTGGCAACGACACCTATGCTGCAGCGGCAAAAGTTGTGGGAAAGGATGCGGTAGCACAAACCCCCATGATTGCCGTAGTTCGATGCTCTGGATCGTACGACCACAGACCCAAAACCAGCACTTACAACGGAGCCACATCCTGTAAGCTTGCTACCGTGCTTTACAGCGGCGATACTGGCTGTCAGTTTGGCTGTCTAGGGCTCGGTGATTGTGTTGTTGCCTGTACTTTCGATGCTATTTACATCGATGAAGCCACTGGTCTTCCTGTTGTAGATGAGGAAAAATGTACAGCCTGCGGTGCCTGTGTTAAAGCGTGCCCCAAGTTTATCATCGAAATGCGGAAGAAAGGCCCCAAGGGGAAACGCATTTTCGTGTCGTGCATCAACAGGGACAAGGGTGGTGTTGCAAAAAAATCGTGCGAGGTTGCCTGCATCGGCTGTAACAAGTGCGTGAAGGTTTGTCCACACGATGCCATAGTACTAGAAAACTTCTTGGCTTACATCGATTTCGATAAGTGCAAATTATGTCGTAAATGCGTTGAGGAGTGCCCAACGGGCGCAATTCTCGAGGCAAACTTCCCTCCTCGTAAGAAGAAGGAGGAAACAGAGGTAAATACAGAAAGTGTATAGTAAAATAGTTAGAATAGTGAATATTGATTAACGATTTTTGATTTGAGATTTTCAGTTAGCATCACAAACACTTCTTCAATCGTAAATCTAAATTCTACATTCGATATTCAATACAAGTGCGTATGTTAAAGACTTTTCCCAAAGGCGGGGTACATCCCCCAGAGAACAAGTTTTCGGCCACAAAGCCCATTGAGGTATTGGCCTTGCCAAAGCAGGTTGTAATTCCCATTTCGCAGCACATTGGCGCACCCGCAACACCTACTGTTGCCAAGGGCGATAAGGTTTTGGTTGGCCAAATAATTGCCAAGAGCACTGGTTTTGTATCGGCCAATATCCACTCATCGGTATCAGGTACAGTTGCTTCGCTCGACCCGGTACTCGACTCAACCGGATACAAAAAGCCAGCCATTACCATTACCGTTGAGGGAGATGAGTGGCTCCCCGAAATTGATCGCAGTTCCGACCTTAAGAAGGATATCAACCTAAACGCTGAGGAGATAATTGCCAAGGTAAGCGAATCAGGAATTGTTGGCCTGGGTGGTGCAACTTTCCCCTCGCATGTTAAGCTATCTGTTCCCAAGGGCAAAAAGGCCGATGTGCTTATAATCAACGGGGTTGAATGTGAGCCCTACCTTACATCCGATCACAGGTTGATGCTCGAGAAGGCCGATGAGCTTATGGTGGGTATCAACATCCTAAAAAAAGCCCTTGGAGTTGAGCGCGCTTTAATAGGAGTTGAGAACAATAAACCCGATGCCATATCACATCTAACCAAGGTGGCCGCAAATTACTCGGGGATTGAAGTTTATGCATTAAAAGTAAAGTATCCGCAGGGCGGCGAGAAACAGCTTATTAAAGCGCTTATTAATCGCGAGGTTCCCTCGGGAGGCCTTCCCATTGATGTTGGAACAGTGGTTCACAACGTGGGTACTGCATTTGCCGTTTACGAAGCGGTGCAAAAAAATAAGCCGCTGGTTGAGCGGGTTGTAACAGTAACAGGAAAGAAACTTGCCCAAACGGGCAACTTTATGGCTCGCATAGGAACCCCCATTGCCCAGCTAATTGAGGTTGTAGGTGGAGCACCCGATGGTACAGCAAAAGTTGTTAATGGGGGTCCCATGATGGGCAAAGCCCTTAGTTCCCTCGATGCCCCTGTAACAAAGGGAACATCGGGCGTAATCCTTTTCCCCGCTAAGGAGTCGGTTCGCCCAGCAGTACAACCAGCATGTATTAGATGCGGAAAGTGTATTAGCGCATGCGCTATGGGACTTGAGCCCTACCTGTTAATTCGCCTCGCACAGCGCAAGATGAACGAGCGCATGGAAGAAGAGCGCATTCTCGATTGTATGGAATGTGGTTCGTGCAGCTACGTTTGTCCTGCAAATCTTCCACTGCTCGATTTCATCAGGTTGGGCAAGAGCGATGTGAGTGCCATGATACGAGCACGAAAGAACTAGATCGATTTTACTAAAGTTGATATAAACACTTGAATAATGAATAATCTACTTGTTGTATCACCATCACCCCACGTTCACAGCGGCGAGTCAACCCCAAGGTTGATGTACAACGTGGTACTGGCGCTTGTTCCAGCGCTGGCAGTCACGCTGTTCTACTTTGGGTTGGGAGCGCTAATTGTTACCGCAATCTCCATTGTGTCGTGCTTGGTGTTCGAGTTTCTAATTCAAAAGTATTTGCTTAAGGTAAAGCCTTCAATTTCCGATGGCTCCGCATTGGTAACCGGATTAATCCTAGCCTTTAACCTACCCTCAAATCTGCCCTGGTGGATTGTGGTTATTGGCGCACTGGTTGCCATTGGGGTTGGTAAATTAAGCTTTGGTGGCCTGGGCCGTAACCCATTTAACCCTGCTCTTGTGGGTAGAGTTTTCCTGCTTATTTCGTTTCCCGTGCAGATGACTAGCTGGCCATTGCCCATTGAGTCGCGGATGAACTACTTAGACGCGGTTACTGGAGCAACTCCGCTAGCTGTTGTTAAGGAAGGTTTAAGTAAGGGTTTACTGATGAGCAATATCTCCGATCAAATTCCTAGTCACATGCAGCTATTTATGGGTGCAATGGGCGGTTCGCTGGGCGAGATTGCCGCATTTGCGCTGCTTATAGGGTTAGTTTGGATGCTTTTCACCAAGGTGATTACATGGCATATACCCATTTCAATTTTTGCAACCATTGGATTATTTACCGGAATTCTCTGGCTGATTAACCCAGAGGCAAATGCCGACCCAATTTTTCATCTTTTAACGGGAGGCGTTATGCTGGGCGCAATATTTATGGCCACCGATTTCGTTACTTCGCCTATGCATCCCAAGGGTATGTGGATTTTTGGTGTGGGAATTGGTCTGATTACGGTTGTTATACGTGTTTGGGGTGCCTATCCCGAGGGGATATCATTTGCTATTCTAATTATGAACGCATTTGTCCCCCTTATTAATCGTTATGTAAAACCATCACGTTTTGGAGAGGAGGTTAAGAGAAATGGCTAAAGAATCAACGTTCAAGAATATGACCCTTACCCTGTTAACAGTAACATTGTTAGCATCGGCTAGTTTAGGGTTTGTGTACAGCTTCACCAAAGGGCCCATTGATGATGCGCAAAACGCCAAAATAAATGCTGCAATTAGCAAGGTGCTGCCCGAGTTCGACAATAAACCGTCGGCCGACAAGTTCACCCGCGAGGTTGATGGAGGCGTGCTTACTTTCTACCCCGCCACAATGGGCGATGAGCCTGTTGGCATGGCAGTTCAAACCTTCACTAAGAATGGATTTAGCGGCCAAATCGATCTGATGGTGGGCTTCCTTTCCGATGGAACCATTTACGCCATAGAGGTAATTGCTCACAAGGAAACTCCTGGTCTAGGCGATAAGATGGAGAGTGGAAAGTCTAATTTCAGCTTACAATTTCAGGGAAAGAATCCACAGGATTTTAAACTTGCTGTAAAAAAGGATGGCGGAAATGTTGACGCAATCACTGCATCAACTATAAGTTCAAGGGCATACTGCGATGCCGTTCAGCGGGCATACGATGCTTACGTAAAGGAAGGAGGTGCTAAATGAACCAGGTAACCAATTTCACTAAGGGTTTTATTAAGGAAAACCCAGTATTTGTGCTACTGCTAGGGATGTGCCCGGCTTTGGGAACAACCACAAGCGCCATTAACGGGCTGGGAATGGGCTTAGCCACCACCTTTGTGCTGGTAATGGCCAACCTGGTGATTGCAAGCGTAAAGGATCTTATTCCTGCCAAGGTTCGCATTCCCTCATTTATTGTTGTGATAGCCTCGTTTGTGACCATGGTAGACCTTAGCATGGCCGGATTTCTGCCTGCTCTGCACGAGCAACTAGGACTTTTTATCCCCCTAATTGTTGTAAACTGTTTGGTTCTGGGGCGTGCCGAGGCATTTGCCTCCAAGAATAATGTTGGCTCATCGGTAATTGATGGGCTGGGTATGGGCTTAGGGTTCTCTTTTGGTCTAACCCTTTTGGGGGCAACCCGCGAGATTTTGGGAAGTGGCAAGGTTTTTGGCCTAACCCTTTTTCCCGATAAATTTGCCATGCTTGTATTTGTGCTAGCACCAGGTGCGTTTATTGCCCTTGGATATTTAATTGCCCTAATGAATAGGCTCTCCAAAAAATAGTTATTGCCATGGAATATATAATCATAATTATATCAGCAGTTTTTGTCAACAACATTGTGTTGGCACAGTTCCTTGGGATATGCCCATTTCTTGGTGTATCGAGCAAAGTGGAGACTGCTGTGGGCATGAGCGGTGCCGTAACCTTTGTAATGACCATCGCCACCATAGTTACCTACCTTATTATGCACTATATACTGCTGCCCCTGGGGATTGGGTACATGCAAACCGTAGCCTACATCCTGGTGATTGCTGCACTGGTGCAAATGGTTGAAATTATTCTTAAAAAGGTAAGTCCAGCGCTTTACCAAGCGTTAGGTGTTTTTCTCCCACTAATCACTACCAACTGTGCAATTCTTGGGGTTGCCATTCTGCTAATTCAAAAGGAGTTTAACCTGCTCGAGAGCGTGGTGTTTGCCATAGCCAATGCTGTTGGGTTTGCCTTGGCGCTAATAGTTTTTGCGGGTATCCGCGAATCGCTCGATTTGGTAGATCTACCCAAAGGAATGAAGGGAGCCCCCATTGCCTTGGTAGTTGCAGGTATTCTGGCTCTTGCCTTTATGGGATTTGCAGGGATTGTATAGCATTTATCCAGCCTAATTTTATAAACACCCTTGGGCATTGCCTGGGGGTGTTTTTTTTAGTAGAAATTAGGCTTAAGTTGGTAAAGGTCAAAACATCTAGCAAGATCATAAGCACTGTAATCTAAATGTGTACAATTACTATCTGAAGGTGCAGAGTAACTAACTACATGTGTATTTGATCTCTCGATTACTGCAGCAGAACCCAATTGTTGTGTGTAAGTAGTTTCCAGGTGTGTTGCAGAATATTTAATATGCGTAGCCCTACCCTCTGTTCCCTCCGTGAAACTAGCCATGTGTTTAGCATTTGTTTCGATTTGTGTTGTCGGATAATCCATGTCTGTAGAATTGCTTTCAATAGCATAAAAGTTGGTGTTGGACTTCTTTAAGCGACCAATCTAGCGATATGTAGTTTTTAATTGATATTCATGTTCCGTTTTGTTGAACGTTAGTAAAACCAATTACCACAGGCTCTGCCTGTTTCTGTCCAACGATTAGGTACAACTTTCAGGTTTTCCTCGACAGAGGCGCAGCACCCACCTACTCTTGAGGATTTGTACTGCGAGTTATCGTTTTTTCTCATTCTATGAACAAAGCAGTAATTACGGTTTTCAAATTTTCGTGTAAACTGTTTTGGAGTACATAATTTGACATTATGGATTATCGTTCATACATTTACATTACATTATTAAACACTCTAATTGAATTAACCTAAAACTATCCTTATGAAAAGACTATTTTTATTGAGTTTGATTGCCTTAACGCTGTTCGCCTGTACTAACAATGGACTCAAAACCAAAGTGGTAACTGACAGTAAAGGTTATAACTACGAGGTAATTAGCAACGACCCCTCAGGCTTGCGTATTTACACCCTCGATAACGGGTTGAAAGTTTACATGGCTCATAACCCTAATGAGCCCCGCATTATTGGTCTAATAGGAGTAAGGGCAGGATCGACTAGCGATCCCGAGGAAACCACTGGGCTGGCACACTACTTTGAGCATATCATGTTTAAGGGTACCAGCAGCTTTGGAACAACCAATTGGGAAAAGGAGAAACCCTTGCTCGACTCAATATCTGCGCTTTTCGAACTGTATCGAGTTGAGAGAAACGAGGCAAAGCGAAAACAACTTTATAAGATTATCGATAAACTCTCCGTTGAGGCTTCGCAGTATGCCATTCCCAATGAGTACGACAAGATGATGTCCGAAATGGGCGCACGCAACACGAATGCATTCACATCATACGATCGTACCGCCTACATGAACGATATCCCCTCGAACGAGCTTCGCCGCTGGCTCGAATTGGAGTATAACCGATTTGGTGATGTTGCCCTTCGTTTATTCCACACCGAGTTGGAAACAGTTTACGAGGAGTTTAACATGTACCAGGATCGCGATTGGACACGGGCCTCGAACATGTTATCCAAGGCAATCTTCCCCAAAGGACCACTGGGGCGCGATATCATTGGATATCCTGAGCATCTTAAGAATCCATCCATGGTGAACATCCTGAATTTTAAGAATACCTGGTATGTTCCAAACAATATGGTTATTTGTCTCTCGGGCGATTTAAATATGGATGAGGCCATAAAAATGGTTGATGAAACCTTTGGGCAAATGAAGTCGAAACCTCTACCAACCATCGAAAAGATTATTGAGGATCCTATTGCTGAAAATACTGAACTTGAAATTTATGGCCCTGAAGCCGAAAACCTGATGTTGGCCTACAGGATACAGGATTACACTCCAGAGGATAGAATGATGATGACGCTTATTGGTAGAATCCTCTACAATGGAACAGCAGGCCTTATCGATATCAACCTAATACAGGATCAGCAGATACTTGAAGGGTATGCATACTCGGGTTTCTTTAAGGATCATGGCATGTTTACAGCATCCATCACGCCAAAGAACGATCAAACCCTTGAGGAGGCAAAGGAACTTATTTTGGCTGAGATCGAGAAGCTTAAGAACGGCGATTTTCCCGACTGGATGCCCAGCGCTATTGCCAATCAGTACCGCTTGTCGATGCTGCGTAACTTCCAGGGAAACAATCGTGTTTTCAATTTTCTTTCCGCTTTTGTGATGGAGCAGAGCTGGATTGATGTGTTAACATTTGCCGATGGTCTTGAGAAGTTTACCAAGAAGCAGGTTGTAGATTACGCCCGAAATTTTTTCGACAACAATAAATATGTGGTTGTTTATAAACGCAGGGGCGAGGCAACCGATTTGGTAAAGGTTCAAAAACCTCACATTACGCCTATCGCCATTAATAGGGAGGATCAAAGCGAGTTCTACAAGCAGTGGAGCGCAATACCCAGAGACACCATCCGGCCAGTGTTTATTGACTATGCCAACGAAATACAAACAGCCGAATTGCATAATGGGGTCGATTTGAAGTACATAAAAAACAAGAACAACGAGTTCTTTACCCATTATTACATTACCGATATTGGCAAGAATCACAATCTAAAAGTACCAATTGCCATCAATTACCTACCTTACATTGGAACCCAAAACCGGACTGCCACCCAGCTAAAGCAGGATCTTTTCCGTTATGGCCTTAGCACTCAGGTTTGGGCGGGTAATGACCGATCGTATGTGTACATCTCGGGGCTAAACCGAAATTTTGAGAAGGGGCTGGAGATCATGGAGGAGATTATCACCCAGTCGAAACCTGATACGGCCGCCTTTATGAAGTATGCCGAACGAGTTATTAAGGAGCGGAACGATTACAAGCTTGACCCCGATTATATTCTCTGGAATGGACTTTGGAACTACGCCAAGTATGGTCATAAATCGCCGTTCAACGATGTGCTAAGTAATGAGGAGATTAGAACAATAAATCCCGAGGAGCTAACCGGCCTGGTGAGGAATCAGTTTAGCTATCCGCATAAGGTGTTTTACTTTGGCCCTAGCCAAATTGGCAATGTTAAAACGGCAGTGAAGAAATATCATAAGCTACCCGAAACCCAATTACCATTGCCCGAGGAGAAGGTTTACCCCGAACTCGACATAAAAGGGAAGGAGGTGCTGCTAGCCGATTACAATATGTCGCAGGTAAACGTTATCCTGTTGGCCAAGGGCGAACCATTCTCAGAGGACTTGTTCGTGAAATCTAATCTGTTTAATCAGTACTTTGGGAACTCAATGTCATCGATTGTTTTTCAGGAGATCCGAGAATCGCAGGGTATGGCCTACTCGGCCTGGCTGGGTTACAACAGCCCATCGCGGCTTGACAATTCGTTTTACCTAATGGGATACATCGGCACTCAAACCGATAAACTCGATATGGCCACCTCAACCATGAATCGACTTTTAAGTAATTTGATTGAGAACGAGAACTCTCTGGAGGTATCGCGCAAGGCAATAATCAATAAGATATCATCGGAGCGCATTCAGAATGAGCGCATTTTTTTCCAGTGGCTCAGCTATAACCGGCTAGGAATTAATCGTGATATCCGCAAGGATTTATACGAGGTAGCCGAGAATGCAACTATGCAGGATATTCAGAACTTTTTCGATAATAACATAAAAGGGAAACCCTACGTGTATTTGATTATTGGCGATGCTAAGTCGATAGACAAGAAGGTGCTTAATGGGTTGGGAACAGTTAAAACCGTAACGCTTGAGGAAATTTTTGGGTACTAAACCCATCATTTGCAAACCCCACCTTACCGGTTACTTGGTAGGGTGGGGTTTTTTGTTCTGTGTTATGTTTTAATTTATTATACTCGCTAACAATTTGCCCTGTGCCAGTATAGAATACTAATGATATAATACGGTGTGACTGCTGCTTTGGTGGTAACAAAGCAGTTGGCAAATTCAACCTCTTCAATACTGTTTACATCAGTAGCTATTTGTGCAAATCTTTGCATTGCAGATAGTTTCGCCTCTAACGACTTGGGGTAGTTTATAGCAACTATTGTTTTATGCCCCTTAAAGTTTAGCTTTTTGAAAAGTTGTGTCATTCCCATTTCCATTTAGTTAGAAACGAAATCCCAAATAAATGTTTGGGAAAAAAAGGTAGAAAACGGGGTCTTGCTTACGAATCTCTTTAAAGGATCCAGGCTCATTGCTTTC
>CAZBBA010000023.1:0-49073 GCA_964490015.1 uncultured Rikenellaceae bacterium
GTAGCTGATCAGCCACGTAAATGGCAGCCGACTCGCGGGTGTCGTTGGTATCCTTCTTAAACGCCCATCCAAAGAAAGCGATTTTCTTACCTGAGATGGTATTGTTAAGCGATGCAATAATACTATCGGCAAACCGGCGTTTCTGGTAATCGTTTAGAATGATAACCTGCTCCCAGTAATCGGCAACCTCCTGTAATCCTAAACTTCTGCAGATATAAACTAGGTTAAGGATATCTTTTTGAAAGCACGATCCTCCAAACCCAACCGATGATTTCAGGAACTTGGGGCCAATGCGGCTATCGGTCCCAATGGCGCGAGCCACCTCATCGATATCAGCCTCGGTTTTCTCGCACAAAGCGCTAAGCGCATTGATAGATGATACGCGTTGCGCAAGGAATGCATTGGCGGTGAGTTTCGATAGCTCCGACGACCAAACATTGGTTTGCAATATCCTTTCTTTTGGAAGCCAATGGGCGTAAATATCAGAAAGGGCATCCATTGCCTCGCGACCCTCGGCGGTGTGAATATCGCCACCAATAAGCACGCGGTCGGCAAAGTGCAGATCATTTATTGCTGTTCCCTCGGCCAGAAATTCGGGGTTGGAGAGTATTTGAAATTTTACGCCGTTGCCCACATTATCGAGAATGCTTTTGATTGCCTGGGCAGTTCGAACAGGAAGTGTTGATTTTTCAACCACAATTTTATTCTCTGTTGCCACTTGCCCTATCTGACGAGCACAAAGTTCCACAAACTTAAGATCGGCCGCCATTCCCTTGCCTTTACCGTAAGTTTTAGTTGGGGTATTCACCGAGATAAAGATCATCTGTGCCTCACGGATACCTTTCTCGATATCGGTGGAGAAGAATAGGTTTCGTCCACGAGCCTCGGCCACAACCTCTTTTAGTCCAGGTTCAAATATTGGGAGTTTATCCAGATCCTTATGGTTCCAGTCGGCTATGCGTTGGGGGTTAATATCAACAACATTTACCTTAATGTTAGGACACTTTTGGGCGATTACCGCCATGGTTGGACCTCCTACGTATCCGGCCCCGATGCAGCAGATGTTGGTGATTTTCATAAAATTTTTGTTTGTCCACAAATTACTCAAATTTCCCCAAATTATTTAACACTTATTATTTGTGTCATCTGTGGATGGTTTTTTCGTATTATCAAACTCCTGAAATAAAATAGATTGGTAGAGATATTTCTTACTTAAACTGGTTAACAATTGTAATAATTACAAGCGATAGTGAGGATAGTGTAGTACTAATGGCCAGGGTTTCCTGTAGGCTGATCCTATCTCTTTCGGGTTTTTCGGGAACAATTATCTCAGCACCGGGCTCAATTTTTGGATAAGATTTAAAGAATATAAAATTCTTTGTCCTGTCAACAGAACCGTTTGCATAAACAACAAAAACCTTTCCCTTATTCGCATTATCTGCAAAGCCTCCTGCCTGGGTTATGTAGCCCCTTAAGCCGGTTTTAGACTGGTAGCGAGTGGTAATAGGGTAAAGAAGAGCACCATTAACCCGAACCGTCTGCAATTCCTGAGGAATACTCAGCACATCGCCGTCCATTAACAGAAGATCATCTCTACTTCCTGGATTTTTAAGAATTTTCGCCAGATCGATATTGATATTTTGAGTGGTTCTTGAAATCTCAGAACTTTGGATAATTACATCTTGCGACTCCAGTTCTTCGATTCTTTTTAAGCGATCTTTTTGTGATGCGTCTACCCTGCGTGTAAGAGTTGCACCATTAATAAAGGCCTCATTCGTTAATCCGCCTGCTCTTTGAATCAGATCAGAAATTCTTTCATTCTTGCTGGTAATGGCGTATCCACCAGGGAATATTACCTCACCCTCAACTCTGACAATAGTTTGCTCTTGATATCCTGGAGATTTTCTTACAACAACTACATCAAATGGTTCGAGGATAAATGCAGAAGCTTGATCGTCGATTGAGAGGTTTTCATCGATACTGAATGTGAAGATTCTTGATAACACATCATCGGAGGTTGTGGCTAGTCTATCTCTAACTCTTCTTGCTACATCAATTTTTGCCAGCGAAGCAGCTTCGTTAAACCCCCCAGCCTTGCGAATTAGTTCACCGAGGCTAATATTCTCGGCATAGGGGTATGAACCAGGATCTTGAATTTGTCCGAATATTCTTACCTTTTTGCTTTGTTGCAGCTCAAGTATAGAGCTGATCATAACCAGATCCTCGCGCTGAAGCGGAATGTCGGTGGCACCACTTTCGGTTATGGCATTAAGGTTTACATCCAACACCTCAATTTCGAGATTCTCCTTCTGCCTATAAATGGCAGCACGCGAGGTAAAAGCATCCTCCCTTAATCCTTCGGCACGGGCAATTAGCTGGGTTAGCGTCATTCCCTCGGTAAGGGCAAATTCCCCCTCACGGAATACAGCACCGCGAATTGTAACCCGGTTCTCGTAGCGTTCAAGAATCTTTCCAACCTTAATTACATCACCGTTCTTAAGCATAAACGATGAGAAAAGATCTGACTCAACGTTAAGGAGTTTTCGTTCGCTTTCGGTTTTACGATTAACCACAAGGTTTTTATAGAATGCATACGACGAAAAACCGCCAGCATACTTAACCAAGTCGCTCATGGTTTCGTGTTCGCGCATCTCATAAATTGCGGGGCGAATAACCTCGCCCGAAAGGATAACGCGATGTTTGTACGATCCAATGAAAATCATATCCTCATCCTGTAGGCGAATATTCTGGGAGGTTTCGGCTTTAAGCAGAAAAGCGTACAGGTCGATGTTTGCCACAATATTCCCCGATCGCATAACCTTAATCTCGCGGTAGGTTCCATTTCCGCCAGGGCCTCCAGCATAGTAAAGTGCATTGAAAACTGTGGCAAAAGCGGGTAGGGTATAGGTGCCTGGCATGTAAGCATCGCCAGCTACGGTAACCTTTATGCTGCGAATATTCCCCAGGGTAACCTGTGCGAAAGTATTGGGTGTTGAGGCTTTCAGTCCGGAGTAGATGGTGGAAAGTCGGTTTATAATTAGCGACGAGGCCTTATCTACAGTAAGCCCACTAACCTGAATGGGGCCAAGATTTGGGACTAGAATCTGCCCCTCGGGCGTAATTCTCAGTTTTAAAGAGCTCTGCGATGCACCCCAAACCTCGATATTTAGTACATCGCCAGGGCCAACCTGGTAGTTTGCCGGTGTTGGGATATTTAGGCTGGGCTCAAAGGTGAGGTTTTTACGTTTAAATAGGTTCGATCCAAAAATATCAATATCATCGAGTTGCGCCTGGCTTGGGCTTTTGGTGTCGGCTTCGAACGACAGCTTGCGCTCTTCCACATCGCCCTGTCCCACGGTTTTCTCCTCGCCCATATCGAGCGCTGAGATTCTCTCGCGCAGCTTTAATACCTCGTCGTAGGGCATTCCCCTTGATATGGCCTCGGCCTCTAGCTCCTGCAGGGTCATTCCTGTTGATTTGGCGCGGCTTAGGAATTGCTTTACCTGTGCATCGGAGAGGTTATCGACCTTTATGGCGCTAAAATCAGCTTGGCTGATATTGATCTGTGCAATGAGTTCGGGTGAAAAGGAGAGGCTGAAAAGGAGAGCCAATCCTGCGATTAAACTTGCTGCTTTTTGCATGTTGGGCTTTTATTTGTTGTAAACTACTTCTTATTAATATGTGGGGATTTAAAAAAAATGCAAATGTTGAGCAATAATTACACCAAAAATTTATTTCAACATCCCTTAAAAACTAAAACTCTTCAAATGTGTTTATTCGAGCAGTAGGCATTTCGGGTCGTTATTCATACTAAAGCGAATAAAGAGATTAAAAAACCTAATGCAGCACAAAAATAGGATTTTTTTTAATGACCACAACCCAAAAATATTGAATGCGATTTCTTAGCCTTTGTGTAAATTGAAGCCAAGGTTTTTTGTAGATTTGTAACCTGTCATGAAAAAGTTTAAGATCCCCAAATCGGAGCCGACAGAGAATCCGCTTAGCAAGATAAAGCTTAGTCGGGCAATATATCCAGTTGTAATTGGTCTGGGTGTAGTGGGTTACATGTTTTACCGCGAGTTCGATCCGTACGTTTTTACCTACATTAGCGTTGCCAAATGGAGTTTCCTTTGGTTTGTGGTTGCTCTTGCCCTAATGGCTTTTCGCGATATTGGGTACATTATCCGGTTGCTCATCCTTGCCGAAGGCCAGCTTACGCTAAGGCAGGCCTTTAGGGTGGTTATGCTATGGGAGTTCACCTCGGCCATTACGCCTTCGGCCATTGGGGGGACTGGCGTGGCCATCCTTTACGTGAATAAGGAGGGTTTAAGCATAGGCCGGAGTTCGGCCATTGTGATGGCCACCTCGCTGCTCGATGAGCTCTACTTTCTGCTGATGTTCCCTCTGCTGCTGATTTTTGTCAAGGCCAAGATACTCTTTCAACTGGGTGCTGGCGAGGAAATTTCGTTCGCCAACGAGCTCTTCACATTTGCCATTATTGGCTATGGGCTTAAGTTTTTGTACGTTCTCGTCCTTTCCTACGGTCTTTTCGTAAATCCACGTGGCCTCAAATGGCTTATGTTAATGATTTTTAAACTTCCAATCCTAAGGCGATGGAAACATGGCGCCAACGATGCGGGAACCGAGATTATCAAAAACTCCAGGGAGTTTAGATCTAAACCTTTCTGGTTTTGGTTTAAAGCTTTTGTTGCCACAGCATTATCGTGGACCTCGCGGTACTGGGTGGTGAATGCCTTACTCCTGGCATTCTTTACCGTAACCGATCACTGGGTTATCTTTGCCCGCCAGCTGGTGATGTGGATTATGATGCTGGTTAGTCCAACCCCCGGTGGCAGCGGTTTTGCCGAGTTTGTGTTTACCCGGTATTTAGGCGATTTTATTCCCGTGGAACCTCTTATTCTTGGTGCTGTTGCGGTTGCTATGGCCTTAGTTTGGCGGCTAGCTACCTACTATCCTTACCTGATTATTGGGGCATTTATTTTCCCAAAATGGATTAGAAGCAAATTTGTGGACAAAGAGGAGTAAATTACCTTCCAACCATTTTTAAGGGATTTACCAAGCTATCGAACTGCTGCTCGGTGACAAAACCTAGCCGCAAAGCGGCTTCCTTTAGGCTTAAGTTATCGGAAAATGCAAGTTTGGCAATCTGTGCCGATTTTTCGTAACCAGTATGAGGATTGAGCGCGGTGATTAGCATTAATGAGTTGTTGAGATTACTTTCCAAGTTCGGCCGATTGGGCTCAAGGCCATCAAGAGCATTCTCAATAAAGCTGTTAGTAGCCTGCGCAAGCAGTTCGGCCGACTGAAGAAAATTCTGAATAATCATCGGCTTAAAAACATTGAGTTCAAAGTGACCCTGCATGGCGCCAACAGCAATGGCTGTGTCGTTGCCAATTACCTGTGCGCACACCATCGTAAGCGCTTCGATTTGGGTTGGGTTTACCTTTCCGGGCATTATTGACGAGCCAGGCTCATTGGGAGGAAGAATTAGCTCGCCAATTCCGCTACGTGGCCCTGAGGCCATTGCCCGAATATCGTTGGCAATCTTCATAAGACTGATGGCAATCTGCTTTAGGGCACCATGCGATTCCACCATGGCATCGTGAGCGGCTAGGGCTTCAAACTTGTTACAGGCGGTTGTAAAGGGATATCCAGTTAACTCTGCAATGGTTTTTGCAGCCAGTTCTGCAAACTCTTTGGGTGCATTTATCCCAGTTCCAACAGCAGTTCCGCCAAGAGCAAGTTCAAGAATATGCGGTAGCGTGTTCTCCAAAGCCTTTATGCCATGCTCAATCTGCGAGGCATAACCCGAGAATTCCTGTCCAAGGGTTAGCGGTGTTGCATCCATCCAGTGAGTGCGCCCAATTTTTACTATGCTATCAAAATCCTTTGCTTTTGATGATAAAGACAGATGTAACGATCTAAGTGCAGGAATGGTGTGCTCAACTAGCATTTTGTATGCTGCAATATGCATGGCAGTGGGGAAAGCATCGTTGCTGCTTTGTGAAAGGTTAACATCGTCGTTGGGGTGAAGAACTTTTTGCGAATCGGTTAGCTGGCCGCCGCTAAACTGGTGTGCCCGGTTGGCAATTACCTCGTTGAGGTTCATATTGCTTTGAGTGCCCGATCCGGTTTGCCAAACCACCAGGGGGAACTGATCGTTGTGCTGCCCAGCAAGGATTTCGTCGCAAACTCGTACAATAAGCTCTTCCTTGTGCTTTGGCAAAAGACCAAGCGAGTGGTTCACCAATGCTGAGGCTTTTTTCACAAGAGCCAAGCCATGAATAATTTCCATGGGCATTGCCTCTTTCCCAATTTTAAAGTTTTGAATGGATCGCTGGGTTTGCGCCCCCCAAAGCTTATCGGAGGGAACATTTACCTTACCCATGGTATCGTGCTCAACTCTATACATGGCTTATAATGTTTATCAATTTTGATTTAGATATAACGAAAAAGGAGAAAGTGTAACGCTTTCTCCCTTTTGTGATTATAAACAATGATGTTGCCTATTTGTTTCGAATACGACCCGACCCCGAGACTTTTGCGTCGATTAGTGGATTTCCTGAGTACACGATGTCGCCACTTCCGACAACACGTGCATTTAATTTCTCAGATGCTTCGATGTAGGCGTCGCCCGAACCCGAAATGCTGATATCGGCATTTTGGAAAACGATGCCCTTAAGCTCCACATCGCCCGAGCCCGACACTCGCACCTTTGCTTCCTTTGCAGTGCCCTTGCCCGAAACTCCAACATCGCCCGAGCCCGAAATGCTCACATCAAGATTATCGACCGAAAGCATGGGGATAATGATATCGCCACTGCCCGAAACCCTAAGTGATAGTGAGCTGGTATTTATGGGTGTAATGCCCTTAATATCGCCCGATCCGGAAACGGATAACCCCTCAATTGTGGGCATGGTAATTTGGATTTTCACCTTAAGATCTTTCCATCCAAAGTTAACCCACCCCTCGGTTCTTATCCTTAGTGCGCTGCCTCGTACCTCGGTGATCACTTCTTTCAGAAAATCCTTATCGCCCTCGATGGTGAAGCTAAAATCTTTGCCCTGGCTTAGGCTGATATCGGCTGGGATGGCCAGCTCAACTGAGGTAAAATCTTTTACCTCTCTTTTCTCCTCGGTGATTTCGCCGCTAAGTCCGCTAAGGCACGACGATAGAATAATGGTAAGGCTGAGTATGGTGGCCGTACTTACCTGACGAATTACGCTTTTCATAATTTTCTTGAGATTTTGATTTGATAGCATAACGACGATTTTTAGGTTAGAGATGCTGCACTTACTACGATAAAAGTTAGTAGGGGTGTTGCTATGTTGCTACACCCGTAGTTGGCTAAAGGCTTTTTAATCTTTAAGTGCGATTTCTAGTTCTTTAATTAGTTCTTCTTTGTTTGGTAATACATATGTAAATCTTGATGCAAATACATTGTTATCATAGCCACCCAAAATATATTCTGCGCCAACTTCATCTTTCTCGGCGCAAATAATTATTCCAATAGGCGGATTATCATTTGCATCATTGATTTCAGTCTTATAAAAATTCAAATATGCGTTAAGTTGACCTGCATCATGGGCCTTAAGTTTCCTTGTTTTAAGTTCAATCAGAATATAACTCTTCAGAATTTTATTGTAGAAAACCATATCCACGTAGTAGTGTGTATTGTTTATGGTTATTCTTTGCTGAGAGCCTACAAACATAAATCCTTTTCCTAACTCTAATAGGAAGTATTCAATGTGGCGAATAAGCTTCTTTTCTAAATCCTTCTCTAGTATTGGCTTGTTTTCGGGAATGCCCAGGAATTCAAAAACATAAGGGTCTTTTACAATATCATCGGGGTTTGCTAATTCTTGGCCTTTTTTCGCCAGTCGATTCACTTTTTCCTTATTCGCTTTTCCTGAGGATAATAACAGCCTTTCATAAAGAGAACTGTCAAGTTGCCTTTTCAACTCACGGACTGACCAATTTGCATTCACTGTTTCCTTTTCATAAAAGGCTCTTTTGTGCTTGTCTTCAATTATCAGTAATTCACAGTAGTGAGACCAACTAATTTGTCCAGACAGTGTCTGGACATCTTGATATTCAAGGTGGAATTTTCTCATATTAAAAAGGTTTGCACGAGAAAACCCAGAGCCTAATTCTTTGGTTAGTTGATTTGAAAGGCTTAAAATTAGCTGTCGCGATGATTTTAGGTCAAAATCACTGCTAGATTCAACGTCAACTATCAACTTCCCGATTTTCCAGTAGGTTGATAGAAGTTCAGTGTTGATACTCTTTGCAACATTCTTCCTGGCATCAGTTATAATTGAACGAATACTGTCTAGCAATCCTTCAATTCTTTTCGAAATATCAATTCCTTCTCCCATAAGGTAAAAGTAAAGATTTCTAGAAGTGATGCCAAATTCTTATTATGTGCTCATCATTCTGTAAAAGTCGTTGCCCTTGTCGTCGACCAGGATAAATGCGGGGAAGTTTTCCACCTCAATTCTATAGATGGCTTCCATGCCTAACTCCGGATACTCGAGGAGTTCAACCTTTTTGATGTTTTCCTGAGCCAGAATGGCTGCGGGTCCTCCAATGCTTCCCAGGTAGAAACCACCATACTTTTTGCAGGCATCGGTTACTGCCTGATTTCGGTTGCCCTTGGCAATCATAATCATGCTGCCGCCATAGCTTTGGAAAAGGCTAACGTACGAATCCATGCGTCCTGCCGTAGTAGGGCCAAAGGAACCCGAAGGGAACCCCGCAGGGGTTTTGGCTGGGCCAGCGTAGTAAATTGGATGATCCTTAATGTACTGAGGTAAACCCTGGCCACTATCGAGCCGCTCCTTAAGCTTGGCATGGGCAATATCGCGCCCTACAATGATGGTCCCGTTAAGCGAAAGGCGTGTGCCCACTTTATGCTTAGTAAGTTCGGCTAGGATTTTATCCATAGGTTGATTCAGGTTGATACTAACACCAGCACCAGTTTCTTCTGCGCGGTACTCTGTTGGTATAAATCGCCCTGGATTATTGTCGAGTTTTTCAATCCAAATTCCATCCCTGTTTATTTTCGCCTTAATATTACGGTCGGCAGCGCACGAAACGCCCATGCCCACAGGGCACGAAGCCCCGTGTCGGGGCAATCGTATAATTCTAATATCCAAAGTAAAATACTTACCCCCAAACTGGGCACCAATTCCCAATTTATAAGCAGCATCGAGAATCCTTTCTTCAAGCGCAATATCGCGAAATGCCTGACCTCCCTCATTGCCTTGGGTAGGTAGGTTATCCATATACTTTGCCGTTGCCAACTTCACGTACTTTAGGCAGGCCTCGGCCGATGTGCCTCCAATTACAAACGCGATATGGTAAGGCGGGCAAGCTGCTGTTCCCAGCGAGCGCATCTTTTCGATTAGGTAGTTTTCCAACTTCTCGGGATTAAGCAGCGCCTTGGTCTCCTGAAAAAGCATGGTTTTGTTGGCGGAGCCGCCACCCTTTGCCACAAATAGGAATTGGTAATCGTTTCCACAGGTTGCGGTTATGTCGATTTGCGCAGGGAGGTTTGTGCCCGAGTTTTTCTCGGTGTAGGTGTCGAGAGGTACTACCTGCGAGTAGCGCAGATTCTCCTCGGTGTAGGTTTTGTAGATGCCCTTCGACAGGGCTTCGGCATCGTTACCTCCAGTCCATACTCGTTGCCCTTTTTTGGCAAAGATGGTTGCCGTTCCTGTATCCTGGCAAAAAGGAAGAACACCCTTTGCCGAAATCTCGGCATTTTTAAGCATGGTTAGAGCAACATACTTGTCGTTGTCGCTTGCTTCGGGATCCTTAAGAATTGCTGCCGTTTGCTCAAGGTGAGCGGTTCGGAGCATAAAGTTTACATCGCGCATGGCGGTTTGGCCCAGCAGTGTAAGCCCTTCGGGCTTAATCTTTAGTATCTCCTCGCCCTCAAAGGTTGATGTGGATATAAAATCCTTTGTCAGCAGGTAATACTCCGAAGTATCGTCGCCTATGGGGTAGGGGTCGTAGTACTTGAATTCAGGAGTTGCCATGGTTTAAAAGTTTTGGTTTATTTTGGGTTTAAGATAGATTTATTGAGGGAACAGCTTTTCTATCTCCTCAGGGGGAATGCCTATCACTGCCTTTAGCCTGGCAACAACAATTGGTCTGTGTAGTAGCTTGGGATTTTCGGTAATAATCTTTATCCACTCGTCGGTGGTAAAGTTTTTCCCCTTTAGGAATTTTTTGTAGTAATCCTCCTGGGTACGCACCAAATCGTGGGGTTTTAGATTGGTTTTAAGGAGAATTTCCTTAAGTTCATCTTTGGTGATCTGATCTTTTAGGTATTCTCGAATCTCAAAGCTGTCGGTTTTGGTCTTTAGGAACTCAAGCCCTGCTCGGCTATGCTTGCAACGCGGGTTGTGAAAAATCTTTATCATTTCAATATCTATTAATGGAGTACAAGTTATGGCATATCGATCAAACAATCAATAGAGAATTTAAATAAATGGTAAATGAAAAGCCTCAGAAAACTCAACTCTTATGGTTTTCTGAGGCTCTATGGGATGTATCTGCTTTTAAACGGCTACCGAGTGCTCGCGGAGGGCATCGTTAAGTGATGTTTTAAGATCGGTTGATTCTTTCCGTTTTCCAATGATTAGCGCGCAGGGTACCTGGTAGTCGCCCGCAGGGAACTTCTTGGTGTACGATCCGGGAATAACCACCGATCGCGGTGGCACTTCGCCCTTGTATTCAACTGGCTTGGCTCCGGTTACATCGATAATTTTTGTCGATTTGGTGATAACCACATTGGCGCCCAGTACGGCCTCTTTACCAACCTTTACTCCCTCGACAATTATACATCGCGATCCAATAAAGCAGCCGTCCTCAATAATTACAGGCGCTGCCTGCACTGGCTCCAGCACACCTCCAATGCCCACACCACCCGAGAGGTGAACACCCTTTCCAATCTGTGCACAGGAACCTACCGTTGCCCAGGTGTCCACCATGGTGCCCTCATCTACAAAAGCGCCAATATTGACGTACGATGGCATCATAATTACCCCCTTGGCCACAAACGAGCCGTAGCGGGCAATGGCATGGGGTACCACCCTTACTCCAAGCTGCTTGTAGCCCTTTTTTAGGGCGATTTTATCGTGAAATTCGAAGGGTCCAACCTCAATGGTTTCCATGTTGCGCGTCGGGAAATACATAATCACAGCCTTTTTAACCCACTCGTTCACCTGCCAACCATCCTCAATGGGTTGCGCAACCCTAAGGGTTCCCTTGTCAAGTAATTCAATGATTGTTTCAATGGCATTAAGGGTTTCGGCATTAAACTCCCTCGACTGACTGTCCCATGCTTTCTCAATAATGCTTTTTAGCTGCTCCATTTTTTGTGTTTTGAAGTTTTGAAAATCCAACGAGGGTCAAAAATAGATGTTTTTTTCAGCAGGTTGAAATATCTTAAACCAAAATAGGTTAAATTGGTCAAAAATGGTACTTGTAAATAGACAATCTATTAATCTTTTAAATAATTAAAACCCTAAATTAATAAGCTATGAGGAGATTTTTTATTGCCATTCCCTTAATGTTACTGGGAGTGATCTCGTGGGCGGTTGCCCAGGAGCCAACGCGCTACATGGAGCCCGCCAAGGAGTTGCTCGATATTATTGATGCGCCTACTACGCCATCGTTGGGACTAAGTCCAACGCGCGAGTACGTGCTGTTTGCCTATCCGCAGGAGATGCCCGATATAGCCGAAATGGCGCAGGCCGAGTTGAGGCTGGCCGGAATAAGGATTAATCCCGAAAACTTTGGGGCCAGCAAGCCTAGAGTAGTTCAGAAGATATCCTTGCGAAAGTTCGATGCCAAGGATGAGTATCCTGTTACTGGACTTCCCGAAGGGGGAAAGATTAAAAGCTTCGATTGGTCGCCCGATGGGAAAAAGCTTGCCATCGTGCTCTACTTCCCAAAAACAATTGAGTTATGGGTTGCCAATGTAGCCGATGGTGTGGCAAAACGTTGGGCTACAAACCTGCACGATGCCCTGGGTTGGAGTGTAATGGAGTGGGCGCCCGATAGCAAATCGATTGTTTTCTCGTCGCGGGTTCTCTCGCGCGAGGGGATAGAGTTTAAGGATGCGCTACCACAGGGGCCATCGGTTCAGGTTACTTCCGGTAGAAAGGCGGCAGTTAGAACCTATCAGGATCTGCTGCAAAATCCTTTGGACGAGCAGAAGTTTGAGTACTACGCCACCAGCGTGCTAATGCGAGTTGAGGAGGCGAAGGAGCCAGTTGTGCTTGGTAATCCGGGATTGTATACAAGTTTTTCGACCTCGCCAAGTGGAGAATTTATGCTGGTTCAGCAGATTATTCGCCCATTCTCGTACATTGTACCCTACAGCCGCTTTCCACAGCTAATCGAAATTTGGGATGATAGCGGAAAGCTGATAAAGAAGCTTGCTGAGATTCCCTTAACCGAAAGTATACCGCAGGGCTTTAGCGCTGTACGTAAAGGGCCACGTAGTTTCCAGTGGCGTAACGATAAACCTGCCACCATTATTTGGGTTGAGGCGCAGGACGATGGCGATCCCAAAAAGGTGGCCGATATTCGAGAGCTGCTCTACTCGCTCGATGCGCCGTTTAAGAACAACGCCCTGCCTTTCCTTTCGCTTAACTTCCGTTATGCTGGAATTACCTGGGGTTGGGATAATATGGCCGTAGTGTACGAGCGTTGGTGGGAAACCCGCCGCATGGTGGTTAGCTTCTTTAATCCTACTGATGATAAACAGCCCAAGCGCATGGTGTGGGACAGGTCGTATCAGGATGCCTATGGCGATCCGGGAAGCCTTATTACCGAGGCCAATAGTAATGGGTATCGAACACTAAGAACCAGTAAGGACAAGACTAAACTTTACCTCTCGGGACAAGGTGCTTCGCCCGCCGGCAATATGCCTTTCCTCGATGAGCTGGATATTGAGTCGTTACAAACCAAACGCCTGTGGCAATGTCAGTCTCCATACTACGAGCGCTTTGTAGCGCTGCTCGACGACCCAATCCGTACTATTCTCACCCAGCGTGAGTCGGAGAAGGAGCAGCCCAACTACTACATCAGAGATTTGCGCCGGAAGAAAATTACCGCTTTTACCAGCTACCCTCATCCATACCCGCAGCTAAAGGATGTGCAGATGGAGATGGTGCGCTACAAGCGCGAGGATGGTGTTGATTTGCAGGCCACGCTATACCTGCCGGCCGGATACATTAAGGGCTCGAAGCAGCTGCCCGTGCTGATGTGGGCTTACCCCGAGGAGTATGTGGATCCGGACCTGGCCGGACAGGTAAAGGATTCGCCCCACCGGTTTATTCGTCCATCGCGACTTTCACCTATTCTTTGGGTTGCCCGTGGATACGCTGTTCTCGATAGGGTTAGTATGCCCGTTGTTGGAAAGGATAGCTTACTACCCAACGATACCTTTGTGGAGCAGCTAGTGGCCAACGCCAAGGCAGCCATCGATCACCTGGTAAATGAGAAGATTGCCGATCGCAAGCGCATTGCTGTGGGTGGTCATTCGTACGGGGCATTTATGACCGCCAACCTTTTGGCGCATAGCGATCTGTTTGCGGCGGGTATTGCCCGAAGCGGAGCTTACAATAGAACGCTTACTCCATTTGGATTTCAGGGTGAGGAGCGCTCCTACTGGGAAGCGCCAGATGTTTACAACCGAATGTCGCCATTTACATACGCCGATAAGCTAAAAAAGCCCATTCTGCTGATTCACGGAGTTGATGATAATAATAGCGGTACATTCCCAATCCAGAGCGAGCGGATGTTCCAGGCCATTAATGGGCACGGTGGCACAGCCCGGTTGGTGATGCTACCCTTCGAGAGCCATGGCTACAGGGCTCGTCAGTCGATTCTCCACCAAACCTGGGAGATTGATACCTGGCTGGAGAAGTATCTAAAGTAGGTTAGGGCTTGAATATATAAGAACTGACTATCTGTGTCCGCGCGTATTATTCACTTTACGGGACGATGCAGCGAGTCTACTTCACTTGCGATGCATCTTACATTATGTAGGATGCATCTTACTTCAAACAGGATGCATCTTACTCTAACCAGGATGCATCTTACTTTAAATAGGATGCATCTTACCTAGAACAGGATTCATCTTACTTCAAACAGGATGCATCCTATTTTGGAGTACCCTCCCCCACTTCCAGGGTGGATCGATCCTGTTTTGAAGTGGGGGGGGGTACTTCGGAAGTACCCCCCCCCACTTCCGAAATACCCATGGTCGCTTCAGGCAGGCTGCCAAAGGCGGTAGTTGGCCTTTTATGAAAGCCCCATTTTCCCTTAGCCTAAATTTTTCGGAGAACTACCCTCTCCCTGTCCTTGGTGGCAATGGAGTTGATAAATTCATGGAACTCCTTAAACTCCTCAATGGGATATCGACCCTTGTTGATGGCGAATGTTCTAACAAATACAATCTTGTTCCCCTCTGGAATAAGCTGGAACGTGTAGCTGCCATATTTGGTATCCATCTCCACGTTACGGGGTAGATGCTCAATCTGGTACCCAAAAGGAATTATATAGGTAAGCGAATCGCACGCTTTGGTATAATCAGGTATTCTTATGCTAAATGGCTCGTTAAGGATAAAATCCTCCTTGGTTAGGCTTGGCGTGAAAAAGAGTCGTTTAGAACTCTCCACCCCAAAGTTGCGGATTAGTAATTTGTAATCGAGCGTGGCTGATGGTTTCTCGGATTTATCCATGGTGAACGATGCACTTCCCACATCAAACGAGAGTAGATCGAGCGTTTTGTTTAGGCTCTTTTTTATGCCCTCGGGCGATTTTTGCTGGTAAGCTCCCTGCGCGTACTCGAAGTAAACTCCTGTTGTAACGGTTTGTATATCGGCATTGGTTATTGAAGCCAACTTATTTATACTTATAGTACCCGTGTTCCGGATAGAGTTTTCACCCTTTTTAAATGCAGGCGTTTTGGCCAAAACTCCACCCTGTTCGGTTATCAGTAATACATGCCTGTTGGCGGTGAAATCGCCCAGGAAATTAAAAGGCGATGTTTGACTTGTACACTCCAGCCAAATGGTATCGTTGGGTTGAGGAACGCAAAGGATTATATGGTTAAACTGGTTGCTTACGAAATTAGGGTTAATATCCTCGTTTCGCCCAGCTTTTATAATCGTATAATACGACTTTACCCCTACGGCTTTAAGCAGCGCCATGGTGTAGTTCGATAGGGCTTTACAGTCGCCAAAACCTTTTTTCGATACTTCACTGGCGGGCATTGGCTGCCATCCGCCTATGCCAAGGGTAATGTTAACATATCGGGTTCGCGACTGCATGTACTCGTAAACCAACCTCACCTTTTCTCTTTCATCTTTGGCATCTTTTACCAGATCCTTAACTCTTTTGACTTCGCTATCGGGCAATTTATCCCTTCCATCGATTAGTGATCGACTCCACTCGCCAAAACTCTTCCACGAGTCGGTTTTCCCCTTGTAACCATCAAGTTCGAATTCCAACGGGGTGGCGTAAAGTCTTGGCGAACGGTACGTTTTAAGGCCATAGGGATTATCCTTGCTTGTTGGGATATTCTCCATTTGCCAGGTGTAAATAACATGATCCTTTAGGCTAAGGCTATCAACCTTTTGGGGAATGGAAACCTCCCAGAATTTAACCTTTTGGCCATGAGGAACGATATACTGAACCCCCGACCGCTCAACCGATACATTGCTGGCGGGTTGAAAAGCCCAGGTGGGATAGCTTAGAGTGCCATTTGAGATTATGTCGTACTCGTACTCAATGGTGTATGGGTACTTCATTAGGGGGAATAGGATGGTTTTAACCCGGGAATCGGAGTGGAATGATCCTCCGGCAACAGCACTCATGTCAAGAATGTCAGTTGATCGTAATACCTCAACGAGTTTCCCTTTTTCATCGTAAACCGATGCCTTAATGCCCTTAATCTTGTCGAATTTATCGTAGTAGATCTCAGGAAATCTATAGTCTGAAGCATTCTCGTTTAGAAGAGTCATGGCAACCTTACGTTTGTAGATCACATTTTTAGGGCTTCGAACCGTAATGTGAAGTTCATTGGTTCGGTATACGGCAATGGCGCCAACCTTTAGCTCGTCGGGGATATTGCTGAAAGCGTAACGCGAGCCAAATGCGCTAGCCGAAGTGAATAGCGCAAGCAGAATTATTATTGATATATTTTTTTGCATTGTGGTAGGTTGTTTTCGGGTTAAATCTTTTTTAGGACAATTAGCTCCGATTGCTTGCGGGTAGCCTGGGTGTAAAACTCGCGAAGCGTTTTGTAGTCCTTGGCCTCGAATCGGATTTGGCTTATGCTAAATCGGCTCTGAACTGTTATAGTGTTTCCTACCCGTGTACATGCAAAAACGAATGCGCCACCCCTGTCGGGTAATGCCAAGTTTATATTTTTGGGCAATTCATCCACCTCATACCCTTCGGGAATTCGAATAACAGCCGTGTAGGTTAGCAGTTCGGGACATCCAAAATCGATGGGGTACTTACGCTCCTCGTTAAGGAATGCATTGCTGAAATCGGAAACATGAAAGTTGGGGTTGAAAACTAGCCCGATATGGGTTGGTTCTACTGTGCTTGTAGCTGCGAATTCGAATTGTTCGTTGACGTATTTTGATAAGCTATCGAGATTTTCCAACGTCAAATTACTGATTTCCCAGCTGGGATTATTTGCCATTAGTAGGTCTTTGTATCCTTTCTTACTCTCCAGCTTAACTAGTCGTCGTATTCTATATCCATCGTAGCCAGAGTACGATTTTTTGACTTTGCCCTTTAACATTCCCAAGCTATCAATTTCAACATCAACATTTATGGCTGTAATGTCCATCTCGCCATTGGTAAGATCGATCCAGGTAGAGTTGGCCAAGTTAATTAGTCGACCCTGGTTGTTGAGTGCTTGGAAAGGGAGTACATTGAAGGGAAGTAACGGCTCAGTGGCATCAACCAGGTAGGTTTTGTCGCCAATTTTCACGCTGGCCACCACATGGTTAAAGCTCTGAATCATGGCCATAAATGGGTGGAGCGATCCATTGGTTCGAGTACTTAGTATTACGGGATGCACACTTAGATTGGCTTTTTGGAGCATAGCGATTAGGATAAGATTTACCTCGGCGCTATTACCGCGTTCGCGGTTATATACCTTCTTTAGATTATCAGTGGCGCTAAACCGGTATCGCCCATCCCAAAGAATTTTATTGGCTACAAACTCCCGAATGGCCTTTAGCTTCGAGAGTTCATCGTTGGGGCATTTGCTAATAACCTCGCTGGTAACCTTATCGAGAAAACTTGTTTTCTTTAAGGCTTCGCCAAAATCACTTCGTTCGAGCACTTTTTTGGGTAAGTCCTTGTAGCTGGGAGTTATCACCTGGTACGATCCTCCAGGGAAATTTGTTCCCGCCAGCTCGAAATCGACCCTAATATAATGATCCTTAACCCCAGTTATATGGGGTTCGCGCTCAAAGGCAGGTATATTGCTGCCCACCCAGCGAAGAACACGGGCAGTGGTGCGGTGGCCGCCCACAAAGGTGTTGGCAATAGAAGTGCTTCTTGTTATTGATTTTGCATCCCCTTTTACTATGGACTTGTAATCAAAAAAATCGTTGTACTCGGCTGAGTACTCTGACAAGCGGGTGGGGATTTCGGACTGGAACTCCCAGGGCATAAACCTGTACACATACACTGTGGTGTGCTTGTACTGATATTCGATTACCGAGCCCACGGCAACGTTGGCAAAGGCAATACGTAAGGTTTTGTGGTACTTGCTAGAGTTATCCTTTATAAACTCCTTGGGATTAACGGGTGTTTCAACAATGCTGTCGTTGATAATGTTGTAGGTAGATGCCTTAACCCTAGTTAGCTTATCCTCGCTTAGGTAAGGAATCTCGATATTGGCGTAATCGAAACCGTCGGAGTTAAGGATTTTAATTCTAACATTTCTTTCGAATTCAATGGCAAACCTACTGCCGGTATATACCAGATAGGCTTTGCCTCTATCGGAAAGGATAACCGCGCTGGCATCGGGGTCGGGTTTGTAGGTGGTCATCTGCAGGTCGGCGCGGGAAATATCACCAAAGGGAAAGGCAATTTTTTGGGCACTGGCCGAGAGGGCAAATGCCGTGAGGAGAACAAAAAGTGTGAACTTGCGATTTTTTTGCATAGCTGGTTTTATTTAAAATGAGAAATTAGGGTTCTAGGGTGGGGTCGTATTCGTAGAAGTCGTTTATTCCATTAAAGAAATTCCCAAAAGCGTTCCTTCCTAAGCCCCAGTAACCTTTGCCATTGAATGAGAAACTTGAGGACTCACTCCTGAGTTGACCTGGAAAATCGGTTTTTTTAATCCAGGTGTCTGAGTCAATATTGTAGGCCCAAAAATCTTCATATTCTTTAGTGGATTCATTAAAAATATATGCCTGACGCCCAGTGCCATAATATATAATATTGTTAATGGCAAAACATGTGGCAAAAAACCGCCTTTCTCCTGGAAAATCGGTTTTTTTAATCCATGTATCACTTGTTGGATCATACTCCCAAACCTCACCATTACTGTGGATTACGAATCCTTTATTGTTCGTGGTTGTTGAACAATAGGAGCCATATATGGTTTCGAAAGGGATGTTATTCTTCTGTTCCCAACTGTCATCAACAGGATTATACTCCCAAAAATCGTGTAAAGGAGATGTTTCGGCAGCATTGTTAAATCCACCGCCTATATAGGCTTTATTTGAGAACGATAAGGAAAAACCCAGTTGACGATATTGACCAGGGAAACTGTTAAGCTGTGTCCATTCTTCTAAAAATATATCATATGCAAGTACCGTGCTAGCAGGACTATAAGAGGAGTTTAGCCCGCCAACACGAATAAATGAGTTATTAAAAGTAAAATCTGTTGTATTGTAAACCCTACCAATGTTTGGAATATCGGGTATTGCAGAATAACTTAAAGTATTTACAAGTGGATTGAAAGTATAGAAATAACTTCTATATTCTCTGTGCGAATTATAAAGGGTGGATGGCATAAAGATATATGCCCTTTCGTTGTCAGAAAATGTGCAACCAGGTATTACATGAATGCTTGTGTAATTATCGTACTTAACTCGAAGCCATGGCGAAAATGATTCGTAAAGTACATCACTTTCGTCTTTCGTCCCATACCACTCAACAGATAACTTGTAAACTCCTCTAGGTATCTTTGCATCAACTACAATTTTATTTTTTTCATTGCTTAAAACTTTAGCTTCAATATCACCAAAATACACTCTGTTGTTATGAGGATCCCACACAAAGTTCTCCCCGTTTATTGTGAATACTCTGTTAGCTATACCACTAGTTGGAGAATAATTGGAAATAATGGGTGGGAGTAATTTGAAATAATCATTAAGCACATGTTTATTGTTACCTATGTATAAAACGATTTTTTGATTGGCTGCAAATAAAAAGGGAATCCTGAAAATGATCGTATTTGGAGAAATTTCTGTAATCTCGGCTTTAGTTCCACCCCAATTGTAACTAGTGTCCCACGTTTCAAAAAATCTTATCTGGGTTTGTTCTGGTTCAATATTCAGATATTCCCCTGAGATGGTTAACTCATCCCCAAAACCAGCAGTTTTTGGGTAAAAGTCGATTATTTTAGGGTTTGTCGCTTCAAAGTCATCGGTCGAAACAGCAACCTGGCTGCCCACCACTGCTTTAATCTTAACCATCCCAGATGTATTAGTTGGAACGATGGCGATTAGGCGTTGCTGGGTAATACTGAAAATGGTGGCTTCCTTCTCGCCAAAGTAGATTTTGGTGTTTTTGGTTGAGAAATTGCCCTCAATCGTAATTCTTGAGCCTGCACCTGCCTGTTGGGGGGAGAATGAGGTGATTGATGGCCCCTGTAACTCGAAGCTGTTGTTGGCCTGAACCTGAATGCTGTTTGCTTTATAGTAAAGAGGTATGGCACCTGAAGGGTTTGGCGTTGTAAGCTGTAAGGGAACAACAACTTTAATTGAGTTTTTCGAATAGTCTAAAATGGCGGCCTCGGTTGTATTGAAGAATATTTTACTGTAAGCTTTATTGTAATGAAAATTGCCATTCACTGTAACTTCTTGCCCCCAGGTGGCCGTTGCAGGTGTAAACCCTGTAATAGCGGGCTGCTGCAACTTTAACGTTGTGCTTGCGCTTGCTGAGATGCTGTTGAACTCTGCACGAAGCGAATTCTCGAGTGTATTCAGCTCGTCGGGAACAGTTAGCGTTATTGTATTACGACTAGTAAAGTTTAATTTTTTTATCTCAATTCCTCCCAGGGTGTACTTTAGATTTGGATTGTTCAGGTTAGTTCCTGTTGCTGTAATTATATCTCCCCAGCCCGCAGTTTTTGGTGAAAAGTCGGTAATGGTTAGGGGCACCAGCTTAAACCGATAGGTGTAAAACTGACTCGTGTTCCCAAATATATCAACAGATAGGTAGCATTCGCTATCGCCAAGGCCAAAGGGAACCTGAACTATAACCATACTGTCGCTTGGGCTTTCAACAAATCCGCCTGTGGGGACTCTGGCAATTCCAAACTGTAGTTTTAGCTGTGAAGCAACGTTGCTGAAGTTTTTACCCTTAATTGTAATGGTGTCTCCCCACGCGGCGGTTCTTGGCTCAAAGCTTGTAATTTGGGGCGCCTCACTTCCCAGGCTTTTGAACAGCACCGCCTCGCTGTAAATAACCTTACCCTTAACCCTTGCATACGCCCTCACGTAGTAGTTCCTCTGAGTATCCAACGCTCTTTGAACTCGGGTTTCGAAGTACGAGCTGCCAAGCTGAATGTCGATATCAACAAAATCGTTGGCACTTGCGCTCAGCTGCTCATTTGTGCCCCACACAAATCCATAGTTGTCCACGGGGCTATTGCCCAGCGACTCAACCTCGCCCCTAAATGTTGCCCCAGAATTATTGATATTAACTACCTCCAGGGTTTTAACCCTTGGGTACTCCCGTTGCCCCTCAATGTTGTCTTGGCAGGAGATAAGGTGGGCGCTAAGAAATAATGTGAGTAAAAAACTCACTGAAAATTTTTTACTCAGGAAAGTGTGCTTTTTCACAAAAAAATAAGTTTATTTACAGGGGTTTCCATAAATTTGAAACGGCCTAGACCTCATCAAAGATAGTTGTTTTGCGATAATTCCAAATATTATTTGTTCCTTTATGTGTTTTTAGGGCGAAAAAATAACTTATGTAAATATGTTCAGAAAGATATTTTTACTCTCAGCTTCTACTTTTTTAGCAATTTCAAGTGTTCTTGGGCAAACACTGTATCGCGATGGCTACGTGGTTAACACCAATGGCGATACGCTAAAAGGCTTGGTGCAGTACTTTGAGGGGAGTAGAGTTCCCCAGAAAATTACTTTCAAGCGGTTCGATATTGCCACCCCTCGGGTATATTTACCCAATGAGCTAATGGCTTTTGGGTACAGGAGTGGAAGTCATTTTGAATCAAAGATTATTGACGGCAAACATGTTTTACTTGAGTGCTATGTAAAAGGTGATATTAGCCTTTACGCCAATGGGAAGAAGGTGTACGTTAGCAAAGCAAATGTTGGCCTAGTAGATATAACTAAAGATATTATTAGCACCAAAACGGGAAGTAGTTATTCTAATCCCATAAAATTTATTTCCTCTATAACTTCAAGTGTAAAGGATTTTGAAGTTCCACATGACCAAAAATTGAATCCTGATTCCCTGTCGGTTTTATTTGCCAAGTATAATGAGCGATCGAAAAAACCGTTCCAGGTTTTTGCTCAAAACTCAAGCGATAATAATTTATATAGTACAAGAAAAACCGAACGCACTGTAGGCATTAGGGCAGGAATGAAGATGGCCCATGTTTCTACACGTGTGATTGAAACTCGCTACACCTTTTTTGATTATACTGCAGGTAACAATTCCTTTAGTTTTGCTGCTTTTTATAGCCAACAAGTATCAAGGTTAAACAACAATCTTGCCGTTCAATTCGAATTGATATACGCTGATAATAGCTACAAGGTTTACGAGAAGTTTGATCGGAAAACTCCTATTGAAACACACTATATAGAGCTAATATCAAACCAGTCTATTTTAACCATTCCTATCGGATTGGTTTATACCTATCCTATGGGAAAGTTCTCACCTTTTCTGCACGCTGGCATCTCGTATAGTTTTATTCTCTTTTCTGATGATCAAAAATATTTGGATGTTT
The DNA here is from genome assembly GCA_964490015.1 of uncultured Rikenellaceae bacterium. Lineage (GTDB taxonomy): Bacteria > Bacteroidota > Bacteroidia > Bacteroidales > Tenuifilaceae > Perlabentimonas. The sequence continues at coordinate 22,286 of CAZBBA010000023.1, forward strand.
TGAGATTGAATAATGACATTTACTCGTATGGTGTTGATGAGGAGAAATTTACACGACAAAATGATTTATTAAGGGCTAATGTAGAAATAGGAGCAAAGTACAAGATTACCTCGGATTTATTTCTTCTTGCTGGTATTAATGCTGAAACTATAATGAACTTTGTTAATCTTGATGCAAGCCCTTTTCCCATATCTAAAGCGACTGACACATTTAAATTTAAGTATCTGCACAGTTCAACTGTTGAGCTATCACGAAAATCTCCGTTAGTTACGTTTAGGATTGGGGTAGGTTTTACTTTTTAATCAGTCCTAATGCCTGTGGACTCTAGTTAAAAATCGTTAAGCTTTTCGTTTGTTTTGCTGATAATCCAATCATCCAAGTAAATTTGAGCTAAGAAAATTTGCGCCGTTGAAAAGGATAATTATTGTACTGCTGCTCTTCGCATGCTCATTTATAACCCTTGGCTCTCAAGTTAAGGATACCGTTCCAACTATTCACTTCCAGCTGGTGGATGCGGTAAATGGTGCTCCGGTTTCGCTGGGTCATGCGGTGAATACGGGTTTGCGTAAGGGAATTGTTGCCGATATGCTTGGATATTTTAGCATGCCCGTTGCCTATGGCGATACGCTTATAATAACAGCAATAGGTTATCATCAAATGCGAATTCCTTCTTTAGGTCAGTTTATTGCCGATTCGCTATACTATCCAATCCGCTTAACTCCCCGATCGTACGAGATTCGCGAGGTTCGTATAACACGTTTCGGAACCTACGAGCGCTTTATCCGCGAGGTGGCCACCATGGATATGCCCAAATCGGAGCAGGAGAAGCTGCAGGAGCGGCTCGAGGAGTATATCAGCAAGCAGATTACAGGCATGGCGCTGGCCAATACACCATCGGCAGCTGGTGGTTTTATGTTTGGCGAGGACTGGTTTATGAAGCAGAAGCAAAAAATTGAGGAGAAACGGGTTGAGGAGCAAAAATGGGATATTATCCACCGAAAATTCTCGGCGCGAATAGTTGCCGATCTTACAGGACTTGAGGGAGTTGATGTGATTCGATTTATGGAATATTGCAATTTTACCGAGGGTTACCTGCTGCTGGCCAGCGAGTATGAGGTTCGAATTAGAATTTTAAATAATTTTGAAGCGTATAAACAATCGAAACAACTGCAAAATGGACGCTCCAACACGAGATAATATTATTGTTGCCCACCGCACGGTAAGGCAATATGCTCATCGCACGCCTGTGCTTACCTCGCAGTCGATCAATAAAATATTGGGCTGCGAAATTTTTTTTAAATGCGAGAACTTTCAGAAAGTGGGTGCATTTAAGTTTCGGGGTGCTTCGAATGCGGTGTTTAATCTCCACGATAAGCTTGCACAGAACGGCGTTTGTACTCATAGCTCGGGTAATCACGCTGCTGCGTTAGCTTTGGCTGCCGCCATTAGGGGAATTCCTGCTTATATTGTTATGCCTAGCAATGCTCCAGCCATAAAGCGCAAAGCGGTTGAGGGATACGGTGCCATAATTACTACATGTGAGCCAACTCAGGCCGATAGGGAAAAAACCTTACAGGAAGTTCAGGTAAGAACAGGCGCCACTTTTATTCATCCATACGAGAATTTTGATGTGATATGTGGCCAGGGAACAGCGGCGCTGGAACTACTAGAGGAAGTAAGCGATTTGAATTCCTTGCTGACACCCGTTGGCGGCGGAGGCCTTTTCTCCGGAACACTTATCTACTCAAAAGAAACATTCCCAAAACTCGAGGTTTATGCTGGCGAACCCCAGAATGCCGACGATGCTTTCCGCTCGCTGCGCGATGGAGTTTTGCACCCATCAGTAAACCCAAATACCATAGCCGACGGGTTGCGTACTTCGCTATGTCCACTCACCTTGTCTATAATTCAGCGCTATGCCGATGGCATTTTAACCGTTTCGGAAGAATCAATTGTGCAGGCCATGCGAATGGTTTGGGAACGAATGAAGATAATTATTGAGCCATCGTCGGCAGTGCCTGTTGCCGCGGTGATGTGCAATCCTCAATTGTTTAAGGAGATAAAGGTAGGTATTGTAATTTCGGGGGGTAATGTAGATTTGGAGAATCTCCCTTTCTAAGCTTATCCCTCCTCAATCCTTTTCATCAGGCTATCGATCATTTTGTTGGCGTTCTGAAAGAATTGAAACCGTTGCTTTTCGGCCGATCCGCTCACCAGTGTCGATTTTTTGATGATATTGTTAAGCCACTGCTCGGTTTTCTTGCAGTAGCTCTCGTTGTTGGTGGTCATTGAGCTAAAGCTCAAATGGCCCAGCGAAACCGACTGAAAGTCGCCAATGGTGATTAGCTGGCAGTTGTTGTTCAGCTCAATATCGCTAAGGTACAGCTTAAAGTTTAGCGATGAGCCATCCTCCATTTCGGGTTTTGCTTCCAATTCGGGGTTTAGGGTGTTTAACTGCTTAGTGCTTATCTCGGCCATTCGCTCAATGTCCTCAATCTCCTTGCTGAGGTCAGCGCACACGCGCACAGCATCCTCTTTCGAATCAAATATTCCCGATTCCCAGTAGAAGCTTATTTGCTTAAGTGTGCTTTTAACTGTCGATTCGGTCCAGACCTCAACCGAGGGTACTCGGGCGTAAAGATCCGAAATGGATTTTCCCAGCTGCAACAGTTCATGGAATTGGAAATCGGCATCGTATTTCACCTTGCTCAAATCGGGAAGATTCATTATCGTTCTCATCCAGTAAAAGATGGTAAAGTTGGCCAGCTCTGGATAGTTAAAGTGATGCAGAAAGGGAATATCCTGACAGGCAAATACAATCTTTGGATCCTTGGCTGAGGCCAGCAACTCGAGCTGCTTCTTAATATCACCCAGAAATTCAGCAAAGCTCTCGGCATTTATCTCCATGGGAACGAAGTTAAAGGTAACCATCCCCGATTTTACCTTGCTGAAAGCATCAAACGAAATCTGAAAATGATCGCATAGCTTCACAATCTCGTGAATATCGAGCAGAGTTTCGCCCCTCATGCGCCTGTATGCGCTGTCGGTGCTTATCTCTAAAATATCCGACAGCTCATTAACCAGCGATGAGGTTGTGGGGATAACATCCTCGATACCCCTAAGAAACTGAGCCTGTAAACCGGCTGCTTCGGTTGTTGTCATAAAAAAGTTGCAAAAGATATTAATGTCGCCAAAAACATTTGCGAAATGTACAACTTTTTTGTTGAATGTTGCGGAAATCGCAAATAAATATGGTTCAGCACCATGAATATTCACCAGAATTTGGTAATTCTCCCAGAATTCTGTTGTCTCGAGGTGCTATTCAATTATGTAACACGCTATGCTATTCCTACCTTTGACTTAAACAAATCACCCTAATTGTTATGAGAAAACTAATCCTCCCCTTACTAGTAATTTGTTGTGCGCTATCATCGTGTAGCCCATTTTACTACCTATCGAACAACTCAAATATTCCACTTCTTAAGGAGAAAGAGGAACTTCAGGTGTCGGGTTTTGTGGGCAGTGCTGCCGATTATGGCTTTATGGGGCTTAATTCAGCCTATGCACTTACCCGAAACACTGGGTTAATGTTTAATACATCGGTTTTTGTGGCCGATGAAATAATTCCCGAAGACAATGCTAGCCCTATTAACGTTGATTATATGAATTACAATCCTACCAACCGCTCATTGATGGGCGAGTTGGGGTATGGCTACTTTTTACCCTTTGGCGCCGACAGCTCCTTTGTGTTTGAAACATACGTTGGCTATGGTTTGTACTCCAACAACAGGGCTCTTGATGAAACCCGAAGCGTATCGTACCTTATTCATCGACCCTTTATTCAGCCATCAATTGGCTTTAGGCACAAAAATTTTGAGGCTGCTTTTGGTATTCGGTTTGTAAAAATGTCGTACTTCAACAGAAACCCCTCTGACGCATTTGCCTCTGACGAGGTGGCCATGAGCGATTTTGCCCTTTGGAACGGAGCAATAAACATCGAACCAAATTTTACCATTAGGGTGGGTGGGCCAACAGTTAAGTTTCAGATGCAGTGGGTGCGATCGTCCGAAAATATTGTTTTTGGCCATAGCCCTAATGTGTTTTATGGCGCAGGGAATGCTAATTTTGGGATCCAGCTGAGGTTTTAGCCCCACAATTATATTCTTGCTAAGAGTTGAACACCGCAGAATAGTGCGATTGAATTTGTACTTTTACCATAAGTAAAACACTCAATCGATGCTTGCAATTCTGACCAAGCACTACCGGGTTTTGGTTGTGGTTATTGCTCTGCTGATTGTGGCGAGCGTTGTAGCCGTGCGCAATGGCATAGTAATTAACAACTCTATTGAAACTTGGTTTGTCCATAACGATAGTGTTTACGAGGATTACATCGATTTTCGCGATCGCTACGCCAACGATGAGGTTGTAGCCATTTACGTTAGGAGCGGTGCAGTTTTCACGTTGGATGTAGTTCAGCGGATGAAAAAGATGCACGACGAGTTATCCGCAATCTCGCAGGTTAAGGAGGTGTTTTCGCTTTGCAACGCACCATATATTGCCTCTACAGCATTAATGCCACGACTTGCCAAGTTGCTGCCAGCAATGCCAGTAAATCAGAGTGATGTAGGTGCTTTTTATGCACGCATCCAAAGCGTACCGCATTACAAAAACACACTGCTCGATAAAACCCAGGAGGGTTTTATGGTCTACGTGATGCTTCACCCTTGCTCGGGTGAATGCGTATCGCAGGCTATTGTATCGGTGAAGAGCATTGCTGCCTCCCACTTTTCGGATCTTCATTATGGTGGTATTCCCATTATTAACGAGTCGTTAAATAGTACTGCAGCCAGTCAGAGTGTTCGGTTATCAGCGCTGAGTGTGATAACTGTAGTAGTTCTACTGCTGATTTTTCTTCGCCGCTGGCGATATGTTCTTGTTTCTGTGCTATCCGTCTTTATCCCGGTAGTATGGCTTTTTGGAGGGTTTACTGCCCTTGGCGGTGAGTTCAACATGATAACTGTGGTAGTTCCCACACTTCTTTTAATTACCGGAACGGCCACATCCATTCATGTAATCAATATTTGCCACCGGTTTTATTGGAATAGCGGGTTAACTATTGTAGATGCTCTGCGTAAAGCCCTTACGTATGTGTTTTGGCCATGTTTTTTTACAGCAAGTACAACAATGGCTGGATTTGCTTCGCTTGCCGTTTCGCCAATCGATGGGATAAGAGAAACTGGTATCTTGGCAGCCATTGGCGTGGGCTTGGTATTTATATGCTCATTTGTAGTAACGGCAATTGCATTTTTACTGTTTCCACCTCGAAAAACTTCTGTGATCGATGAGGATCAATCCCTTTCCTCACAGGCAAAGGGTTTTGTAAGTTTTTTTTCGCGTATTAACAAACGTGCACCACGCCTTGCATTTATTCTATTCCCATTGGTCATTCTAGTTTCCCTATTCTTTATTGATAAAATCAATGTTGGTACACATGCTTTCGATTACGTCGATAGGCAATCAGCAGCATATACTGACAATGCCCAAATCGAGCAGAATGTTGGCCCCTACTTGCCGGTTGAAATGCTTGTGTCGAGCGACTCAACTTTTACTGCAGCCGATCTTCACAGCTTGTTCGAGTTTCAGAATGCGCTTAAAAATCAGCATATAATTTCAAATATTTTCTCCCCCATTGATATTCTGGTTTACATCAACAATGCTGTTAACCGATCGACGGATTTTACCCTTCCCAATGGGTTAGGAACAACCGAGTGGCTCAAGATCCAGTATCTTCGAAACCGAAGCAAAAACTTTCCGAAGTACGACAATGGGCCATTTACCGAGTTACGGATAAGCGGGAATACACCAATTGGTTCATCGCAGGATTACGTTAATGTAAGTAACAGTATACAAGAAGAATTCGATAAGGTTTTCCTCAACCACTCGAAGGTAAAACTTTCCATTAGGGGTTACTTGCCGATGTATGTAGCCATGAACAGCTACATAATCTTTGGTCAGATTAAAACCTTTATCGTTGCCTTTTTTCTAATCCTTCTGCTCATAATTATTTGCTTCAGAAGTTTTAAGCTGGCATTTCTTGCGCTAATCCCAAATCTATTCCCAATTGCATTGGTGGTTATAACAATGAGCGTCCTGCAGATCCCCATCGATCAGAGTACGGCACTAATTACCTGTGTTATTCTGGGAATTGCCTTCGACGATTCTATTCATCTTATTTACGCCTACCGCAATGGGCTAAAGAATGGGCATTCCAATATAGCGGCAACAGATATCGCCCTCAACACAACGGCAGCAGCCATGATATCGACCTCCATAGCGCTTTTTGCCGGATTTGCAGTAATTGCCAGCACTAGCACTATTGGCCTAATGTACTTTGGACTGCTTTGCGCCATTGCCGTTCTAGGTTCGTTCTTGGGGAACTTTTGGTTATTCCCTCTACTCCTGAAAAAATTCCGCAATTAGTGGATTAAAAAATTGATAAATAGTTGCATTTTGAATTATAATGACGTATGTTTACGACATAAAACAAACAGCAATGACTTTCCATAAAACAACCCTTTTCGATTCAGATTTACAGCAGCTTGCTGCTTTGGCAAAGGTGCTTTCGCACCCAGCACGTTTGGCAATTATGCGCTACTTGGCCAGTTCCGATACCTGTATCTCGGGCGATATCTCCGAAGAGATTCCCTTGAGCCGCACAACGGTGTCGCAGCATCTGCAGGAGTTAAAAAAAGCGGGATTAATACATGGCGAGATTGAGGGCACTCGCGTATGCTACTGTATTTGCAACGAGAGTGTTAGCAACACCGTTCAGCAGTTTATTGCTTTTTTTGATGAGATCTCGAAGAGCAATAACAATAGTTGTGAAAAGTAAAGCGTCGCTTTTTTGATAGTGTAGTATGATATAATAACAAAATCCTAACAAATATGAAGATTCTAATTCTATGCACCGGGAACTCCTGTCGAAGCCAAATGGCCGAGGGGTTTCTCAAATCGTTCGATGAGACAATCGAAGTTTTTTCGGCAGGTACCCAGCCATCGGGGCAGGTTCACCCACTGGCAATAAAAGCCATGGCCGAGGTGGGTGTCGACATCTCAAAGAACACTCCCAAAAGTGTTGATCAGTTTCTTGGCGAAAGCTTCGACTATGTGATCACCGTGTGCGGTGGCGCCAACGAGAATTGCCCCACATTTATTGGCAAGGTTGCCAATAGGTGGCATATCGGATTCGACGATCCCGCCGAGGCAACAGGCACCGACGATGAGGTAATGGCCGTTTTCCGTCGTGTACGCGACGAGATTGCCGAAGGATTCGCTGGTTTTTATAAATCTCAGATACGCAAACAGGGTGGATGCTGCTGCTGCGGATAAAAACAGTATCAAGGATATTGTCCGCGAGAAATACTCGCACATTGCTCAAAAACAGGATAATTCGGGATGCTGCTGTGGTTGTGGTTGCGATAACGAAGAAAATACTGTTGATTACACTGTTTTTAGCGACAACTACGATAACCTAAAAGGTTACAACCCCGATGCCGACCTTGGGCTTGGTTGTGGCCTTCCTACCCAGTTTGCCAAAATTAAAGCAGGCGATACGGTGATCGATTTAGGCTCGGGTGCCGGAAACGACTGCTTTGTGGCCCGAGCCGAAACAGGGGAGTTGGGTAAGGTGATTGGAATCGATTTCTCTGACGAAATGCTATCCAAGGCTCTTCTCAATGCTCAAAAACTGGGGTACACAAATGTGGAGTTTGTTAAAGGCGATATTGAAAATCTCCCACTTCCCAGCCAAGTTGCCGATGTGGTGGTTAGCAACTGTGTGCTAAACCTGGTGCCCGATAAGGGCAAAGCTTTCGACGAGATTTTTAGGATACTAAAACCCAACGGCCATTTCAGCATAAGCGATGTGGTGCTGGTGGGCGAATTGCCACAAAAACTGCGCGAAGCTGCCGAAATGTACGCGGGTTGCGTATCGGGAGCAGTGCAAAAGGACGAGTACCTCCAAATTATTCATGACAAGGGGTTTAAGGACGTGGTTGTCCAAAAAGAAAAAATAATTGAAGTTCCTGATAATGTATTACTAAATTTCTTGTCAACTGGCGAACTTGCTGAATTTAAGAAAAGTGGACTAGGAATATTTAGCATCACCGTTTTTGGACGTAAATAAAGCAATCATACTATGAGCAATGATAAGAGAATAGGCTTTTTCGAGAAGTATTTAACCCTATGGGTTGCCCTGTGTATTGCCGCTGGAATTGCCATTGGCCATTTTGCTGGCGAGGGGATCTCGGTGCTAAGCGATCTGGAGATTTATCGTGTAAATATTCCTGTGGCAGTGCTTATTTGGGCCATGATCTACCCCATGATGCTGCAGGTCGATTTCTCATCAATTCGAAATGTGGGGAATAAGCCCAAGGGGCTTCTGCTAACCCTTACTGTAAACTGGCTGATTAAGCCGTTCACCATGGCTTTCTTTGCCTGGATATTCTTCGCGAAACTCTACGGGGCTTTTATAAATCCAGCCGAGGCGGGCGAATACATTGCCGGGGCTATTATTCTTGGTGCAGCACCCTGCACGGCTATGGTGTTTGTGTGGAGCTACCTTACCAATGGCGATCCCAATTACACTCTGGTGCAGGTTTCGGTTAACGATTTGGTAATACTGGTGCTTTTCGTTCCCATTGTAGGCCTTTTGCTTGGGATTACCCATATTACAATTCCTTACGAAACACTTGTAGCCTCAGTGGTTATTTTTGTGGTTGTTCCTTTACTCGCAGGCTATTTTACCCACAAAATGCTGATTAAAGCCAAGGGCGAGGATTGGTTCCGTGGCGTTTTTCTTCCCAAGTTTCGTCCGGTATCCATTGTGGCGTTACTCACAACACTTGTACTACTATTTGCTTTTCAGGGGCAAACCATTATTGAACGACCATTCATTATTCTACTGGTAGCTGTTCCACTGGTAATACAAACCTACTTAATATTTGCCATAGCATGGTTTGGTGGCCGTTGGTTAAAGCTGCCACATGCAGTTTGCTCTCCCGCTGCCATGATTGGCGCCAGCAACTTTTTCGAGTTAGCCGTCGCAGTGGCTATCGCCTTGTTTGGACTTCAATCGCCAGCGGCAATGGTTACAGTTGTTGGGGTACTTGTTGAGGTTCCTGTTATGTTGTCGTTAGTTTGGTTTGCCAACCGGAATAGGTATTAGAGTTACTTCTAGTTTTATTGGATATTCCTCTACAGGTAGCAGCCCAATGTGTGGGTTCGCTACCTGTTTTTTTATGCATTTATTTAGCCTGAAAGGTGATAATGTGTCTCTTTTTTTCATACTTTCACAGGGATAATCTTAACCTAAAATGATACTACTAAACATTAACTCCTGGTGGGAAGGTCTTTCCACCATGCAGATGATCTACTGGATCATAACTCTACCAGCATCACTAGTATTTATTATTCAGCTGGTAATGACTTTCCTTGGCTCCGATGCCGATGGCGATGGATTGGATGCCATTGGCGATGCTGACCTAAGCGTGGAGTCCGACTCTGGCGTAGGCTTTCAATTTATAAGCCTCAAGAATTTTGTAGCATTCTTTACTGTATTTGGTTGGGTGGGTTTGGCCTGCATTTATGGCGAGCTGCCTAACTGGGCTACGCTACTAATCTCAACCGTTTCGGGAATTGTGATGATGTTAATTATGGCATCTATCTACTACTTTATGGGTAAACTTACCGAAACAGGTACACTTAACATGCGAAGTGCCATTGGCAAAACCGCTACTGTTTACCTTTACATCCCTCAAAAACGTCAAGCCGTTGGGAAAGTTCAGCTTAAGCTCCAGGGCTACCGAACGCTAGATGCAATGACCGATGATGAGGAGGTAATTCCCACAGGAGCCATTGTGCAGGTTGTTGATATCCTGAATGATGAGATTCTCCTTGTGAAAAGATCTTAGTATTAAATAAAATTTCACTAACCATTTAAATTTGTTTGTATGGCTCAATATGTAGCAATTGGCATAATTGCCTTAGTCATTTTTGTATTTATTCTTATTGTATCGCTACTAAAGCGATATAAGCGATGCCCTTCGGATCGAGTTCTTGTGGTATACGGTAAGGTTGGCAAGGGCAAAACTGACGAATCGCGCTCTGCTAAGTGTATTCATGGTGGTGCAGCATTTATTTGGCCAGTAATTCAGGATTACGCTTTCCTTAACCTAACGCCCCTCTCCATTGAGATCAACCTAACCAATGCGCTTAGCCAGCAGAATATCAGGGTTGACGTTCCCTCGAGGTTTACAGTTGGTATCTCTACCGAACCTGGCATAATGGATAATGCTGCCGAGCGTTTGCTGGGCTTGGCACAGGACGATATCAGCAACCTTGCCAAGGATATTATTTTTGGTCAGCTCCGTTTGGTGGTGGCCACCATGGAGATTGAGGAGATTAACAACAACCGCGATAAGTTCCTTGCTGCCGTTTCGGCTAACGTGGAGGCTGAACTTAAGAAAATCGGTCTAAAACTTATCAACGTAAACGTAACCGACATTAACGACGAGTCGGGGTACATAGAGGCACTTGGAAAAGAAGCCGCTGCCAAGGCCATTAACGATGCCAAGAAAAGCGTGGCCGAGAAGAACCGCGACGGTTCCATTGGCGAGGCCAATGCGCACCGCGATCAGCGGGTTCAGGTGTCGAGCGCCGATGCAACCGCTGTTGAGGGTGAGAACTTAGCCAAGATCACCATTGCTAATTCCGACGCTACCCGTCGCGAGAAGGAGGCCGAAGCCGAGCGTAAAGCCGTAGCCGCCGAGAAGGTGGCTCGCGCCAAAGCCCTCGAGGAAGCTTACGCCGCTGAAAAATTAGCTGAGATTGCCCGTGCCGAACGCGAGCAGGCAACTCAAAAAGCCGATATTGTTATACCTGCTCAAATCAATAAGGAAAAAGTTGAGATTGATGCCGAAGCTATTGCCGAGCAAACCCGTAGAGAGGCACGAGGTGTTGCCGATGCAATTTACATGAAGATGGAAGCCGAGGCGAAGGGTATCTACGAAATACTTACCAAACAGGCCGAAGGTTTCGAGAAGCTTAGCCATGCGGCTGGTAACTCACGCGATGCGGTAATGATGATGATCGCCGATAAGCTGCCCGAGCTGGTTAAAACACAGGTTGAGGCCGTTAAGAACCTTAAGATCGATAAGGTTACCGTTTGGGATAATATGGGCTCGGGCAAGGATGGCAAGAGTCCGGCCACTGCCAATTTCCTGTCGGGAATGCTGGGTTCAATTCCTCCATTCGAGGAGCTGTTTAAGATGGCTGGCATGGAGTTACCGAATTACCTAAAGGGTAAAACCATTGATTCTGCTACTCCAAAATCCGATGATGTAAAGGATGTGGAACCTATCGAGTAATCGTTAGTTACGATATAAAAAGCCCGTCGAAGCTAGTTTTCGATGGGCTTTTTTTGTTGATAAAGTGCTCTATTTTCGACCCAAAGCAAACCTTAAGGTAACCTCAACAGGTACGGGAATCTTATAAATAGTTTCAATCTCCCAATCGGTCATTCCCGAAAGTACCCTTACTACCTCAGCATCAAGATCGGGGTTAACCCCTTTTGTTACCACCACATTGGAAATCGTTCCTGATACGCTTAGATTAAACGCGACCTCAACTACCTCGGCTTTCCTTCTCTTAGGCTTAAAGGATTTTGGGTAGATAATGTTTTCCTGAAGGTATACCAGAGGCCAATTCCCATCCCTTGTGGCTATTTTAAGCATATTCCCCTCATCCAAATTCGATAGGGAAACCCTCTCCTTTGGTACATCGATGCTTGGGTAGCTAATGGTTAGGGCTTGAAAGTCGATATCGCCCTCTTTCCCCTTTTGCATCTGCATCATCCTTTTGCCAATATTGTAGTTTGCTTGAGCGGGTTGTTTTTCGGCCTCTGTGGATGTGTCGATTTGAAAATTCTCTTGTTGCGACGTTACCAGATGAGTGTTTTCGACTTTTTTGTTCCTTAGCAAAACCCTCTTCTCGTTAACATTAACTCCCACTTCAGCAGTAAAGTTTTTCTCCTTGGGAACGGCAAGCGTATACAGAAAATTCTGGATTTCATCAATATTAGTAATGCTAATACTGTAGTCGCCCATTTGGGGAATATGAAAACGGTAAAGCGAGAACTCCTTCGACTTGTCAAGTAAGGTTGGCTCAATCCGCATTCCTGTTACTTGGCTTCGAACCTCGAACAATGGCTGGTTTTTCATTAGCGAAGTACCAGCAATCCAAAGCTCAACCTCATCACCAAAATACATTGAGCTTAAAAGCACATGCTTTGTGTTTTTCTGATATACCGTAATAATCCGTGAAAATGACTCGTCGATGCGCTGGTTAAGCCTATTATACAGTATTGTTGAATCCTCCTCGTTCGATAATGAGATTTTATCTGGTTTGGCAATTTTCGATGAGAACTCAAACTCTTTTGATGACTCATCTTTCTGTTCAATATCATTGGTGAGGTATAAATCGTCATCTGGAAAAGCAATTCCTATGGGTTCTTTCGTTTCGTAAATATAGTCGACCCTCTTTTGAACCTTAAACGAGAATAGAGATAGAAGTCCCATTAGGACAGGGACAATCATTAAATATCTTAATGTGCTGTTGCTGAAATTATCTTTATTTATCATGGCAATTCGATTTTTAAGAAGCTTAGCGCTAAAGGAATTGGTGGCTTTGGGAGCATAGCTGGCCGATGCGCACTGCAGCATTAGCTGCTGATAGGCAATTGGATCGGTACCGGCATTCACTACTCGGCCATCGGCTAAAAACTCATGAACCTCGCAAAGCGATTTCTTGTAGAGGTAAACCAGCGGGTTAAACCAGTGAAGGCTAGCAAAAATCTCGGCAAGTAAAAGATCGATCGAGTGAAGCTGGCGAGCATGAACCAACTCGTGCTCAACTAAAAGATTACGATTAGGGTTTTGGAAGTCGTCGTCTGTCATCACAATAACCCCAAAGAATGAAAAGGTTTGCCCCCATCGACTCGACACTATTACCCTATGTCCATTGATGTTTACGGATTTCTTACATCGCCGCATTTGAACAAATAGTACCAGCAACTGATAGGCAAGGTATACTAGCAGAATACCCACCACGCTTAGGTAAATACCAAGGGCAATGATTTTTGAGTTTGCCCTTGGCTTATTTATTATAATCCCTTCCGATGAAATAGGTTTGCTCTCAATAAACTCGTTAGTGTATGTTGTGGTATTTTTAGGTTGACTGCTTGCCGTATTTTCGGCAAGCACCGTTTTTGTTTCTGTTACATAGTGCGTGTACTCAATCAACGGAATTGCAGTGGAGGCAAACAAAGTAACGATTAGGATCAACCTGTTTAACCTAAAATGCTTCTCACGCCTAAGTAGCAGTAGGTACATTAGGTAGAATGCGGTGAAACACGCCGAAGATTTTAGTATTAACAGTACCATCCCCTATGCTGTTGGTTGCTATTCGATAAAATCTACTAGTAGCAATGCTAACTCGGGATTTAGGGTGTTATCCGAATGGCTAGTTATTTTTAGAGTATAAGCTCCGGTTTCGGTTACTGAGAATATATAGCTAAGCGGTGTACTCTCAGATACGTTAAATGATTTTACATCGGAACTTTTTGATTTTGAAAATTCTAAATTATAACTACCCACCGTGTTTAGGCTAATAAACCTGTAAACAATACCTTTCCTTAGTATTACACTAAACTGGTTGTTTAGGTTTTGGAATCGGAACTCCTTAAGCAGTGCATCGTCGTTACTACTTTTGCTTCCTGCATAGGTTATTATCTTGGCATCCTCAACCACTTCCTGTTTAGTCTCAATCATTTCGGGGCGCTCGGTACACGACACCAGTAACAACGCTACTGCCAGAAAAGGTAGTGTGGCTAAATGCCTTATATACTGTGAAGTTTTATTTGTTTGTGCAGAATTGGTTATCATGACTATTCGTTTTTTTATACAGCCATAGCTGAATTGGTTAAACATTAGGCCTGGCGATTGCGGTTTGCTGCAAAACTCGAGCAGTAGAGTTAAATACCCCTTGCTGTGGGTTTGGTTAATCGCAAATCGGTCGGCCGAGAACTCGTGCAACGATTTAAGCTCCCTGCTTATTAGGTAAACCGCAGGGTTAAACCATTGCATCGTTTTGGCCAGCTGAGCAAGAACTAAATCGATGTAATGAAAAGAGCTAATGTGTGCCTCCTCGTGGCTGAGCAGTAGCGCACGGTTTGGCGAGTTATACAAATCTGCAGAGATGTATATGCTGGTAAAGAATGTAAAGCACTGGTTTTGTCCGGGGATAATATAAACCTTAAATCCATTATGATTAGCGGTTCGAGTTGCTTTATCTCTTAGGGCAAAACCTTTTATCAAAGTGCTAGTGAAGGAGGTAATTAGAGAAATGGCTCCCAATGCCCATAAGTAGAATGCTACAATGCCAATTGTTGTTAATATGCTTGCCGAGTTAAGAATATTCTCTTTTGTTTGAGCATCAGTAACTGGAATTATATCGGCGCTTAGTCCCTTAAGAAAACCATAGGTTGTTATTTCATTACTGGTTAGCCAACCCATGTCAAGATTTAGTAGAGGAGCGCTAAACGAGAAAATTACAGTAAACAGGAGGTAACCCCTTCGGTTGGTAAGCAACATCGATTTTCGCCAGAACAAGTAGTACGGCGCGTAGCAGATGGCCAGGCATGCAGCCACTAGCAGTTGATATTTCATTATGCTAATCATTGCTACCCTCCCTGTTCTTTATGGCCTCCTCAATGGTTCTCTTCAACTCCTCCAACTCGGTTAGTGATAAATCCTTTTCCGAAACAAAGTTCGATACCAGCTTTTGATACGATCCGCTGAAATGCTTTTTAACCACACCCTTAAAACATGCTAGCGAATACTCCGAGCGTGAGATTAAGGGGTAGTACTGGTTGTTTCGGCCATGCGCATTATACCCAACAAAACCCTTCTGCTCAAGGATTCGGATAATGGTGCTCACGGTGGTTGGAGCAGGTTTTGGATCGGGATACATTTCGAGTATCTCGCGCAGATACCCTTTTTTCCTCTTCCACAAGTACTCCATTACTTGCTCTTCGGCTTTGGTTAGCTCTTTCATACCACAAATATATAACTAATAAAATTAGTTATACAACTAATTTGTATAGTTTTTAAAAATTAAATTGTTTTTTTTATGGAATTATCGCCAAAGTTGTATCACAAATACAAAGGTTTCTCCGTTAAACATAGTAAAGAAGCCCCACCAATACTAACCCCTAAAACTGAATGCCATGAAAACGAAAACAAGTAAAACAGATTTAGAAGGGAAAAAGGCTCTCTTCTTTCAGGTAGGACTGGTTGCAGCGCTTGCACTGGCGCTCCTGGCCTTCGAGTGGCCCACCACCGGCGATATCAACTTTGTGTTTCCCGCAACTAACACCATTGAAGTTGTCGAGGAGATGATCCCCATAACCAAACCCGAAAAGATAATTCCGCCCAAACCACCAACATTTTTTGTTGTCGAAATTATTAATATCAAACCAGATGATGAGCTGATAATAGATAAAGAAAAGGATATCTTTAAGGATTTTGATGAGGATTACATACCCTTCCTGCTTGATCCTAAGGATGAGGATGAAGCTGAGGAAACCCTGCCATTCTTTCTGATTGAGGAGAAACCAACTTTTATGGGAGGCGACTATAACAGTTTTTCCAAGTGGGTGTTTCAAAACCTAAGATATCCTGAGATTCCCGCTCAGAATGGAATACAGGGGAAAGTAATTCTAGAGTTTACAATCGATACCGATGGTTCCGTTCGGAACATAAAGGTTGTTCGAGGAGTTGATCCCCTGCTCGATGCCGAGGCACTCAGGGTGGTTTCCATGTCGCCCAAGTGGACACCAGGCCTTCAGCGCGGTAAACCGGCCAAGGTGATTTTCACCTTTCCAATTACCTTTAAGTTAAACTAGCTGAAGCATTTATTTGATAAGTAAAGGGTGAGGTTTTCTCACCCTTTCACTTTTTCTGAAATAATGCAAATGGGCAATGCCGTAAAACTTGCTATATTTGTTATCAATCAAATTTTTTAGGGATGATTTTTAGGCCGGCTTCATATTTTCTGAGCTCAATTTTGTTTGCGATATGTTTTGCGCAAAGCGTAAATGGTAGTTCGAGTGTTTCTGGCGACAACCCTCCACATATTTCATCAACTTTTATTCAGGCATCGTACCTGCGAGGTTCCATGTACCCTCACCACGAGTATCTTCGGTTTTTTAACCACGATTTTGTAAACGGGTTTGAACTACAGCTGGCTAAAACCTTTCTCCACCTTAGGCCGCATAGGCCTCCGGCTATAGGAGTTAGTTTATATCACTCTGGCCTGGGGAACAGGGATGTTTATGGAACAATAACTGGATTGAGTTTTACCTTTAAGTCAAATTATTTTAGTTTGGGCAATGTGTTCACCCTAGGTAGCACCGTGTCGAGTGGTGTTTCGTATGCGAGTAAACCTTACAATTCCGAAACGAACCCTTTTAATCAAGCTATTGGCTCACGACTAAATGCGCTAATTGTTGTTTCGGTTGATTTTAAGGTAAGCATCGACAAAACCCTTGCACTATTTGTCTCCCCAACGTACACGCATACATCCAACGGAAAGTTAAAGTTACCCAATACTGGACTTAACCTTTACGCCTTACAGATAGGCGCTTGTTATTCGATAAATCAAAATGAAGTTGTACCGATTTCACCAGAGCTACCTCAAATTGCATCCTCACGGGTAAAGTTAATTGGCCTTTATGCTGCAGGGGTGAGTCAGAATAACAAGCGAAATCCGTTTGCAGAGTTTGCCTCGAGTTCAATACTCGAGATAACCTACTCGCTAAATTCCAATCATCGTATTGGGATTGGGGGCGATGTTTTCCAGAGTACAAATATCACCAAAAACCTAAATGAGTTGCAGCTGGCTGAGGCCGATTACACCACAACCTATGGAGTGCATCTGGCTTACGAAATTGTGTGGGGAAGGCTTTCATTTGCCCTACAGCCAGGTTATATGGTGATTCCCAACTCTCTTACTCCCAGCCGGATTTTTAAGCGGGTGGGAATACGGTACAATGTGTACGATGGGTTTTTTGTGAACTGCTCGCTTAAGGCAACGCAGTTTGCCGCCGATTACATTGAATGGGGCATTGGCTATAACCTTAGCGTTGCAAAACGATGATAAGATTTCGATTACCATATCTCTCTTTTTTGCTGGTTGTGGTTTTGGCAAGCTGTGGCAACGACTTTAACGATAACAACGAATTGCAGCGCGAGGTTGCTGATATTGCTTTCAAGCAGGTACGGGTAAACGATGTTTTTGACGTTGTGCTTAAGCAGGATGCCGAGTTTAGGGTAGAGATTAACGCCCCCGCATCAACCATCGATGGCATTGATTGCTTTGTAAATGGCGATACGCTGGAGCTGTTCGACAGGAATCCTCGAAAGTGGCGAACGGGCTATGTAACACCCCAAGTTGTCATCTATTTCCCAACTCTGGAATACTTCAGATCGTATGCGCCCGGTAACATAAGTTCATCGGGGACAATATCGCAAACCAATTTTAGGGTATTTATCACCCATCATATAGGAACTGTAAATCTAGATGTTGATGTTGATAACCTTGGCCTCTTTGCTGGCAACACCAATAACATGGGCATTTACAATATCAGCGGGCGTGCCGATTATGCTTATATGTGGATGCGAAATGGTTGCACGCTGAAGGCCGAAGGGCTTTCGGTAAAGAGCGCCCGGGTGATAAATAACTCCTACAACAATATCTATATTAATATTGATAGTAAGCTGCGGGTAACGCTTAACTCATCGGGGAATGTTTACTATAGGGGCAATCCCTCAGAGATTATCATCGAAGAGCAAAGCTCAACGGGTAAGCTTATTAAGCTTCAGTAGTTAGATTTCTTTTCCCAGCGTAAATCCGAACACAAAAAAGATATTCTGGCTGTATGGGTTTACCAGCAGTTTCCCAAATATTGGAAGTTTAAGGTGGTCGTTAATCTTTATAGATTGATTAATTCCTACACCCACTGCTACCACGCTTGCCTTATCGGCATAGTATCCGTTGAATGGGGTAAACCCAACCAGAAAATCAAACTTCTGAGCGGGTGTCCGTTGCCAGGAGTAGCCTGCCTCCAGGTATGTGGAGAAGAAGTTTTTTCCCGTTGCAGGATTCAGATCGTCGCCCCAAACAAGGGTTGAAGCCATTAGTGTAAACGGAAATCGTTTTGTCCCATCAAAGCTAACAGTTATATCGATCGTATGCTGGGTGGTGGACTGGTTGATATCGAAGAAACGGTTGAACCTTAAATTCTCGTTTGGGCAAAAGTAATCGAGTATCGAAACCGTGAAAGGGCCGTGCGAGTACGAGGCGTAAAGGTCAACCTCGGCGTAGCTGTTATTAACCGTGTAGGCAGCCCACGCGCCAAACAGGAAATTGCGCTTGCTTACATTAAAGGTGGGCTGGATATTCCATGCATTGCAGGTGAGGCTGCCCCGCCACACATGGCGCGACTGGAAGTTTGCCGAAAACTCGATGCTCAACGAATCAGTGGTGTGAGGAATTTTCTCCACAGAAGCCGAACTGGTTGTTGAATTCTTATCGGCAAAGGCAAGCCCAATCCCAATAAAACCTATAAATACGAAAGCTAACCAAACCCTTATCATGATCCTTTAAAATTTGGCGCGAAATTATACTTTACATTCGAGATGTGAGGCATAAGCTCAGTATGTTATGCAGCTAATAATACACGAATCGAATTTTTGCACTAAACCATTTTATACATATCTTTGGGCAACTTTTTAAAACTGATGCTATGAAGTTTGGCGTGGTAATTTTTCCGGGTTCCAACTGCGATCACGATATGATATATGTTCTGCGGAACATCATGGAGCAGGAGGTGGTTGAACTTTGGCACAAGGATACTAACCTACAGGGTGTTGATGCTGTTGTGCTACCAGGTGGATTCTCCTATGGCGATTACCTCCGGTCGGGAGCACTTGCCCGATTCTCGCCTATTATGGAGAAGGTGATTGAGTTTGCCAATGCGGGAGGATTTGTGTTTGGCGTTTGCAATGGATTTCAGATTCTCTGCGAGGCTAAGCTGTTGCCTGGCGCCCTGCTGCACAACAATAGTCAGAAGTTTGAGTGCAAGAATGTTTACATTTTACCCGATAGCAAAACTGCTGCTCCCACCGCATTGCTGCCCCGTGGGAGGGTACTAAAAATTCCCATTGCCCATGGCGAGGGTCGCTACTACGCCGATAAGGACACACTTGCCGCCATGCGAATCAACGGGCAAATCCTTTTCCGCTATAGCGATGAGGATGGGAATATCTCCGAGGCAGTTAATCCCAATGGATCGGTTGAGAATATTGCTGGAGTATGCAACAGCGGGTTTAACGTGTTTGGCATGATGCCTCACCCAGAGCGCGCTGCCGATGATGAGTTGGGCAATACCGACGGACGACTAATCTTTGAATCTCTTCTGCAGATAATGAAGGAGCGGATGAGGTAAGTTGAGATTTACGAACAAGGGTTAACGATTTTTGATCAAAGATTTCTGCCGAGATTACTCAAATCAAAAATCCAAAATCGTTAATCAGTATTCATAATTCATCTCCTAGCAGCCGCAGCTACATCCGCCGCACCCGCCCGTGGGATTGTGACTTCCGCAATGCTCGGCATCATCTATTAAATCCTGACGAAGGATAAGTGGCAGCCCATCGCGGTTCCACTGAATAATTCCCCCATCGAGGTTAGTGGCATTGGTGTAGCCCTGGTAGTTAAGCAAATTCACCGCTTTTGCACTTCGCACACCGTTGTTGCAGGCAACAATTAGCGGGCGATCCTTGGGCAGCTCACCATACCTATCGGCAATTACCGACATGGGCAGATGGATTACCTCGGTGGAGTCGAACTTAATAATATCGAGCTCATCGTTTTCCCTAACATCAACAATAAGGGCATCTTTATTGGCAATGGCATCGGCGGCTCCGTAGGAGCAAATATGGCTAACCTCAGGAAGGGTAAAGGTTTGGCGTATTGGTGTATCGGTAGTATTCATAATTATTTTTTTTGCAAAGATAATAAATATGGTATGGATGTGCTAAATGATAGTAACAGGATGACTAAGGAGAATGTTGAATACTACAGCCTAAGAGTAGCTGCAATACGTTTGGGGTTTAGCAGAAGATTAAGGCCGTCAATTATACTGGTGCATGTAATATCGGCGTTTATTAGTGCCTGAACCGATGCTCCTTCGGCTTGAACAACTGCAATGCCAAGAGTAGCCAGCTTAAGCATTTGCGCATCGTTTGCTCCGTTTCCAATGGCCACAACCGATTGGGGGTTTAGGCTGGCAACAAAATCGGCCTTTTGCCTCCCCTGCTCTTTCCCATCAATAATTTTTACGTTGATATTGGTACTTGCAAAGGTTTCCTTAACTGTTCCAAACGTGTCGGCAGTAATAACGTAAACCGAAAGGTGCTCCGAGAGCTTGCCGAGCAGTGTAATTACGCCATTAATTTGCTGTCCGTCGAGGGCTAGTGTTCCGTTGTAGTCGAGCACCAGGTTTTCTGCAAACACTGGTTCTCTGTTGGGAATGTTAATTCTAATCATAGCGCTTCAAATTAAATCTATTCAAATAAATATAGAGGGGGGAAATTTTGGATAGCCTAATTCTTTTGCCCAGTCTTGTAAAGAATGATATTCGCCTTTTCGATGGTAATTACACAACCCGTTTTTAGCTTGTCGAAGTAGGGCATAATGGTTTCGGCAAAGCTTTCCACCTTCTCGGCCTCGTCGATTATCTCTATTACCAGGGGCAGCTTCTCGGTAACCTCCCAGAACTTCATCGACCTAACCGTGCTGCTCGATCCGTAGCCCATCACCCCTTTGAGGACGGTGACGCCCGCCATTCCGTAGCGCTTGGCGGCAAATACAATTACCTCGTAAAGGGGCGAGTACCTAAACTTATCGGTGTTACTAATAAAAATGCGCAAATGCTTGGCTTCTCTATTGGTTTCCATAGGTTAGTATAGTTTAGTAATAAGGTTTCCAAGGTAAACGGCAGCCAAGCAAAGAAATACGCTAAGGCTGGTGTATGGGGCAAAAAGCACAAAGTTGCCATCCCTTAGCAGGAAGATATTCTCGCTGCTAAAGGTAGAGAAGGATGTGAACCCACCGCAAACCCCAACGGTTAGGAATAGCCTAAGGTCGGGGCTAATGATATTGCTTTTGCCCGATATCCCATAGATAATTCCAATAAGTAGGCAGCCGATGATATTTACGGTAAATGTTCCCAGCGGGAACGAGGTAAGGGTATTGGCGTGGATTAGGCGCGAGAGCAGGAAGCGGCCAACAGTTCCAATAAAACCGCCAGTACCCACAATAAGGATTAAACGAAGCATTGTGTAAAGAATATTGATTGTTGCAGGAGCCATTAGCATTTAATGCGTTTTATGGCTAGCTCCATAGCCAGAGGGTGCAAAGGTAATGAACTAATCAATAGGGAGAAAATTTCCTGTAAACCACTTTATCGCCTTAGGGTTGGTTCATATTAAAGTTTCGTTTCCCAATTATCCACTCCATCAGGTATCCAATAACAATAAAAACCAAAAGCGTAACAATGGAACGAAGTATCGAAAACTTTAGCCCAAGAAACCCAATCTCGAAGGTGAGCATCGGAATTTTAATGGTTGAATATGCGCCTAAGTAGATAAACACGTTTTTAACCGAGCAGCCTTTTTTCCATAGCATGTAGGCGAATGGAAATGCGCCGTATAGCGGGCCCGCTTGTAGCATGGCCAAAAGTATAACCAATATGGTTCCTTTTACTCCTGATTCCTCGCCAATGTGCTTTACCACTTTTTCGCGTGGAATCCAAACATCGAAAAGGCCAATAAGGATGAACATCAAGGGAAGAAAGATGATCATTTCGGTAAAAAAATCCCAAAAGTTTTTCGAAATCTCTACTCCAATGGCAAAATCGAAAAGCCACGAAAGACCAATCATCAATCCAAAGAGGATAACAAGCGAATATTTTAGTATGGGTTTTACTCTTGTAGCCATTTTGATATTAATAGAATAGCCCAATTACTAACGCACATATTACTGCTCCTACTAAGCTTAACCCATTGCGCAGTAGGCTAACCCGCCATCCAAAGTACTGCTTCTCGACGGGTAGCGTGAAAATGCCAACCATCAGTAAAGTGGTGATAAACATGGCTAGCACGGGATATGAGACGCCGCTCTTAATAAGCACGCTGGCTAGAGGAAAAGCAATGAACCCGGGAATTAGCGATAAAGATCCTGTTACTCCTGCAATAATGTACCCCTCAATGCCCGAACTTTCGCCCATCCAAAGTACTAGTTTCTCGTTGGGTGTAAGGTATAAGAATACGCTAACCAATATCAGCACGTTGATAAGAGTGGGGAGAAGTTTAAAAAACATCTTCAACCCACTCTTTATGCCTTGCAAAGTTTTTTTAGCACTAGCAAGAATGGAAACAATAATTGCAATTGATGAGATAATGATGAGTATAGTCAAACCAAGTAGTTTTTGGAATACCCTGTTTTAATTCAAACTTTATGGCTTTATCTTCTGAAATAATCCAGTTAGCTTTTCATCATAAATCTTTAGAATTTCCTGCTCATGCTCACCAATTGGCTTAACTGGAATTAAATCAAACACTTGCTCTTTTGTTAATCCGCTGTCAAACATAGTTTTAAACGTAGCATCGAGCATCTGCTTAACGGCCTCATTGGCTTCGTGCTCGTCCATTCCAAACGATTTTGCCAACTCAATTAGCTTGTAGTACTGAAACCAAAGATATGTTGGGCCCATTGCTACAATCATTGCATAGGCTTCTATTTTGTTTTCAGCCACCTCGATTGTTTGACCAAAAGCACCAAACATGTTCAGTAGATTTTGCTTACAATCGTTAGAAATAGATTTTGAAAAACCCACAGGATTATACCCTTCCCCAATAATTGATGATGCCAAAGGCAATAAACGTACAACCCGATTAAATCCACCAAGCAGGGTTGAAATCTTGTCGATTGTAAATTTTGGTGCAAGCGAAATAATTATGGACTCTTTACAAATCCCCGCCCTAATCTTTTCAAGTGTCTCAGCAATTACAGGGGGATGAACCGCAATAAAAATGTAGTCTGCATTCAGCAAGTCAGGATTAATGTCCGAGTAAACTTTTATGAATGGAAATCTTGCATCAAGATCCATAAGCACTTCGCCATTAATATCCATTACAGATACTTCCTTAAAGGTTATTTCACTACGTTCAAAGGCCGTGAGGAAAATCGCCGTAATCCTTCCGCCACCAATAAAGGAGATACTTTTGTTTTCCATGGTTTTTTAGGGGTTAAGTTAAATATCCAAATAGCATTCCCGAAATGGTTGCCATTATAACAACCAGTACAACGTAAACTAAGGTTTTCTTTGTGCCCATAACCCCGCGAATTACCAGCATATTTGGTAACGACAGTGATGGGCCAGCAAGTAGTAGCGCCAGCGCAGGCCCTTTGCCCATCCCCGATGATAGTAGCCCCTGAACAATGGGCACTTCGGTTAGCGTGGCAAAGTACATAAATGCCCCTACAATGGAAGCGAAAAAGTTTGAAAATATTGAGTTTCCACCCACCAGCGACGATATCCAGCTGCTTGGAACAATACCTGGGATGTTAGTCTCGTCGTGGGTTGAGCCCAGAAGAAAACCTGCTACAATAACACCCAATGCCAGCAATGGCATAATCTGCTTGGCAAAGTCCCAGCTGGCCAGCGTCCACTCGCGGTTCTCGTCATCCTTTTTTAGGGTGATGATGCTAAGCCCTGTTATGGCCACAAGCATAGGAACAAGCGGGGCTAACTTTCCCCCTATGTAGGTTGATGCAAGCACGCCCGATACGCCAGTGGCAACTGCTGCCGATATTACCCACCACCACTTAATCTTTAAAATCTTTATAAGTGAGTAAACCAAGCCCAGTCCAAAAATGCTGGTAATGTACCACTTGTTGCTCCAGATAAAGTACCAGACACCGCTGGTTTCGTCGGCGGAGGGTTTGCCCCAGTTGGCGAAAACTAGGATTAGCACAAGGATAAAAAAGTGGAAGGATGTTTGCCACATGGGTCGGGTTTCGGGAGGCATTTGGATATTCATCTGCTCCTCCTTTTTGGCTTTCTCCTCCTTACGGTAAATAATCGACATTGCACTGCCAATAACAATGGCAAACACCACAGCACCGATTATACGCGCAACGCCCATCTCAAAACCTAAGATTCGAGCGGTTAAAATAATTGCCAGAATGTTAATGGCAGGCCCAGAGTACAAGAATGCCACAGCTGGGCCTAAACCTGCACCACGCTTATGAATGCTCGAGAAAAGGGGTAGGATGGTGCAGCTGCATACGGCCAGAATGGTTCCCGATACCGAGGCCACTGTGTAGGCCACCCACTTTTTTGCATTGGCACCAAAGTATTTCAGCACCGCACCCTGACTTACAAATACAGATATCACCCCAGCAATGAAAAATGCTGGTAATAGGCACAGCACCACGTGCTCCTGGGCATACCACTTTGTTAGGTCAAGCGTGGCATCAACCGCTGTGCGGAAGGTTGCGCTATCAACCGGCATAAAAAATGCCAGCGCAAAGAAAAATACAATCCAGAATAGGATTTGAAGTTCTTTTTTAATTTCCATATGAAAATTTGTTAAAACCGTTTGTTGTTCTCGCCAAATCGCCAAGGTTTTATTTAAATAACCTGATTTTTAACCCCGCCTTTGCGAGAAACAAATCTAGAGGAATACAATAATTGTGTAGTATAGCCCAACCCCAATAAATAGCACGGCAACCACTCGGCGAAACCAGATCTCGAAAGTTCTAATCTTGTTGTAAACCGATCCCACGCTCGATACGCTAAATGCCAGAATCCAAGAAAAGATGATAACAGGTAGTCCGGTTGCAATGGCAAATACAAAGGGTAAAAAGTAGCCCGATGCCGATGAAACCGACAAGGGAATTAGCCCTCCAAAATATAGTACGCCGCTGTAGGGACAAAAGGCCAAGGCAAATACAATTCCCAGAAGTAATGCACCCCAGTGGCTACCACCGCTGGCTTTTGCCTCGGCCTTAGCCGAAAGTTTACCCGTGCCCTTTAGATTAATCTTTATGAAATCAAGCATAAACAACCCAATCACAATTAGCAGCGGGCCAATAAACATCTCGCCATATGTGCTTACCGCTTTTTGGATTTTGAAGATGCTTGAGCCCTGCCGGAGAATTACTATCAGAATAACTCCAAGCAATGTATAGGTTATGGCACGACCAAGAGTATATATTATTCCATTAACAAAAACCCTCCGCCTGTCGTGTACATCTTTGCCAATAAAGCCAATGGCCGAGATGTTGGTGGCCAGTGGGCAAGGGCTAATGGCGGTCATAAGCCCCAAAGCAAAGGCAGTGAGAATTGGAAATTGGGAGTTATCGATCAGATTTTGCAAAAACTCCATTAGCTACAAGTGCTTGTTTACCTCATTTACAATGGCCTCTTTAAGCGCATCGGGATTTCTAACGGCATTGGCAAATGCAACACTTGTTAGGTTAAGGTTTTCGTCGCCCGAAACAATAATCAGGCTGCTACCCGCCACCTCAAATCTCTCGGCAATGGCCTCATTGGCCTTTTCGGTAAAGTCGAGCTCAAGGAATTTTACCTCTGAATTATCGGCAAAATTCTCGGCAATGATTTGTCCTGCAATATCCTGAATGGCCAGGCATGTTTTGCAGCGCTGCTTGCTATGGAAGTAGTAAACCATAACCTTGGCCGTTTCGGCAACTTCAACCTTTGCTGTTTCAGTAGTTTTCTTTTCGGTTGAGCCTCCGCAGCTTTCCATAATCATTGCCGCTGAGGCAATAGATAGTAGTAGTGCAATTCTTTTCATTGTTTTGTTTTTTTGTTTGGTTAATGACGCTTTATTGCTGATTTTTTATGATGATTTCCTTAAGCTCGCTTACGCTGGGTACTTTGCCCGAGAAGATTACCCTCTCATCAATTACCAGTGCGGGAGTGCGCATTACGCCATAGTTCATGATCTGAACAATGTCTTCCACTTTCGATACATTGGCATCAATTCCAAGTTCACTAACCGCATTATGTGTGGCCTGTTCAAGTGTTTTACACTTTGGGCAGCCTGGCCCAAGAACCTTGATTTCCATGGTTTTTTAAATTAATTAGTTATGCTTCTTTTAATATCGAACACTGAATAATGAATTTCGAATGATGAAGTTTTGGTTTGGATTGGTCATAATCATTTTTGCGTTTGTCCTTGGTTTCCTTTTTCTTCGCTATTCGGTGTTCATTAATCTGTGTTCGTTATTCATTATTGCCTTCGTCGAGCTCGCAAAGTACGCTCGATTCAGCGTTCATTATTTCATTTGAATATCGAACATCGAATGATGAATGATGAAGTTGAGAGTAGAAAGGCCGTTGGCTTTTTTGTGCTTTGACCATTCGCTTCCCTGCTACTTCGAAATTCGTTATTCATTATTGCCTTCGGCGCGCTCGCAAAGTACGCTCGGTTCAGCGTTCATCATTTCTTCTGAATATCGAACACCGAACACCGAATGATGAATGATGAAGTTGAGAGTAGAAAGGCCGTTGGCTTTT
>CAZBBA010000023.1:49173-52025 GCA_964490015.1 uncultured Rikenellaceae bacterium
GGTTCAGCGTTCATCATTTCTTCTGAATATCGAACACCGAACACCGAATGATGAAGGTTGAAGTCGATTTGCATTTTCCAATTTGTACCACAGACCTTTCGCTTTTCTATACTTCGAAATTCGTTATTCATTATTCAGTGTTCGAAATTCAAAAAAATCCCCCATCATCCCCTTCGCCTCTTCCCATCCTTCCTTGCGGATGCAGTACTTAATTTTGGGTGGATTGAACTCACCCTGTATTAGTCCGGCATCTTTCAGCTCACTTAAATGTTGCGATAGCGTGCTGCGGGCAATGGGCAAATCGTTGGTGATATCGCCGCTGTAGCAGCAGCTTTGCTGCGAAAGTATTTCCATTATGGCAACCCTTGCCGGATGGCCTAATGCCTTGGCGTAACGGGCTAGTTTAGCTTGTTTTTCTGTGTAATTTGGCTTTCCCATAGTTGAAATAAATATTTCGCAATATTACGAAATGTTTTTTGTGTTTCGTAGAAATACGAAATGAAATTATTCTTTTATTTTTCTATTTGAACCAAAAACCCTAATTTGGGGTTATCTAGTGTAAATTTTTATCATGAAGAGTTGGAAAGATTTAAAATACAGTACATACAAGGTTCTTGGGAATAGGGTTTTGGCGCAGGGGGCATATCTAATCTCGTTCCGCAGAGAGTTTGCATTTCAATCGGGACAGGTGATTGCCCTGGGTGTATCGCCCGAGATAGCCCCCCGGCTATACAGCATTGCCAGCGGCGAGAAGGATCCAATTATTGAAATACTTTACACCGAGAAGTCCGAGGGAGAGCTTACGCCTATGCTATCGGCGCTAAAACCTGGCGATAACCTAATGGTCTCCGAGCCCTTTGGTACTTTTACACAGGTTTCGGATAATGCGGTTTACATCGCTGCTGGAACGGGTATTGCACCATTTCTATCGAAGATAAAGTCGGGCAAAGGGAAAAACCCAATCCTAATCCATGGCGTGAGCTACCCCGAGTATTTTTACTATAAGGATTACCTAGAGGAGCGGCTGGGTCGTAGCTACATCCAGTGCTGCTCGCGCTGCCCTTCCGAGGAATATTTCCAGGGTAGGGTCACCCATTTTGTTAAGGAGTGGGACGGTTTGCTTCCCAATCAAAAGTTTTACCTATGTGGTAGCGCCGAAATGGTTGTCGATACCCGCGATGCGCTAATTGCCCGCGGTGTGCCGTTTGCCAATATTAATGCGGAGATTTATTTTTAGTTTGAAGACAGAAAACAGAAGACCGAAGTGAGTTTGCCTTAGTGAAACTTAGTGTATACTTTGTGAACTCCTTAATGTCTTTTGTGGCGAAATGGCGAAGAGCGAAGCCAAGGGTCTTGTTGAGTTGGTGAATTGCAGGATGTGGGATGCGAGTTTGCGTTTAAAACATCTGCGTTCAATTTTTACCCCTATTCCTTACCTACAGCACAGGGGAAGCAAGAGCAAGAGGGAATATCGATTATCGATTAACGATTTAGGATGTAGGGCAGAGAGCTTAGAGCATAGGGCGAAGATTTAAGCGCTTTGTACCTATGAAGAAACTATGTTTCTATGTGTTTTCTGATTGAATGACCTGCCAGCCGGCAGGCTGGTTGATTGAATGATTGGTTGATTGGTTGCAAGGGCGCGAAGATTTCTTTTTGCAGGTTAGCGAGTTTGCGTTTATAAATCCGCGGTGATCAACAGAATCTGCTCATCAGCGTTCTATGTATTTAAAAAATGTAAAAGGGGCCTGACGAATTAGCCAAGCCCCGGTGCGTGAATTATGTTAAGCTGGATGCTAGAATCGGTTGAGCCAGCGGTAGCGGCGGGCACTATCGCCCAGGCGCATGCCCACCATAATCTCGTGCGAGCCCATGCGGTTAAAGGTGGTGATATCGCCGTAGCTATAGTCGAAGGCGTAGCCAAAGTAGAAGTTCTGGTAGTTCATCCCAAACATGGTGATAACGGTTCCGGTGGTACGGAACGATACGCCCAGCCAGTAATCCTCCTTGTAATAGGTCTTAAAGTTGATATCGGCGCTCCACGCCCCGCGTTCGGTGAAGGCCAGCATAAGCGATGGCTCAAACCCGTAGTCGGCACGACGCTCCTGGTACTTATATCCCCCTATAAGGTAGTAGTGCCTTAACATGCGGTAGGCCGTTTCGGTGCTGCCCCAGCCAAACTGAAACGAGTTCTGAAAGAGGTTGGTGGTG
Source organism: uncultured Rikenellaceae bacterium (assembly GCA_964490015.1). Classification (GTDB taxonomy): domain Bacteria; phylum Bacteroidota; class Bacteroidia; order Bacteroidales; family Tenuifilaceae; genus Perlabentimonas. The sequence continues at coordinate 51,385 of CAZBBA010000023.1, forward strand.
GAAAATCCTCCGTAAAAATTATCGCCGCTCACCAGAAAGCCCACGTTGGCATCGGGAGAGTAACCGGGACGAATATTATCGAGCATAATATCACGACCATCGTAAAGGTCCGATGCTTTAACATCAGCCTTAAACTGAAAAGCCGAGAGCGAAACGCCCGCGCTAACCTGAATGTCGCGCAGGTAGATATGGTAAGCGTACGTACCCTGAAACCCGGTGCGGCTCATGGCGCCGTTCATATCGGTGTAGATGTACCCGCCAAAACCAACGCGTCCGCTGGGACGACGCCGGCGCGAGCGGCTCTTGATCATGCGGCTGCGGTTACGGAAGCTGGTCTTGAGCAGGCGCGTTTGTCCACTCACCGCGTAGGTGCTGGGGCCATCGCCGTAGCCCATCCACTGCTCGCGGGCTACAAGGTTAAAATCGGTTATGCCCTGATACCCCGCAATGGCGGGATTAAGCAGGAAGGGGTTCATCATATACTGGCTGTACACGGGCTGCTGCTGCGCAGAGGCCATGCGGGCCAGTAGTATAAATCCCAGTAGTATAATTAATCGCCTTTTCATTTCGCTGCTTATCGGGTTGGTTTATCCACAGATTATCGGTTTATCCACAGATTTTCACAAATTATCACAAATAAC
>CAZBBA010000024.1:0-52018 GCA_964490015.1 uncultured Rikenellaceae bacterium
TCTCCACCAGTGCCAGAATACTTGAGGCCGACTTGGCCACATCTGTTTGCGGATAAAGCTCAATTACCTTGGCCAACTCTAACTTATACTCCCTAATATTTCCCGATTTTCCAACGCACTGAGCAATGATAAACTGAAACTTAGGCGATAAATCCGAATCCTTATACCGAGTTGTTCCCTCGTAGGCTCTACGCGTTGCCTCGGCACAATTGCCCTGCTGAAATAGCTCGTAGGTTTTCTGATAGTAATCCTCTCGCTCCCGTGTTTCGCGCTGCAAGTTTTCGATATAGTTTGGATTGCTAAGCATTAGAGCGTAAGTACTGCTTGGAAATCCGGAGATAAGCGCTTGCTTATACCTTTCCATTTCGGCAGCTTGCTGGTTGAAGCGAGCAATTTGATACAGGTTGTAAAAAGCCATAAGAGTGTAATTGCTCTGAGGATATCGCACCGTGAGCTGCTCGTAGGCTTTAACCGCTTCGCGAAGATCCTTAAGATCGTTCTGGTAAACCTCGCCCACCCGGAAAAGTGCCTCCTGAATTCGCTGGTGCGATAAGCCGAGTAGCGAATCGGTTAGGGGTAGGTTTTGCAGGTAAAATTCGCGACTCTTATTATCGAGAACCTTGGCTGGAACGCCCGACGTGTCGGCAACGGTTTGGGCAAGCGTAGCGCTTTGATCGAGCACCTCGCGTTTGTTCACGCGTCGCCAGTTATCCTCGAGTTTTCGCCGACCCCATCGCATCTGAAACTCCGAAAGGCCGTAGCTTAACGACGACTGGTTGTAGAAATACCAACTCCCCTCCTGTACGTTGGTTGTGCGTCCACGCTGCATTTGCTGAAACTGCGAAAACCTGTCGCGCCCCTCCTGCTCCTCTCGCTTTAACTTATCCTCCTGCTCACGAACGATCTTTATCTGCTCGGCAATAATGGCATCTCTATCGCGGGGCGACATGGCGGCAATTCGCTGCAGGCTATCCTCGGTTGAAACTATATTCAAACTCTCGACCAGCTTGTTAAGGTTCTTGTTTTTAATCTCCAACTCCCGGTATCCTGGGAAGTCGGAGTCGAGTGCGTTGTATGAGCTATCGTAGTAGGCTTGGCTCTTGGTGTAATCGGGCTTGGAGAAGAAGTAGTCGGCCAGAATAAGGTACGAAAGCCCTTTCTGATGATTATTCTTTACACTCTTACGCGCCGACATTTGGTAATATTCAATGGCCTTTTCGGTATTTCCCCGAGCTTGCTCAATATTACCAAGGGCATAGTAAATCTGATCGAGATACTCTATGTTTTTCTCGTCGCCAGCCATTTTGTTAAGGGTTCGAATCATCTCCTGTCCGCTACTACCACCCTGAAAGTTTGAAGCTATGTTAACCCTGGCATTAAAGCTCTTTTCGTATGTTGGATTGGACTTTAGAACCTTACGGAAATACTTGTTCGATTCGGTAAACTTGCGCTGCTGCTGGTAAAGTTGTCCTAGAATAAAGCTATAGCGAACTTTATGCTCCTTGTTGGGAGCATTGGGCAAGGCCCTTTCGAGATGCTTTATGGTAAGCTCAACGTTCTCCTGTTTCTGGTATAAAAACGCCCAACTCGACTCGAGCAGATGCGAAAAGTACTTAGATTTAGGGTATCGTCGATTGGTTGCCATTCCCCGCAAGCGATCCTCGGCGGCCACAAAGTCGTTGGAAATAATATCCATCCGGGCAAGCCACACCTGCGACTCGAACCAAATTGGAGTTTCGGGAAATTGAACCAGATTGTACTCAAAGGTCATTCGCGCCTCGTCGTAGGCGCCTTTCCAAACGCGCGCTTTACCCACCAGCAACCACCCCTCGCGCACCCAGCGCACAAACTCGTTCTGATTGTAGAACTGTCGCTCCTTGGGCGACTGAACTCCTCTTTTCCGCTCTGGTTTACTGGTTATAGAGTGCCTACTAATCATATCGGTACACTTGGTGATGGCCCTGTCCATATCGCCACCAACCATGCTAACCACCTGCTTGTCGCCTAAAAGGAGAACAGGAAGAGGAAATGTGTAGTTATAGCTAAAGTTATTCTCCGTTCTCTTTAGGGCATTGTTGTAGCTCTCGTTGGCATTGAAAAAGTAGTTGTACTTAGCCGTAACATTATGAAACGCTCTAGAGGCTGGAGTATTCTTTTGGGTAGAACATCCAGCAATAACAAAGGCTATTAGGATAAATAGGGTGTATGCGGGTTGGATTGGCCTGATAATCTTCATTAAACAACTTCTATAGATAAAGAAACTAAATTGCACTCAAGTTATTATTTTGAACTTGCTAAATTACGCAAAAAAGAGCGGAAACAATAGAGCCTCAAAAATATGATAAGCCATTGGGGTGTAATGAAGTTGATAATAAGGTTTTTTGGACAAGTTCAACAATTTGAATACTTTTACTGTGGTATGCAGCTGGTGATACTGTAGTTTTTGCCCCAATACTTATATCTTTGCATCTAGGAAAATTACCTGCGTAAAAAAACAGAATGCTCATAACACAATGAAAAAGAAACTGCTTTACCCCCTTATAGGTCTTTTTGCTCTTCTGGTTATAGCCGTTTCAATACTTTTACTTACCCGTAAAGGGAGCAAGGAGTCGTCGGATGCCATTAGGGCAATACCCATTGATGCTGCTGTGGTTATAAGTATTAATAGCATATCGGAAATTGCAGGGCAGCTGTATGGTCAGAACTCCTTTTGGAATGCAATGGGCAGCTTCTCGCTGGTGTCGGAGGTGAACGATTTTTTTGAATACTCGCAGCAAAACAGAAAGCATTCCTCCATTTTCGAGCAAGTTATTCTATCGAATCCGGTATTTATTTCGGTACATGGTGTTGGAAAGGGAACCCCGGCCACCCTTTTTGTTACAAATATTCCCGAACGGTTAAAACCTGCCGACATCAGCGTTCTTGCGGCTGAATTAATAACCGATCAGTACAGGGTGGAAGAGAAGGAGTACAACGGTGCAAGAATTTTCACGGCAACGCACAAAACCAGCGATACAGCAAGCAGCTATTCCTTTGCTATTCACCAAAATGTGGTGTGCTTTAGCCAATCGCTACATTTGGTGGAGTCGGCTGTGGGGCAGCTGGGAAGCGGCGTGTCGCTTATTAACGACAAGGCATTTGTGGATGCGCTGAGCACTGCTGGCACAAAAATTAACCTGAATGTTCTGGTTAACCACGCAAAGATTCCGGCAGCTTTTGCCTCGCTAATTCATCCCAGCCAAAGGAACGGGTTCGACTGGTTAGCAAACACGTCGCGTTGGACCGAGCTTGATCTTTCGGTTAGAGACGATGCTTTTTACCTAAACGGGTTTTCGCAGGTTTCGGACTCAATAAACAGCTTCTACCGGGTTTTTGCCAAACAAAAACCTGTAAAAATTGGCGTTACCAAGGTGCTTCCCGCTCAAACTGCAGCATTTATTACTCTGGGTATTTCGAACCTAAATAGCTACCTAACCTCGTACCGTGAGTTTTTGGAGAAGAAAGGCTCGTTTAATGCCTATAACGTAAAAGTAAACCGGTTTAATCAGGCCGTTGGGTTCAATACAATCGAACTATACTCCTCGTTTTTGGGAAACGAGTTAGCCCTTACCTTTATCCCCTTTGAGGGAGAAAAGTACAGCGATTGCTGGTTTGTGATTGCCGAAGCGCAAAGCCAAAGCCTAGCCCGACAGGAACTTACACAGGCCATTGAAAAGTATGCTCGCAAGAGCAACGTTTCGAGCCGATTGTTTGAGAAAGATTTTGCTGTCGACAGGGAAAAGTCGGTTAAGATATACAAGTTCCCCCTTAGCGGGTTGCACACAACCCTGTTTGGCGGGATGTTTGAGATTGCCAACGATCAGTACTTCACGTTTATCGACTCGTATGTTGTTTTTGGATCATCGGTTCAATCCCTGTCGCGCCTAATCCTTGCCAATATTCACAATAAGCAGCTGGCAGTTGAACAGAGCTTTGTGGAGTTCTCGCAGAGCCTTGCCACCGAATCGAATTTCACCGCTTTCATCAATCCGGCAAAAGCAGAGGTTCTCTATGGACAAATTCTACAACCCTCAACAGCCGCGAGAATTCTAACACGAACCGAAGCCGTAGGGAAAATTCAGGGAGTTGCGTTCCAACTAACTGGGGGCAAAAAGATGATTTTTAACAATATTGCTGCCCGTTACACCCCTTACTCTGTGGATGCCCCCCAAACGGTTTGGGAATCGCGACTCGACACCATAATCGCAATGAAGCCACAGCTGGTGATTAACCACAATACGCAGAATCGGGAAATTTTTGTGCAGGACATCAAAAACAATATCTACCTGATAAACGAGGTTGGCCGTGTTCTGTGGCGCCGACCACTTCCTGAACCCATAATTGGTGAGGTGAATCAGGTGGATGTATTCCGAAATGGACGCTTGCAGTTTATCTTTAATACACGCACGCAGCTTTACCTTATCGATAGAAACGGCAACAATGTTACGGGCTATCCCGTAACCCTCCGGTCGCCAGCCACTAACCCCGTTGCGGTTTTCGATTACGACAACAACCGCGATTACCGTTTCTTTATTGCTGGAGAAGATCGTAGCATTCAGGTTTACAATCGACAGGGCAACATTGTGCCTGGATGGGATTTTGATAAAACCGAGAAGCATATCACGCAGCCCATTCAGCATTATAAACACGGAGGAAAAGACTACATCGTAGCGGGCGATGCCAACAGGATATACTTTATGGATCGTCGCGGGAATGAGCGTATCCAACTATCGCAGATATTTGCCAAAGCCCCCAACAGCTCCATTGCTCTCGAAACTACATCGAATAGGGCAACCCGATTTGTAACCACCGACACCCTGGGCATTGTAAAATACATATCGGCCGACGGAAAGATTCAGGATAAATTGATAAAATCGATGAGCCCAAAGCATTTCTTCGATTTTCAGGATGTGGATGCCGATGGAGTCAACGATTATGTCTTCCTCGATGGCAATGAGCTGAGCGTATACAAGGCCGATGGGAAGCTACTATTCTCGACCAAGTTTAAATGCGATCCGTTGCCCAATGTCTTCTATTTTCATTTTGGTGCCAGAGATCGAAAGCTGGGCGTAACCTGCCCCGAATCGTCGCAGATATTCCTGATAAACGGCGACGGTTCACTCTATAAGGGATTTCCCCTAAAAGGGATATCGCCCTTTAGCATTGGCCGGTTTGCCAACACCAAGTCGACGTTTAACCTGATAACCGGGTCCAGATCGGGGTATGTGCTAAACTACGCTGTGCAGTAATTTTATCACTTTTTAGCTGCATGAAATCCAAATAAATAGATGGTGTTTACCTAACTTTGCTCAGTATTGTTTAATGTAACTTATCACAATTTATTTATATGTTTATTCTACTTAAATTTCTATTAATAGTATTTCTGATAATATTCCTTCTGTCGTTTGTGTCGAGGCTTTTCCTGAGGTCGTTCTTCAAAAGAATGGAGAAGAGGTTCAACGCTTCGGCTGGTCAAACTCGCAATCCACGCCCCGAGGGCGAGGTTTACGTTAGCAAATCGCCCAAAACAGAAAAGAAGGTAGATCAAAACGTTGGCGATTACGTTGATTACGAGGAGGTGGATTAGCCAAAATTCAAACGCAAGAGTTTTATGGCCATACAAGTAGATGGTGTAACCAAACTGTACGGGGATCAGAAAGCCCTAAATAATGTCTCCTTCAGCGTTTCAAAGGGACAAGTTGTTGGATTCCTTGGCCCCAATGGGGCAGGGAAATCAACCATGATGAAAATAATCTCGGGCTTTATACAGCCCACCAAGGGTAATGTTACCGTAAACGGCATTCCAATTGCCTGCGCCAGCAAGGATTACCGGAACAATATTGGCTATATGCCCGAGAACAACCCCCTTTACACCGACATGTTTGTGAAGGAGTATTTAAGCTTTGTTGCCAATATTTATGGCCTTGGAAAAATTGGCAAACGACGGGTTAAGGAGCTGGTTGAACTCACCGGAATTGGACACGAGCAAAACAAGAAAATTGGAGAGCTGTCGCGGGGATATCGCCAACGTGTAGGCCTAGCGCAAGCGCTACTCAACCGTCCTTCAGTGTTAATTCTTGATGAGCCCACCAGTGGTCTCGATCCCAACCAAATTGTGGAAATTCGCCGGATTATTGCAGACGTTGGCAAGGAGAAAACGGTTCTCCTTTCAACCCATATCATGCAGGAAGTTGAAGCTATCTGTAGCCAGGTAATCATTATCAACCAGGGAAGCATAGTTGCCAATGGAACCACAAGCGATGTAATGCTATTTGCCAACATTGATCAACAGATTGTAAACCTGGAGCTGGCCGAACCCAGTACCGCCGATCTGTTGGGACAAATTAAAGGTGTTCACCAGGTTGAGTGCACCTCCAACGATAACCGATGGTGGGCAATAAAATCGATGAGCAAGGAGGATATTAGGCCATTGGTATTCCGCTACTGTGTTGAAAAAAACCTTACCATTCTCACCCTCAACCAAAAATCGATGCATATGGAGGAAGTTTTCCAGTCTCTTACTCAACCCCAAGCACCAATTAAATAGTATTTTGTACAAGCCCTTGATCATTATTTGCTTGTGGATTGCCAAAAATAAAGCTAATTTCGCGCATTCAAAATTTGTGATACTGCAACCCTAAGGCGTAACAATATTTTGAGATACAAAAAACCAAAGGTTAATTCTGTTACTTTAGCATAGATGAATAGAGTTGTTGCGGGTGTTGATATTGGCGGAACAAACACTGTTGTTGGCATTGTTACTCGTAAAGGTGATTGTTTAAAGGAGATCTCATTCCCTAGTCAGGAGGATGCTGATTTTAGCAATTACATCGCTCGCATAGCCAGAGAAATTAAGGGTATGCTTCAGCAAATAGGAAGCCAATTCACATTGGAGGGTGTAGGTGTTGGTGCTCCAAACGGATCGTATATTACGGGTCAAATTGTTGATGCTGCCAACCTCCGATGGAAGGGAACCCTAGAGATTACCCGCGATTTGAATTCATTGCTTAATGTACCCGTTGCTTTAACCAATGATGCCAATGCCGCTGCACTGGGCGAGATGCTTTTTGGCGATGCCAAGAATATGCGCAATTTTGTTTTTATTACCCTTGGAACCGGTTTGGGCAGTGGAATTGTAATTGATGGGAAACTGGTTCAGGGGGCGGATGGTTTTGCAGGTGAACTCGGTCATATCTCGGTTAAGCCCTGGGGTCGCCAATGCGGTTGCGGAAAACAGGGTTGTCTCGAAACCTACGTATCGGCGCCCGGCTTACGTCGTACTGCTTTCAAAATTTTAGCCGACTCCATTGAGTCGAGCGCAATCCGCAGTTATGCCTACGAGAATATTTCAGCTAAGAAAATCGCTACCCTTGCCCAGCAGGGCGATCGGATTGCCCTTGAAGCATTCGAATATACAGGGGCAATACTGGGCATGAAACTAGCCGACGTGGTGGCCATACTAAACCCCGAAGCTATTTTTCTATTTGGTGGACTTAGTGGTGCGGGTAACCTATTATTTGAGCCAACCAAGCGGCATATGGAGAAAAACCTTTTCCCCGCTTTTAAAAACAAGGTAAAACTTCTTCCCTCGGGCCTGGTTAACAAGAATGCCGCTGTGCTTGGTGCAGCAGCCTTAATCTGGCAGGATCTTCAACCCAACCAGTAGCTTACTCTAAAACCCGATGAGTTCGGTTGGTCGTTTTGTATATCTCGTACCTCCAGGCTTGGTAATCTAACAGGTTGTTTTGCGAGTCGTATAGCCTTAAACCCTGAATTCGCTTATCGCTCCGGTATACATACTCTTTGCGATATGTTGTTCCCTTCAGTTGATCTTTTGTTACCTCCTCCACAAGATTCCCCTTATCATCATATTTATAAAAAGTGTGGATTGATGTTTTGGGCTGAGCAAACTTTTCGGTTGTAACCAACTCGCTTTTAACTCGGTTTAAACTGTCGTACTCCACAACTCGCTTAAGCCGTAAAATTGAGTCGGAGGGAACTGCTCGTTTTCCGCTAACCCTGCGTTCCAACTCACTGCCATTGGCATCGAACTTATACTTGGTTCTGAATGCTCTTTTCCCTTGCTGATTATATCCGGTGGATTGAGTTCTGTGTCCAAGATTATTATAGGTATGAACTTCACGAACGGCTAAAAGAGTGTCGCCATTACTAACCCTGTAGAGCAACAGCTCGGCCAGTTGATTGTTTAAGTTATACTTGAATACTTTATAATGCGATAGCTTTTCCTTCACAAAGAAATCGGTTTTAACTTTAGCCATTCCGTCGAAGTAGTGCCAACGGTAGTTGTCGGGGTAACGAGTCTCCCAGTTATAGTCAATCTCTGTGTGCATCCGGCCCAGCGAGTCGGAGATTAACTGCCCTATGGCAAAGAACTTGCTGGTGCGTTCTCCGTTATCTATCACGTATCGAGAGTTAACGGTTACCCTATAGATGTTCTGAGGCTTAACTCCTTGTCCAAGGACTACATGGGAAGCAGCAAGAACTAAGGCAATAAGTGCGGAGGTGATTTGCAATTTCCTTCTCATATTCTGTCGATTTACTGGCTAAATATAGAGCTAATATATTGTTTTCGCACTGAACCAAATGGGTGATTAAGGAAAAAATATTTTATTCCTTAAAAATATATGATACACGATATGCTGATTATTGTTCAACCATTTTAATTGCATCGGGTCTTGAAAATTTCGGTCGCTTGCTCAGGGTATCTAGCCTTTCCTTTATTCTCTCTTTTTTCTTCATCATCAACGACTGAGTGTAACTAATGTGGATATTAGAAATTTCGATGTGTTTTTCCCACTCGCCCTCCCGGGGTTGATGAGCAACGATTAGTCCCTCGAAGTGGGTGTATAGCGAATCGGACAGTTCAAGTGCTAACTCAAGATTTATGGGTGAATTCTGCTTGTCATAGGTAATTGTTTTAAGCTGATGCTTTACCTCAATGGTATCAGATACTCTACCTGTTGTGTCCCCAAGAAACCATGCTTTTGCAGTGGGATTTAACGTGCTATCGGCAGGAAGAAAGTTAATAATGGCCGTTACCTTGTAGGTTCCTAACCCAGCAACGGGGATAGAGAAGGGTATGGAGTCATGCTTTCCATCGATAGGAAGAACAATATTCTTAGGCCCTTTCCAGAGATTTGTTGAGTCGAGATATGCTTCGCGTTGCCTGATAATCTGTTTTTCTATCTCTGTTTCCCGTTGCGATAACTGACTAATAACCCGGTCGAGCAGCTTGTCGAGAAGCTGTGGGTTTTCAGTATAGTGGTCAATAGAGGCCAAGAACTGTGCCTCGCAATAACCAAGTTTTTCGTAAATGGGCTTGTAATACTCAATAGAATCGCGCCTTGAGTATTTGAGCGAAAGGCCGGGTGAGGTAACGGTGGCATCGGTTATAAACACCTCGGTTAGAATAACCACCATATCGCTTTCGGGAATTAGCTTAGGCTTACATCCTGCTAAGCCAAAACCAACCAGAGTAATAATAAGAAGCTGCCTGAAAACTGATTTCGTCATTTAATAGTCGTTGAAAGTAACCTGATTCTCTAGCAATCAAGGCAAGCCCATCGGCTTGCCTTGATAAAAACCTTAAAAACTAACTAAACTACTTGAGCTTATCGAACATATAGCCAATCATAATCTCGTGCGATCCAGCGCTGTGGGTTCGAAGTTCGGTGAGCGAGTAGTCGAATGAGTAGCCGAACAGGTAACGTCGTTGGTAGTTGTAGCCAAATAGGATTGATATTCCATCCTGCCAGCGGAACGAGAGGCCACCCCAAAACTCCTTGCGGTACGTTACCTTTGCGTTCAAATCAATTTGAATCGGGCTATTTATCATGTACTTTATTAATGCCGAGGGTTCTATATCAAAATCGCGATTAAGAGGTAGTAGAACTCCCCCGCTCATCATAAAGTGCTGTTTAAGCTTGTTAACTCCATAGTAATTTTGAATATCGTCGCCCACCTGGCGCTCGAGTGTAGACTGGTACAACTTTTGGCCAAGTAGCTGGTGAGCCGATATGCCGAAGAAGAATCGAGTGTCGTAAAGCAAAAAGCCAATATTAGCGTCGGGGGTAAAAACCGATTTTGTGTTGGTGTACAATGCCGGGTCGTTAGGGTCAAAATTATCTCCATACACAAACTTTGATCCATCGGCACGATACATTAAAAAGCCCAGCGAAATTCCACCCGAAACCCTTAATCCGTTTTGGGTAATCTGCATATTGTACGAGTAGGAGAAAAGTCCCCCTGTGCGACTAGTTGCCCCGGTAACATCGTAGTAAAAGTTCCCACCAAACCCCATATCTTTGGTTCCATGCGGGCCATAGGCGCTGATGTTGTAGGTTTGGGGCGCATCGTTTAACCCTGCCCACTGAAACCTGTTGTTGTATCGTATTTGGTAGTAGTTAAATGTACCTCCAACAGCAGGGTTAATGATGTAGTTGTTAAACATATACTGCGTAAACTGCGGCAGCTGCTGAGCCTTTGTTTCTAGGGTCAGAAGTAATGTTGCCGCAATGGCTGTTAATGCTATCCTTTTCATATACTGATATTTTACGCTTACTGTATCTTATACTCAATTACCTGATGATATTCACCGATCCTGAAACGGGTTTCCACTTAGTAGATCCCTGTACGTTAAAGTTAATCACGTAGTAGTATGTTCCAAAGGGGAGATCCTTGCCATTACGGTTCTTACCGTTCCATCCACGTTTAGCTTCGGTTCCCTTGGCCGACCACACCAATGCACCCCAGCGGTTGTAAATCTTAATCTCCAGGTTGTCGAATATATCGGCATAAGGTATTGCCCATACATCATTAATTCCATCGCCGTTGGGCGAGAACACGTTGGAGGTTTTTACCCTTTCGAGAATCCGTGCCTTAAGGTTAACATCCTCGTAGCAACTATTCTCGGCAGCCATAACACGTACTGATAACGGAATGTACTTCTCGTAACGATTAGTTACTGTATTTAACATTTCGCCCGTAAGAGTGTAGGATCCTGTTTCGATAAAGAGGGTCGACTGTTTTTCATCAATAGGATCGAAGAAATCACCCGCCGTAGAACTCCACATGTAAGTTAAGCTGTAATCGGGATTCTTTGTAAGCACCTCAACGTCGAACTGGGTGTCGGCTAGTACCGATATTACAGTGGAATCGCCGGGACTAAACTCATCGTCGGGATTGACTTTAAATATCCTCAAATCCTCATCCGTAAAGAACGAGTGCGCCTCGCGATCGAGGAATGGATGAATTCGTGGGTAAAGCGATACGGTGGCTCTAGTTTGTTCCACGCAATCCGCGTTGCTGGTAACGGTTAGGAAAACCGTTTTGGTTCCATTTATCCCCTCGATGGCAAATGGTGTGTTTACCGTGTAAGTACGAGAAATATCGTCGGTAAAGTTGTTCCAAACAATGCTTGTAGCCGATATTGGATTTTCGGCTGTAATACCCATGTTCAGCGTAATAGTATCGCCAAAGCACTTCTCGCCGTCGGCACCAAGAATTGACAAAGTAAAGTCGTTAATTGGATTAACGGGTACAACAAACTCCGACTCGGAATAGCAGAACTCCCCGCTTACACCCATCTTTGGATACTCTATATGTGCAACATAGGTTCCTGGCACAAGCTTATCAATTCCTCCGGCAATTCCTGTGTTGCTTATAAAGTTGGCTTCGTTAACCGAACCTCTGTACCAGTCAATTGTGTAATCGCTAATGTCACCATTTCCTGTTCCGGCCATAACTCCAGTAATTGAGATGCTTCCAGTATTCGCCTTACCCTCTTCAATCTCGCGACACTTGGCTGGAAGAATGGTGGTGAAATCGCCGAACTCGGGTTTCCTTGGCCCCTCAAGGTCAATCATCAACGATTGCTGACAGTTATTTCTATCGGTAACTGTAATCTGGTAATCACCCGGATTAACGTTAATTAGATTCTGAGTTTGGATATCGGGCCTATCAACCCAAATAAAACTGTAGCCGGGTGTACCTCCGTTTATGGATACAAGAACCTCGTCGTAGGTGTCGGTATGACAAGCCAGCGGGGGAACCTGTCCATTAATTACGTAGCTAATCGATAGCTGTTCGGGTTCATTCACAACCAGCTTGATAACAGTACCCTCGTCGAGAATGTAGTTGCAGCCACCATCGTCGATGGTAAGTTCATAAGCACCATGTGCTAAATTGCTGAAGATACCAGTTTGATTCACGTTCTCATATCCAACGGGTAAATCGCCATCAATACGATAGGTTAGCGGGTTGTTGTTGCCTGTTGCCCATACCGAAATCTCGCCCTTATTGTCGCCAAAGCAGTTTAGATCGTATACATGCAAGCTGCTAATGGTAATGGGCAATGGGTACACAACGCTAACCTGAACGTTGTACTTACAGCCATGCGAATCGGCAATAATAAAGTCGTAAACTCCTTCGGGTAGATTCTCTACCGAATAGCCACGTACTGCTGGTATATCCTCGCTCCACGAAATATCGTAACCATCAACAAAAGGAGTTCCTCCTGTAATGGTGAAATCGACCTTTGCCTCATTTGCCGTTGTGTAACAGGTTGGCAACCCAACCGAGTAGCTAACCTCTATTGCGGTTGGCTCCGAAATGGTAACCGATGCGGTATAATCTGCACCCTCGGCGGTTACGGCGTAAAGAATGTAAGTGCCGGGCTCAAGGTTGATATACATGCCCTCGGTGTCGTCCCATTTCTCGTTCTCCATCATATCGGTAATATCGTCGCCATTGCCATTTGTCCAAGTGCGATTCTCCGATGTTGACGTGCCAAAGTATTCTGTAACCAATATTTTTCCGTCGTTGCTTCCAAAGCAAAGGGCATCGGTTGCGGTAAGAATAAAAGTGTACTGGGTAAGCGTAATGGTTTGCTCAACAAAGCAGCCATTGTTGTCGGTTACCCTAACCATATACTCACCTACACCCAGATTGTCGAATGTAACTGATGTTAATGTGGTATTCGAAACACTTGTTTGCAGATCCCAGCTGCCCACGTTCTGCTTAAACAGCTCGTAATTGTAGTTAAGGGTTCCGCCTGTAACCGTTGCAACTATCGATCCATCGGTTGAACTAACAGACGAGGGAAGAATTTCGGTAATACCCAAAGTTAATGCAGCTGCTGGTTGGCTAATTGCCACAGAAGCACCCCACGAAACAATGCAACCCCTGTCGTCCTTTACTCTCACATCGTAGTTTCCGGCAACCAATCCGGCAAAAGTGTTACTTGGTTGCCAGTTATCATCCCCTGGAGTAATCGTGTACAATGGAGTACCCACGGGATTGCTGATTAGCACCTGAATCTCACCGGAATTATCGCCGTAACAGAGCACGTCGGTAATAAGCACATTATCAATATTCAATGTGGTTGCTGGGTCGATAGTTGTAGAGACTGGAGCTGTTGTGCAAGCATTAAAATCTACAATATCCACATAGAAAATACCACTACCCGTCACCGTAAACTCTACCTCAGCAACATCTGTAAGCGTCTGAATTAAGGTGTTTTCGCTATTGTACAAGTTAAATTGATATGGTGATGTTCCTCCCGTTGCGCTAGCAGTAATACTACCCGTTGATGCGCTTCCATCGGCATTACAGATTGAATGGGTTGGGGTGAGCGTAATAAGAATTGGTGCAACTGCATCGTTAATCTCGATATCGGTTTGGGTTAAAGTGCATCCATTGTCATCAGTAACCAGTAGACTGTAAGTGTCCCCAGCTAAGTTGTCGAACAGAACGTTAATACCATCACCCGCAGTTTGCGAATCGGTGAAATCTACACCATTCGAAAGGGTATAGGTGTAAGGTGCAGTTCCCTTGGTGGCCAATACCTGAACCGAACCAATATCACCGCTGCAAAGAGGACTGTTAATGGTTAGGGATTGGATTTCGAGAGCCTCAGGTTCACCAAGTGTAATCGCGTTGGAGTAGATTGGGCCACAGCTCCTGTCGTCGGTAATCTCAACCACGAAGGTTCCTGGCTCCAGTCCGGCAAACGATCCGCTGCCAATTTGTGCAGCCGAAACGGGCACTCCGCCCTGGGTAAGGGTAAAGTAAAGATCGCCTGTTCCACCCGATGCGCTCAGGGTGATTTGTCCGTTATCGGCACCAAAGCAAGTAATATCAGTAATAACTATTGATGCAACATCAATTTCGATGGCATCGGGCTCATCAATATCGAATGTGGCTGATGTTATTGGGCCGCAGCTATTATCGTCGGTTACTGTAATATAGAATCCAATACCCGCCGATAAACCAGTAAACTGAGCATCGCCTGTGCCTGATGTTATAGTGTTTACAACACTATTGGAGTTATCGTAAAGGGTAAATGTATATGGCGCTATGCCTCCTGCGGCAGTAATGGAAACCTCGCCAGTTGTTGCTCCGTTGCATAGCAGATCAACAACGGTGGGTAAACTCAAAACTATAGGTGCTGGCAGCGCTATGGTTAATGCGCCATATGAAACTGGTCCACACGACCATCTATCATCTACCAGAACCTCGTATGTGGTGGCGGCGGTAAGCCCTGTAAACTCAACCAAGTTATTATGGTTTACGTTGATAAACTGGCCAACCTCAACACCACCGCGGTATAGGGTGATTGTGTATGGAGCAGTTCCTCCTGTAGCACGAGCTCTAATCACACCCGTTCCATCGGCATCGGCACAAAGAACATCGGTTATCTCGGTCTCAACTGCTAATGCGGATGGGCCTTGAACCAGTATGTCGTAAGTGTCAACACAGCCATTATCGCCCTCAACAATTATGGTGTAATTGCCATCGGCAAGTCCGGTAAACACGCCATTATCGGTTTGTGGCCCAGCAACCAAAACGCCACCCTCTTCTATCCTATAGAACAGATTATTGTCTCCACCTGTTGCCGTTACGGTAATCTCGGCATTCGATTGGCCAAAGCATGTATTGGGTGTAAGTTCAACCTCGGATATCACTACAGGCTGTGGTTCCTTAATCTCGATGCTTGCCGTAGTAACTGGTCCACAGCTCAACGCGTCATTTACTGCTACGGTGTAGAAGCCGGGTACAATATCAACAAAAGTAACGGGATCGGTATCGGTGGCTACAATTGGACTACCAACAGCATTGTTGCCAGCATCAAACAGCGTGTATGTTAATGGTAATAGGCCACCACCTGCTTGCACCTCGATGGTGCCTGCAGTAGGCGTATCGCAACGACCATGTGTTAACGATAGCACGTTGAGGATTAGCACATCGTAAACTGTTGTGGTAACCTCAAGGTAAGTTAAACTCTCGCAGCCGTTGACTGTTTGTGTTGCATAGTATGTTGTCCCATTTACAAGAGCATGGTTCGATGGAAGAACTGCTCCGGCGGGGGCATCGTACCAGGTAATTCCCTCACCAGTAATGGCAACATCTGCAAGAGTTGATCCTGCACAG
Source organism: uncultured Rikenellaceae bacterium (assembly GCA_964490015.1). GTDB lineage: Bacteria > Bacteroidota > Bacteroidia > Bacteroidales > Tenuifilaceae > Perlabentimonas. The sequence goes on from CAZBBA010000024.1 coordinate 15,490, forward strand.
AACTCCTGTGTGGCCGATCCTGTTGGTGCTGGGGTGTTTATTTCAGTAACAACTGCACTACCCGAAACGGTTCCTGTACAGGTTGCATTAGTAACCGAAGTCAGCGTATACGTACCTGCAAGGGTTAACCCGGTTAAAGTATACTGCATATCGGTTATTCCCGAAATGGCCGGTTGATCAACTCCGTCAACTGCGTAAACAATTGTGAATGGAGCATCGCCGGTAAAATCAACAAGTATTGAAATCGCATCAAGGTTATCGCCTGCACAGTAATCGCCTCCTCCACTTATTATTGCTGTGGGTAAAGCTACGATTGTGATATCAGTAGTTGCAACACTAACACATCCAGCATTGTCGAGAGTAAACTCCACCGTGTACGTTCCGGGGTTGCTGGCGGCTAGGTCAATCTCGCCAGTAACAGGGTCGATAACGAGATCGCTGCTGCTGCACGAGAAAACCCCATCCGTGTCGCCAGTAATGGTGACGGTTGCTGTACCCTCGGCACAGTAGGGAGTTGCGTCGTAAGATATTGTGGCTGCAGGTGTGCTGTTGATGGTGATAGTGGTGGTTGTCATGTTGAAGCAACCTGTGAACACATCCTGGAATCGGTATTCGACTAAATATGTTTTCGGCATTGAGGCCACAAGGTCGATGCTTCCTGATATTGCATTTATAATTAAATCGCTATCATCGCATGAGAAAATTCCGCCACTAATTCCGGTAAGTGTAACCGAAGCAATACCAACTCCTTCGCAGTAAGGGGTGTCGGGATAGGCAATCGTGGCTTCAGGCAGTTCGTGGATAAGAAGGTCGAATGTGGCTGTATTGCTACAAGTACCATCAGTAAAAGTATAGGTTACAGTATGTGAACCAGGAGTACTTGCGCCTATATCGATTAGTCCGGTTATAGGATCAATAAATAAACCAGCTGTTCCGCTATAGGTTCCTCCTGCCTGCCCGCTTCTTGTAACTTCTGCAGTCATGCCCTCATAATGACAGAACTCGGTCTCATCGTATGAAATTGTAGCAGTAGGCAGCGGGTTAACGATAATAGTAATGGAGTTGCTTGTGCCAGTACACCCATCGGTAGTAACCTCAACTGAGTACGAACCCGCGGCAGTGGCAGTATAGGAGTTTGATGTTGCCCCAGCACTGGGTGCACCACCTAATAACCACTGGTAGGAGTCGCCCACTATGTTGATAGTAAACGCTGTGCTGATCGGCTCTGCGCCACAGTAAGCAACCGGATCTAATGTGGATATGGTTGGAACTGGAATTGGGTGAGAAATCACTGTTATCGTGTTGCTGGTTCCAGAACAACCATCGGTGGTAACCTCAACTGAGTAGGAACCAGCGGCAGTGGCAGTATAGGAGTTTGTTGTTGCCCCAGCAATGGGTGCACCACCTAATAACCACTGATAGGAATCACCAGCTATATCGATTGTAAAGTTGGTGCTGATAACCTCACCACCACAATACTCTGTTTGCCCATGGGTTGATATGGTTGGAACAGGTGATGGTTTTACGGTAATGGTAACCTCATTGCTGGCTCCAGCACATCCGGCGGTAGTAACCACTACCGAGTAATCACCAGCCTGAGTGGCTGTGTAGGTGTTTTGTGTAGCACCACTAATTGCCGCTCCATTTAGCAACCACTGGTACGATCCACCAGCAATATCGATGGTGAAGGTTGTACTAACGCTCTCGTAGTCGCAGTAGTCTACTGGATCGAGTGTGGTTATGGTCGGAACAGGTAACGCGTTAATTACAACGGTAGTTGATGTAATGTTGAAGCATCCAGTAATTGGATCCTGAAAACGATAATCAACCGTGTAGGATTTAGGAATACTTGCCGAAAGATCTATTGCTCCTGTATCCTCATTAATTACAAGGTCAGTATCATCGCAGGTGTAAATTCCTCCACCTGGACCAACCCGGGTAACCGTGGCAGAGCCAATCCCGCTGCAGTATGGCGAACCATTGTAGGCAATGCTTGCGGTGGGAAGGGCATGAATGGTTAAATCGAAAGTTGTGGAACCACTACAAGGTCCATTTGTAAACGAATATGTCACAGTATGGTTTCCGGGAGTGCTGGCACCAATGTCAATCTGTCCCGTTGATGAGTTAACAACCAAACCCGCAGTTCCGCTAAAGGTTCCACCTGTAGTTCCTGAAATGGTAGCATCGGCAAAAAGCCCCGAGTAGTTACAGAAAGTGTTATCGTCGTACGAAATAGTTGCCGTGGGCATTGGGTTTACAACAATTTCAGTTGTGGCTGTTGTAGAGCAACCCGATACGATTACGGTGTAATTTACGGTATATGTTCCGGGCGTGCTGTTGGCCAAATCAACAGCACCAGTAGTAGGGTTAATATCGAGGCCTACAGCTGCAGCATAAACTCCTCCACTAGCACCAACAAGGGTTACATTAGCAGTACCCGTTGCGCAGTATGGAGTTCCGGCATACGATATGGTTGCTTCGGGAACAGGATTTACAGTAATTTGGGCGGTTGTTGAGTTGGAACAAGTTCCGTTGGAAAAATCGTAGGTAACTGTATATGTTCCGGCTTCGCTTGCACTTAGGTTTACCTCGCCAGTGTTTGCATCAATTGACAAACCAACTGGTGATGCGCTAAAAATACCTCCACCAGTACCAACCAAGGTTACAGGCACAGATCCGGTTGCACAGAAAGGTCCTCCATCGTACGAAATGGTAGCTGTAGGAAGTGGGCTAATGGTAACAGTTGTAGAAGTTGTTCCCGTGCAAACGCCATCGCCATACTCGTAGGTAACGGTATAGGTTCCTGGTGCACTATTCTCAACATCAATTTCACCTGTTATCGGGTCAATTATTAGCCCTGCGGGTGCAGCGGTGAAGAGGTGTGTTTCGGCGTAGTATACCCGTACTTTCCATGTGTTGTTATTCACCCTATGCTGGGATGTAGAGCATCCCCCTGTGGGCCAAACCCTACCGGCATGAAGTCGGAACTGGATCTCGCCACCTCCAACAACGCCATTGGCAATGGTTAGATTTGAGCGGTTATAATCAAATGTACCCGAAAAATTTCCTACCCCCTTGTACACTTCCGATTCGTTAGCCCCTCCCGGCGAAACACAGCTTAAGTAGCTTCGTTGCTGGCTAACAATAAACTGTCCAGCAGGAAAAGCCGTAGTCCACATTTGATATTGTACATCAACGCCTGTAATGGTAGCCCCAACAGGGATAGTAACGGAGAGTACACCGGGACACGATGAGGCTGTGAAAAAATCAACAGAGTTAAAATCCGTTTGCAAATTACCACCACCATAGGTTGCCTCAACGTAGTTAATAATTTGCCCATCGATGGTTACAGTTGCTGTGCTGCCTGGTGTCTGGCAGTAGGGAGGATTATCGTACGAAATGGTTACTGTAGGCAAAGCGCTAACGCTTATACTTCCCAAAGCGGTGGCATTGGTGCAGCCAGCCAGGGCCGTTGCTGTAACAGTATAGCTAAAGTTCCCACCAACCGACGGGGTTCCGCTTATGGTAAATGTGCTTCCAACAAGATTGCCGCTAACACCCGCGGGTAATCCTGTAACCGAAACATTGCTAAAATCGCCGGTAACCGTGTACTGAATATTTGCAATGGCTTCGCCGGTACAAACTCCCTGGTTGTTGTTGCCCGTATTAAGCGTAATAATTGGATTGTTGCAGCCTCCCGGAGCAATTAGAATAATGCCGGTTTCCGATGTGCTGGTGCAACTCGATGCGTCGGTTACGTATACTGTGTAGTTCCCCTCATCTAACCCAGTAAAAGTATAAGATGTTGCACCAACCGAACCTGAGTTGGTAACAGGATTACCCAAGTTATCGGTAAGGTAATAGGTAAATGGGCTACTTCCCGTGGCACCTACCAGGGTAACTCCAATTTGTCCGTCGTTTGAACTGGTTGTGGTGGGGTTTGTGATGGAAGATGGAACTGAAATCTCAGGCGCTCCAGCTGGAGCGTTTATGGTAACAGGAGTTGCTCCTGAAACACATAGAGGCGCTGAAATAAACCGAGCGGTTACGCTATACCCACCTGGAGCAAGCCCTGAAAAAGTAGTGCTCAGCTGATAATCTACTCCGTTAATACTGTACTCATAGTCGGCTCCGGTGGGTGAGTTCACCACAATGCTACCGGTTCCTCCACACGATGGGTGGGTTGGTGCAACTGTAGGTGCCGCGGGAACTGGCGGTGCTGGGTTAATGGTTTCGCTTTTCGATCGAATACAGGTTTTGGACGAGTTAATTTCGGTTATTTCAACTTGCGCCGTATAACTTCCATCGGTAAGACCACTGAAAATGGGATTTGCGGAGTATGTTGCCCCCCCATTTACGCTATAACGATACGAGTAAACCGAAGTGTTACCAACAGGTTCTGTTATCTCGATAGATCCTGTACTTACCGCGCAGCTGGGTTGTGTTAAGCTGGTTAGGATATCAAGTGGTTCGTATACCGTTCTACTTGCACTTCCAGGAATGAAGGAAACTCCTACTATATTAAAAACTGTGAAAGTGTAGTCACCTGCCTTAACAGGAATTTTATCTGCCCCATTGTCAGGAAATACTGCAACATTGGTTCCAAGAAAAGCAATGTCCTCTTCCCCTGTAGTATTGTTGTACCAGTAGTAGTAGTATGCCCCACCTGATCCTCCGCTGGCTGTTATGGTTATTTCCCCATCATCGCCTCCAGGGCAAGAAACATGCTCAATTTGAACATCTAAACTGAGAAACTGCGCCATGGAAAAGATGGGCAACAGAAATAATGATAAGAAAAGGAAGCCACGTAGAAACTGTCTCATATCGTATGTTTTTCTTTATTCAAACTTGCGAGAATAATGCTTGTATTATCTAAATAAACTCCAAACTCTCCTGTTGGATTTTTTGGGAAAAATGTCGATTAACTGGCGAAAGTAACCTTTTTTCGCATATTCTCAAAAACAGAAGCCTAAAAATTAGGGGCTTACAGCCTTTAAGGCTCATTGTTATAAGCATAACGCCTTAAAATCAAGTATTACGGCCTAAATTTCAAGGGCATGATGATCGAATAACTACTTATATAACTAATTTCCCTTTTGTACGAGACTAAGTCCTAAAGGTTAACCTTAGGCTCGGAATCAGAGCAACTTAATTAAAGCGACCGGAATCGTACTTGCCACAACTTATAAGCCAGCAAAATTAAGCTTCGTGTTTTATTTATCAAATATCAGGCCACCAAGCACAAGTACTTATTTATTTGACGAGTAACTGTTTGATGTGGACAAATATAGCCCGAAAGCGGACAAGCCTATCAACAGAAGAATAAAACTAGGTTTGGATGATTCTATAAAAGGGTAGCGAGAGTGATCGTTATAATGTTAACTTACAGTGCATTATGTCGCATATTCCACTATTTAAGCTCTTTTCACAAACAAGCAGCAGTATTGTTTTGGTGAAAAAATCACTTATAATCGGGATTAATCCTACTCAAGCCTATAGGGTAATACTCCCTGTGGAGTAATTCCACTGGGCGATACCTCAACCTGTAAGGGGATTACCTCAACACCTGCCGCAACGGCCTTAAGAAGCGTTTTGGAGTAATCAATATCAATTCCCCAGGCTGGAGTAAAAATGTTCACATCAGCTCGCTGAATAATGTAAAGCATTACCGCCCGCATTCCGCTTTGTTTCACTTTTATAAGTGTTTCCAAATGCTTTTGACCGCGAGTAGTTTTGGCATCGGGAAATCGGGCAAAATCGCCATCCTTTAGGGTAACATTTTTAACCTCTATAAAACACTTCTCGGTTTCGTTCTCGGCCAGCAGATCAAATCGGCTATCGCCAAAGGTTACCTCACGATTAACTGTGGCATATCCCTCAAGGCCGGGAATTACTCCCCGTTTAACCCAATCGAGTGCAATGCGGTTGGGATTCGAGGTGTTTACGCCCACCCAAGCACCATTAATCTGGATCATCTCCCAGGTGAAGCGGGTTTTGCGGTTGGGGTCATTTACTGGCGACAGAAAAACGGGAGCGCCCTCCTCAATACAGCTCAGCATGGAGCCCGAGTTGGTGCAATGAGCGGTTACAATCTCGCCACTAGAGAGCTCAACATCGGCTAGAAATCGCTTGTAACGCTTGATTAGCTTACCAGAAATAAGCTTAACGGGGAACTCATAAACCACCTCCATAAACTAAACTTTATTGTGAAATCAACTGTTGATATTGGAAGTTAAGCGATATCCATGCTCCAAAAATAATCCAATTTACACAAAATGACTATCTTTGTTGAGAAAAACACCCTTTCTATGATTTTTAACATCCTCAGCACACAACTTCCGTTAACCGATCCAGTGCTCAAGTTTTTTATTATTCTCCTTATTATTCTTTTGATACCAATTCTATCCGAGCGCATAAAAATTCCACATCTACTAGGGATGATAATTGCAGGTGTTGTGATTGGCCCTCATGGGTTAAACCTATTGGAGCGCGATAGCGGTATAATCCTGTCGGGTACAGCTGGCTTGCTCTACATCATGTTTTTGGCGGGTTTGGAGATAGACATGGGTGACTTTAAGAAGAACGTGGGCAGAAGTATACTGTTAGGACTATATGGATTTGTAATCCCCATGATAATTGGCACACTGGTTGGCGTATACGTTTTACAATTCTCCGTTTTAACCTCTATTCTACTTGCTAGCATGTTTGCCTCACATACCCTAATAACCTATCCCATAGTAAGTAAACTGGGAATTACAAAAAACCGGGCAGTAAATATCTCCATAGGAAGCACTCTTATAACCAACACCTTAGCCTTACTCGTGCTTGCCATAATAGTTGGATTAACCCAAGGGGATATCAACAAACTTTTCTGGCTAAAGCTCACGTTCTCGTTTGTACTTTTCACCATTACCATCCTTTTCCTCTTTCCCATAATTGCACATTGGTTTTTCAAGCGATTCAGCGATAACGTGTCGCAGTACATCTTTGTGCTGGTTATTGTTTTTCTGGGTGCCGTTTTATCGCAATTTGCAGGTATTGAGCCAATAATTGGTGCGTTTATGGGTGGGTTGGCCTTAAACAAGCTGGTACCCCGCACATCGCCCCTGATGAACAGGATCGACTTTGTTGGCAACGCCATTTTTATCCCCTTTTTCCTTATTGGCGTGGGAATGCTAATCAACTACAAGTCTTTTTTTCATCTCGATACAATTATAGTTGCCATCGTAATGACAGTTGTTGCAACGGGGGCAAAGTTCTTGGCTGCTTGGTTAATCCAAAAGAGTTTTAAGTTTTCCCGCGACGAACGACAAGTAATTTTTGGTCTTACCAACTCGCAGGCTGCCGCTACTCTGGCAGCGGTAATTGTGGGTTACAATATTATTTTGGGTTACACCGATACCGGGGAGCCTATTAGGCTTTTAAACGATAATATCCTGAATGGTACCATTATTATGATACTAGTTACATGTACCATTGCCTCCTTTGCCACCCAAAAAAGCGCGCGGAACATCGCCCTTTCCGATCAGGATACCGAAGAGTTTGTTGAAAGTCGCGAGCGAATACTGATACCCGTTAGCAACCCCAATACCATTGAGGAACTGGTAAACTTGAGCACCATTATTAAATCGAAGAACAACTGGGAAGGTGTTTACGCCGTGAATGTAATAAACAGCGAATCTCCAGAAATTAATGCCAAGAAAAAGGCGCGGAAAATTTTAGAAAAGGCGAAAATTGCCGCCTCGGCAACTGATTTACTGCTTAAAACCTTTGTGCGTTTTGATGTGAACCCCGTTAACGGTATTTCCAACATCATCATGGAAAAGAACATCACCGATTTAATCCTGGGCTTACACATTAAACAAGGACTTTCCGATTCTTTCTTGGGCAAACTTACCGACGGAATTCTATCGAAGAATAGCGCGACCACATTTGTGTACCACCCCTCTCAGCCAATATCAACCATTAAGCGTCATATCGTTGTTGTCCCCAAGGACGCAGAATACGAGATTGGATTCTCGTTTTGGTTGGCAAAAGTTTGGAATATTGGCTTTAATACCGGAGCTAAAATTATTTTCCACCTTCACGAACGCACATCGAAACTAATAAATCAAATACAGGTAAAGCATCCCATTGAGGTTGAATTCCATTTGCATGAGGATTTGGATGATATTTATTCAATATTTGAGGGTTTTAAAAGCGACGATAACCTGATTTTTGTAATGAGCAGACCGAACTCCTTGTCGTATGACCCTTTCATGGAGTATATTCCCTCTTTTGTGAATAATCACCTGCAGAACAACAACTTTATCCTTATTTACCCATCACAATCCGTTGCCATCGGGAAAGATAAGGTAGATCTGATTGACTCGTCGCTAATAAAAACCGTTGAAAGCATCGATGTAATTGGAAAAACACTGGCTTCGGCCTTTAGAAAAAAACAACAGATTTCCGAACGGATCTAATAAATCCAAAGGAATAACATTAAGAACTATTAATATGGCAAAAAAGAAAAAAGCCAAAAAAGGCGAAGGTTTTAACAAGAATATGCTCCTGAAATCCATTGTGGGTATTTTCTCGTCCGATCCTTCGCAAAGTTTAAACTACAAGCAGATAGCCCAACAACTTGAGGCAAAGGATGCCACATCCAAGCGATTAATCAGCGAGGTTCTCTACGAGTTGGCCGATCAGGGAGCATTGCGCGAAGTATATCGCGGTAAGTTTATGGTAAAACAGCTTTCGGCCGCGCAGGAAGGCGTGGTGGAAATGGAGAACGATGGCAACGCCTACGTAATAACCGACGACAACCAGGAGGTTTTTGTCCCCGAATATAATCTAAATCATGCCCTACATGGCGACCGCGTTCGCGTGGCCATTACGCCAAAACGCCGTCGCAAGCGAATGGAGGCCGAAGTGGTGGAAGTGGTGGAACGCGCCAAGCGCACCTTTGTTGGAAAGATTGAGGTGGAAAAGAACTACGCCTTCGTTATCCCCGACAATAAGCTAATGCCCTACGATATCTTTATCCCCAAGGAATCGCTCAATAATGCAAAAACAGGCCAAAAAGTAATTGCCCGAATAATCGACTGGCCACAGCAATCGAAAAACCCCATGGGCGAGGTGGTTGAGGTTATTGGGAATCCTGGCGTTCACGAGGTGGAGATGCACTCCATCCTAGCCGAATTTGAACTCCCCTACCGATTCCCCGAGGAGCTAAACGCGCTGGCACTTCAAATCCCCGATAAGATTAGCCGACAGGACTACGCCGAACGTCGCGACTTCCGTAAAATTCGCACATTCACCATCGACCCCGCCGATGCCAAGGACTTCGACGATGCCCTTTCGCTTCGCAGAATCGACGAAAACCTCTACGAGGTTGGGGTTCACATTGCCGATGTAACCCACTACGTGCGGCCGGGCTCACCCATAGACAACGAGGCCATTGAGCGCGCCACATCGGTTTACCTGGTCGATAGGTGCGTGCCCATGCTTCCCGAACGGTTATCGAACTTTATTTGCTCGCTCCGTCCCGACGAGGAGAAGCTTTGCTTCTCGGCCGTTTTCGAGATGGATACCGATGGAAAGGTGCACAAGGAGTGGTTTGGGCGAACAGTAATCCTCTCGCAACGCCGATTCGCCTACGAGGAGGCGCAACAGGTAATTGAAACAGGCGAGGGCGATATGAAAGAGGAAATACTCACCCTTCACAGCATTGCCCAAAAACTACGCAGCAGTCGCCTTAAGGCTGGTGCGGTCGATTTCGATAGGGCTGAGGTAAAGTTCCAACTCGACGAGAACGGCAAACCCCTCGGCGTATTCTTTAAAATCCAAAAGGAGGCCAACCAGCTAATCGAGGAGTTTATGCTGCTTGCCAACCGTAAGGTGGCCGAATTTGTGGGCAAAGCAAGAGAGAACTACAAAACAAAACCTTTCGTTTATCGCATACACGACAAGCCAAACCCCGAAAAGTTTGATAGCTTCCGTTCGTTTGTCACCCGCTTTGGATATAATGTGGAGGGTGGAACCGATAAGCAGATCAGCAAATCGCTTAACAAGCTGCTACGGGAAGTAAAGGGCAAAAAGGAGCAGAACCTTATCGAAACCCTTGCCCTCAGGGCAATGGCAAAAGCACGATACTCGGCCAATAACATAGGGCACTACGGATTGGGATTCCCTCACTACACGCACTTCACCTCGCCCATACGCCGTTACCCCGATATGATGGTGCACCGCCTGCTGGCCCACTACCTCGATGGAGGAAAACCCAAAAGCGAGGATGAGCTGGAACGCCTCTGCAAGCACTCCACTAATATGGAGATAAAGGCCACCGATGCCGAAAGAGCATCAATAAAGTACAAGCAGGTGGAGTTTATGTCCGATAAGATTGGGCAGCAATACCTGGGCGTAATTACTGGCGTTACCAACTTTGGATTCTTCGTTGAGCTTATCGAAACTAAGTGTGAGGGGCTTGTTCCCATCCGCGAGCTGCACGACGATTTCTATGAGTTCGACGAGGAGAGCTACTGCCTTACTGGTCGCCAAACCGATAGGAAATTTCAGCTGGGCGACGAGCTAATGGTTGAGGTGTGGCGGGCAAATCTTCCCAAAAAGCAACTCGACTTTAAGCTAATCGACAGCGAGGAAACCGAGAGTAACGGCTCGTTCTCATCGGCAAAGCGATCGGGCAGACCAAACCCTGGCTCATCTAGAAAAAAATCGAACCCCGACAGAACACGAAAAAGCAAAGGGGCTTCGCGCAAACGCTAAATTATAAATCAAAATATCATGCGAAAAATTTCTGTAATTCTATCACTGGCTCTCTTAATGGTTGCCTGTGGAACAACAACCCAAAAGCAAAACGAAAAGCAGAAAAGCTGCTGCTCAGCCGAAACCCACCAAAAGGCGTTCCTGAAAAATCTGGCTTCGCTGTGCGGAAAATCTTTCGAGGGCCGCGAAACCTTCACTAGGGAGGGTCGCAATAGCTGGGCACACATGAAATTTGTAATGCACGTTACTGTATGTGACGAGGACAAGGTTCATATTCCTTTTCACCTCGACGAGGATCGCTCGCGCACCTGGATGTTCATTATGGAGAAGGAGGGTTTACGCTTTCGCCACGATCATAGGCACGAGGATGGCACTCCCGAGGATCAAACCCTTTACGGAGGATATGCCGATGGCACTGGAACAGCCTTTAAGCAGAGCTTTCCTTGGGATGAGTACACGCAAAATATCCTTGCCGATGGCATTGAGCGCAAATGGAATGTAATACTTGCCGAGGATTTGAGCACCATGAAGTATCAGCTGGAGTATGGCGGCGAACTTGTATTTGAGGCCGAGTTCGATTTAACCCGACCCATATAGCCGTTTATTGGTATACTTTTGGAGTAAAATCACCCTATACTTGTTGATTTACAACTAAACCATTAACCTCTAAGCACAAAATGAATCCAAAAAATCTCCTCAAAACCATTCTGGCCGCTGTAATTATTGCAGTAGGTTTTAACTCATTTGCCATTGAGTTTAGCACTGGAACCCTAAAGGTTGTTCAGTTTAAGCTCGACAATGGACTAACCGTTATCCTCAACGAGGATCATTCAAAACCCGAGGTTTTTGGAGTGGTTGCCGTGCGTGCAGGTGGAAAAAACGATCCCGCCGATGCAACCGGGCTTGCCCACTACATGGAACACATGCTCTTTAAGGGCACGCAGAGTCTTGGTACCATCGATTGGGAAAAGGAAAAACCCCTGATCGACCGGATCTTTGAGCTGTACGATGAGCTTGCCCTGGCCAAAACACCCGAGGATAGGAATGTCATTCAAATGGAGATTAACAAGGAGTCGCAAAAAGCCTCGGAATTTGCCATTCCCAACGAGCTCAGCAACCTGATTAATGAGATGGGCGGAACCAGCCTAAATGCTGGAACAGGCCCCGATTATACTGTTTACTACAACAAGTTTCCCTCGAGCCAAATCTACAAGTGGATCGACCTTTACGCCCATCGCTTTATCGATCCTGTTTTCAGAAGTTTTCAGGCTGAGCTGGAGGTGGTTTACGAGGAGAAAAACATGTACAGCGATCAGTTCCAGTCGAAGTTGCTTGAAGATTTTCAGAAACTCTTCTTCAAGTCGCATCCCTACGGCCAGCAACCACTTATTGGAACCATCGAGCACTTGAAAAATCCATCGCTTAGGCGAATGCTCGAATTCTACAACAAGTACTACATTGCCAACAACATGGTACTGGTGCTCTCGGGCGATTTTGTTACCAGCGAGATAATGGCTGATATTGAGGCTAAGTTTGGGAAAATCCCCTCGGGCGACGATCCTAAACCTGTTGTTTTTAACGAAAGACCCTTTAATGGACGTGAATTTCACGAAGCTCGAATCTCCCCAATAAAACTCGGTATCCTGGGATTTAGAACAGTAACCAAGCAGCATTCCGACTATATCGCCATGGAGGTGGCCATGGGGATTCTCAACAACAGGAACCAAACCGGACTACTCGATCGACTTTCGGTTGAAGGTAAGATTCTGGCAGCCCAAGCCCTTTCGCTTCCATACAACGATCATGGCGCAGCCATTATCCTAATGATCCCTAAGGTTGTTGGACAAAAACTGCCAGCCGCTGAGGCTATGGTGCTAAACGAGATTTCGCGATTGGCCAAAGGCGATTTCGACGACTGGATGGTTGATGCCGTAAAGAGCAGCATCTACATCGAATTTCAAAAATCATTGGAAAACCTCGAGAATCGCGCAAACTTTCTTGCAGGAGCGTTTACCTCGGGCCAATCCATTGAGGATGCCTTGGCCTACCCACAAAAGGTAATGGCCATAAGCAAGGACGATATTATTCGCGTGGCCAAGACTTACTTTGGCTCCAACTTCCTGGCATTCCACTCCAAGATGGGCTTCCCTAAAAAGGAGAAGATGGAAAAACCGGGCTTTAAGCCACTGCTGGCTAACACCAACGCAAAATCGAAGTACACTAAGCACTTCGAAACGCTTCCCTCACGCGAAACAGTTTTCACCCCCATCGATTTCGATAAGGACATTACTCGTCGCCCTATAGCCAGTGGGGTAGAGCTGCTACAGGTTAACAATCCGCTTAACGATATCTTCACCCTAAATATCGAGTATAACGTGGGCGATCAGCACATTAAGCTGCTTGGCCAGGCTATCGACCTAATGTCGTATGCCGGAACCGAAAAGCGTGGGGTTGCTGAGCTGAAGAATGAGTTTGCCAAGATTGGCTGCTCCTACTCCATCTGGAGCAACGACAGCTACACCACTATCCGCGTTGAGGGGCTTGAGGAGAACTTGCCCAAGGCCGTGGAACTTATCAACGAGCTGATTACAAAACCAAAGCTGGAGCAGGATAAGATAAAGGTACTGGTTGATGGCGCCAAGGCCGACAGGATAATGGAGCGCTCCGAGCCCGATGCCGTGGCGCAAGCGCTATTCGATTACATTCGCTTTGCCGACAAATCTTCGAGCCTGGATAGGCCAACCATGGGCGAGCTTAAAAAGCTAAAAGCCGATGACCTTACCAATGCCTTTAAACTCGCAACCCAGCATACGGCTCAAATCCATTTCGTAGGGAACACCGATCCCGATATGCTGCAAATCCTCGTAAAATCGGGGTTGGAAGTTGTTCAAGAGCCAAAGTCGGTGAGCACACCGGTTGTTATTCCATCGCGCGTATTTAGCGAGAACACCATCTTTTTTGTGAACAAGAAGAAGGCTCGCCAGAGCAAGATTTTCTTCTTTGCCAACGGTGCCGACTACAAAACCGACGACGCCCCCTACATCGAAGCGTTTAACGAGTACTTTGGTGGTGGGTTCTCGGGTCTGGTACTGCAGGAAATCCGCGAGTATCGATCATTGGCCTACGGTGCAGGCGGTACGTTCCGCCTTCCCCCAGTTAAGGGCAAACCTGTCGATTTTGTTGGCTCCCTTTCGACCCAGGCCGATAAATCGATAATCGCATTAACCACCTACGATAGCCTTATCCGCACCATGCCGCAAAAGCCCGAGCGGGTTGACATGATTCGTAATTACCTAACCCTCTCGGCCGAAACCAAACGGCCAGGCTTTAGAAATACGTCCCAATCGGTAGAATACTGGAAGCGCATGGGCTTCACCAGCGATCCTGCAGTTATTAAACAACCTGTTTACAGGGCGTTAACATGGAACGATATTATGCAGTTTTACCGTAGCAACCTGTCGACCAAGCCCATTGCCATTGCCATTGTGGGCGATAAGCGAATGATCGATTTTGAGGCGCTCAAAAAGTTTGGGCGAATTGTGGAAATTAAGGAGAAAGACCTATTCTCGAAGTAAAAACAAATATTCTTTAAAAGATGGTTGGAAAAGAACTTGCCGAAAAGCTAAATGCAGAACTTGAAAGTAAAACCCCGCAGGAGGTTCTGGCTTTTTGCGTTAACCATTTTGGCCAATCTGTAGCACTATCCTCGAGCCTTGGGCTCGAGGATCAGGTGCTTACCGATATGCTGGTTAAAATCAACCCCAAAACTTCAATATTTACGCTTGATACAGGCCGACTTTTCCCCGAGACCTACGACCTTATAGACCGAACGTGCAGCAAGTACAAGATCAGCATAAAAATCTACTTCCCAAATAAAGAGGATGTTGAGCAGATGGTAAACCGGAAGGGGATCAACCTGTTTTACCACAGCGTGGAGAACCGCAAGGAGTGCTGCAGAATTCGCAAAATTGTTCCCCTAAAAAGGGCTTTTGCTGGTTTAGATGCGTGGATTTGTGGCCTTAGGCGCGAGCAATCGGTTACGCGAACCAGAATGCAAATGGTGGAGTGGGACACAGACAACAACCTTATTAAGGTAAACCCACTGATTAACTGGAGCGAGCAGGAGGTGTGGGATTACGTAACCCAGCATAGCGTCCCGGTAAATCCGCTCCACAGAAAGGGATTCCCCAGTATCGGCTGCCAGCCCTGCACCCGCTCCATTGAGCCCGGCGAGGATATCCGCGCAGGCCGCTGGTGGTGGGAAAACCCCGACACCAAGGAGTGCGGACTGCATAAAAGGGAATAGCAACTTCATACTTTACGAAACTGTCTGCTGACAGGCAGGCTTTTAACTTCCAACTCCTGTCTTCTGTCTTCCAACTTCCAGCCTCTCATCAGTTCACAGGTGTCTCTACAAGTTGCTCTTTTTATGTTTACTCTTCTTAATGGTAAACACAAACGAGGTTCCCTCGTTCTTGCTGCTGCGCACGTTTATGGTCTGGTTGTGAGCCTCAACAATATGCTTCACAATGGCCAGACCAAGCCCTGTACCGCCCTGATCGCGTGAGCGGCTCTTATCGACCCGGTAGAACCGCTCAAATATGCGGGGAATATCCTCCTTGGGGATGCCAATACCATTGTCGTTTACATCAACCAAGTAATTCTCATTCATATCCATAAAGGAAACCACGGTACGACCGCCCTCCTTTCCGTAGTTTATGGAATTAGTCATTAGATTGGCTAACGCCTGGAAAATACGTTTTTTATCGGCCACAACCCAAAGGGGTTCGCTGTACTCCTGGTCGAACACCAACTTAATGCCCCGCTTACGAGCCCGAATCTCTTGCGAGTCGAAAACCTCCTGCACCAGTTGCACTAGGTTAAACCTATCCATATCGAGTTTTAAAACCTTCGATTCCAGCTTCGATATCGACTCCAAGTCCTCAACGATGGAGATCAGCCGGTTAATGCTCTTCTCTGTACGCTCAAGGTACTTTCGGTTGATGGTTGGATCCTCCAGCGCGCCATCAAGCAGGGTAAGGATGTAGCCTTGGATGTTAAAGATTGGCGTTTTTAGCTCGTGGGAAACGTTACCCAAAAATTCTTTCCGATAATCTTCCAGCTCCTTAAGGCGGTCAATCTCGCGGCTCTTATTATCAGCCCATTCAACCACCTCGCTGTTTACTTCACCTATCAAATCCTTTCCCGCCAAATTTTGTTTCAACTCCTCATCCGAAACCATCAGGTTCTGAATTGTTTTGTATACCGGATGAATCTTCTCGAAAATAAAGAGATTTAGTAGGTTTTGAACCACCAGGTACATCCCCAAGAAGATAGCTAGAGCAAACCCTGCGATATGCCAACCACTGGCATTAAGTCCAATTCGAAATAAAACCACCCCAGCAACAATAAATGCTCCGGCCGCAATAAGGGATATTACTATCGCTAGGGTTTTGGATGAGGAAATTTTCATGTTTATTGACAAAAAGTGAAGGTAGTCTCTACCTTTTTAGGAGATTGTCGAGCATTCCCCCCTCAATGTACTGTTTCAATAGCTTTGCAATGTATTTTCCAACCACATCGAACTCAAGGTTAACCACAGTTCCCTCCTTAATCTGGTGGAAGTTGGTAACCTCATAGGTAAAAGGTATAATGGCCACTTGGAAAGATGAATCCTTAGAGTTCACAACCGTTAGGCTTACTCCATTCACCGAAACTGAGCCCTTTTCCACTGTAATATTTCCTTTGGACGAATCGTATTCAAACGTGTAGTACCAGCTTCCATCGGCCTCCTCTACCTTGGTGCACTTGGCTGTTTGATCAACATGACCTTGCACCATGTGGCCATCGAGCAGCGTTTCGAGCTTCATGCTTCGCTCCAGATTAACCTTATCGCCAACCTTTAGCAACCCAAGGTTCGATTTCTCAAGCGTTTCCTTGATCGCCGTAACGGTGTAGGTATCGCCCTCCTGCTTCACAACAGTAAGGCAAACTCCATTGTGCGAAACGCTTTGGTCGATTTTAAGCGCCTTGGCAAAAGAACAGGTTAGGGTGATATGCAGATTCTCTTTCTCTTTGGTAAGGTTTACCACTTTTGCAGCTTCTTCTACAATTCCTGAAAACATAGCACTGGTTTTAGTTGTTTAACAATCACCCAAAGGTACAAAAAAGGATTAAATCGTATGATTTGTGCATGCCATTAGGCCAATTATTAAGCATTCCTTAACATTAATTCAAGCTGAAATACCTTTGAGTTGCTCAATTTGTTTTAACTTTATCGCTCTAATATAAACGCAAACTTTCCGCCAATGCTGATTAACCATATAGTTTGGGATATTAATCCCGAGATATTCTCGCTGGGGCCACTTTCGGTTCGCTACTACGGCGTGCTTTGGGCACTCTCGTTCCTATTTGGATACATGATTTTTGAACGGTTTGTGAAAAGGGAGTCGCTGCCCGAAGGCTATCTCGATACGCTTACCATTTACATGGCAATTGGAACAATTGTGGGTGCTCGACTAGGGCATTGCCTGTTTTACGAACCCGCATATTACCTGGCTAACCCCATCGAAATACTAAAAATTTGGCGTGGCGGATTAGCCAGTCACGGTGCTGCAGTTGGTATAATTACTGCGCTTTATCTTTTCAGTAAAAAAACAAAGAAGCCAACCCTTTACATTCTCGATCGTGTAGCGATTACAGTTGCTCTGGCAGGTGTGCTAATTCGCTTGGGAAACCTCATGAATTCTGAGATTTATGGCACGGAAACATCCTTGCCCTGGGGATTTGTTTTTGTGCGCGATGGTCAAACGCTTCCCATGCATCCCACCCAAATATACGAAGCACTCTCCTATCTGGCTGGATTTATAATCCTTTACCTATTGTACCACAAGTCGAATGCTAAGCCCAAGCCTGGTTTGCTTTTCGGAATATTCCTAATAATTACCTTTGGAACACGATTCTTGATAGAATTTATTAAGCAGCCTCAGGTTGGATTTGAGGCCAATATGACCCTGAATATGGGGCAGTGGCTAAGTATTCCGCTTGTACTTGCAGGCCTATACTTTATATACTATGCTTTTACAAGAAAAGAGATTGTAAAGGGAAAGTTAAAGTGATCCAACCCTTACCGTATTTTTAACAGCCTCGGCTATGGTCCGGGGCTTAATTCCCAACTCCTGTTCCATCTTCTTGGCTGAATAGTAGGTTATACTAAACCCGCTCTGGGCTGTTTCGCGGGTTATTGCAGGGGCTTTTCCTGTAAATAAGCTAACAAACCAGGCTGCTCGCCATGCAAGGGCTGTCATCCAAGTAGCTACTCTAATGCTTGGTGGTTTGTGTCCAAACTCCTGAGCAATAAGTTCAAATACCCTTTGGTGCGAAATGTTTTCGCCATTGATAACGAATCTCTTTCCCCACAGTTCCTTTTCAACTGCTGTTAGCATGGAGTCAACTACATCCCTTACATCAACATAACCAGTTATTCCCTGCGTGAAGAATGGAAATCCTTTGGCCAGCGTACCGAATATCTGCCCACTCCCGCTGTCCCATTTGCTTGGACCAATAATTACCGAGGGATTTACGATTACGGCCTTTAATCCTTGCTCCATACCTCGCCATACCTCCATTTCGGATCGAAACTTGCTAACTGCATACCCCGATTTTCCCTTCGATTTTCCCCATTGAGCATCCTCGTCCACCAAATCATTAACTACCGGATTGCCTAGCGATGCCACTGAACTTACATGACAAAACCGCTGAACATTAGCGGCCAGGGCGGCATCAACCATATTAGCGGTTCCCTGAACATTAACGGTAAGCATAGTGGCGAAATCGCGCTTATTAAACGATACCATTGCGGCACAGTGGTAAACCTCGTCCACACCAACCATGGCCTCACAAAGCGAGGGGTAATCGACCACATCGCCATCGACCCACTGAATTCTTGAAAATTGCTCACTGGAGTTCTCCGAGTAAGCCTCGAAAACTCGCTGGGTTACCGAAATATTGCTATTGCTACGCTTGAGGGCTTTAACTTCTTTCCCTCTCCTTGTTAGCTCAAATAGAAGATGCGATCCTATTAGGCCTGTTCCCCCTGTTACCAGAATCATTTCACCTCCCTCTTTGAAAAAAATGGGTTAACAATTAGCTCCTTTTCCCAGGTAAGGTTTTGGCCAAATCCTAGGCAGTTATCGGTAAACTTCAGAAAAGTAAGATCAACAACCCAAAGGGTTGTTTTCATTAGCATGGCTATTGGAAAGCGCTGCAGGTAGGCGGTTCGAGCTTTTGTACAGGAATCGCCCTGCGGTTCACTAATAATACCTTGAAACTGGATCCCCTGAATTTTCCCTAAAATTTCGGTTTCGAGCACAATGCTGCCCGCAACGTATATATTGTGACTGGCTTGCTTAATGTGCTTTGACTCGTAGTCGGAAGTGAACACCAAGCTGTTATCCTCCTCCATGTAAACATAGAAGCAGGTGGCACAGTAGGGTTCCTCGTCGAAACTGGTGGCCAACGTAAGCACATGATGCTCGTTGATAAAATCGACTATTCGCTTATCGGGTAGTTTCATGAATTATTGAAAATGTATGTAATTAACTACAAAGTTAATTAAAAACACGTTTCAAACCGGGGTGGTTCGAAAATTGATTGCTGCTAGTTTCTCTTTGGATGAAAAAGATCACTCCAATTTCTGATTGATAGCCCACTCCACTGCCTTTTCGGCATGAATTCTTGTGGTGTTAAAGGTAGGAATGTTCACATCAGCATCGGAAATAAGCAAAGGTATCTCCGTGCATCCCAGTATAACGCCTTGTGCCCCTTGCTCCTCCAGGGATGAAATAATTTCGATAAATTTTCTTCGCGATTCATCCTTGATAACCCCTTGAACCAATTCGTTGTAAATAAGGGTATGAACAGTTTGCCGGTCCTCTTCATTTGGAATAATCACTTTTAGGCCAAACTTTTCTAAAAGATACCCTTTGTAAAAATCTTTCTCCATGGTAAACCGAGTGCCCAAAAGAGCGACAGTATTTAGCCCGCGATCCACTATTTCCTGTCCTGTTGCCTCGGCAATATGCAGAAAGGGTACGCTAATACTAGCTCGAATTGCATCCTCGCACAGATGCATTGTATTTGTGCAAAGCACAATAATATCAGCACCAGCAAGCTCCAACCTTTTGGCTGCTTCGACCATAATTACATCAAGATTTTCCCATCGATCATCGTGTTGTAAGCGTTGGATCTCATCAAAATCCACAGTAAGCATTACGTTTTTGCAGGAATGAAATCCGCCAAGCATTTCACGAACTTTTCGATTTGCAAGTTCATAGTACACCACCGACGACTCCCAGCTCATGCCACCTATAAACCCAATAGTTTTCATGTATTGTAACTGATTTAATGCTACTTAGTACTGTTTATTATTAATCACTTATTACTAGCCAAGTTAAGGTATTTTTTGGTAAACACCAGAGAAGCTTGGCCTCCAATAATATTTTAAAAAAAACTTTTTCACATTGCGCCTTTGAACCAATCTATTAAAGTATTGTCCTACATGAAAAAATATCTACTTTTGCATGATGAAACAGATAGTAGGCATTTTACTGGTTTTTTACTTTGCTGCAATAATTCTTGGCTCTGTAAGTCCCTCGCTGGATACCGCAGCCCTTGGTTTAAATTATTTTCAGTTTCGTACAGACTATATTCTTCATGTTTTGGCATTTCTTGTAATCCCTGTATTATCGTTTATAGCAAGTGGCATGAACTGTATGTCGCATCAATGGAAGGTTTTGCTGCTTTTTGGCGTGATACTTGCTTTTGGTGCCGAGTTTCTGCAACTGCTTGTCCCTTCTCGCACATTTAACCCTCTCGATATTCTAGCCAATCTGTTTGGCTTGTCATTTGGAATTATTATTGCCCGCATATGGTGTCGATCCAAAGCCAGAAAGGCACGTCAAGTTTCTGGTTAAGTGTCGCTTGCACTTCACATTATTTGCAATAATTTACTTACATTTGCCTATTCTTCTCAACCTTAGCATGGTATGGACAAAAGTTTTATTAAGCTCATAGAGCAAAGTATTAAACAGAACTGGGACTTCTCCGCTTTTGCCGATTATAAAGCCGATACGCTAAAGTATTGCGATGTGGCCAGAAAAATCGAGAAAATTCACATAATTTTCGAGAAAACCGGTATTGAAAAGGGCGATAAAATTGCTCTTATTGGCCGCAACTCATCCCACTGGGCGGTGGCCTTTTTAGCGTCTGTAACTTACGGTGCAGTAATCGTTCCTATCCTTCCCGATTTTAAGCCCGATAATATTCATCATATCGTAAACCATTCCGATTCCGTAGTGCTCTTTACTGGTGATCCAATCTGGGAAAACCTCGATGAGTCACAAATGCGGGGGGTTAAATGCATCATCTCTCTCTCTCAGTTTGCTATTCTGCACGAGAATACTCCTTTCTCAGTTAAGGATATTCGTGGTAATGTTGACATACTCTTCGCCGAAAAATACCCCACTGGTTTCAGATCGGAACACGTAAACTATTACCATGACACAAACCCCAACGATGTTTGCGTAATTAACTACACCAGCGGAACTACGGGTTTCTCGAAGGGAGTAATGATTCCATACCGTAGCCTGTGGAGCAACATGCAGTTTGCCAGACAGGTAATTCCACTTGAGGCTGGAGACAAGGTAGTTTCGATGTTGCCCCTTGCCCATACCTACGGGGCCGCTTTCGAATTTCTTTACGAGACCACCAAGGGTTGCCATGTACATTTTCTTACCCGCAACCCATCGCCCAAGATTATTCTCGAAGCCTTTGATGAGATTAAACCGCGCGTTGTGCTCTCCGTTCCCCTGATAATTGAAAAGATATACAAGAAAAACATTCTGGAGGCATTAAAACGCCCATCCCTTAAGCTTCTCCTTAAAGTTCCTGTTGTTGACAAACGGATTAAGAAAACAATCTGCAAAAAGATCTCATCGATCTTTGGCGGAAATTTCATAGAGGTTATTGTTGGAGGTGCTGCCTTTAATCCCGAGGTGGAATCTTTTCTGAAAGATATAAGTTTCCCGTTTACTGTTGGTTACGGCATGACCGAGTGTGGACCAATAATAACTTACGACTCCTGGAAAACTAATCGTTTGTACTCATCGGGAAAGGCCGTGGTGAACATGGAGGTTCGAATCGACTCGGAGGATCCCGAAAATATTGTTGGGGAAATCCTAGTGAAGGGAGATAATGTTATGCTCGGATATTACAAAAACCCAGAGGCAACCAGCCAGGCAATCGATAAGGATGGTTGGCTTCATACAGGAGACCTTGGTTTAATCGATAAAGATGGTTACCTTTATATTAAAGGTCGTTGTAAGAATATGCTGCTGGGGCCAAGCGGACAAAACATATATCCCGAGGAGATAGAAGCTATTATCAACAACCTTCCCTATGTTCAGGAATCGCTAGTGGTTGAACAAAACGGGAAGTTGTCGGCATTAATCTTCCCCGATTTCGATCAGGCCGACAAGGATGGCATTCATACTGCCGATTTGGAAAGTATAATGAACGACAATAAGGTATTAGCCAATAAGTCTTTGCCAAGCTATTGCCAAATATCAAAGGTGCAGCTTTATCCCGAAGAATTTGAAAAAACGCCAAAACGAAGTATCAAAAGGTACCTATATCAGCCATCAAATCAAAGCTAATTGGTTATGAGCACAAGCAATGTATACTGTGTAATTATGGCAGGAGGCATAGGAAGTCGGTTCTGGCCACTTAGCCGGTCGAGCAAGCCAAAGCAATTCCTCGATATACTGGGAACAGGTAGTTCTCTATTACAGCAAACCTTTAATCGGGTAATTCGTTTTTGCCCACCCCAAAATATTTATGTGGTTACAGGAAGTACATATCGCGATATTGTACTCGAACAGCTTCCCGAGCTGTCGACAGAGCAGGTTCTGCTTGAACCCATGCGTCGCAATACGGCTCCGTGCATAGCATATGCAAATCAGGTGATTGAAAAGAGAAATCCCAATGCAATTGTTGTTGTTGCCCCAAGTGACCATTTGGTGCTCGAACCCGATCGGTTTGCAAAAACCATTAAAACGGCAATTGACTTTGCAACAGAAAAACAAGCCTTGCTCACCATTGGTATAAAGCCTAGTCGTCCCGAGACTGGTTATGGATACATTCAAATATGCAAACAACCGGAACGTAATATTCCTAATCTATACAAGGTTAAAACCTTTACCGAAAAGCCAAACCTCGAACTTGCTAAAGTATTTGTAGAAAGTGGTGAATTCTACTGGAACTCTGGTGTTTTTATTTGGTCGCTTTCTACAATTAACAACGCTTACGAGAAGCATCTCCCCGATGTTCACGGGTTATTTCAAGGTTTTTCCCACAAAGTGCATTCAGATGACCACGACAATAGCCTAATGCACGTTTATGCTGACTGCAAGAATATTTCTGTTGACTACGGAATACTAGAAAAGGCCGATAATGTGTACGTAATATGCTCCGAATTTGGCTGGTCCGACTTGGGAACCTGGGGCTCGCTCTACCAGAATCATTACAAGGATGAAAACAATAATGCCATTAGCGGCTCCAACGTTATGCCCTACGATGTTATGGGGTCAATAATATCCATGCCCAACGACAAACTAGTTATTGTTCAGGGTTTAAAAGATTACATTGTTGCCGAATCGGATAATATCCTCCTTATCTGCGAAAAGGAAAAAGAGCAAGAGATTAAAAAGTACCAAAATGACGTTTTGCTGGAAAAGGGCGATAAATTCCTTTAGCAGCTGCAGCGGCAAAAAATTAAGGCGGCCAATGAGCCGCCTTAATTTTTTTAGGTATGGATTAGTACTCCCAAACGTCATGCTCCCAGTTAAAAATTTCTTGCTTAATTCGCTCCGATTCACGCATATTTGGTAATCCACCAAAAACGTAGTCATTAATACGGCGGTTATTATACACGTTGGATTCCTGAACAATGTAAGAACTAAATCTACGCTTAAAGAAAATGTCGTCAAAAGAGTTGCGTTGAGCATCGTTTGCACTATTGAATGCAGCAGTGTTGGCCAACACACTCCGAGCATGGGGATAGTATACCCAGAAGAGTCTTACCTTAAGAGTTTCTCCCTCAATATCTAGATCTTGTGATCCCTGGGCAATACGAGTATAAACTCTAATGGGACAAATACCAATTATGCGAACATGCATTGTGGAATGCTGGCGGTCGAAGAACCATTCTTCCTTAACTTCAAGTTCTCTGATTTGACCCCAGTTTATGCTCCCTGGGATAATAATGGTGGTATCGCGTCCAGTTGTTGGGCTAACATCCTTTCTTTGCCTGTCCTTTGCATCGAGCTTGGTCAGAATTTGATCATAGGAGATCAATGCCGAGAACTCATCGTCTATGTCAGCATCATATGCATTAATTTCATTGAATTTAATGGCATCCATCAAGCGTTGAACAAGGCTTGAGCGGTCGTGCATTCTATTTGTTGGGAAGTACAAAGGATGGTTCATGCGCTGACGTAGATCAACTATCCTCCACACTCGCTTACTCCACATGGCATCGGCTTCGCGCAGATGGGGATATGGCACTGGAATGCGTTGCTTCACGGTCTCCCTTTCATAAATACCATCATTTACCAGGGGTTCTTTCATGTCACCCTGCGCATACGCGCTTTGCGAAAGAGTAAAAAGCGCAATTCCACAAGTAAGGAAAACAAATATTCTTTTCATATTCATAAAATTAACGTATTCTATAGACAATATCATTTAAGTCGCGAACGCGGCCATCAGGCCCCACTGCCTTTATATCAATTATGTTAACTGATTGTCCACTGCGTAATCCATCAAACAATCTCCGCTGATCATCGGTTATTAGCTGATTATTAGAGATGGCCGAGCGGGAAAAACCTCCAACGGTGGCCATTACAGTAAAGCCGGTGATATTAAAGTTTAAATCAAAGTCGAATCCTGCGGGCATTTTTGCCTCAACTGCTAAAGATGCTGCCAACTCGTTCTTGTCAACTATCCTGCCAGTAACGCCCCTAACTGCTGCAGTTGGGTCGGGTACATCCCTAACTCGGAATGGTCGAACTCCCATATTCTTTTTTTGCCCATCAATATCGGCCACTACTGCAACGTTACACATGTTTCCCGTTCGGCCAGGAATAACAATGAAACTATCACCCGCTTTACGAATTGTTCCACCTCCATCAACCGTTGCTGATAATTTATCCATAGAGATTCCGGGGATTGAAATTTCTACGGGGTTTTCCACGCCACGATAAAACACGTTCATTTTCAAGGGCGATACAACAACGTTGGGCTGTGCCACCTCGTACTCGTGATTAAATGGCTTTTTGATCTTAGACCCGTCGGGAGCAGTTACCTCAAGTAAACCAGACCATTTATTAATTCCGAGACGATTTGATCGTTGAGCAAAAATTCCACGCCCCCCTTCTACCTTGACTTCTTCGTATGAACCCACCATACGATAATCCTCAAACCCTTGATCGGTAATGAATCGCTCGTAGTTTCCAATATAAATTCGTGGAACCTGAGTGGTATCGGATGCTGCAAGGAAAATGCTTGCCTGAAACTCGTTTCCCTGAACTATGTAGTTCGATTTTGGTATCACCACAGCATCAAGCTTGTTAACCTTAAAGTCACCGGCATCTACCTGGTTGATTAGATACCCAACCACTTCGGCCTCAACATTTAGAACGTCTAGTTGCATCTTGGTAAGCTGAGGGAAAACAGCAACAAGTGGAATGTGGTCAAATCGCGATGTTTCCCAGGTATGATGAGTATCGGTAGATGTATCCTCGGCAGGCGGATCATCGGTATTAAGAATATTTCCGATTGATTGAATTAACTGCTCGCCCGTAGTAGGGTCGATAAGACTTACCATAAAGGTTCTATACTCAGCAATGCGTTTCTTTAAATCAGAGGCTTTGCCTCCTCCCTCCGCGCCGATAAATACACGACCACTGGTATTGGAATCACCTTTGCCTTTTAATTTTTTGGCATCTACCTGATTATCTCCTATTAGAGCGGGAGACTCCTCTTTTTCAGCAGTGATTACAGTAAGGACTTTTAACTCTTGAATATAGTCGAAAAGCTCCTTCGTTTTTTCCCTGATGGCGTCCGTTGATTTTTTCCAGGGTTCAACCTTAGTTGGATTAACGGCGTATGCCTTCTCCATTTGGTTGTAGAGCCGCTCGTTCTTTATGGAAAAACTTTTGGTAGTTTGTGATAGTCCAGAATCAACCAGGACAAAAGCATCGAGTACTGTTGCCGACACGTTTAACGCGAGCATAGCAGTAAGCACAAGGTACATCATACCTATCATCTTTTGTCTTGGGGTTTCTTTGCCGCCTGCCATAGTATTGCGTTTGGTAAAAAATTATGCGTTGTTAGACATAACGTTCATAGCAGAGAGCATATTGCCATAAACGGTATTAAGGGAGGCAATATTCTGGTTGAGTTTGGTAATGGAATCACCAAACTTGTTTGTCTCATCAATCGAAACTTTCAGCTTCTTCATCATCGACTCTACACCAGAATAAACGGCCTGCGAATCTTTTAACTTTTCGGAGGTTCCCTGCAGATGAAGTTCGTGGGCGGCATTAAGTGCAGCCATATTCTTATTAAGTCTATCGAGTTGCTCCTGATATCCTGTGCTTCCTTTAGAAACAATCTCCCCATTAGCTTTCATAGCCTCAGCAAGCTGAATGTAAATTGTAGTAAGCCCACTTGCTGCTGAACCAACCTGATTTGCCACTTCGGCACCAGATTGAACCAACCGATCGTGAACCTCCTTACCAGCACTATTCAGTTGATTCTCAAGATTGCTTACAGAGCGCTCTACGTTACCCTTAAAATTAGCTCCGCTCTCTGAAATGGTTCCTGCTGTTCTTTGGAAAGTCTCGGAGAGAACATTAACCGATTCGCTAAGAACCTGACCGCTTCCCTGATAACTTTCGGTGAAGTTGGCGATGGAGTCAGCTGCTTTCTTCATGTTCTCGGTGTATGTGGTAGTTGCAACCGAAGCTTGAGTAATGTCAGAAAGTTTTGTTGTCGTTTCACTTAGGTGTTTAAGGCCTTTCCCTATTTTATCGAAAAGTTCTGGGCCAATTTCTGCATTCTCGAGCATTTGGTTAAATTTCTCGGAAAAAACAAGACCTCCGGTACCATGATAAACAGGGGTAGCTTGGCCAGATGCTGCAACTGCTACGGGCGCTACTCCTTGGGTGGCGCTCATAACGCTGGCAATAATTTCCTTCAAATCCTCGGCGTTTACCCCTTCAAGGCCAGAGCCTTTCCTGTATTTACGAAGTTCTTCCTCATCGGACATCCCAGCAAGTTCAGGATACACCAGAGTCCAATCCACTTCATCGTGAAGAGGTTCAAATGCCGAAAAGAAAAAGATTACAACCTCAGTGGTCATACCAATGGTTAGCATGGTACCTGCGCCGGGCCAATACATCAGTTTGAAAAGAGCACCCAGAAGAACAAGTGCAGCTCCCCAAGCGTAAAGGTACTTCATGAAGGTTCTCCATTTTTCCCCTTGTACGATTTCAGCAATATTAAATCCCATCGCGATGAAGTTTATTTAGGTTAACTTTTAAGTTTTAGGTAATGTTCAAGTTTACTTTGATCCTGTATAGGTACGTACACACCTAAAGCCTATATGAGTTTTTGCGCTATCCTGATACTCGTAAGTACGTACTCCTACTTGTAGAAAATATCCTATATCCTTCCAGCTCCCACCACGAATCACTTTGCGTTTCATGGCAGGTGGATCGTTGGGCTTAGCGTTATACTTATAGTCAGGGTTCATGTCGTGCATAAAGACGTATGCACTCTCATCAAAAGCATTAGCCGTCCACTCAGCAACGTTTCCAGCCATATCGTAGAGACCAAAGTCGTTGGGTTCGTAGCTTCCTACGGGCAGGGTAATATATCCACCATCGTCAACATAGTTACCACGAAGTGGCTTAAAGTTGGCCAAGAAGCAGCCTTCAGAATTACGGGTATAAGGGCCACCCCAGGGGAACATGCTATGATCTAGTCCTCCTCGTGCGGCGTACTCCCACTCAGCTTCGTTTGGTAATCTAAACTCGGGTACAGGCGGCATTCCGCGTCTTGAAAGGAATTTGTTCAAGAATTGGGTTCTCCAAATCGCGAATGCATATGCTTGTCTCCAAGTAACACCTACAACTGGAAAGTTATCGAATGATGGGTGCCAAAAGTAATTTGCTGTATAGGGTTCGTTGTATGAGTAACTAAAATCGCTGATCCATGCAAGTGTATCAGGGTAAACGTTAACTTTATCGCGTATGATAAACGACGAACGGTTTGTAACTCTAACGGGAACCCCCATTTGGTTAGTAATCTCTGCATTCTCCTCGTAGGAACCTGTTTCGAAGTTCCAGCGGTTTTTCTTTTGTGCTGCTTGTTGTAAGTCAATCCAGAAGAATTCGTAATTTAACTTTCGGGTATCAATCTCCTTGCGGTTGTAAAAACGCTCTTCCTTCGTGTAGTACATCTCTGCAAGAATCTCCTGCTGTTCCTCGTCGCGCATATCAATGGGAATTTCCCAAACCAGTACAGGAGGATCAATTGGGTTGCCAAACTCATCCTCCTCGATAACAAAGTCCTCAATTTGCTGACCAAGAAGCCTACGCGCTATGGAGTCGCGAACATAGTAAACGAATTGGCGATACTGATTATTGGTTATTTCTGTTTGATCCATCCAAAATGCATCAACGGAAACTGTTCTTGCAGGAGCATTAATTGCCCAGGTGATATCTTCATCGTCGCCACCCATTTTAAAGGATCCCATGGGTATAAACACCATTCCGTAGGGTGTAGGGTCTTGGTAGCCCCTTCTTCCGGGAACTCCTGTTAGCTCACCATTTTGGCCAGGGCCACAACTGCTAACAATAGCAGCAAGAACAATAAATACAAGAAGATTTCTCATAACACTCCGATTATTAATTGCAAATAACGTAAAAATATTTTTAAAATGCCTTAACGTCTATAAAAATCTGATACTTTTATACTGTTGAGGAGCACGCTCCTTTTTCAATGAAAAACTATATCCTAGCATAAACTCGTGCGATCCGCTGTTAAAACCACTAATCTCGGTAGTCGAGAAGTCGTAGGCATATCCAACGCGTAATCCTGAAAAAAGTTGTATCCCCACCATTCCAGTAACAGCTTCGCCCACACGAAATGAAACGCCTCCCCAAAACCTTTTATTGTATATTAAGTTGGCGTTTACTGTCATTTGGTTCACAACTATGTCCGTGCTGATTAAAACAACGGGGTTAAACTCCCAGTTGGGGTTGGAAAACTGCATAAAATATCCGCCAATCAGGTAGTAATGCCTTTTATAATGACTTGGATACTCTGGGTAAAACGTAGACTCGTTGAGATGGGTTGCAGAAACGCCAATAAACATTTCATTATTGTTGAAGAAAACCCCTGCCCCAAAATCCATATTAACTGCACTTTCCTTGCTCGAGGGTACGGTTACATCGCCCGTTCCATCAGGAAATCTCCACGTAGGGTCTAAGGTGTTATTGATAAATCCGCCATTTATTCCAATTGCTAAATTTCCTATTCCCTGAATGCTAAAACGCGCAGCGTAGGAGAGGTTAACTCCAATATCCTGATTAAACCCAAACTGATCCTGCAATATATTTAACCCAATTCCGCTATTAAACCCAAACGGGCTTATGGCGGCATCAACGTTAAACACGCTGGTTATTGGGCTTCCCTCACCAAAACCCACCCATTGCTGACGGTGCATTGCAGTAGCTGAAATCATCCCACTACTGCCAGTATAGGCTGGATTAATTGATAGTTGGTTAAAAACGCTATGGTTGAGCAATGGATCCTGTTGCGCCATTGCATTTACGATTGTGAAAAACGATATTGTTATCCAAAATTTTTTCATCAACTATCGTCTATTACCCATTTATATAGTGTTTAACCGAAAGGTAAAGTAAATAAAAAAATAATTCTCCAACAAACTTTATCAACAATTATCTGTTGATAAGATAAAATTATTGCGCTTCTGCTTTATACTTCGAATTGAGTATAATGTTACTTTTTGCCAAAAAAAATCTGTAAATGTCTTCTGTCTGACGACGAAACCCTAATCAATAGAGGGTCAAACCTTATGGGTGAGTTATGTCATCCTTCGCCACGCCCTCATCCAGCGTTCTGGTACATCGCCCTTGCTAGCTTTTTGGTAATCGCTATATGAGCACGCCATCACTAAAGGGATATCTCCTGTTTTAGCTGTTGCAGGAAACTCAAACCACCATGTGTTGTTAAGGGTATTTTGAAGAAAAACCATTTGGATATTGGGAATAGGGCTTTTAACGTAAAAACGCTTAACATTTGGCTGACCCTCTGCGGCTTGAGGAAACTTAGCCCTAGCGTTGTACCCGTCAATAAAGTGCCATACAATTTGGGCGCCTAAGCTAGCGCTTTGCTCTCCCCTGTCGGCATGTA
Source organism: uncultured Rikenellaceae bacterium (assembly GCA_964490015.1). Lineage (GTDB taxonomy): Bacteria > Bacteroidota > Bacteroidia > Bacteroidales > Tenuifilaceae > Perlabentimonas. Next base: position 45,817 of record CAZBBA010000024.1, read on the forward strand.
AGTTCAGCTCAAATATACCAAATACCCTTGCTTTTGTGCTTACTCCTGCGTATCGAGCTAGTTGGCAAACCTCCTCCGAGTAAAACCCATTAGGCGATGGATAGATGGATCCTGGAGAGTCGCTATGCTTTATGCATCCCATATCGAGACTTACAATATGCGAGTCGCGCAGAATTGGCTCCGCATCGGCCATGGCACCCCTAACAAAACCTAATCGCATGAGCTCATGATTTTGCGCAGTAAGCATATCTATATGCTTTGAATCGACCAAATATCCCTGATAACCCATTACATTGAGGGAGAAAAGTGTTTCGGCCGATTCGTTTACCAGCCTATCAATGTAGCAGGTAGATGAAAAATCACCATCGTTACTCCCCATATCGATGGTATAATCTACAATGCTTAAGTTAATTCGTTTTTCCCTCTCGGCAATGGCCATATACAATGGCCAGGTTATTTCCTGTGTCCCGCCAAGTATAATACAGGTTGCTCCCTTGCTATGAATGTGGCCAACCACATCGCGGACAGCCATGTAGGTATCAGAAGGATTTTGAGTAATCTTAAGATTTCCCAGATCGATTATCGGTTGTTTGAGGCTTGCCCCCGAAAGACTGTATAAATACTTGCGGATGGCATCGGCACTAAAAGCTGCTCCTGGATTGCTGGAGTTGCGACTCTCATTAACTCCAAATATTACAAGCGAGTTGGCTTCAATTTGAATCCCCTTGCTAATCCCTAAGATTTGTATTTTTCCATAAATAGATGCATTTTTAGCCAACCCTGTTGAAACGGGAAGGGCATCGGAAGTATCAAAGTAATCGGTTAAGTTCATTTTTTTGTTTTGGCCTTTGACCCTGTCTTTCCTTTTTTGGAGTTTGTTGAGGGTTGACTCTCGATTATTTTCATACACTGCTCATATGTGAGTTCGTGAGCGTTTGTTCCCTTGGGAATCTTAAAGTTTTCGGCCTTGTGCTTGATAAATGGACCCCATCGTCCATTAAGAACCTGAAGTTCTGGATCCTGATCGAAAACCTTTATGAACTTGTCGCGATCCTTTTGTCTACCCTCTTCAATTAGCTCAATTGATCTTTCCAAGGTGATAGTAATAGGATCGTCGGTTTTCTTAAGCGATACAAACTTTGAGTTATGCCTTACGTAGGGGCCAAACCGTCCAACGCCAATAACAACATCTTTCTCCTCGTATTTGCCAAGAGTGCGTGGGAGTTTGAAGAGTTCAAGCGCTTCGCCCAAGGTTATCGATTCAATAAGTTGCCCCTTGAGCAGGCTTGCGTACTGAGGTTTTTCACCATCCTTTTCCTCCGACTCACCAATTTGGGCTATGGGCCCAAAACGACCTATGCGAACGCTAACCTTTTTGCCCGATTTGGGATCGATCCCCAGTTCACGCTCTCCCTTGGTGTAGTCCGATTCCTTTAAAGTTTTTTCAACATCTTTATGGAAAGGCTTGTAGAACCTGTCGATCATCTCCGTCCAATCCTTATTGCCCTCAGCAATATCGTCGAACTCCTTCTCCACCAATGCGGTGAAGTTGAAATTCACAATTTTTGGGAAATGCTCCACCAAAAAATCGTTTACCACCATTCCAATATCGCTGGGGAAAAGCTTAGCCTTATCGGCGCCATGAATTTCAACTTTCTGGTTCTGCGTTATGGCACCTTTCTTAAGAACAATTACCTGATATTGTCGGTCAATCCCCTCGCGATCGTCCTTGATTATGTAACCTCTATTGAGAATTGTGGTTATGGTTGGCGCGTAAGTTGATGGGCGTCCAATTCCTAACTCCTCGAGTTTCTTTACCAAACTCGCTTCAGTGAAACGGGGTGGCCGTTGGGTAAACCTTTGAGTAGCCGTTATTTCAAGTGGAGTTAACTTATCTCCTGCTTTAAGAGGGGGTAGAAGGTCTTTTGCCGTTTCCTCGTTCTCATCGTCGGTCGACTCAAAGTAGACCCTGAGAAATCCATCGAAAAGCAGCACTTCGCCAGAGGCGATAAACTTGCTCTTAGATTTTGATATATCTATGGTGGCCGTGGTTTTCTCGAGCGATGCATCGCTCATCTGCGAAGCCACAGTACGCTTCCATATTAGCTCATATAGGCGCTGCTCAGCCGAATTCCCTGAAATTTTTTGCTTGTCGAGATACGTTGGGCGAATGGCCTCGTGAGCCTCCTGTGCGCCTTTCGATTTAGTTTTATAGGTTCTGGCATGATGATACCTCTCGCCATACTCCTTTACAATTACATTTTTTGCAGTATCAATAGCCGTTGCGGAAAGGTTAAGCGAGTCGGTACGCATGTAGGTAATATGTCCGGCCTCGTAAAGTCGCTGCGCAATGGTCATTGTTTGAGAAACCGAAAAGTTAAGTTTACGGGAAGCTTCCTGCTGAAGCGTTGAGGTTGTGAATGGAGGAGCGGGACTCTTTTTGGCAGGTTTTTTAGAAACATCTGAAACAGTAAATTCCGAGTTTTTACACTCCTCAAGTAGCTTTAATGCCTCATCCTTATTGGTAAGGCGCGAATTTAGCTCAGCCTTTAAGGGCAATTCGGCCTGAAAAATACCGGAAACACGATAAAAAGAATCGCTCACAAAAGCCATAATCTCGCGCTCACGTTCTACAATTAACCTAACGGCCACCGACTGAACGCGACCAGCAGAGAGCGATGGTTTAACCTTTTTCCAGAGAATTGGTGAAACTTCAAAACCAACAAGGCGATCCAGCACTCTACGGGCTTGCTGGGCGTTCACTAAGTGCTGATTTATCGACCTTGGATTCTTTATTGCCGTCTCAATAGCTGGCTTAGTAATTTCGTGGAAAACAATTCGCTTGGTTTTGCTAGCATCGAGCTTTAGCACCTCGCTAAGGTGCCAAGCAATTGCCTCTCCCTCCCGGTCTTCATCGGAAGCCAGCCAAACGGTATCGGCCTGTTTAGCTAGTTTCTTTAGCTCGTCAACCACCTTACCCTTATCGCTACTTACCACATACTCGGGTTTGTAATTCTTTTCCAGATCGATGCCGAGTTTCTTTTTCGATAAATCGCGGATATGTCCAAAACTCGATTTTACAGTAAAATCATTGCCTAGAAACTTCTCTATGGTTTTTGCCTTTGCAGGCGACTCAACTATTACAAGATTTTTTAGCATTGGCGTATATAATATGGTATAAAAATTTGACACAAAGTAAAGCATTTAGGAATCGAACTACAAAATTTTTAAAAAAATAAACCAGTACATTTTCAATAATATAGCTAGTAATCAAACAGGTGAGGGTAAGAAATGAATTCCTCAAGAACTTGATAGCTATTCAACAAGTAAGCAAAATCGTTTAGCTTTTAAATAAATTTTGGAGCATCACCCTCAAGGGTAACATACCCTGACTATATGATATATATGTATATGTAAGCGACAACAAACGAATACTAATCGACTATACCCACTTATTAACCGAATACCGGGTTAAACTCACATTTACTTTGCATCAACAAAACCATTTAGTTAACCTTTAAATAATTACAACTATGGATGCAACAATTAACAGAGTAGAACTTCAGGGCTTTCTTGGACGAGATGCCGAAATTAAATCGTTTGAGAGTGGACGGTCACTAATTACTCTAAGCGTAGCCACCAACGAAAGTTACAAGAACAACCGTGGGGAGTGGATTACCAGCACCTCTTGGCACAATGTTACCATGTGGCGCACAAAAATGGATGAATCATTGCGCAGCAATTTGAAAAAAGGGGCGCTTGTGCAGGTTGAGGGAAAGCTTAACACTCGCAAGTACACCGACAAAGCTGGACAGGATCGTTACATTACAGAGATTATTGCCCAAAAGGTAGAGCTGGCAAAAGTGGAAGCATAGGCTATTATGCACCCAATGGCTTAGCGCTAGGATAGATCAACTTTCAATCTAGCTGGCGCTAAGCCATTTTGTTGTTTATCTTGTTGATTTAACATGAATATTTACGGTACATTTGTAAGTGGAAAATTGATTGAAACTGGAGAAATCTTTTACTAAAATCTCACACTTCAAATGGATACAACTACTAGTTCAAACAGCACGTGGCAGCAAATTGTGATGAAATACAACTACCCCAGCAATTTGTCCAGCTGGTGGCAAGTTGCTAACACGGTAATACCTTATATTTTACTTTGGGTACTAATGTACTATAGCCTTGAGGTTTCGTACTGGCTTACGCTTCTGCTCTCAATTTTTGCAGCGGGTTTTTTGGTAAGGGCTTTTATTATTTTTCACGATTGTGGGCATGGCTCGTTCTTTAAAACCGAAAGAATGAACAGGCTGATTGGTATTCCGCTGGGTTTGCTTGCCTTTACACCTTATCATCGCTGGCATAAGGATCACAAGGAACATCATTTCACCGTTGGAAATCTTGATAAAAGAGGTGTTGGTGATGTTCAAACATTGACAGTAGAGGAATACAAAAGCCTTTCGCGATGGGGAAAATTTAGCTACCGTTTCTACAGGCATCCATTGTTCTTGCTAGGAATTGCACCCCTACTTTTGTTTGTGATTCAATTTCGTCTTCCTAAGGTATACATGAACTGGAAAGAACACTTGTACTTGCAGCTATCGAACCTGGTATTGATTCTGGGGGCATTGGGAGTAATGTGGATAATTGGCTGGAAAGCGTATGTGCTTATTCAGCTACCCATTATTTTTATTGCATCAATACATGGGGTTTGGCTTTTCTACGTACAACATCAGTATAATGATGTGAAATGGGTACGCACAGAGGATTGGGATTACAAAACCATTGCGCTGGAGGGCAGCTCTTTCTTTAAACTTCCTCGAGTTTTACAATGGTTTACCGGGAATATTGGTTTCCACCATATCCATCATCTTGGTCCACGAATTCCAAACTACAAGTTGGCGCAATGCTATAAGGAAAATCCAATATTTCAGAACACTACGCCCATTACTTTTTTCTCAAGCCTCCACACGCTTAGGCTTAGATTATGGGATGAAGAACGCGAAAAGTTAGTTGGATTCCGTGACATTAAATAGAAAGCACAAAAAACGGGTTATTAAACCCGTTTTACTTTTATGGCGTTAAGACCCTTGGGACCCTTTTCAGTTTCGAATGTAACATTGTCGCCTTCCTGAACCTCCTCAGTAAGACCATTCACATGAACAAAGATACTCTCCTGGGTATCCTTGTCGCGAATAAAACCATAGCCTTTTGATGAGTTGAAAAAGGCTACTTTCCCTCTTCGAATAAGATCTTCGGGGTCTGGTGGTGCTTGGCGGGGAACACCAATTTCGATGTCCTCTGATTTTATCTTTTCTTTGGCGCTGGGATCGGGTGGCGTGTCGGTAATGTTGCCAAACTGATCGACGTATGCAATCATATCGTCGAAACTTGCCTTTTCGGATGAGGATTTACGCTCCTCTTTCTTTTGGAGTTTGTCTTGTTTCTTCTTTTGTCGTTTCTTCTCGTTTTCTCTTTTGTTAAATGATTCCTGCGATCTACCCATTGTTGATTTTTATTTTTTGTAAAGATACGGATTTTTATTGGTAATGCAATGTTGAACTACAATGCATTATCCAAAGATCATAAATGTTTGTTAGACTTAGTTCACTTGACCAATAATCACCACGTAGTTTTTCCCGTACTTCTTGGCGCACTTGGGGCAAGTGGTGTACCACATGAACCATTTTTTAATTTTCATCCCCTTGCCTTCGGCCTCCTTTTCATAATATTTGCACCATTTGCCTGTATCTTTAAAAGGCCCTTCGTACACCTTGCTGAAGTATTTTCCGCTTAGGGTTACATTATTCGCGTTGGGAATTTCCTTGTCAACAGCAAGATACAAATCCATGTTCCAGCTCGATGTGTGGTCGGACAGGCAAAGGTAATCGGGCATGATGGCCTCGGCTGCACGTACCTTTTCGTCGAGACGCTTCATCACTTTCCCAAAGCCAACGGGCATAAACATAAAGGTGAAAACCTTATCCTTAATAAAAGGTTTGTTTTGCCACTCCAACACTTTATCGTCCCATTGAGCAGGATCGAATGGTGGACAGCAAATTGTTTCGTCGATGGAATTACTGTTCATGTTTTCAATTTTTTGGTAATAGGATTATTAGCAAACACTAAACAAATATACAGCAGATTAGAGACGAAAATCAATTATCCATGCCTTAATCTTTTCCCAATCCCTAAAATC
>CAZBBA010000025.1:0-1999 GCA_964490015.1 uncultured Rikenellaceae bacterium
ATATCCGTAGCCTCGGCATCGACTGGATACGATTGGCCAAAAACATTGCGGTGCAGCCTATCCAAATCGAAGTAGAGCGAGGTTAGCGTAGCCGCTGCGCGGCTAATGTACTGATCGTAGTACATGCTGCGCTCGTAGTCCTGCGCAATATACTGTTTCTGCATGCGCTTGCGCATTACCCACACGTAAATCTGCGTAATCATATGGCCAATAGCTGCAGCCGCTATGCCAAGCGCCCATAAGTGCTTTTCAATGTTAAACTGTTCGGCTAGAGTAATACTTCCAGCACCTAGCAGTCCCATAGTTGGTAGCGACTTTATGTAATCGCCAAATTTTTTCCCAAAATCGAAATTATCCTTGATGTTTTCGAGGTAAGCCTGCCGTAGCGTCTCGTTCTCCTTAAAGTTTAGCTCACGCCCCTTGTGGATAATGTCGAGGTTGCGGAAGGTAGAGTCCATGGTGGCAATGGCGCTTTCGATATACTTGCGTTCTTGCTCATCGGTTTCGGCGCGGTCGCGGATATTCCGAAGGGCATCCTCCGATAGCTGCGCTGATATCTGCGAGTGGGGATCGTCGGAGAATCGGCCTGTCCGGGCCCAAATCATCCGGACGGCTGTTGCTGGGGGAAGAAGAAAGGTTCGTGTCATAGGGCAAAAGGTTAAGGTTGAGGTTAAGGCGATGCACTGAACTTATCGAAGTGTTGAGGTTTAACTCTAAAATGCAATGACACTATTCTTGCGATTAGCAGACTTGCGATTAATTGTAAGGAGTAATGGATTATTTGGTTGATTGATTGAGTGATTGGCTGATTGGTTGAGTGGTTGAGTGATTGAACTGCCTGGTCAGCAGGCAGGTTAGTTGTTCTTTTGTGATCTCTTAATTAGCGTAGAAATCGTAGGAGAATCTTTTGAATCAACGTTAACCACTTCTCCTCTACCCCCAAAAATGTTTTTGGGTTATCTATCATCATGCGCTGAATCGCATCGGGGAATACCGCCTTAAAGTTCTGCATGTATTCCTGCATGGTAATCTTGGTGCCGCTGAAGTACATCACATCGAAATCGGTTCCGTACATCAGCCTTTGCTGAAGGGCGGGGTTCTGATCCCAGTACTTCCGCATACTCTTCAACTCAAGTAGATTGGTGTAGCACGATAAATCGGTGTACACGTTGGGGTTCTCGTTAACTAACCGTAAAATGGTCTCCTCCCACTGGTTAGTGGGGTCGTTGCTGCCCATATGGGCAAAGTTGATACGCAGATTTGGATACTGTTTAACAATGGGCTCAAAGTTCGCAGGATTGCCATACTCGGCATACCTCCAGCGAATACCTGGCGGAAAACCGCTCATGCCGCAATGGAAGGTGATGGGAATACTCTTATGAGCGCAATACTCGTACAGCGGCATCAAGGGTTTACACATGGGGTGATACCCCAGACGGGGGTAAAGCTTCACACCATAGAAACGTGGGGTAGATTCGAAGAAACGTCCGCTCAAAACGGTTTCAATCATCCCATTTCTACGCGGATCCACAGCAATAAAGGGATATAGCTCACCACGACGATATCGAACCAACTTCATCAGATTATTTAGATGAAAGTCGAAGCCCTCGGTGTGATAGTAGTCAACCTTTTTTGTTTTAAGAAGGTTTTTGGGCAGTTCAGGTGTCGATTCAACAAAATCTCGTTCCTGCTCTAGAATGGTTATCTTCTCGCCTAGCGCCTTAATTCGAGCATCCATTCCCTCCTCCTGATCGCTCCAGCCCAGATGGACAATCTGGTTTTTAAGCGTATCGAGCACCTCGTGCCATAGAACTTTAAAATCATCGCGATGCGAAATCTCCGAAGATGTTCTAAAGGCCACAGGGTAGTCCTCGTCCTCACCCAGCGAGTAGGCAAAAAAGTAGTAAACATCCATCATAAGAGGGATAATTGAGTGCCTATCGCCCGGGAAAGCCTTCCGGGCCTGCCTCTGCAGGAAGTTAAGATTTCGACGCTCGGA